>JAGOQS010000002.1 GCA_017991315.1 Ferrovibrio sp. | reverse complement strand
GCGTGACCTTCGGCGGCAATGTCGGCTATGCCTTCGAGAAGGTGATGCCGTATGTGAAGGTGGTTGGCGAGTATGATTTCGAGAAGAACGCCCCGGTGGCCCTGGGCAACGGCACTTTCTCGAATGATGACGAGCTCGGCGCGCAGCTCGGCCTCGGCATCAACTTCTTCGGCTTGGGTAGTTTCTCCGGCAATGTGGAAGGCGCCTATCTCTCGGCTGGCCGCCAGGACCTTGACGTGTGGAGCGTCTCGGCCCGCCTCCGCGCCACCTTCTAAGCCAGTCATCCCGGCTTAAACGGCCGGCTTAAACAAAAGGGCCAGACCGCAAGGTCTGGCCCTTTTTGCTGTTCAGGCACCATTCTTTGCCATGCCGCTTTTCAAACGCGGCGGCGGCAGGCAGTCTGGCTGGCATGATGATGCCGTCACGGGATAGGGATGCCTGCTGATATGACGCTGTTGCGCCGATTCTGTTGCCTGTTGTTTATGCTGCTGCTGGCCGGCTGCGAAGGCGGCGGCCTGCTGCTGAGCGATGAAGCCCGCGCCGATGCCGCCGCGCGCCTGGCAAATCCGCCGCTGCAGCGGGTGCGATTCGCCACGCGCAGCTTCGATATCGCAGCATATTATCGCCACTCTGATCCGAGCGATCAGCGCCTTGGCATTTTCATCGAGGGCGATGGCGAAGCCTATATCAGCCGTTATCAGCGCTCTGGCGATCCGACACCGGGCAAGCCTGTGGCACTGGATCTGGCGGCACGCCATCCTTTGCCCAACCTGCTGTATTTGGCGCGGCCCTGCCAGTTCATCGGCGGCGACAAGGCGCGCAACTGCGTTTCGGAATACTGGACCACACACCGCTTCGCGCCGGAAACCGTGGCGGCACTGAATGAGGCCATAGACCAGTATGTCGCCCGCTTCGGTGCGCGGCGGTTGCAGCTTTATGGCTATTCCGGTGGGGCGTTGATGGCGCTGCTGCTGGCTGGCAGCCGCAATGACATCGAAAGCATCGTCACCGTTTCAGGCCTGCTCGACCATCAGGCTTGGACCAGTCATTTCGGCGACACGCCGCTCTTCGGCTCGCGCAACAGCACCGAGACTGCGGCGGCCTGGACGCGTTTGCCGCAGCGCCATTTTGTCGGCAGCCGCGACAAGCAGGTGCCGCCGGAGCTGACCTTTGCAGCCTTGCGCCGCTATGGCCTGCAGCCTGAAGCCCTGGTGACACGGATCGACGACGCCGATCACGATTGCTGCTGGGCGAAGCTGTGGCCGCAATTGTCGCGGCTGTCGCCAGTGGCGCCGCAGCGGTAAGGAGGCGGGCTGAAAGTAAAGCCCGGTTCGACAAAGCCGCCATTTTCGTTTATTCAGCCCCAATAACGTCATTGGAGCGTGCTGCGTGGCCAAGCCGTCCCTGTCCCAGTTGAGCGAGTCAGGCGCACTGGCGTCTAGCGGAGTCATGGACCGAGAGCCATGAGAGGCTAGACATGAGCAGGAAGGCCAAACGCCCACAACAGCAGCCCGCATCCTCTGCCAGCGCTGCGGCCCGCCCCGCAGGCGAGGAGACCGGCAGCGCCGCTGTGGCGGCTATTGACCGTATCGCGCCCTATGTCGCGGTGCCAGTGCTGTGGCTGGCGCTGGCCGGCCCGCTTTTTTCTCTGCCGCTATTCAAGCGCGGGCTTTGGCAATTGGCCGAGCCGATTGTGATTGCGCATTTCATTGCAGCCGCGTTAAGCGCAATGGTCTTGGCGGTTTGGCTGGGGGCGGGTGGCCGGCCATCACGACCTGCGCTCTTGCTGGCTCTGCCAGCCTTCCTGCTTGCCGCCTGGCTGCTGCTGAGCGGCCCGGGCGGCTTCACGGGCGCCGACTGGCGGCTGCGTCTGCTTGGCGTGCCGCAATCCGGCTTCGGGCCGCTATGGTATACCGGGCTTGGCCTCTGGCTGCTTTTGGGCGATCTGGTGCTGCGCCAGCCGCGCGCCTGGCGGCTGGTCTTATGGGGCGGCATGGCCGCATCCGCGGGCATCCTGGTGGTGCTTGGCCTTGATCGCCTCAAGGGGACCGAGACGGTATTCCAGGTGCTGGCCTACTATGCCTGGCCCGGGCTCGCGCTGCCGGTCATGGCCTGGGCGATGCCCGCGCTGGGCCGGTTGGAAATTGCCGAACGGATCATCGCTGGCTTGCTAGCCGTGGGCCTGCTGGTCCTGTCAGAGGCATTGACCATGATGGGCGCTGCCTTGGTCGGCCTTGCCATTGCCCTGCTGTGGTGGCGCCTGCCCTGGAATGGGATGCTCAGCCTCATGCGCCACCCGGCAATGGTTGGTCTGGTGCTGGCAGCAGCGGCCCTGTTGCCGCTGATCCTGGTCAGCATCCCGGCACTGACCGCCAATATAGCCTCGCTCGACGACCGCCGCATGGTGTGGCTGATCATACGGTCGGTGCCCGAGCAGCAGCCACTTGCCTGGCTGATCGGCAATGGCGCCGGAACCATATCGAACACCATGCTGTCCCATATCACCTTCTCCGGCCACCCGCTGTGGCAGGTGAGCGAGTGGGCGATGCTGACCTCGAATTACCTGCATGCGCATAACTGGCTGCTACAGGCGTTGCATGATGGCGGCCTGCCGGCGGTGCTGCTGACCGCCTGGCTGATGCTGCAGCCGGCATGGCTCGCGCCCGAGAAACTCACGGCGGTGCGGCGTGGCATCGCGCTCGGTCTGGTGGTGGCCTATCTGCTGTCGCTTGGGCTGTGGTTCGAGTTGATCTTCGCGGTGCCATACATGGGGCTGGCCTGGATTGCCGTGATGAGGCCGCAGCCGCCGGAAGCACGGGCCGCCTCCGTGCTGGGCCGCAGTACCGCCATCGGCGGACTTGTATTGCTGGCCGCAGCCTATCTCTGGGGCGCCGTCGTGCTCAATCGTTACGCCGGAAATATCGATCAACAGCGGGCCTGGTTTTCGGCGCATGATGAACAGCAGCGCCCGCCGGTATCGCCACCTCCGCCCCTGCCGGAGGATCCGCGCCGCGCCGACATGCAGCTTGCCGACATGGTGGCATTCGAGGTCCGGCTGCTCGTCAACCGCCAGGAGCCGGGCGCGCCACCGCCCTATGCCGAGCGCGAGGCGGCGCGTATCAATTGGCTGCGGCAGATTATCGAGCGGCGCTTGCCCGAAACCACCTCGCCGCTGCTGCCGCTGCATGGCGATAAGCTGTTTAGCGAGATCATGCTGCAGTCGAACCTGGCGGCCTACCATCCATTGCTGTTGCCCCATATCACGCTGTGGCGCCAGATAATCGAGCGCGGCCTGGAACTGGCGCCCTGGCGCAGCGACATCGCACTCGGCTACCTGAATTGGACTCTGCAGACCGGGCAGCTTGAACGGACCCGGGAATTGGCCCGCCGTCTGCGGCAGGCCCGGCCGGAAGACCCGACTGGCCTGTTCTTCGAGGGCGCGGTGCTGCTGTTGCAGCCGGAACAGGAGGCCAAGCGGCAGGGGGCCGCTTTGGCGCGGCGTGCCATCGCCGCCGGGGTGGAACAGTTCTTTCCGCTGGACGATAGCCACAAGGCGCTGATGAACAGCATCCGCTAGGGCCGGCGGTTCGACAAGACGCCGGAATTCAGGTATTGAGCCGTTTTTAAAGCCTTCCGGAGCATTATGTGTCAGAGCAGCCGTCACCATCGCAGAGTGAGTTGAGCGCGCCGCTGCCGCGCCGCGTCTCGGCCGTGACCGTGAGCTACTACACCGGCCCGGTGCTGTGGGAAAACATCGCCTCGCAATTGGCGCAGCCGGAACTGGTCGAATTGATCCTGGTGGATAACGGCAACTCGGCAGAGACGCGCCAGCGCCTGACCGCAATGGCGGCAACCGAACCACGGCTCAAGCTGCTGCGAGCCAGGCGCAATCTTGGCTTTGCCGCTGGCTGCAATTTCGGTGCGGCGCAGGCCCAGGCCGACTACATCGCCTTCGTCAATCCCGATTGCGTGCTGCTGCCCGCGACCTTGAGCCGGATCCTTGATGTCTTTGCGCAGCAGGAGCGGGTCTGGCTCTGCGGTGGCCGGCTGCAACATCCCGATGGCCGAGAGCAGCGTGGTGGCCGGCGCGAAATCCTCTCGCCCTGGCGCGTGCTGATGGAATTGCTGCGGCTGGACCGGCTGTTTCCCAATCATCCCTATTTCCGCCGCCTGCACCGCTTTGATGCCCAAGCAGAGCATAGTGTGGCTGAAGTGCCCACGGTGTCGGGGGCGTTCATGATGATTCCACGCCGCTATTATGAACAGCTCGGCGGCATGGATGATCACATGTTCCTGCATTTCGACGATGCCGACCTGTGCATCCGCATCGCCCAGATGGGTGGGCGGGTGCTCTATGCTGGCGACATCCCGATCCCGCACCATCTCTCCACGTCTGATGTCTCCCGCATCTTCGTCGAATGGCACAAGACGCGCAGCGCCAGCTACTATTTCGTCAAGCATTTCCACACCAGCTATCCGCGCTGGTTCCTGTCGCTGGTCTCGACGTTGCTGTGGCTGCGTTTCGGGCTGATCTTTCTGCGGCGCCTGCCCGGCGACTTGCCCGGCATTTTACGCCGGGCTTTTCAGCGCGACGCTGCCTAACGCGCCAGCAGGGCCATTGCGCCGAGTCCGAGCAAGACGGTGGCCAGGGCATAAAGCGGTGGCAGCAGGAAAGCCGGCAGGCCGGTGCGCAGCAGGCGGTGGCTGGAATGATCGGTGCCGCCGATCCAGGGTTTCGCGCCGCGCTTCACTCGGCTCGCCACCACCAGGGCGGAATCGAGCAGCGGCACCGCGCTCCAGGCCAGGGCTGCTTCCGGCCCCAGCGGCGCCGCCAGCAGCACCAGGGTGGTGCCCAGCAGCAGGCTGCCGCCATCGCCCATGAAGCTGCGGGCCGGCGGGAGGTTGAAGACCAGGAAGCCGGCCAGCGCCGCGGCCGCCAGCGGGCCGCCGGCAACGCCCATCAGCAGGCAGGCGGCGCAGGCGGCGGCGGCGGCAAGGCCATCGGCATGATCCAGCAGGTTCCAGGCATTCGCCGCGATCCAGATCGCCGGGGCTATCCAGGCCTGTCCGGTTACCCAGGCACCGGCCAGGGCCGGAACCAGCAGCAGCAGCGCCTTCGGCCCCGCCGCGAGGTGCTGGCGGTCATCGAGGCAGCCGATCAGGCAGGCCGAGGCCGCCACCAGCCATTGCTGCAGCGGCAGGGCAAAGACCAGGCCTGCCAGCAGACCCGGCCCGGCCAGCTTCGGCACGGCGCCGCTCTGGTGCCAGCGGTCGGCCTGCACCTGCGCCATGGCGCCAAGCCTGGGTGCCAGCCGCATGCCGAGCCAGGTACCTGCCAGCGCGACCAGGAAGGCCGCAGCCAGTGGCCAGCCAAGGCCGGCAACAGCGGGCCAGTAATCTGGCGACAAGGGCGAGGGCAGGAGATTCTGGCTCGGGAACATGGCCCGGCTTACGCTGGTTCGCGGCAAAAATAAAGCCGCGCCGAATTGTCACATCCAGCGCGGCCGGCAGAGTAGCGTGCAGGCTTACTTCTTCGGTGCCTGCTCCGAAGCCTTTTCCTCGGCCTT
The DNA here is from genome assembly GCA_017991315.1 of Ferrovibrio sp. Lineage (GTDB taxonomy): Bacteria > Pseudomonadota > Alphaproteobacteria > Ferrovibrionales > Ferrovibrionaceae > Ferrovibrio > Ferrovibrio plantarum. Next base: position 903,224 of record JAGOQS010000002.1, on the reverse strand, counting down.
CTTGGTCCCGTCCTGGACCGCCTGGGAAGTGGCACCGGCCTGGTTCTGGGTGATGATCGGCGCGATCACCGGCGTTACGACCTGGGGCACTGCCTGCGCCTGGGCAACGGTGCTGCCAATCAGCAGCATACCGGCGGCAAGGGTGAGAATGCTAAACTTCATGGGGCCCTCCTGGAGCTTGAAACCGGTTCAGCTTATATCATTTGGGAATGAAATTGCGGGGATTCAATGGTGCGGGCCGGGCAGCTTGATTTCATCCACAGCGGGTATGCGGGCCGGAGCGCCGCCCGGCTTGTGATGTTGCTGGTATTTCTCGGCCTTTCCGCCTGCCAGTCCGTGACGGTTCCGGACGAGCCGCCGGCTACGGCGCAGCAGATGGTGCATCGCGAGGGCGTGCCGCACACGGATGCCCAGGGCAACCTGCGCCGCGCCTATGATCCGGCCCGTTCCTTCTTTCCCATCGGCGCCTACCACGCGCTGCATGGCGAAGCCTTCGGCCAGAAGCATGATCTCGCATTGTTCAAGCAAGCCGGTTTCAACACGGTGCATCTGTGGCCGGTACAGAATATTGATGCCGCCCTGGATGCCGCCGAGCGGCTGGGCCTGCAGGCAATCGTGGAGAACCCCGATGAGACGCTGGCGCGACGGCGCTGGCAGAGTCCGGCCATTCTCGCCTGGATGCTGGAGAATGAAGCGGCGCAATTCGTTTCCGACGCCGACACGCCGGCCCGTCTTGCGGTGTTCGACCAGACCCTGGCGCGCTTCCGCAGCTTCGATCCCGGGCGTGCCTCATTGATCGTTGATGGCGCAGGCCTGGCGCCGATTTACTATCAACGCTGGGCGGCATGGCGGGAAAAGGCCGATATCTCGGCTCTGTTCAACTACCCCTTTTTCCGCCGTGCCGACCCGGTGCAGCATATCGAACGGGTGGCACGTACCATGTCCCGGGCCGTGCGTCTGACCGAGGGCAAGAAGCCGGTCTGGTATATTTCCCAGGCCTTCGCCGACACCCGCATGGGCTGGTACATGCCCGATGCCGAGCAGTTGCGCGCCACGATCTATACCGCACTGGTGCATGGCGCCACCGGGGTGATCCATTTCAGCTATGACAGCCACGGCACCCGCGATGGTGACGTGCTCGGCTACAGCCCGTCGCCAATCGCCGATTACGGCGACGTGCCGGACTATGACAACAGCAAGAAGCCGGCACTGGTGGCAACGCCGCAGCAACTTCGCCAGTCACAGGCGATGTGGCGCCAGGTGGTGGCACTGAACCATGAACTGGCCCTGGTCGGCCCCAGCATGCTGCAGCCGACAGCCGATCTCGCCTGCACGGTGAAAGCCGACGGTCCCTATCGCCGCAGCCAGCCGATCCGCCTGATCGTCAAGCCGGCGGATAATGGCGACCTGCTGCTGATTGCGGTGAATATCGAGGATATGGCGCTGAACGTCGATATTACCTGCGACCGTGTCATCGCCACGCTCGTGCCATTTTTGCCGGTTGCCATGCCGGAGATGACGCTGGCCGAGCCGAATCTGATCCGCGACCGCTTCACGCCCTTCGGCGTGCGGCTGTATCGCCTGCGGCTGGCATGACCGCTTTGGCCCAGCCGGATTCTCGCCGCGACTGGATGGCGCTGGCCTGCTGGCCGCTGGCCGCCGTGCTGCTGCTGGCTTTCGTTAATGCCTTTCCGGCCTGGCAAGCATTGAGCGTGCAGCTTGGCGGCGGGGCCCGATGGCTGCCGCTGCTGGCGCTTGCGGCTGTGCTGCTGCCGCTGGCCTTGATTGCCTGGCGGCGGCGGCCATGGGATTGGCGGCTGCTGCTGGCCGCGATCATCTGCGCGGCGCTCGGGTTGCTCGCCACCGATCCGGCCTTTCCGGCGAAGCGGATTCATGTCGCGGAATATGCCGTGCTGGCGCTGGTGCTGCGCCGCGCGCTGTGTCCCTGGTTCGCCGGCTGGCCGCTCACCCTGATGGCCGCTTTGCTCGGCCTGTTTGCCGGCATGCATGATGAAATGCTGCAGGGCCTGCTGCCGAGCCGCAGCTATGGTTTGCGCGATATCGGCGTCGATGGCCTCGGCGCGCTGGCCGGTACCCTGCTTGGCCATGGCCTGGGCCTGGCGACAGGCAAAGGCGCGGCACAGCTCTCGTTCCGCCGGGCCAGCCTGCCGGCGCTGCCGCTCGGCTTCGGCCTCATGCTGCTGCTGGTGCCGCTGGAGCGTCTCGCCGGCTATCCGATCCCGCCCTGGACCGTTGCGCCGCTGCTGGCTGGCGCTGCCGTGTTGCTGCTGCTGCCGGACTCGGATCCGGCGGTGCGGCGCCTGCATCTGCTGCTTCTGCTGTTCACCGCGCCGCTGGCGCTCTATCCGCTGCTGAGCCATGTACCGCCGCTGGTTTTTCGCTAGCCTGTTCGGCATCGCTGCCCTTGCCGCCGCCGCCAGTGTCTGGTTGCCGGGCGCTGAGCCGCGCCGCAATGTCATCCTGCTCACCGTCGAAAGTACGCGCTTCGACATGGTGCGGCCGGAGATCGCGCCGCATGTTTTCGAGGCCGCGCAACAGGCGCTGCGCTTCCAGCGGCATCGCGCCATCTCGGCCTGGACGGCGCCGAACGCGGTGGCGCTGCTTACCGGCCTTGATGCCTATGAGCAGGGTATCCATGCCGCTGGCGATACCGTGCCGCGCGACCGCGAATTGCCGCTGCAGGCCTTGAACCGCCAAGGCTGGCGCGTTGCCGGCCTGCAGGCATTCATGCATATCGAGCAATTCCAGCATCTCGGCCTGCTGGTGGAGCCGGCGGGCGCGCCACTGCCCTGGCTGGCTGGCCGCGTGCTCGACCGCCAGCCGTTCTTTCTCTGGTATCACTATCTTGAAACCCATCTGCCTTATGCGCCGGACCCGGCTTTCGCGCCGGATTGGCGCAAGCTGCTGCCGCCGGGCGATGCCGCCGCCGTGGCGCGGATCCAGGCAGTGAACACCCAGCCTTCGATTCCTGCCGGCAGCATCGACTTCCAGGCCAGCGACCGCGCCGCCATCGTCGCCTTGCATGAAGCCACCTGGCGCCAATTCGACGCCTGGTTCGCGCAGTTCTGGCAGTTCTTCCAGGCCAGCGGTCTGGCGCGAAACACCATTCTGGTGCTGACCGCTGATCATGGCGAGGAGCATCTCGAACGCGGCCAGGTCGGCCATGCTTCCACCACGCATCGCGGGCAATTGCATGAGGAGATCGTGCGGCTGCCACTTTTTGTCTGGCTGCCACCGGATCTGTCGCAGCCGCCGCGCGACCTGACCTATCCGACCGATCATCGCGCGGTAATGCCGAGCCTGATGGCCTGGCTGGGGCAGGCGAAGCTGCCTGCGCCTCTGCTGGATGCAACTCAGAAGCCTTGGCGCGCCCTGACCAGCCTTGCCGGCTTTGCCGAGCCTGATCCGAAGCAGGTGCGGGAATTCATCGCCGCCCGCATCGAGGGCGACTGGAAGCGTATCGAGCGCCGCGTTGATGGTGCTGTTGTGGATGCCGAACTCTTTCATTTGCCCGATGATCCCGGCGAGAGCCGCAATCTGATCATGGCGCAGCCGGAAATCGCGGCGCGGCTGGCCCTGCCGATGCAGCAGGATTTCGAGGCCCGCCGTGTCGACCGCCGCGAAGTCGCAACCGCTGCCGCTGGGCCGGCGCCGCATTGGCGCCAGCCCTCGGGCAGCCGCGCGCTGCGCTTCGCCGATATCGCCGAGGGCGTGAAGCTGGCCTGGAGCGGCGATCCCGCCGCGCGGTATGTGCTGGAATACGAAGCCGGCGAGGGCGGTGCGTTGAGCCTCAAGGGCCGGTTGGATGTCGATGGCCTGGAGAAGGATTTTGGCCGCATCGACGAAGTCTACTGGCGCAATTATGTCTTGCCCTATGGCCGGGTGCGGCTGCGTGTTGGCCTTAGCGGACGCGACGATGCCTGGAGCGAGTGGATAGAGATGAGGGCTTTGCCATGAGTGGCGCGACGATGCGGAATCTGGCTGCGGGTATGGTGCTGCTGCTCAGCTATGCCGCCTATGCGCAAGGTGCGCTGACCTCGCCGCTGCTTGACCCGGCCCGGCCAGAATATGTCGCCGCCGCCAACCAGGTGGTCAGGGAAGCGGCGCAGGAAAACGAGACCGAACGGCGCCTCGCCGAGCTCTACTGGCAGCGGTATCCCGATGTCGCGGCGGACCGGGTATATGGCCCCAAGGGGGCGCATGGCATCTTCGGTGCGCGCGAGCATTACCAGCGTCATGGCCGGCATGAAGGGCGGGTCTGGGGCCTGGAGGGGATGTCCCAGCCGCGCTAGCTGCCGCCCTGTTTAGCGCCGCCGGCCCATGCCGCAGGGCTGGCCGCGCAGGCGGCTGTCGCAGAGTTCGACGCTCTGGATCAGGCTCGCCCATTCATCGCCGGTCTTGTCATCGCGCAGCGGCGGCGGCAAAGCATCCTTACCGCCGCGCCAGGCATGTTGCACCAGATACAGGTTGTCGATGCCCTGGATGATCTTGGCCATCAGAAATTCATTCGGCTGGCGGCCAGCGGTCTTGCCGTCCACGCATTGCATGGCGAACACCGCGATGGGATAGCTCTTCTCGAATTGCTGTTCCACCGGATGGCTGTCGAACTTGCCGCAATCCTTGCGCCACTCCGCCTGCAGCGTTTCCGCCACGGTCTTGGGGCTTTTGCCGGTGACGCCGACATAGACGATGATCGCCACGCGCTCGGTCCAGGTCTCCAGCGTCTGGTTGCTCGGCACCAGTTCCACCACGCGCTTCTCCTTGCCGTTATCCTGATAGACCGGCTTGAAGCTGGGCAGCGGCGGCAGCATAAGCTGCTCGGCCGGCGGCGCATCCTGGGCATGCAGCGCGGCGGGCAGCAACAGGAGAAGAAGCAGGGCTACGATACGCATGAAACCGGACTCCGGGCTGGTGGCGGCTCAGATTAAACCTTTGCCGCGGAAACTGGTATGGCCGTGGCGCCCAACGATGACATGGTCATGCAGGGTGATGCCGACGGCGCGGGCGGCCTCGCGCACCTGCTTGGTCATCTCGATATCGGCCTTGGAAGGGGTGGGGTCGCCAGATGGATGATTGTGGACGAGGATGACTGCACTGGCCTGCAACTCAAGGGCGCGGCGCACCACCTCGCGCGGATAAACCGGAGTGTGGTCCACCGTGCCGCGCTGCTGTTCCTCGTCGCCGATCACCGTGTTCTTGCGGTCGAGGAAGATGACGCGGAACTGCTCCACCGGATCATGCTGCATGGCAGCATGGCAATAATCCAGCAGCGCCTGCCAGGACGAGATGACATGCTTGCGCATCACCTCACCCTTCAGCAGGCGCAGGCCCGCTTCGCGCGTCAGCTTCAGCATGGCAATCACGGTTTCCGAACAGCCAGCCCGCCGCAGCCGTTCCGGTTCGGCGCTGAGCAGGGTGCCCAGGCTGCCGAATTGATCGACCAGCGCCTTGGCCAGCGGCTTCACGTCGCGGCGCGGGATGGCGTTGAACAGCAGCAATTCAAGGATTTCGTAATCCGGCATGCCGTCGCCGCCAGACGCCAGGAAGCGCTCGCGCAGGCGTTCGCGGTGGCCGTGATAATGCGGCTTGGCGGCATCTTCGGCCAAACCATCTGCAGCGGTGCTAGGCTTTGGCCCCGCGGCCTTAGGCATGGCGGCCGTCAGGCATAGGGCGGCTTGTGCCAGCCCTTGGGCGAGAGCGTAAAGATCTCATGGCCGGTTTCGGTGACGCCTATCGAATGCTCGAACTGCGCCGACAACGAACGGTCCTTGGTCACTGCCGTCCAGCCGTCGGACAGCAGCTTCACCTGCCACTTGCCGGCATTCACCATCGGCTCGATGGTGAAGAACATGCCAGCCCGCAGCGGCACGCCGGTGCCTGGCTCGCCGTAATGCAGGATGTTCGGCGGTTCGTGGAAGATGCGGCCTAGACCATGGCCGCAGAAATCGCGCACCACGGAGAAGCGTTCCTTCTCGACGAAGCGCTGGATGGCATAGCCGATATCGCCGGTGGTGGCGCCGGGCTTCACCACCTCGATGCCGCGCATCATGGCTTCGTAGGTCACTTCGGTCAGGCGGCGGCCCTTCACGCCGACATCGCCGACCATGAACATGCGGCTGGTATCGCCGTGCCAGCCATCCAGGATCACGGTGACGTCGATATTGAGCACATCGCCGTTTTCCAGCCGCTTGTCGCCCGGGATGCCATGGCAAACAACATGGTTCACCGAGGTGCAGATCGACTTCGGATAGCCGCGATAGCCCAGCGGCGCAGGCACGGCGCCATGCTTGAGGATGAAATCGTGGCAGAGCTGGTCGAGATGGCCAGTGGTCACGCCGGGTTCGACATGCGGGGTGATGAAGTCGAGTGTTTCGGCGGCCAGACGGCCGGCGCGGCGCATGCCTTCGAAATCCTCCGCCCGATGCAGACGGATGGCGCCCGGGCGCAGCGCCTCGAGATCGTCCTCATCCTCATCCAGCAGGGCGGCATTCTTGTTCACGGAACTCTATCCTTCGGTTTCGCCTTCAGTTTCGATCGGCAGGGCGCGGGCAAGGGCAATGCCTGCCTCCGTCACGCTGCAATCGTAACATAGCGCTTCAACCCCGGTTTTCCTAGCCTCGCGGTAGGCGGTGGCATAGCCGGGGTCGAGGTCTGGGGCGAGGCGGAAGTGGCTGCAATCCGGGCGTTGCACCAGGTAAAGCATCAGCGCCCGGTTGCCCTGGCGCACCTGGTCGGCCAATTCCCCAAGATGCTTGGCGCCCCGCGCGGTAACGCAATCCGGGAACTCGGCCAGCGGTGGGCGGCGGCTCAGATGCACATTCTTGATTTCCAGGTAAGCCGGCTTCAGGCCCTGGCCGTTGAGCAGAAAGTCGATCCGGCTGTTGCGGCCATAGGGCACTTCCGGGCGGATATCGGTATAGCCTGCCAGCTCGCGGATGCGGCCCTGCTGCAGCGCCTCGGCCACCAGGCGGTTGGGCAGCGTGGTGTCTATGCCGACGAGGGCGCCGCTGCCAGGGATTTCGGTCAGTACCCAGCCCCAGGCCAGCTTGCCCTGGCCGGGCTTCAGCCACACCCGCATGCCCGGCTCGGCCAGGCCCAGCATGGCGCCCGGATTGGGGCAATGCGCCACCACTTCGGTGCCATCGGGCAGCCGCATGTCGGCCAGGAAGCGTTTGTAGCGCCGGATCAGGGTGGCCGGCTGCAGGGGATGGGGAAACAGCATGCCCTGCCATAGCCTGAGGTTGAAATCAGGTCCAGGGCTGGTCTGGCCTCGGCCGGGGGGAAATGCTATGTCCAGGGCGCCATGACGGACAGCCCAGCCAACCCGCCCAAGATCGTCACCGCCGCCATGCTGGTGATCGGCAACGAAATCCTTTCCGGGCGTACCCGCGACGCCAACATGCACTTCCTTGCCGGCAAGCTCACCGAACTGGGCATCCGGCTGGCCGAAGCGCGTGTGGTGCCGGATGTGCCGGAGCGCATCATTCGCGCGGTGAACGAGCTGCGCGCCACCTATGACTATGTCTTCACCTCGGGTGGCATCGGCCCGACCCATGACGACATTACCGCCGACTGCATCGCCCAGGCTTTCGGTGTCGGCATCGACATCCACCCGGAAGCGCGCCGCCGGCTGGAGGCGCATTATGAAGCCGGCATGCTGAATGCCGCCCGCCTGCGCATGGCCCGCATTCCCGATACCGCCAGCCTGATCGACAACCCGGTGAGCGCCGCACCCGGCTTCCGCATCGACAATGTGCTGGTGATGGCCGGCGTACCCTCGATCTTCCAGGCCATGGTGGCTTCGGTTGCCGCCGATCTGGTGGGGGGCGACAAGCTGCTGTCGCGCACCGTGATCGCCCTGATCCCGGAAGGCGCCATCGCGGAGCAGCTCGGCGCGTTGCAGCAGGAATTTCCGGATGTGGATATGGGGTCCTATCCGGCTTTCCGGGGCGGCAAGGCATCCTGTGCCATCGTGATGCGCTCCACCGACAAGGCGCGACTCGATGCTGCCGCCGAAAAGATGCACGGCATTTTCCGCGCAATGGGCGGGGAGCCGTTCGAGAACGAGATCGTTTGATGCGTCTGCCCAAAGCCCTGATGTTCGCGGCCCTGCTGGCCGCCGGCGCCGCCCAGATGCCCCTGTCCTTGATGTCCGGGTCCATGCTGCCCGTTTCATCCGCCTGGGCGCAGATGTCCAGCGCGCTGCAGCCGCCGCCCCCGTTCCTCGGCAAGGACCTGTTGGCGCTCTGCCAGGCACCCGATGCCAGCCCGCAGCGCAGCGGCTGCCTGCGCTACCTGCAGGCGGCGGTGGCGATGTATGAGGCGCTGGTCGGCGAGGGCAAGGAGATTTCCTGGTTCTGCGCCCCGCGCGAAGCCCCGGCCGCGACGTTGCGCCAGCAATTCGTCGAATACGGCGCCGATAATGCCGACGACATGGCGCAGGATGCGATCAAGGCGGTGCGCATGGCATTGTCAGATGCCTTTCCCTGCCAAGAATGATTGGCCCCGGCCAGGAATAACTGGTTTTTCCAGGAATAACCGGCGCCTTGCTTTTGCCCGAATCCAGGCGCAGCATTAACCTCAATCCATTCCAGGAGGAATGCGCTTTGCGCCGTTTGCTGCCCCTGATCCTGGCGGCATTCCTTACCGCCTGTGGACCGGCCATGGTCTGGGACCGGCCGTTCACCTCGGATGCCGCCCTTCACGCCGACCAGCAGGAATGCCGGCAGATGGCGCGCCAGCAGGCTTTTGCCGAAACCTGGCCGCGCTTCGGCTCTGGTTTCGGGTATCGCGGCTGGTATGACCGCCATGGCCGCTATTACCGCGACCCGTTCCCCTATGATCCGTTCTTCGAGCGCGAGCAGCGCGAGGCATCGCTCAGCGATTTCTGCATGCGGGCGCGGGGCTACCGCCTGACCCCGGTACAGACAGGCACGTCATGACGACACGTCTGCCGTTGTTTGGCCTGTTGCTCTTGGCTGCCTGCGCGCCGGCCACAGAATGGCGCCGCGCCGACACGGCGCCGGAGCAGCGGCTGGCCGACGAGAAGGGCTGCCATGCCGTTGCCGACTACCAGGCGTTTGACGAAAGCTTCGGCACCACGGCGAAATATCCGCCCTTCCGCGACACGCAATTCATTCAGGGCGGCGGCGATGATGGCGGCGGCGGTCTCACCGTCAGCTACAGCCAGCGCGGCCCCCGGCTCTATGAACTCACCGAATACTGCATGCAGCAGCGCGGCTATTCACTGGTGCGGCTCGACAAGGTTGGTGCGCGATGAAACGACTGTTGCTTGGTATTGGACTCCTTGCGCTGGCCGGATGCGGCACCGCCTCGGAATGGGCGCGCGACAACACTTCGCCGGAGCAGCTTGCGAAGGATGAGCGGGAATGCCGTGCCGTTGGCGATCAGAAGGCTTTTGACGCCAGCTTCAAGCCGCGCAGCTATGGTTTCGGTGCCGGCATGACCACGGAAAGCCCGAGTTATTTCGAGCGCGGTGCCGACATGTATCTGTTCACCAACGAATGCATGATGCAGCGCGGCTACCGGCTGGTACCGGTGCAGCCGAAGGCTTCCTGAAACGCCTGAGTGGGCTGCCGCAATTATGCTGCAATCCGGCCCTGGGATTGCCCGAAACCGATGATTGCATAAGTTCCCGGGCGGCAAGGTCCGCCTGGGAGCAAAAAGATGCGAACGGCAGTCTGCATGATTGGCGTTGCGTTGCTTGCGGCATTCTTGCCGCATCAGGCATTAAGCCAGGACAGGAATACGAAACAGGCAGAGAATATTTTCCAACCCCATTTCGGGCAGGGCCTGTACTCCATGGTTCAAGGGGAGCGTTTCTGGGGCAGTTGGCCCGCTAGGGATAATACTTGGCGGTCAAATTTGAGCAATGAGGCGTCGCACGACTATACGGGGAGGCGCTTCCCACCCAAGCCAAATGCACCAGCCTGCCTGTCAGCGCATATAGACCGCGAATTTAACTGGTCGATGGTGATGCGCGACCCGCAGCCGGGCCGTGGTGGCTGGAAGAACTGGGAGCCCAGCTACTACCGTTTCTGGCGGCGCACAGACGCGAACTGCTACTAAATTTCCTCGGCGCGATGACACGCCACCAGGTGCTCGCCGAGCGGCCGCAACGACGGTGTCTCGGCGCGGCAGCGTTCCTGCACGAAGGCACAGCGTTCGGCGAGTGCGCAGCCGGGCTGATCCGCCGGGCGTATTGCGGCATGGCCTTGCAGCAATTGCCGCTTGCGCCGCGTGCCGGGTAATGGCGGCACCGGCTGCGGCAGGGCGGCCAGCAACGCGCGGGTATAGGGATGCGCCGGCTGGCTGAAGATGGCGCGGGTCTCGCCCTGTTCGACGATGCGGCCGAGATACATCACCGCGACTTGGGCGCAGAGATGGTCCACCACCGCCAGGTTATGGCTGATGAACAGGTAGGTGACATCGAAGCGCTGCTGCAGCTCCGCCATCAGGTTCAGCACGCTGGCCTGCACCGAGACATCCAGCGCGCTGACCGGCTCGTCGGCGACGATCAGCTTCGGTCGCGTGATCAGCGCCCGGGCGATGGCGATGCGCTGGCGCTGGCCGCCGGAGAATTCATGCGGGTATTTCTCGGCATCGGCGGGCCGCAGGCCGACGGCGCCCAGGGCCTCTGCCACACGGCTTACACGCTCCGACTTATCTACGTTCAGCAGGGCATCCAGTGGTTCGGCAACGATGCGGCCGACCCGCTGGCGCGGATCGAGCGAACCATAGGGGTCCTGGAACACCATCTGGAAATCGCGCCGCGCCGCCCGCAGGGCTACCGCGTCCAAGGCATTGAGGTCCTGGCCCTGAAAGATGACGTGGCCCTGGTCCGGTCGTTCCAGTGCCATCGCCAGCCGCGCCAGCGTGGACTTGCCGCAGCCGCTCTCGCCGACCAATCCAAGGCTGATCCCCGCCTGTAACGTCAGATCGACGCCGTTCACCGCCGGCACCAGGCGCGGCTTGGCGAACAGGCCGCCGCCGGGCAGGCGGTAGACGCGATGTACGCCCTCGATGTGCAGCAAGGCCGTCATGGCGCGGCCTCGCCGGGATGCCAGCAGGCCGCAACATGGCCCGGCCCGATCGGCACTGGCGGCGGCATCTGTGCGCGGCAGGTCTGGTCGGCAAGCGCGCAGCGCGGCGCGAAGGGACAGCCTGCGCCCAGTTCATGCAGGTCCGGCACGATGCCGGGAATGGTCGGCAACAGACCAGCGCCCCGGCCCAGACGTGGCATGGCGGCGAACAGGCCGCGCGCATAAGGATGCGCCATGGCGGCGAATACCTCATGCACCGGGCCCTGCTCGGCGGCGATGCCGGCATACATCACCAGCACCCGGCGCACGCTCTCGGCGATCACGCCGAGATCATGGCTGATCAGGATCAACGCCATGCCGCGTTCGGCCACCAGTTCGTCGATCAGGTCGAGAATCTGGCCCTGGATGGTCACGTCCAGTGCCGTAGTCGGCTCGTCCGCCACCAGAATGTCCGGGTTGCAGGCCAGGGCCATGGCGATCATCACGCGTTGGCGCTGGCCACCGGAAAGCTGGTGCGGGTAGGCGTCGATGCGCTGGCGCGGATTGGGCAGGCCGACGCGGTCGAGCAGGCCCAGCACGCGTTCCTGCGCCGCCGCCCGCGTTAGGCCTTCATGCAGCAGCAAAGGCTCGGCGATCTGCTCGCCGATGCGCTGCAAGGGGTTCAGCGAGGTCATCGGTTCCTGGAAGATCATGCTGATGCGGTTGCCGCGCAGCTTGCACAGCTCGGCCTCCGGCAGGTCGACCAGATCGCGGCCCTGGAAGGCGATGCGGCCCGAGAGTTTCGCGCCATCGGGCAGCAGGCCCATCAGCGCCAGCGCGGTCATCGACTTGCCGCAACCGCTCTCGCCGACGATACCCAGCGTCTCGCCGCGTTCCAGGCTGAAATCCAGGCCGCGCACCGCCGCTGCCGGGCCGCGTGCGGTGGCCAGTTCGACGCGCAGGTTTTCGACCTCCAGCAGCGCCATGGGCTAGCGTTGCCGCGACAGGCGCGGATCGGTGAGATCGCGCAGGCCGTCGCCCAGCAGGTTGAGGCCGAGGACGCTCAGCATGATGGCGAGGCCGGGAAACACCACAAGGAACGGGCTGCGGAAGATCATCGCCTGGGCTTCGTTCAGCATGCGGCCCCAGGAGGGTGTCGGCGGCTGGGTGCCAAGGCCGAGATAGGACAATGCCGCTTCCGCCAGGATCGCCAGCGCGAACTGGATCGTCGCCTGCACCACCAGCACCGCCAGGATGTTGGGCAGCACATGCTCGATGGTGATGCGGAAGCCGCCCTTGCCGGCGGCGCGGGCGGCGAGGATGAAGTCGCGCGCCCAGATCGCGTTGGCCGAGCCACGCGCCACGCGAGCGAAGATCGGGATGTTGAAAATCGCGATGGCGATGATCGAATTCAGCGAATTCGGCCCCAGCACGGCGGCGAACATGATCGCCGAGAGGATGGCCGGGAAAGCGAAGGTGAAATCGGCGAAACGCATGATCAGCTCTTCCAGCCAGCCGCGCCGCGCCGAGGCCCAGAGGCCGAGAGCCGTGCCGATGCTCATGCCGATGCCGACCGCGACGACGCCGACGATGATGGAATTCTGCGCGCCGACCAGGATCATGGAAAACACGTCGCGGCCATAGGGATCGGTGCCGAGCCAGTAATCGGCCGAAGGCGGCGCCAGACGGCGGCGGATATTGATTGCAGTGGGGCTGTAGGGCGTCCAGATCAGGGAGAGCGCCGCCATGCCGAGCATCAGCAAAGTCAGCACGCCGCCGCAGAGGAAGCTGCGATGCTTCAGCGCGCGCTTGAGGAAATCAGACATCGCGCGCCTGCAGCCGCGGGTCGATCACGGCATAGAGCATGTCAACGACGAAATTCACCATCACCACGGTGAAGGCGAGCAGGATCACGGCAGCCTTCACCACCTCGATATCGCGGTTGGCGATGGCCTGGAATACCAGCCGGCCAAGGCCCGGTAGCGAGAAGACCTGCTCCACCACGATGGCGCCGGCGAGCAGGCCGCCGAATTGTAGACCGATCACGGTGATCACCGGGATCAGCGCGTTGCGCAGCACATGGCGGCGCAGCACGGCGCCGCTTGAAAGCCCCTTGGCCCGCGCCGTGCGCACGAAATCCTCGCGCAGCACTTCCAGCACGCTGGAGCGCGCGATGCGTGCCAGGATCGCCGCCTGCACCACGGCCAGCGAAAGACTGGGCAACACCAGGGCCTTGAAGCCGGCGGCCGCGTCGGCCCAGCCAGGGAAGCCGCCGGCCGCGAACCAGCCGAGATGTACCGCGAACAGCAGGATCAGCAGGATGCCGAACCAGAAGCTGGGGATCGAGATGCCGATCTGGCTCAACCCCATGATCAGCACGTCGCCGAGCCTGTTATGCCGCTGCGCCGCGAACAGGCCGAGGCTCAAGGCCAGCAGCACCGTCAGCGTCATGGCATTCAGCGCCAGCGGATAGGTCAGCCACAGGCGTTCAGCGATCAGCGGCCAGACAGGCGTCTTGTAGGCATAGGAGATGCCGAAATCGCCCTGCACCAGGGCGCCGATCCAGGCCAGGTAGCGGATATGCGCCGGGCGGTCGAGGCCGAACTGGCTGCGGAGCGCGGCAAGCTGCTCGTCGGTGGCATCGGTGCCGAGCAGCAGCAGGGCGGGATCGCCGGGCAGGATTTCCAGCACCAGGAACACGATCACCGACGTGGCCAGCAGGGTGGCCAGCAGGGTCAGTGCGCGCTTGAGCAGGAAACCCGGCAAGGGTTAGGTCCTACACCGATGACCGTCGCGGGCTGCGTCGCGGCCGGGCGGTCGAGCCAGGCCGGCGATGGCCGCCGGTCGTAGTGGGGCTACGGACAAGGCCAGCGCCGGCCTGGATCGCGCCGTCCAGCCGCGACCCTCCGGGATGAGCCAGAGAACACGTAGGCTGCGTCGCTGGCTCTCGCCGATGTTCCGCATCGCCTTCGATCCAGCTCCTATCCTACGCGTTCTCTGGCTCATCGCAGCTCCACGAGGGTCATCGGTGCAGGACCTAGCTCCAACGTCGGGCGGAGAGGCGGCGGAGCAGGTCGCGCTTCTCCTGGGCGGTCAGGGCGGGCCAGGCGCCGATCTCCTCGCCGGTGCGCCAGCAGCCCAGGCAGAAGCCCGTGCTGACATCGATCCGGCACACTTTGGTGCAGGGCGAGGGCGGATGCGCGTCGGTGTCGTCCCAGGCGGCCATTTCTCGCGGGTAGCACCCTGGGCAGTTCCTGTCCAGTACTGCAATTTAAGGCAATTTCCGCCCCCCAACCCTTGATGCCCCTGGGGTGAGCGCTTATCTGTCGGACGCGCCAGGGAAAAGACCAGGGGAGTGGCTGGGCACAATGATCGAAATTCGCGATTTGGTGAAGAAATTCGGCCCCTTCACCGCTGTGGATGGCATCAGCCTCACGGTTGGCAAGGGCGAAGTGCTTGGCTTCCTCGGGCCCAATGGCGCCGGCAAGTCCACCACGATGAAAATGCTCACCGGGTTCCTCACACCCACCTCGGGCAGCATCAAGGTTTGCGGCCATGATGTGGCCGAGGACCCGCTGGCGGCCAAGCGGCTGCTCGGCTACCTGCCCGAAGGCGCCCCGGCCTATAGCGACATGACGGCGCGCGGCTTCCTCGATTTCATCGCCGATGTGCGCCGCCTTTCCGGCTCGGAGCGCCAGTGGCGGCTCGACAAGGTGGTGGACCAGGTCAACATCAAGGAAGTGCTGGACCAGCCGATCGACACGCTGTCCAAGGGCTTCAAGCGCCGTGTCGGCCTGGCCCAGGCGATCCTGCATGATCCGCCGGTGCTGGTGCTGGACGAGCCGACCGATGGTCTCGACCCGAACCAGAAGCATGAAGTGCGCGGCCTGATCCAGGGCATGGCGGCGGAGAAGGCGATCATCATTTCCACCCATATCCTGGAGGAAGTGGAGGCGGTGTGCCGCCGCGCCATCATCATCGCGCGTGGCCGCATCGTCGCGGAAGGCAAACCGGAAGGCGAGGGCTGGCGTATCGGCGACATCCTGGCCCAGCCGGGCCGGCTTGATGCCGCCTTCCGCCAGCTCACCCAGTCGCGCCAGGCCGCTTGAGGAATTTCACCATGACCGGATTGTCCGCCGTGTTCCGCCGCGAGCTGGGAGGCTACTTCTCCACGCCCGTCGCCTATGTCTTCATCGTGGTGTTCCTGTTCACCACCGGCATCTTCACCTTCTATCTCGGCCAGTTCTTCGAGCGCGGCCAGGCCGACCTTAAGGCCTTCTTCCTGTTCCATCCCTGGCTTTACCTGTTCTTTCTGCCGGCCATCGGCATGCGGCTATGGGCCGAGGAGCGCAAGAGCGGCACCATCGAATTGCTGCTCACGCTGCCGATCCCGCTGGGTCAGGCCGTGTTGGCCAAGTTCCTCGCCGCCTGGGCTTTCGCCGGCATCACGCTGGCGCTCACCTTCCCGTTTTGGATCACGGTGGCCTGGCTTGGCCAGCCGGATCATGGCGTCATCCTCGCCGGCTATCTCGGCAGCCTCTTGATGGCCGGTGGTTATCTCGCGATCAGCTGCTGCCTCTCGGCGCTGACCCGCAATCAGGTGATCGCCTTCGTGCTGAGCGTGCTGGTCTGCTTCATCTTCACCGTGTCCGGCGCGCCGATGGTGCTGAACTTCTTCTCCGGCTGGGCGCCGACCATCCTGGTCGACACCATCGCGTCGTTCAGCTTCCTCGGGCATTTCAATGCCATCATCGAAGGCGTGATCGACCTGCGCGATCTGATCTATTTCATTACCCTGATCGCCGCCTGGCTCTATGCCACGGCGGTGGTGGTCGATATGAAGAAGGCGGGCTGAGCCATGAACGCGCGCAGCAAGACTCTCCTCACCGGCACCGGCCTGGTCGCGGCTTTTGCCCTGTTCTTCGCCGTCAACGTCGCCTCCAACCAGGGCCTGCGCGATGCGCGGCTGGATCTGACCCAGGCGCGGCTCTACACGCTCTCGGACGGCACCCGTAATGTGCTGAAGGGGCTGCAGGAGCCGATCACGCTCCGCTTCTTCTTCTCCGACAAGCTCGCCACCCAGGCGCCGCAGATCAAGCAGTATGGCCAGCGCGTGCGCGAATTGCTGGAACGCTACGCCGCGCTCTCCGGCGGCAAGCTGCGGCTCGAAGTGATCGATCCGGAGCCGTTCTCGGAAGCCGAGGACCGCGCCGTCGCCGCCGGCATCCAGGCGGTGTCGCTCGGCCAGTCGGGGCAGAATTTCTATTTCGGCCTGGTTGCTACCAACAGCGTCGACCAGCAGGAATCGATCCCGTTCTTCCAGGCCGACAAGGAACAGTTCCTGGAATATGACCTGACCAAGCTGATCTACGGCCTGAACAACCCGAAGAAGCCGTCGATTGCCATCATCGGCTCGCTGCCGCTGGAATACGGCCCGGGCGGCATCATGGCGGCGATGCGCGGCCAGGCGCAGCCCTATCTGGTGCTGGGCCAGGTGAAGCAGTTCTTCGATGCCAAGGTGCTGGAAGCGCCGAAGCCGGAAGACATCACCGACAAGTTCGACACCATCGTGCTGGCGCATCCGAAGGACCTCTCGGATGAAGCGCAGTATGCCATCGACCAGTTCGTGCTGAAGGGCGGTCGCCTGATCGCCTTCGTCGATCCCTATTCGGAAACCATGGCGGCGATGCCGAACCCGATGACCGGCCAGCCGATGCCGGGTGGCGACAGCGGCTCGCTGCTGCCCAAGCTGTTCCAGTCCTGGGGCGTCGATATCGAGCCGAAATTCGTTGCTGACCTGAGTCTGGCGCAGCGCGTGCAGACCGGTCGCCAGGGTGCCGGCGCGATTGCCGATTACATCCCGTGGCTGGCGCTGACTGAGGCGCAGATGAGCCATGACGACATCATCACCGCGCAGATCACCTCGATCAACGTCGCTTCCGCTGGCGCGATCAAGAAGCGCGAGGGCGGCACCACCACGATCACGCCGCTGATGCAGTCGTCGAAGAATGCCATGTTGATGGATGTGGCCGACCTGCGCGGCGATCCGAACCCGCAGGCATTGGCCGAGAAGTTCAAGGCCACCGGCGAGACCTACACGCTGGCCGCCCGCATCACCGGCCCGGCCAAGACCGCCTTCCCCGATGGTCCGCCAGCCCCGAAGGCGGATGACAAGAAGGATGGCGAGAAGAAGGAAGCTGCCGCGCCCGCCCCGCAGGTGAAGGAAAGCGCCAAGCCGATCAATGTCGTGCTGGTGGCCGATGCCGACCTGCTGGATGACCGCTTCTGGGTGCGCACGCAGCAGATGTTCGGTCAGTCGCTCTATGTGCCGATTGCCGCCAATGCCGACTTCCTGGTCAATGCCATCGACAACCTGTCGGGTTCCGGTGACCTGATCGGGCTGCGCAGCCGCGGCAAGTCGCAGCGCCCGTTCCTGGTGATCGAGGAACTGCGCCGCTCCGCCGACCAGCAGTACCAGGCCCGCGAGCGCGCGCTGCAGAAGAAGCTGGACGAGACCGAGAAGCAGATCGCCGAGTTGCAGAGCAAGGCCGGCACTGGTGGCAGCGGCACCAATGCCCTGGTCAGCGCCGAGCAGCAGGCCGCCATCGAAGGCCTGCGGGCCGAGATCCTGACCACGCGCAAGGAGCTGCGCAATGTGCAGCGCGAGCTGAACCGCGATATCGAGAAGCTGCAGCTTGGCGTGAAGTTCATCAATATCGGCCTGGTGCCACTGCTTGCCGCCCTGGTGGCGATCGGGCTTGGCATTGCCTGGCGCCGCCGCCGGTTCGTGCGTAGTGTGGAAGGATGAGGGTACAGCCATGAAGGGCAAGGTTGGTGTCATCCTGCTGGTAGCGGCCGTCGCGCTGAGCGGTGTGGCCTGGTATGTGGCGCAGCAGCGCGAGCAGGCGACGGAGGCGAATTTCGCTTCCAAGCCGCTGCTGCCCGATCTGGCGAAGCGGGTGAACGATGTCACCGCGCTGGAAGTGGAAAGCCTCAAAGGCCGTTTCCGCATCGAGCGCGCCGGCGAATACTGGGTGATGCCCACGAAGGACGGCTATCGCGTCAAGGGCGACATCCTGCGCAAGAACATCCTCGGCATCGCCGAACTGCAGACCATCGAGCCGCGCACCGACAAGCCGGAACTCTATGACCGCATCCAGGTCAGCGATCCGGCGGCCTACAAGCCGGCAGATGAGGCCGCGAAGGCAGATCCCGGCCCGATCAAGGTGAAGCTGCTGGATGCCAAGAATACGCCGCTGGCAGAATTGATCGTCGGCAAGGTGCGCACCCGCGAGATCGGCCCGAAGCCGGCGGAACTGCATGTGCGTCTGGTCAGCGACACCAAGTCCTGGCTCGCCAAGGGCCGCGTCGATCTGCCAGCCGATCCGGTTGCCTGGCTGGACAAGGACATGGTGCGCATCGAGCGTGCACGCGTCGCCAGCACCACCATCCGCCACAGCGATGGCGAGGTGCTGGAACTGGTGCGCACCAATGGCGAGAACGGCACTGCCAAGGACGATTTCAAGCCGGCCCAGGCGATCCCGGCGGGCAAGAAGCTGTCGTCGCAATACGACACCAACTCGGCCCCCGGTGCGCTCGCCTTCATCGCCTTCGATGATGTCGCCCGCGCCGCGGCGCATGATTTCTCCAAGGCCAATGTCACCGAGATTGTTACGCTGGATGGCGTGCGTGCCACGGTGCGCAGTCTGCCGGCCGCCGACAAGAAAGCCTGGGTCACTATTCAGCTCGGCTACGACTCTGCCTTGGTGAAGGAAGACAAGGACAATGCCGCCTTGCTCAAGCGGGAAGACGCGCAGAAGCAGGTCGACGAGGCCAATGGCCGCATGAACGGCTGGTCCTACCTGGTGTCGGAATACGCCGCCCGCGACTTGCTGCGCCGGTTTTCTGAGCTGCTTGAGGACGAGAAGCCCAAGGAAGAGAAGAAGGACTGAGGTTCTAGCGGCAGGCGCCCAAATGGGATCCTCGGGTCAAGCCCGAGGATGACAAAACCCATAATCGTCATGCCCGGGCTCGACCCGGGCATCCCATTCGTCCGGCGAACGCCGCCTTGGAAGCGACGAGGACGAATCGATGACCGACCAGACCATGACTTTTCAGGCCGAAGTGACGCGGCTGCTCCATATCGTCACCCACTCGCTCTACAGCCAGAAGGAAATTTTCCTTCGCGAGCTGATCTCGAATGCTTCGGATGCCTGCGACAAGCTGCGCTTCGCGGCCCAGACCGATGCCTCGCTGTGGGATGGCGACAATGAGCTGCGGGTCAGCCTTAGTGTCGACAAGGTGGCGCGGACGCTGACCATCGCCGATAACGGCATCGGCATGAGCCGCGATGAACTGGTGGCCAATCTCGGCACCATCGCGCGCTCTGGTACTGGCGAATTCATGGCCGGCCTCTCCGGCGACAATGCCAAGGATATGTCGCTGATTGGCCAGTTCGGCGTCGGTTTCTATTCCGCCTTCATGGTGGCGGCCAAGGTGGAAGTGGTGTCGCGTCGCGCCGGTGAGCCGGAAGCCTGGCGCTGGATCTCCGACGGCTCGGGCAGCTTCACTATCGGCGAGGCCGAGCATGAAGGCCGTGGCACCACTATTCTTTTGCATCTGCGCGAGGGCGAGGATGAGTTCCTCGATCCCGCCAACCTGCGCCGTATCGTCAAGGCCTATTCCGACCATATCGCCCTGCCCGTGGTGCTGCTGGAAGAGGGCAAGGACAACGAGACGCTGAATGCCGCATCAGCCTTGTGGACGCGCGCGAAAAGCGATGTCACCGAGGAGCAGTACAAGGATTTCTACCATCATGTCGCCCATGCCTTCGATGATCCCTGGCTGACCCTCCATACCCGGGCCGAGGGTAAGCTGGATTACACCCTGCTGCTCTATGTGCCGACGATGCAGCCGCGTGATCTGTTCGATCCGGCGCGCAAGCCGGCGCTCAAACTTTATGTCCGCCGGGTCTTCATCACCGATAATTGCGAGGGCTTGGTGCCGTCCTGGCTGCGCTTCCTGCGCGGCGTGGTGGATTCCGCCGACCTGCCGCTGAATGTCAGCCGCGAGATGTTGCAGAACAATCCGGTCCTGGCGCGCATCAAGCAGGCGATCACCCGGCGCGTGCTCTCCGAACTGGAGCGCAAGGCCGAGAAGGAACCGGAAGCCTACGCGACTTTCTGGGAAACCTTTGGTGCGGTGCTTAAGGAAGGTATCTATGAGGATGCCGAGCATCGCGAGAAGCTGCTGAAACTGGCGCGCTTCCGTTCCTCGACCCAGGATGGCTGGGTGTCGCTGGATGAGTATGTCAGCCGGCTAAAGACCAACCAGACCGCTCTCTACACCATCACCGGCGACCAGCTTGAGACGCTGAAGCGCAGCCCGCAGCTTGAAGGCTTCCGCGCCAAGGGTGTGGAAGTGCTGCTGCTCACCGATCCGGTGGATGATTTCTGGCTTTCGATGGTCACTGACTGGCAGGGTAAGCCGTTCCGCTCGGTGACGCGCGGCGGCGCCGATCTGGATCAGATCGAGGCAGCCGCCGATGCGCCGCAGCCCGAGGACAAGGGCGAGGCGGTGGAAGGCGCGGCGCTCGGCACCCTGGTGGCGGCCCTCAAGACCATTCTCGGCGAGGCGGTGCGCGATGTGCGCGAAAGCACGCGTCTGACCGATAGCGCCTGCTGCCTGGTCGCCGCCGATGGCGACATGGACATGCATCTCGAACGCCTGCTGCGCATGAACAAGCAGTTGAGTGCGCTCGGGCCTTCGCTCCGCATCCTGGAGATCAATCCGCGCCATCCGCTGATCCGACGCATGGCGGAACGCGCGGCTGCGCCTGGTGCTGCTGATGCCCTGCAGGATGCGGCGCATCTGCTGCTCGATCAGGCCAAGCTGGTGGAGGGTGAGGTACTCACCGATGCCACGGCTTTCGCCCAGCGCCTGGCGCGCGTGATGGCGGCGGGGATCGTTTAACTATCCTCGTCACCCCCGGGCTTGACCCGGGGGTCTTGTGCCGATGCGGCGAGAGATGCGCGGGTCAAGCCCGCGCATGACGAGGGGGTAAGTCACATCCCGACGCGGCTGAGCGGCACGCTGGTAATGCCATAGCCGGCCTCAGCCGGAATGCGCAGATGCGGCTCGCCAGGCGCGTCCTTGTCCAGCACCGGCATCACCGTCATGATCGGATCGGCGGCAGAGGCCTTGAAGGCATCGCTGCTGGTGCTGCTGCGGCCGAGTTTTACCAGTTGCATGCGGGTGGCGAAGACAATGGTCTTGGTCTTCGCCTCCCACTCAGCCAGCGCGGTGTTGGGATTGATCCATTCGGATTCCACGGATTCGCCGCCATCGTGGCTGCCGATCTGGTCGGCCGGTGCCGGTGCCAGGAAGAACCAGGTATCGAAGCGTTTCGGCATGCTCACCGGCGTGACCCAATGCGCGAAGGGCACAACGGCATCCACGGCATATTCAATGCCTTCGGCTTCGGCGAGGTCGAGCAGGGTTTTCTCGCCCTTGTTGAGCGGCTCGCGCCAGCCATCGAGTTTCTCCACCCGTGCGGCATCGAGAAAGCGGTCCGACCCTTTCTCCCGCGCCAGCAGCAGGCCGGATTCCTCGAAGCTTTCGCGGATGGCGCCGAGTGCATAGGGCAGCAAGTCGGCCCCCAGCCTGCCCTGGCGCAGATGGTTGCCAAGGCGCGGGTCGCTATCGCCCTCGGCCAGTTTGCCGCCCGGAAACACCAGGGCGCCGGAGGCGAAATCGATGGCGTAATTGCGCTTCACCATGAAGACCTGCAGGCCGGCTTCAGCGTCGTCGCGCAGCATCAGCATGGTGGAGGAGGGTAGCGCCGGTTTGGGGGCAGCGGCCGGGGCATCTTTCGGCGAAGCGGACATCGGGTGTTTCCTCGGACTTTTCTATTTTTGATGCTTGGTCAGGGCAGTCTACGCCGCAGATAATAGCGTTGGTAGCCGCCGGGGCCAGGCGAGCGGATGGTTTCGAAGCCGAAGCGGCCGAACCAGCCCAACAGTGGCAGCATGGCCCGCTCCAGCGAGACTTCCAGGGCCGGCAAGCCCTGGCTGATGGCATGGCTGAGGGCGAAATGCAGCAATTGCGCGCCGACGCCCTGGCGTTGTGCCTCCGGCGCCACTGCCAGGGCATGCAGCAGCAGCGCGTTGTGAATCGGCAGCAGCACGGTGAAGCCGGCAACCCCTTCCTGGCTCTCGGCAACGAATACGGCATCGTCATTGACCAGCGCGGTATAATCGTCGCGTACCGGCTGGGGTGGCGTCGCCATGCTGCCGGCATAGATGCCATAGGCGGCATTGGCGATCTGCTTCAGCCGCTGGGTATCGTGGCGTTCCGCCGGGCGCAGCCGCGCCAATGTGGAGGGAGAGGAGCCTGCCATGGCTTTCAGCTTCGGCTTCCGGACGGGTTCCGTCAATTAGGAAGCGCTATTTACCACCCAGGTCGATGGCGCCGAGGATCTGGCCCTTTTTCGCCTGCACCATCACAACCGCGCCGCGATTGTCCCAGTCGTAGCTGACCAGCTTCGGTGTCAGGTCGAGCGTGGCGGCCTCGCCGGTCCAGCGCCCGAGATCGATCCAGGCACGTGCCACGTTCACATAGCTCAGGCTCTTGCCGCTATTCTCGCCGCGCTGCACGGTCACGTCATGGCGCTTGTCGAACAGGCAGAGCCAGATTGTTGCCTCGCCTTCCCATTCCTTGCGCCCCGGAATGGCCAGGCGCAGCGGCTTGCCATCGGCATCGCGCTCGGCCTTCAGCGCCAGCTGGCGGTCCTTCATGGCACTGCGCACGGCGGCTTCCACTGCCTCACGGTTGGAACCCACGGCGATATACTGCCCGTTCACCACCGCCTGCGGCGTATAGACCTGGCGCGAACCGGAATACTTGGCATAGGCCTGCTGGCGGTCGGTATGGCCGCGCTTGGCGAACGTGTCGCGCCAGCCGAGGTAATCCCAGTAATCGACATGCAGCGACAGCGCGATCACCTGGCGGTCATTGGCCCAACCCTGCATCAGCAGGTCGGCGGGGGGGCAGGAGGCGCAGCCCTGGCTGGTGAACATCTCGATCACCACCGGAGTCGGCGGATCGGCCCGCGCTGGCACACTGGAAAGACCAAGCGCGGCGGGCAGACCAAGCGCAAGGGCGAGGATCAGGCTACCGAAAAGCTTACGCATCATGGTCTCAAGCTAGGAGCCGGGGGCGCTTGCGGCGAGTCACGATGCAGTGAGGCAGACAGCAGGTCTTCCGGCAGCGGCATCAGGCTTGGGCCATGCGTCCAGAGCAGGGCGGCACTGATCCGGTGGCGCGGAAAAATCGCGCGCAAAAGGGCGGTATACAGGGCCATTTGCATCAGGTAGGCAGGGTCCGTTTCTGCCGCGCTGGCAGGCGGCGGGCGGTCGGTCTTGTAGTCCAGCACCAGCACATTGTCGGGCATCACGATCAGGCGATCCACCCGGCCGACCACGATACGGTCGCCGACGCGGCCAGCCAGTGGCGCCTCGACGCGGGCAGCCCCTGAGAATACCGGCGCAAAGACCGGATCGTCCAGCAGCCGCAACACTTCCTCGGCCAGTTCCGCCTGTTCCTCTAGTGCCAGGCCATGGCCGGGATGCGCCAGGAAACGGCGTGCGGCCAAGGCTCTTTCCCCTGGCGCGAGTTCGGGCAGGCTTTGCAGCAGGCGGTGGATAAGTTTGCCGCGCAGCAGGCCGGCACGGCGCGGCGGCAGGGCTGGGCTGGGCGGTGGTGCCGGCTCGCGGGCCGGGCGCGACGGGCTCAAGGGCAGCGGCGGGCTTGGCTCCGGTCCCGGCGGCAGGCGGCTCCAGGGCGGCAATGCCTCACGTTCGCGTTCGGCCTCGGGGTTTTCGGGCTTTTCTGACTCGCTGCCGGCATTGGCGTAAATCCGGGCCGTGTCGCCCCAGGGCAATTCGGCTTCGGTCACGCCTTCCAGCGTATCGAAAGCGGCCTGCACCAGTGCATACCAACTACCCGCCGGCGCACCGTTCTTGGCGGTTTTGCCATTGAGATAGCCGGCGACGATCAGGCGGTCCTTGGCCCGGGTCAGTGCCACATAGAGCAGGCGGCGGTATTCCTCGAGCTGGGCGGCCTGGCGTAGCTGCCGGATCGCGGCGGTCTCCGCCACGTCATGCTCCTTGCGCGGCGGCCAGAACAAGGCGCTGCCTTGATTGCTGCCGGTCTCTGCCTCGCGCCATAGCAGGCCTTCATCCTCGCGTGCCTTTGGCAGGTCGCAGGTGTCGGGCAGGATCACGATAGGCGCTTCCAGGCCCTTGGCACCATGCACGGTCAGCACGCGCACCTCGCCACGGCCCTGGTCAAGGTCGCGTTTCACTTCGCCGGCATGGGCATGAAACCAGGCAACGAAGCCCTGCAGCGAGGGCGCGGCTTCGCGCTCATAGGCCAGGGTGGCGGCAAGGAATTCGTCGATCGGCTCATCGGCTTCCTGGCCCAGCCGCGCCAGCAGCCGTTGCCGGCCACCGCCGGCGCCGAGCAATTCGGCATAGAAGGCAAACGGCGTGGTGCGGTCGGCGCGGTTGAGCAGGGCGCTCAGTTCCTCGGCGGCGCTGGTCCAGAGCGGCTTCTCGGCGGCACGGCGGCGCAGCGTGGGCCACAGCCGGGCTGTCTCGCCGCGCTCATGGCACAGCGCGAAGAGATCGTCCTCGGGCAGATTGAACAATGGTCCCTTCAGCACAGTCGCAAGCGTCAGGTCATCCTCGGGCAACAGGCAGAAGTCGGCGATGGCGAGCAGGTCCTGCACCGCGATCTGTTCGGCAAGCTGCATGCGGTCGGCGCCGGCCACAGGCACATCGGCCAGTTTCAGTTCACGCACCATGGCATCGAAGAAGGCGTTGCGCCGCCGCACCAGGATCATCACGTCGCCGGCACTCACCATGCGGCCCTGGCCCGGCAGCCATTCGCGGCCAAGCCAGGATTTCACTTGGCCCGCGATGCGTTTCGCCAGGGTGACGCGCGGATCATCGGCGCCGATGTAATCCAGCGGCACATCCCAGGCCTCCGCCGCCTGGCGTTCCGGCGGCGCCAGGGTGGGCCACAGCTCCACCCGGCCCGGCGCATCGGCGCGGCGGGCGCGATGCTCCAGCACGTCGCCCGGTTCGACAACGCCGGCCTGCGCCGCTTCCAGCCGGAATACCGCATCCACCAGCCGCAGCACGGCTGGTGTCGAGCGGAACGACATCTGCAGCGGCAGTACGCGGAAGTTCAGCGCTGCATCCTCGGCCTTGTGGCGGAAGCGGTCGCGCATGTCGAGGAAGGCCTTGGGTCGCGCACCCTGGAATGAATAGATCGACTGCTTGGCATCGCCGACCGCGAAGACGGTGCGCAGGCCCGGGCGTGCACCGGCGCCGGTGAAGAAATCGTCAGCCAAAGCCTCGATCACGCGCCACTGATCCGGGCTGGTGTCCTGTGCTTCATCCACCAGGATATGGTCGATGCCTTGATCCAGCTTGAACATCACCCAGGCGACCTGCGTCGGCTCGGTAAGCAGGTCGCGGCTGCGCAGGATCAGGTCATCATAATCCAGCAGGCCCTGGGCGCGCTTGGCCGCCGCGTAGCCGTCCAGCAATTCAGCCCCCAGCCGCAGCAGGCTGGCGGAGGCGCGCAACACCAGCAGCGCATTGAGCTGGTCGCGCAAAGTCATCAGGCGCTGCTGCTCGGCCTGCAGAATGTCATCGGCATCGGGGCAGAGTTTCAGCGCATCCTTGTTGGCCAGTTTCTTCCGTGGCTCGCCTTCGCTGGTAAAGAAGGCCGGCAGCCATTCCTGCAGAAACCGCGCAGCAGGCAGCTCGTCGCCAAGCCACGGTGCCAGTTTATCGGCAAGCAGCGTATCGTTCTTGCTGCCCTGGCTCAGCGCGGCAACGGCCCGGCGCAGATCAGCCACCGGCATCGAGGCGATATGGCTGGCGATCAACGCGGTCTCGCTATCCGCCTGCACATTCAGTCGCTGGCGCAATTCGGCGATGGCATTCTCGACGCCGCCGGCGGCATCGAACCATTGCACCAGGTCGCGGCGCTTGTTCAGCAAAGCGCGCAGCAGCTTGTCGAAACGGGCATCGTCCAGCCGCTCGGCAATGAACAGCAAGGCCTCGCTCAAGCCGTCATCCTGCAGCGCACGGCGCAGCATGCGCTCGCGTGCGGCCTGCATCAGTTCGGCGGCGCGGGGCTCGTCGGCGATGCTGAAATGCGGCGGCACGCCTGCTTCCACCGGAAACCGTTTCAGCAGGGCTTCGCAGAAGGCATGCACGGTCTGCAGCCGCAGGCCGCCCGGCGCTTCCAGGGTGCGGGCGAAAAGCCGCCGCGCGGTATCGAGATCGCCAGCCGTTGCCGGGCGGCTGAGCAGGTCGGTCAGGGCCGGGCGCAGCTTGTCGTCCGGCAGCAAGGCCCAGTCGCCCAGCCGCTTGTTGAGGCGGTTGGCCATTTCGGCGGCGGCGGCCTTGGTGAAGGTGAGGCAGAGGATACCGTTTGGCCGCGTGCCGGCGAGCAGCAGCCGTGTCACGCGGTCGACCAGCACGCTGGTCTTGCCCGAGCCGGCATTGGCCGCCACCCAGGCCGAAAGTCCTGGATCGGCGGCGCCGCGTTGATTGCGCGTATGCAGCAGCAAATCATCCTCGCCGCGCGCTGCCATGGTCATTCCTCGTCCAGGCTGCGTTCGGCGACGCGTGCCAGATGGTCGTAGTCGCCGGCATAGCTGAGGAATTGCGGCCGGGGCCGCGAGAGATACGGCATCGCCGGATCATCGAAGCGCCGGATCCAGTGCTGAAAGCGTTCCAGGGCCTGATCGGTCAGTTCATCGGCGGGTGGAATTTTCTTCTTTGTATCTGGCTCGATGCGGCGTTCCTCGCCTGAAGTCTCGCCGCCATGCAGCCGGATATAGACCAGTTCCGCTATGCTGCCCGGTGGCAGATCGGTAAAGCCGCCGGCTTTGGCGATGGCCGCTTCCAGCGGCAATTGCGGCGCCAGGCCGGCATGCACCTGATCCTTGGAAGGCGGCTGGCCGGTCTTGTAGTCGAGAATCGCCAGACTGCCATCGTCATGGCGGTCGATGCGGTCGGCACGGGCCTTCAGCGTGAAATCGCCGCCGACCAGCATCTCGCCTTCCTGTTCCAGCACAGCGGGGTGGAAGCCACGGGCGCGGCGTTTGGCTTCGTAATCGATGAACCAGGCCATGGCGCGTTCGAAACGCGGCCACCACAGGGCCGCCACTTCCGCCTGATGCATCCAGGGCTTGAAAGCGTCGCGGCCGAGCTCGAGCAATTCAGCCAGCGCCACATCGCGCGGCGGCAGGGCATCGGGGTGCTGTTTTAGAAAGCGTTCCAGCACATCGTGGATCACATTGCCGCGCATCCGTGCATCGGCCGGCTGGGCCAGTTCCTCCAGCTTGCGCAATTTCAGGATATGGCGGGCATAGAGCGCATAGGGATCGCGCACCCATTGCTCCACGGCGGTGACGAACAGGCTGCGTGGCCGTGCCTCGAGCGGCGGGCGCGGCATCGGCGGCTCCATCGCAATCTTGCCAAGTGGCTTATCCAGCGCCGCCGCCCAATCGAGATAGCGCGGCGCCAGGGTGGCTTTCCAGCGCCTGTCCTCGCCGAGCCTTGCCGCCAGCCGCAGCAGCCAGCGCGCCGGCACCGTGGGCGTACCGTCCACCTTGATGGCGCGGCTTAATATCACGTCAGACCGCGATGCCGCCTGCACGAAGTCATGCGCGGTCTGGCCCAGGCGGCGCTCCGGCGGTGGCAGGCCGAGAGCGGCCCGCATTGGCCGGCTGAGCCAGGCATCTTCCTGCGCCTGCGGTGGCCAGGTGCCTTCGTTCAGGCCGCCAAGGATGACGCGGTCCGCCTGCACCAGGCGCGCTTCCAGCAGGCCGAGGATACTGAGGCGCGGATGGCTGCCATAGCGTGGCCGCACCACGCGGCCTTCGAGCAAAGCCTCGAACAGGCGTGGCCATTCGTCCGGCTGCACCGGGCCGAGTTCGCCACCCTGCGCCAGGATATCGAGCAGCAGCGCATGCAGCGCCTCGCCGGCTTCGCGCTGCCACAGCGGCGGGGTTTCACCCGCCGGCGGTGCGCTCAGCAATTCAGCGGTTTCGATCAGTGCCTGGGTCAGCATCGGCAAAGATGGTTCGGCTTGCGCCAGGGCTGTCTGCAGCGGTGCCATTGCCCGGCGGAACTGCGCCAGCAGCGGCAGCAGATCGGAGCGTTTCTGCAGCCGTGCGGCAATCACGCCGAGGCCACCGCCTGGTTCGTTGACGCGCAGCGCGAAGCGTTCAAGCTGCCGCGCCCAGTCGAGCAGGACTGCCCGCGAACCGCCCAGCATGCAGAAGGGATGTTTCAGCAAGGCCAGCAATTCCACCGGCGCGCAGTCGCTGCCGGCCACCTGCGTCACCAGCCGCAGAAACACCGCGGGCGGCGTGTTGAGCAACGGCAGGCCGGCGGAATCATCGACAGCGATGCCATAGCGCTGCAATTCCGCCGCCACGCGCCGCGCCAGATTGCGGTCCGGCGTGATCAAGGCCGCGGTGCGTTCAGGTTCTTCCAGCGTCTCGCGCAAGGCCAGGGCGATGGCCAGAGCTTCCTCGCGCGGGCCGGGCGCCTCGATGCGCTGCAGGCCGGCGAAAGCGGCATCCTGCGGTGGCGGCAGTTCACGCCAGCCATGGGTTTCCGCCGGCGGCAACAGGGCTTCACGCAACAGCGCGACGCGCGCACCGGGCTCGGCGGCTTCCGGCCAGCGTTGCACCTCGCCGCGCAGGATGCCGAGCTTGTCCAGCAGCAGCGCCAGCGCATGCTGCGGATGGGTCGGTTCGGTGCGGATTTCGCTCCAGGCGGCATCGCTCAAAGACTCGTCCAGTCCCGGCAGCACCACGGCGCCCTCTGGCAGCCGCGCCACCAGATGCAGCAGCCTGGCGGTGGCGGGAATGGTGCCGGTGGAGCCGGCGGCGATCACCGGGCCCTCGGGTGGCTGGTTGTGCCAGAAATTCAGCCAGGCCTGCATAGTGATGCGCCGGTGCTCGGCGGCATCCAGGTCCTGACGCTCGGCCTTGATGGCGGGCCAGGTCTCCCGGATCACGGCGAGAAATTTCAGTGTCAGTTGCCAATGCTCGGCAAGTTCGCCCTGCACCAGATCTGGCAGGTGATCGAGGCCGACTTCCTCAGTGGCTGCCGCATCCAACAACTCGGCCAGATTCTGCGCCAGGCGATAGGCATTCGCCGCATCGCCGCCGGCCAGCGGCGAGGCGCGCAGCAGCCGGGTCAACAGCAGCGCGCGCTGCAGGTCCGGGATCGGCTGGCTGGTATCGTTGCCGAGGCCACGCAGTTCCAGTTCATCCTCGTCGATATCGCCAAGCGGGCGGATGCTCGGTAGCAGCAGGGCAGCCAGGCCCTGGGCAGCACCAAGCCGCAGGAAGGCTTCCGCCAGTGCACGGCAGGCACGCCGCGTCGGTAGCAATATGGTGACACGCGAGAGTTCCAGGGGATCGGCGCCATGGCGGCGCAGAATGCCGGCCGCCAACGCCTCGAGGAAAGGCGCGCCGGCCGGGATTGAATAGACTCTAGGTGCGGCGGCCATGGCTGATCGGCTCGGCCAGCCGTGCCTCGGCCTCGGCAATGCCGGCATGCGTGCCGACATCCATCCAGTCGCCTTCATGGCGCATGCCATAAAGCCGCCCGGCCTCGATGGCGCGGTTATAGAGCAGGTTGAGCGAGAAGGCGCCGGCCGGGGCATCGCGCAGCAAGGCTGGCGACACAATCTGCACACCGGTATAGACGAAAGGCGCCACGGCACGGATGTCGCGCCGTGTCAGGCGTCCCATCTGATCCATGGTGAAATCGCCCTGGCCATCATAGCCGGTGGCGGCGGTAGTCGGCTGCAACAGCAACAAGGCATCCATCTCGGCGGCATCGAAACGCTGCGCCAGCCGTTTCAGCGAATTGCCGCGCGCATCGCGCCAGATCAGGTCGGCATTGACCGAGAAGAAGGGCGCATCGCCGAGCAAAGGCAGCGCGCGCACTAGGCCGCCGCCGGTTTCAAGCAAGGCATCGCTCTCATCGGAAATAACGGTCTCGATATCCTTGCGGCTTTGCAGATGGCTACGGATTTGCTCGCCCAGCCAGTGGATATTCACCACCGCGCGCTGCACACCGGCTCCTACCAGGCGGTCGAGGCAGCGGTCGAGCAGGCTGCGGCCGGCCACCTGCACCAGCGGCTTGGGCAAGGTATCGGTGATCGGCTTCAGCCGCGTGCCGAGGCCGGCAGCCAGCACCATGGCGGTTTTCGGCAACTCTATCATACCGCCTGCTCCAGGCCGGGCAGCGGCTGACAGCGCAATGCTGGTGGCGCCACGCGGTCGATGAAGGCGCGCAATGGCTGCAATTCCGGGTGTTGCAGGTCGCGCTCCAGCAGGCCCCACATGCGCGGCATGAAGGCCTGGTAGCCTTTCTTGCCATCGCGTTTCCACAGCCGGGTGAAGATGCCGATGATGCGGATATTACGCTGCGCGCCCAGGATGGCATAGGCGCGGCGGAAGGCCGCTGCATCAACGCCGCTTTGTGCGATGTAGCGGGCCAGCATGGCTTCGGCCAGTGCCGGTGCCACGTCGCGGCGCGCGTCTTCCAGCAGCGATACCAGGTCATAGGCCGGATGGCCGGCCACGGCATCCTGGAAATCCAGCAGGCCGACGCGGGCAGGGCCCTGGCGCTGCGGCAGCCACAGCAGATTGTCGGCATGATAGTCGCGCAGCACGGCAACGGGTCGTGCCGCAATCGCCGCCGGTGCCAGCCCGCCGATCAGGGTGTCGAATTCGGCCCGCAGGTCGGCGGAAACCGGTGCGCCATGCAGGGCCGGCAGATACCAGTCCGGAAACAGCCCGGCTTCATCCACCAGGCGCGGCACATCATAGGGCGCGATGCCGGCAGGAGCAGCATGCTGATGCAGCGCCAGTTGCTGGTCTATCGCCGCTTCATAGAGTTCCTGCTCGTTGCCGCCCTGGCGCAGCAGGCGGGAATAGAGATCGTCGCCCAGGTCTTCCAGCAGTAGAAAGCCATGCTGGATATCTTCAGCCAGGATACGCGGCGCGCTGAAGCCGCTTTCACACAACCAGCGCGCCATGCGGAT
Source organism: Ferrovibrio sp. (assembly GCA_017991315.1). Taxonomy (GTDB): domain Bacteria; phylum Pseudomonadota; class Alphaproteobacteria; order Ferrovibrionales; family Ferrovibrionaceae; genus Ferrovibrio; species Ferrovibrio plantarum. The sequence goes on along the minus strand of JAGOQS010000002.1, from coordinate 872,004 downwards.
GAAAGGGCGCACATCTTCCTGCGGTGGCGGCGCATCCATCAGCACGGCGGTTTCTTTGCCGCGATGCAGGCGCTCGTATTTGCGGAACGAGGCATCGCCGGCCAGCATGCGGCGCTCGGCAGCGCCCCAGCCGGCGTGGTTGATGAAATGCTGTGCCAGGTCTTTGCGGTCGGTCATGCTTTCAGATCACTCAAACGTGGCGACCAATCCCCGGCGCCCTGGAACGTGGCTATGCGGCTGCTGCCGGTGGTGGGAAGCAGGCTCAATGTCAGCGCGCCGCGCGGCGCATCCGGCCCCAACCGGTCGGGCCATTCGATCAGCGCGATGCCATCGGCGAAGATTTCCTCAAGGCCGAGTTCATCCACTTCGCGCGGATCGGCAACGCGGTAGAGATCGACATGCCAGAGCGGGCCGGCCGGCGTGTCATAGGTCAGCACCAGGTTGAAGCTGGGGCTTGGCACTTCGGTACCGGGGCCGCAGAGGGCGCGGATCGCGGCACGGGCGAAGCTGGTCTTGCCTGCGCCCAGCGGCCCCTGCAGCAGCAGGGCATCGCCGGCCTTGAGGTGCGGCGCCAGCGCAGCGGCCAAAGCGGCAGTGGCGGCCTCATCGGGCAGGGTCAGCGTCAGCAGGTCGGGCATGGCGCTGAGTCTAATTCGGCCGTGCCGGGGCCGCAATCGCGGCACCACCGGCGGGCAGGCGGATTTGCAGGGTCTGACCGGTTTCCTGGCTCTGCACGGTCACGCTGCCGCCATGCAACTCGATCAGGCCGCGCGCCACCAGCAGGGAAAGATTGGCGCTGCCATGGCGGCGCTCGGGCTGCGGCTGCAGGTCGGCGAACAGGCGCGACGGCGCAATCGGCGCCAGGCCGCCGCTATGGCTTTCAATCTCGATGCTCAGGCCTTCGGTGCCTTGGGTAATGCCGAGGCGCAGGCCGCCGCCCTGGGGCGTGCCGTTCAGCGCCGCCAGCATGATGCTGCCCAAGGCCTGGCGCAGGCGCTGCAGGTCGCCATGGCAGGGATTATCCTGTACCGCATCGGGCAAGGTCAGCGTGATGCCGTGATGCTCGGCGCTATCGCGCCATTGCGCGGCATCCTCCTGCCACAGTTCGGCCGTGGAGAAATTCTCCGGCTCCAGTGCCAGTTGCCCGACCTCGATGGCGGCGATAACGATGATGTCGTCCAGCAGCCGCAGCAGATGCCGCGAGGCCTGCATGATATCGCGGCCATATTCCGCCTGGCGTTCGTTGACCGGGCCGAGGATGCCGTGGCTCAGCACTTCGGTCATGCTGATCAGGGTGCCGAGGGGTGAGCGCAGTTCATGGGTGATGTTGGATATGAACGCCGCGTTCATGCGGTCGGTGCGTTCCAGCGCCTCGTTGCGCTCGCGGAGCGCGCGCTGGATGCGCACGGAGGCGCTCACATCCAGGTAGGTATAGAGCATCGAGCCATCGGGCAGTGGCACACTGGCCTGGTCTATCGCCTTGTCGTCGCCGCGTTCCAGGCGACCCTGGCCGGCACGGCGGGCGGCGAAGCCATCCACCGATTGGTCGCGCCAGGTCTGCCAGTCATTGCCGCGTGGTAGCAGTGGCCGCGCCCATTCCAGCACTTCGGTGATATGCGGCTGGCGATTCAGCCGGTCATCGTCGAGTTGCCAGAGTTCGGCGAAGGCGCGGTTATAGAGCGACAGGCGGCCATCGGGGCCAAACACCACCACGGCTTCATACAGATTATCCAGCGTGGCGCGCTGCACGGCGGTCAGCGTGTTGGTGGCGCGTTCCAGTGTCAATTGCCGCGTCACGTCGTCATAGGCGAAGAACAGGCCGCCGGAGGGATAGGCGCTGATCACCAGCCGCAGGGTCGAACCATCGGGCAGGTGCATCAGCTCTTCCTGGCGCTCGATCACCGTGGTGAAGAGCGCAAGCTGCCCCTGCTTGTAGGCCTGCCAGTCGATCTGCTCCGGCAGGCGGCGCTCGGCGCGCAGTTGTTCCAGCACTTCGCCGAAGGTCGGGCGCTGTTCCAGCCAGGCTTCATCGAGCTGCCACAGCCGGGCATAGGCGCGGTTCCACAGCACCAGGCGCTTGTCCTGGCCGTAGATCGCGGTGGCGGTGGAAATCGTGCGCAGCACTTCCAGATGCGCTTCCATGTGGCGGCGCAACTGGCCGCGCGCATCGGCTTCCTGGGTGATGTCCTGAGCGAAACCGAGGAAGCCGTGTTCCAGCGGCATCTCGAAGATGCGGTAATTGCGGCGGTCGCCCTCGGCGACGAAGCGGCGCTCCTCGGCCATGGTCTGGCCGGCCTCGCGGGCCTTGCGTGCCAGGCTTCGCGGCAATTCCGGATCATGGGCGGAAGCCAGTTCGATGCCGCGTGTCACCACATCGGCGGGACTGGCTTCCGTCATCTCGGCATAGCGGCGGTTGACCCAGACCAGTGCGCCATCGTCGCCGCGACGCCAGATCGGGAAGGGGGCGGCATCGAGCAGTTGCGCCGCCTGCTTGCCGGCATCGATCAGGCGATGATTCTCGGCCTGCAGCTCGGCGCGCTCGCGTGCCAGGGTGTCTATCTGGTCGGATTCGGCGGCAAGGCTGGCATTGTCGGCGCGGGCGGCGGCAAGCGCGGCGTCACGCGCAGCAAGGCGTTCGGCGGCCTCGCGCAAGGCGGCAGAAAGACGTTGGGCGCGGATCGCCTGCCAGCCGGCCAAGCCAGCGGCGACGCCCGCGCCCAATGCGAAAATCCAGCCTGCCGCGTCCAAGCGAATCCCCCGGTGAACCGGCCCCAACTATGGGCCGGTGCCGGGGGTGTGGCAAGCTTAGTAGCGGTAATGATCCGGCTTGAACGGACCGGTCTGGCCAACGCCGAGATACTTCGCCTGGGCGTCGGTCAGCTTGGTGAGATTGGCGCCCACCTTGGCGAGATGCAGCGAGGCCACCTTCTCGTCGAGATGCTTCGGCAGCGTGTAAACCTGCTTCTGGTACTTGCCCGGATTGGTCCACAATTCGATCTGCGCCAGCACCTGGTTGGTGAAGGAGGCGCTCATCACGAAGCTCGGATGGCCGGTGGCATTGCCCAGGTTCACCAGGCGGCCTTCCGACAGCACGATGATGCGCTTCTTGTCCGGGAACTCGACCTCGTCGACCTGCGGCTTGATGTTATGCCACTTGAAGTTCCGCAGACCGCCGATCTGAATCTCGGAGTCGAAGTGGCCGATGTTGCAAACGATGGCGCGATGCTTCATGGCGCGCATATGGTCGACGGTGATAACGTCAACATTGCCAGTCGCCGTGCAGAAGATGTCGCCCAGCGGGGCGGCTTCTTCCATGGTCACCACCTGATAGCCTTCCATCGCCGCCTGCAGCGCGCAGATCGGGTCGATTTCAGTCACCATCACGCGGCAGCCGGCATTGCGCAGCGAAGCGGCGGAACCCTTGCCGACATCGCCGTAGCCGGCGATTACGGCTACCTTGCCGGCCATCATCACGTCGGTGCCGCGACGGATGCCGTCCACCAGGCTCTCGCGGCAACCATAGAGGTTGTCGAACTTCGACTTGGTGACGCTGTCGTTGACGTTGATCGCCGGGAACAGCAGGCGGCCTTCCTTGGCCATGATGTAGAGGCGATGCACGCCGGTGGTGGTTTCCTCGGTCACGCCCTTGATCGCGGCGCCCATCCTGGAATACCAGCCCGGCGAGGTCTTCAGCTTCTTGGCGATCGCGGCATAGAGGACGGTCTCTTCCTCATTGGTCGGCTTGGAGATGACGGAAGCGTCCTTCTCCGCCTGCATGCCGAGATGGATCAGCAGGGTGGCGTCGCCGCCATCGTCCAGGATCATGTTCGGCGTGCCGCCATCGGCCCACTCGAAGATGCGGTGGGTGTAGTCCCAGTATTCCTCCAGGGTTTCGCCCTTGATGGCGAAGACCGGGGTGCCGGCGGCGGCAATGGCGGCGGCGGCATGGTCCTGGGTCGAGTAGATGTTGCACGAGGCCCAGCGCACATCGGCGCCCAGCGCCTTCAGCGTCTCGATCAGCACGCCAGTCTGGATCGTCATGTGCAGCGAGCCGGCGATGCGGGCGCCCTTCAGTGGCTGCTTCGGGCCGTATTCCTCGCGGGTGGCCATCAGACCGGGCATTTCGGTCTCGGCCATGTCGAGTTCCTTCCGGCCCCAATCGGCCAGGCCCATATCCTTCACAACATAATCGGTCATCGTCGCATGCTCCGCGTTTTACCGGCTTCGGTTGGCCGGGTTTGTAGCAGGCAGGCCGGGGTCTGTCCAGAACTATATAAGGAAATCTTTATATAGGAATATAATGACTTCCCTGATCCGTTACCCCCGGGCCTGGCCCGCGCATCACGTTGGCGCGTGGCAAAAGGCCCCGGGGTCAGGCCCGGGGGTGACGCATGCAACAGGAAGTGGGGGTTATTCCGCTTCGCCGAACTTGTTCTCGACCAGCTCGACCAGGGCGGACATGGCCGGGATGGCTTCGGCGCCGTTGGCGCTGATCTCGATGCTGGAGCCTTGGGTGCCGGCCAGCATCATCAGGCCCATGATGGACTCGCCATTCACGGTCTGGCCGTCCTTGGACACCTGGATGCGCGCCTGCGGGTATTTCGCCACCACCTGCACGAACTTCGCCGCCGCTCGGGCATGCAGGCCGCGCTGATTCACAATAGTGACGGAACGAACGACGGAATCCGACATTACGGACCGTCTCCAGCCAGCAGCTTGGAGGCGACGTTGATATACTTGCGCCCGGCTTCCTGCGTCGCGGTGACGGCCGCTGCGAGGTCGCATTTGCTGCGCACCTGAGCCAGCCGGATCAGCATCGGCAGGTTGACGCCGGCGATCACCTCGACATTGGCCTGGTTCATGATCGAGATGGCGAGATTGGACGGCGTGCCGCCGAACATGTCGGTCAGCACGATCACGCCCTTGCCGTCATCCACGGCGGCGACGGCAGCGAGGATATCCTTGCGCCGCTGCTCCATGTCGTCATCGGGGCCGATGCAGACGGCGCGCATATTGCGCTGCGGGCCATGCACATGCTCAGTGGCGAGGATGAATTCCTCCGCCAGGCGTCCATGGGTGACAACAACGATGCCGATCATGCCTATCGTCTCTTAGTGCGTGATGCCGTCTTGGCCTGTCAGGTCACGGTCGCGGTGGCGCAGACTGACCGGATAGCCGGCCGAGCGCAAGCGCTGGGCCAAATCTTCAGCCAAGTATACCGAGCGGTGACGACCGCCAGTACAACCCATGGCTATTGTCAGGAAGCGTTTGCCTTCCGCGTCGAAACGCGGCAGCAGGCTTTCCAGCAGATCCGTCACGCGCGCCATGAACGGCTCGCAATCGGGATCCGCAGCAATATAGGCGCCCACTTCCGGATCGTCACCGCTGCGCGGGCGCAAGATTTCGTCATAATGCGGATTGCGCAGAAAACGGGCGTCGAAAACCAGATCGGCTTCGCGCGGCAGACCGAGGCGATAGGAAAACGACGTCACCGAGATACTTAAAGTGGGCGTGCTGGCGAGGCTGAAATAGGCCACCAGCAGGCGGCGCATGTCGGGCGAGGCCAGCGCCGAGGTATCGAACACATGGTCCGCAACGCTGCGCAGTGGCTGCATCATGGCGCGCTCGGCGGCGATACCGTCGGAAACGCTGCGGTCGTCGGCGAGCGGGTGGCGTCGCCGCGTGGCGGTGAAGCGCTTGAATAGCACTTCATCCTCGCAGTCAAAATAGACCAGTTGCACGTCCAGTTCGGGCCGTGCCTTCAATTCGCGGATCAACTGCACCAGCGCGGCGGCATTGAAATCGCGCGTGCGGCTGTCGATGCCGGCGGCGATGGCGCCGCGCGGCGGCATGTCGCCCTGGGCGCCGTCGCTGACGAGCAGGCGGCGCAGCAGCGACAGCGGCAGATTGTCGACGGCCTCGTAGCCAAGGTCTTCCAGCACTTTCAGCGCACCGGTCTTGCCGGCACCGGAAAGACCGGTCACCACCACCACTCGGATGCGTTCTGGGCGAGTGTGCCCTGGGCGGATGTGCTCTGGGGCCGGCTGGTTCATCACGCCATTCCCGTCGCTTCGGCCGGGGTGAAGACCTGGCCCGCCATGGCACGGCCGAGTGCGTAGCGCACCTTGAGAGCCGCGCTGGCCGAAAACGCCTCAGCCGGCAGCACCGGCAGGTCCAGGCCCGAGAAGTTTTCAAACTTCGGTTCCGGCAGGCGTGGCAGCTCGGCCAAGGGCACCAGGTCGAGGATCAGGGCGGCGGGCGTCGGCGGCGCCGGCAGCACCGGCACCGGGCCAAGGCCACGGATTTCCAGGAGGCCACGGATGCGTTCCGGCGCACGGGCGACCAGGCGGTCGCCCTCGCGTTCGAGCAGGGTGCGGTCGTCGGATACCAGGCGTCCGCCCAGCGCGATGAGGCGCAGGGCGAGATCGGATTTGCCAGCGCCGGAAGGGCCGCGCAGCAGCACGGCACCGCCATCAAGGGCGACGCAACTTGCATACAGTATATGCATGGCGGGCGAGCCTGCCGTTGTGCAGCGCACATGTCAATACGCCGTCATCGTGCATAAAGCCGCTTATCCGCTTGACAATGCTGCGCTTATACCGGCAGCCGGACGGTGAAGCGGGCGCCCGAGGCGCGGTCGCTGCGGTTCTCCGCCGTGATCTCGCCGCCCAGCGATTGCACGATCTGGCGCGAGATGGAAAGGCCGAGGCCGGAATGCAGGCCGAAGGCTTCGCTGCTCGGCCGCTCGCTGTAGAAGCGTTCGAAGATCGATTCCAGATTTTCCGGTGGAATGCCGGGGCCTTCATCACTGATCGTGAACACCACTTGGCCCTGTTCACGCCGCAGCACCACGTCGATGCTGCTGCCGGCCGGCGCGAAGGACAATGCATTGTCGATCAGGTTCCGCACCACCTGGCCCAAGCGGCTCTCGAAGCCCGGCGCCAGGAACGGCCCGTTGCCTTCGCGGCGATAATTCAGCTTGGCCTGGTCGGGTTCCGCCTGGTCCTGATACTGCCCCACCACGCTGGTCAGCAGGGCATTGATATCCACCGGGGCGGAGACGGCGCGGCCGAGTTCCGCATCCAGCCGCGAGGCTTCCGAAATATCGCTAATCAGGCGATCCATGCGCCGCACATCGTCCTGCATCACCGCCAGCAGCCGGGCGCGGGCCTCCGGATTCTCGATGCGGGCGAAGGTTTCCATGGCACTGCGCAGGGAGGTGAGCGGATTCTTCACTTCATGCGCCACGTCGGCGGCGAAATGCTCGATGGCATCCAGGCGCTGCGCCAGGGCCTGGGTCATGGCGCCGAACGCCACCGAAAGGTCGCCGATCTCGTCGCGGCGCGAGGAAAAATCCGGGATATGCAGATGCGCGATACGGCCCTTGGCGGCGCGGATGCGGTCGGCGGCCTCGGCCAGGCGATGCACCGGCCGCACGATGGCGGCGGCGAGGTAGAGCGAGGCCAGCACGGTGAAGCCGAGGATCAGCGCGAACAGTTTCATCACTGTCAGACGTTCCTCGCGCACCCGGGCGTCGATTTCAGCGCTGTCGATGGTCAGCATCAGCGCACCCACCACCTTGCGCAGGCCCTGCACCGGCACCGCTACCGAAAGCAGCAGGCGGCCATCGCCGATATCGCGGATCTCGTTCGCCACTTCGCCATCCAGGGCGCGGATCACTTCCACATAATCGTTGGCATGCGAGAAGGGCAGTTCGGCATAGCGCGGCAGGTCCAGCGTGGTCATGAACAGCGCGTTGAGCTTGTCGTAGAGCTTGATCAGCGCCTGATCCCAGGGCTGTTCGACATTCGGCGGCGGCAATTGCCGTGTCACCACGCCGCGCCCGGCGGCCAGCAGCAGGCGGCTATCAGCGATCAGCTCGCCCTCGCCATCGAACAGCCGCGCACGGGCAGAGGATTGCGCCGATAGGCGGCGCATCAGTTGCCGCGAGAGGTCCGGATCGAGGCCGGGCGCCAGTTCATAGGGGCTGATGGCGGATTCGCCGAGCGCGCCGGCGATCAGGTTGCCCTCGAATTGCAGGGCATTCAGCCGCGTGTCGATCAGGCCGAGGCGGAACTGGTCGAGATACAGGAAGGCGGCGGCAAGCAGGATCGGTGCCGCCAGATTGATCAGCAGGATGCGCCGCGTCAGCGGCGACATCCAGCGGCGCTTGGTCCTGACCTGGGCCATGCGCTGTCCCGGCCTCAGTCTTCCTTGGCCGGGCTGTCAGCGGCGGCTGAGCCGGTGCTGCCTGAGTCGGTGCTGCCAGAGTCGGCGACGGCGCTTTCCTTGAAGCGGTAACCGACGCCATACAGCGTCTCGATGGCATCGAAATCGTCATCCGCCATCTTGAACTTCTTGCGCAGGCGCTTGATGTGGCTGTCGATGGTGCGGTCATCGACATAGACGTTGTCGTCATAGGCCGCGTCCATCAGTTGATCGCGGTTCTTCACATGGCCGGGGCGTTGCGCCAGCGCCTGCAGCAGCAGGAACTCGGTGACGGTGAGCACCACATCCTCGCCCTTCCAGGTGCATTTGTGGCGCGAGGGGTCCAGCGTCAGCGGGCCGCGATGGATCATCTTCTCGGCTGCGGTCTCTTCCGCGCCCGGCTTGTTGGCCTCGGCGCGGCGCAGCACCGCCTTGATGCGTTCGATCAGCAGGCGCTGGCTGAACGGCTTCTTGATATAGTCGTCGGCGCCCATCTTGAGGCCCAGCACCTCGTCGATCTCCTCGTCCTTGGAGGTGAGGAAGATCACCGGCACCTGGCTGACGCGGCGCAGCCGGCTCAGCGTTTCCATGCCATCAAGACGCGGCATCTTGATGTCGAGCACCACCAGGTCAAAGGTCTGCTGCGTGATGTTGCGCAGGGCCTCGGCGCCATCATTGTAGGTGCGCACCTTGTAGCCTTCGGCTTCCAGCGCGATGGACACGGAGGTGAGGATGTTGCGGTCGTCGTCGACCAGGGCAATGGTGGCGCTCAAAATCCAGGCTCCCTCAACAGCATGATTGCCGCGTGACCGTGGTCACAGGCTTTAGATAGGAAAGGCGTAGGCGATTTTAAGGCCCGCCGCTAGCGTTTGCCTATGACTTTAGCCCCCCTTCTGGCCGCCAGCCCGGCGATCCAGCTCCATGTCGCCAGCACGCTCAGCGCCCTGGTTCTCGGCACGATTGTATTGTTGCGGCCCAAGGGCACCGGGCCGCATAAAGTGATGGGCTGGGGCTTCATCCTGCTGATGCTGACGGCCAGCGGCTCGTCGCTTTTCATCCGGGAAATCTTCCCCGGCAGCTTCAGCCCGATTCATATCCTTTCGATCACCACGCCCGTTGGCATGGCTGCCGCCATTTATGCCGCACGGCGCGGCAATTTCTATTGGCACCGCCGCGCCATGCTGCTCACCTACTGGAGCGGGCTGATACTGGCCGGTGTCTTCACTCTGCTGCCGGGCCGTATCCTCGGCCGGGTGCTGTTCGGAGGCTGAAAGCCATGAGCGCGAAACCCTCGAATCATGCGAAACCCTGGCACCACACCGCCTCCGGCTTCCGCAATCCGCCGGGCAGCCGCCACATGACACCCGATGCCGGTACCTACTGGCGCTTCATCGGCCGTATGCTGCGCAATGCCCGCAAGCCGCAGGTGCTGCCGCCCGGCCATGCCCTGAGCGCCGACGAGGCCCTGGCCGGCTGGCGCGCACTGGAAGGGCAGGGGCCGGCGCTGATGTGGCTTGGCCACGCTGCCTTCCTGCTGCGCCTCGGCGGCAAGACCGTGCTGCTTGATCCCTATCTCGGCGAGGAAGCTGGGCCGGTGCGCGGCATGTCGCCGAAGCGTTTCGTAGCGCCGGGCCTGACGCCGGAGACTCTGCCGCCGATTGACGTGGTGGCGATCAGCCATAACCATTATGACCATCTCTGCACCGACACGCTGAAACGGCTGCCGAACCGTGCCGGCATCAGCATGGTGGTGCCGCTGAAGCTAGGCGCTTTCTTCAAGCCCTATGGCTTCGGCCAGGTGATCGAGCTTGACTGGCATGACCGCCATGAGGCCGATGGCCTCGCCATCACGGCACTGCCGGCGGTGCATTGGTCGAAGCGCACGGCGTTTGATGCCAACCGCTCGCTCTGGGCCGGCTTCGCGCTGGCCGGCGAGGGGCAGAAACTCTGCTTCACCGGCGACACCGCCTATCACGAAACCCTGTTCCGTGAGATCGGCGAGCGCCATGGCCCGTTCGATCATGCCCTGGTGCCGATCGGCGCCTATGAGCCGCGTGCCATCATGGCCGGCCACCACGCCAACCCGGAGGAAGGCGTGGCTTTGGGTCGCGATCTCGGCGCGCGGCGGCTCGTGGCGATGCATTGGGGCACTGTCATGCTCACCGACGAGCCGCCGTTTGAGCCGCCGGGGCGTTTCCGCCAGGCGGCCCGGGACGCCGGCTATGCCGAGGAAGATGCCTGGGTGATGCGCATTGGCGAAACCCGCCTGCTCACCCCCAGGCCGACGAATTGATTCAGAGACCCCCGGGTCAAGCCCGGGGATGACGACCTAAATTTTCAACATCGTCATGCCCGGGCTCGACCCGGGCATCTCGTTCAGAGTCTCACCCCGCCTTGCCGCAATAGGCTTCGATGCGATAGCCGTCGGGATCGACCACGAAGGCGGCATAGTAATTGGCATCGTAATCCGGGCGCAGGCCGGGTTTGCCGTTATCCTGCCCCTTGGCCTTCAGCGCCGCCTTGTGGAAGGCATCGACGCTGGCGCGCGTCGGCGCATCGAAGCAGATATGCAGGCCGGATTTCGGATCCGCCGGCACCGGGCTGTCGGTGGTGCTGATCCACAGCACCACGGCCTTGTCGCCATAGCCTAGCGAGCTATCGCCGGATGACAGGCAGCTATAGCCGAGCGGTGCCAGCACGGCATCGTAGAACGCCTTGGTGCGCTTGATATCCCGCACGCCGATGGAAAGATGGTTGATCATGCACAACTCCCTGGAATTGACCTCTGTGTCGAGGACGGGGAGCATGCCGTATCGCCCATTCCGGCACTTGGGGAATGTTGCTATTCTTAAGCCATGACCAAGCCGCTGCTGCATCCTGCCCAGCCAACTGGCCGTCTGCTCGGCCAGGGCCGTGGCTGGCGCTTGAGCGAATTTGTCTGCCGCGCCGGACCGGGCGACAGGCCGTTCGAGGAGCGGCATGACATGGTGGCGATTGCCGCCGTGCTGGAGGGCTCGTTCCATTATGCCGCCGATAGCGGCAAGGCTTTGCTGCATCCCGGTGCGCTGATGCTGGGCAATCCCGGCAGTTGCTACCAATGCGGCCATGATCATTCCACCGGCGACCGCTGTGCCGGCCTGCATCTGGCGCCCGAATTATTCGCCGAGATCGCTGCCGGCAATGGCGGCGGCGGCAATTTCCGTTTCACGGCCGCGATGCTGCCGGCCCTGCCGGATGTGACCCGGCCACTGGTGCAATTGCTGGCGGCGCGCGAGGAGGGACTGCGCGAGGAAGCGGTGATCGCACTGGCCGAGAAAGTGGTGTCTACCTTAAGCGGCAAGGCGCCCAGCGTGGCGGCGCCGAATGCACGCGACCATCGCCGCATCGACCGCGTGCTGCGCCATATCGAGGCCCATGCCGGGGAGGCGCTCGATCTGGATGCGCTGGCCGGCATTGCCTGCATGAGCAAATACCATTTCCTGCGCTGCTTCCGCCGCATCACCGGCGTCACGCCCTATGATTTCCTGCTGCGCTTGCGGCTGCGCCGCGCGGCGCTGAAACTGAGCGAGACTCCGGAACCGGTTTCAGATATTGCCTACGATAGCGGCTTCGGCGATCTCTCCACCTTCAATCACCGTTTCCGCGGCACTTTCGGCGAGAGCCCGAGCCGCTTCCGCGCTCGCTTCAGGGGGCTTCCCGGGGCGGGGAATCGCCGCGCAGCCGGCTGAGCAGCAGTACATCGCGCGGCTGGCCATCGGCGCCGATGCGGTAGCCGCGCAGGCGGCCTTCTTCGCTGAAGCTTAAGCCCCGCAGCAGCGCGATACCGGCAGCGTTATCCGGGTCGAGCCGGGCGCCCAGGCGGTGCAGCAGCAACGTATCGAAAGCGTAGGCCGCCACGCGGCTTGCGGCTTCGCGCATATGGCCCTGGCGGCGCTGCGCCGGCAGCACGAAACCATCCAGCGCGGCGCGGCGCTGCAACGGTTCGATGCCGCGCAAACCGATCCAGCCGAAACCGGGTTGGCGTGGATTGGGCGCGATCAGCCACAGCAGGCTGGCGCCATTGCTCGACTCTTGCAGCAGGGCTTCCGCGACCGGCGGCTCCAGGCCCAGCGCCGTGGCGTCGCGGGCGCTGAGCGGCCGCAGGGTTACAGTCCCGGCCTTGAGCAGCGGCGCTGGCATGCCTATTCGCCCTGGCCCAGCAATTGCCCGCCGCGCCGCGCCGCCTCGAACAGCGCCATGAAGGCGCCGAAGCCGAGTACAAGGTAGACGGCGTTGAGCGCGAAGGCGCCCCACATCAGATCGGCGCGGAACTGGCCGTCCACCAGCAGGGCGCGCAGGCCCTCGAAGACATAGGCCGGCGGGAAGCTCCAGGCGACATATTGCAGCCAGCCGGGCAGCACGCTCACCGGGTAATACACCGCCGCGATGGGCAGGAAGAGAAACGCCGCCGCCCAGGCGATATTCTCCGCCCCCAGGCCCTGGCGCATCACCAGGCCGCTTACCGCCAGGCCGATGGCCCAGCCGAACAGGGTCAGCGAGGCGAAGAAGCCGGCCAGCGCCAGGCCGAGCGAATAGACCGAGAAATCGAAGAACCACCAGGCCATCAGGCTGACCGGGATCATGCTGAAGGCGGTGCGCAGGAAACCCATGATCAGCAAGGAGGCGGCGAATTCGCTGGGCCGCAACGGGCTGACGAACAGGTTGCCGAGATTGCGGCTCCACATTTCCTCAAGGAAGGAAATCGCGACGCTCAACTGGATGCGGAACATCGAATCCCACAGCATCAGGCCGGCCAGCAGCAGGCCGAAGGCTTGCGCGATATAGCTGGTCTTGCCCATCAGGAACTGGGTGAGGAAGCCCCACATCAGCATCTGCACCGTGGGCCAGTAGACCAGGTCGATCAGCCGCACCCAGGAAGAGGAGAGCAGGTAGTAATGCCGCCGCAGCATCGCGGCGATGCGATTGGGGCTGAAGCCGAAGATTTGCGCGCTCATGTCAGTTTGCCCGCGAATTCCGCCGCCTTGCCCTGGCCGCGGGCGATATCGAGGAACACTTCCTCCAGGTCGTTGCGGCCATAGCGCTCGATCAAGGCCTCGGGCCGGCCACGGTCAACGATCTTGCCTTGCTTCATCATCAGCACCTGGTCGGCCAGGCGTTCCACCTCGGCCATGTTATGCGAGGCCAGCAGAATCGTGGCGCCGCGCTCAGTGCGGTAGCGTTCCAGCAGGCCGCGCACCCAGTCGGCGGTGTCGGGGTCGAGCGAGGCGGTCGGCTCGTCCAGCAGCAGCAGCTCCGGCTTGTTGATCAGCGCCTTGGCCAGCGCGACGCGGGTTTTTTGCCCGGCGGAAAGCCCGCCGGCGGAGCGGTCGAGCAGGGCCGCGAAATCCAGCGCCTCGGCCAGTTCGGCGATGCGGTCCGGTGCGCGCGGCACGTCATAGAGTTGGGCGAAGACCAGCAGGTTCTGGCGCACGGTCAGGCGGTGCGGCAAATCCACATAGGGCGAGGAGAAGTTCATCCGTGGCAGCACGCGGTGCCGGTGGCGCTCCATGTTGGCGCCCAGCACGGTGACGCTGCCGCGCGTTGGTGTCAGCAGCCCCAGCAGCATGGCAATCGTGGTGGTCTTGCCGGCGCCGTTGCCGCCCAGCAAAGCCGTGGTCGAGCCGGCGGCCACGGTGAAATCGATCCCCGCCACGGCCGCCACAGCACCGTAATCCTTGGCCAGGCCATGCACAGCGATGGCTGCCGGCTGGGCCGTCTCTGGGGTGGGGTGAGGGGTCATAAGCTGTTGAAATCCCGGGCGGCGTTTTTCTTGCCCCGATATATGGACAGGCGGGGGGAGTTTGTCTATAACCCCGCCCCATTACGCCTTTGCGTAGCAGATGGTTACGCAGGCTTGGTGTGCCCAGGTAGCTCAGATGGTAGAGCAGAGGACTGAAAATCCTCGTGTCGGCGGTTCAATTCCGTCCCTGGGCACCATTCCTTCCTCCCCAAAATCTAAGTTTGTAGCGCCGCCTGTCGCTCACGGTTGATGGCTGTCAGCCGCCGCACGGCGTCGCGGTCGAGGCTGGCTGGGCGGCCCTCGGCGTCGAAGGGTATTTTCCAGTCGAAGGCGTGGGCCGAGGCACCGTGGTCGTGCAGGTATTCGTGCCGCTCAACGGCTTCCTGCCAGTCGGGCACATGGCCCGGCGCCACCCACCACAGCACATAGGGCGGCCAGGCCGGTTTCAGCGGCGGCGCCAATGGGCGCTGGAACCACTCGCGGCCAAGCGACAAGGCTTCGGCATGGATGCCGCTATAGGCGTAGGCACAGGGGGCGTTGAGATCACGCCATAGCGACAGTGTGGAAGGCGAATGGCCTTCGCCGCTATAGAAGCGCGGATAGCGATGCGGCCCCCAGCTTGCCGGCCCCGGATCGCCGTCATAGCCCGAGCGCGCGATGAAGCCTTCACTGCATTCCACGGCGGCGAGGTTGATATCGTTGCGCGCATGGAAGCCGTCATTGGCGGGATCGGCGGCAGGGCGGATGAAAATGCCGAAGGTGTAGAGCGCCAGGCGCGGGCCGGTCATTGGTGAGGGCCACTCACTGCCGCAGTTCTTTCAGCGCCGCATGCAGTGCATCGTCGCGGATCTTCGGCAGGCTTTGCCCGAGCAGGGCCTGGAAGGCGGCAGCATCGGGCGCCGGCGCATCTGTTGCCGCGCCGAGGCCGGCCAGAAGCTGCCGCGCCGCATCATCCGGCGCCAGACGCCAGAGTTGGCTAAGGCAGGGGCCGATCTCGTCCGGCCCGAGGAAGCCCATATAGGCATCCGGGGCGAAACGGGCAGCGCAGCTCGGCGAAGCGGGGTCGTTCATGGCCGCCAGTCTAGCACAGGTCGGGTCTAGCACAGGTCAGGTCTGGCACGGATCAGGCCCGGCGCGGCCTATTGGCTTGCGGTGCGACTCGGGCGCGGGTAGGCTCTGCGGATTCGCTCATGGCCCCCGATTCGGGCCGCAAGGCCTTGATTCGCAATGCTGAACAGCAACCTAGACGTTCTTACCGACTATCCCTTTCAGCGCCTCCGCGCGGTGCTGGACAGCCAGCCGACGAGCCATGGCCTGAAGCCGATCAATCTTTCTGTCGGCGAGCCGCAGCATCCGATGCCGGATTTCGTCGGCACCATCATGCGCGGCGACCTCTCGGCCTTGAGCCGCTACCCGACCCCGAACGGTTCCCCTGATTTCCGCCTCGCTTGCGCCGAGTGGCTGAAGCGCCGCTATGCTCTGCCGGACGGTTTGATCGATCCCGAGCGCCAGATCGTGGCGCTGAACGGCACCCGCGAAGGCCTCTACATGCTGGCCCAAGTGGTGGTGCCGCCGGAGAAGAACGGCAAGCGCGCTGCCGTGCTGATGCCGAACCCGTTCTATCAGGCCTATATCGGCGCCACCGCCTCGGTGGGCGCGGAAGCGGTATTCGTGCCGGCCCCGGCGGAAAATGGCTTCCTGCCGGATTTCGCGTCGCTCGACCCGGATACGCTGGCGCGCACGGCTCTGGTCTATCTCTGCTCGCCGGCCAATCCGCAGGGCACGGTGGCGAGCCTTGAGTATATGACGCGGCTGATCGAACTGGCGCGGCAGTATGATTTCGTCATCGCTTTCGATGAATGCTATGCCGAAATCTACGACAGCGTGCCGCCGCCGGGTGGCCTCGAAGCGGCGCTGAGCTTAAGCGGCGGGCGTGTCACCGATCGCACGCTCGACAACATCATCGTGTTCCATTCGCTGTCGAAGCGTTCCTCGGTGCCGGGCCTGCGCTCCGGCTTCTGTGCCGGCGATGCCCGCATCACCCAGGCCTTCATCAAGCTGCGCAATTATGGCTGCGCCGGCATGATGATGCCGGTGGCCGAGGCTTCCGCCGCTTTGTGGCGCGAGGAAAGCCATGTGGAAGCCAACCGCGCGCTCTATCGCGCCAAGTTCGATATCGCCCAGAGCGTGATCGGCAACCGCTTCGGTTTCTACCGGCCGGCCGGCGGCTTCTATCTCTGGCTCGATGTCGGCGATGGCGAGGCAGCCGCCGTGAAACTCTGGCGCGAAGCCGGGGTGCGGACCCTGCCGGGCGGTTTCCTGGTGCGCGATCTCGGCGATGGCGTGTCGGCCAAGGCCGGCAATCCCTATCTGCGCATCGCCCTGGTCTGTGAACTGGAACAGACCCGCGAGGCGTTGCAGCGCATTGGCAGTGTCCTGGGGGCTGGGTCTTAGGGGATCGGTAAGGATTTAGGGGCTTAATCGTCAGGCTGGCTGTGGGCTGTCCACGAGCCGGTGGAGGTTGATTCGATGAGGGGCGGCATGCGCGGCAAATCGGCCCGGAAACCGCGGTTTTTTCCGCAGGGTTTTGATGGTTTCATGCGTCAGCGGGCGCAGGAGGGCGGCGGCGTGCTGTTGCTCGGCTGCGGCTTCCTGCTGGCTTTGGCGCTGGCTACCTACACCGAATCCGACCCGAATCTTAACCATGCCACCCGCCAGGTGGCGCAGAATTGGCTCGGCCGCCCGGGCGCCTATCTCTCCGATCTGCTGCTCCAGACCCTTGGCCTCTCGGCCTGGCTGTTCGTCGGCCTGCTCGCCACCTGGGGCTTCCGTGTCGCCTCGCATCGCGGCCTGCCGCGCTGGTGGCTGAATATTGCCCTGGTGCCGCTCACCCTGCTGCTGTTCGCCGCTTTCGCCGCCGCCCTGCCGCTGCCGGCTTCCTGGACGTTGCGCACCGGCCTTGGCGGCATCCTCGGCGACTGGCTGATGTATCGCCAACTGGTGCCGGTGGCGGTTGAACTCGGCCTGCCGATTTCCGCCGTGCTGCCGGGTGCTGCCTGCCTCGGCCTTGCCTGCATCTGCTTCTATTTCTGCTCTGGCCTGTCGCTCGGCGAGTGGCGCAGCGTCGGTTCCGGCATCGGCTTCGGTGCCAGCGCCGCCGCCGGCCTCACCGCGCAAGGCCTCTACCAGGGCGGCAAGGCGGCCATCCGCGCCGGCGCCGAAGCGCCCGGTTTCTTCGGCAGCATCAAGCAGATGTTCGGTGCTGCCTTCGCACCGATTTTCGCCCGCCGTGCTGTCGATGCCGAGGACGACGATTTCGAGACCCCGGTGCCGAACGAGGACAAGCCGCGCGGCAGTCAGCAGCGCACCGAGCCGCGCCTCACGCCTAAGTCTCGTCCTGTCGATGACGAGGAAGAGGCCGACGACGACGAGGATGAGCGCGAAAGCATGGTGCTGCCGCCGGCCAAGAAGCTGGACGAGCAGGGCCGTGTCGAGCGCCGCCTGGAGCGGCCGAAGACCGGCAAGCGCGCCGCCGCCGAAGCGCAGGTGGCGATGAAGCTCGGCGATGGCGGCAGTTTCGAACTGCCCGAACTGGGCCTGCTGAAGCCGCCGCCGGCCGATGCCGGCCGCGAGAAGATCAACGAGGAAGCGCTGGAGCAGAATGCGCGGATGCTGGAATCCGTGCTCAGCGAATTCGGCGTGCAGGGCGAAATCACCAAGGTGCGCCCCGGCCCCGTGGTCACGCTCTATGAACTCGAGCCGGCACCCGGCACCAAGTCCAGCCGCGTCATCGGCCTGGCTGACGACATCGCCCGCTCGATGAGCGCGCTGTCCGCCCGCGTCGCCGTTATCCCGGGCCGCAACGCCATCGGCATCGAACTGCCAAATGCCAAGCGCGAGACGGTTTACTTGCGCGAGCTTCTGGCTTCCGCCGAATTCGAGAATTCCTCGAACAAGCTGGCGCTGGCCTTGGGCAAGGATATCGGCGGCTCGGCGGTGATCGCCGATCTGGCGAGGATGCCGCATCTGCTCGTCGCCGGCACCACCGGCTCGGGCAAGTCGGTGGCGATCAACACCATGATCCTGTCGCTGCTCTATCGCCTCACCCCGGATCAGTGCCGCTTCATCATGGTCGATCCGAAGATGCTGGAATTGTCGGTCTATGACGGCATCCCGCATCTGCTGGCGCCGGTGGTCACTGAGCCCGGCAAGGCGGTAGTGGCGCTGAAATGGACCGTGCGCGAGATGGAGGACCGCTATCGCAAGATGTCGGAACTCGGCGTGCGCAATATCGCTTCCTACAACGAGCGGCTGGCGCAGGCCCGCGTCAAGGGCGAGGCTTTGGGCCGCACAGTGCAGACCGGCTTCGACCCTGAGACCGGCAAGCCGATCTTCGAGGAACGCCCGCTCGATCTGAACCCGCTGCCCTTCATCGTGGTGATCGTCGATGAACTCGCCGACCTCATGCTGGTCGCCGGCAAGGATATCGAAGCCGCGATCCAGCGCCTGGCGCAGATGGCGCGCGCCGCCGGTATTCACCTCATCATGGCGACGCAGCGCCCCTCGGTGGATGTCATCACCGGCACGATCAAGGCGAATTTCCCCACCCGTATTTCCTTCCAGGTGACCTCGAAAATCGACAGCCGCACCATTCTCGGCGAGATGGGCGCGGAGCAGCTGCTCGGCATGGGCGACATGCTCTACATGCCAGGTGCTGGCCGTATCCAGCGCGTGCATGGGCCGTTCGTGACCGACGAGGAAGTCGAGCGCGTGGTGAAGACGCTCAAGGATCAGGGCGAGCCGGTCTATGTCGAGGCGGTCACCGCCGACAACGATAGCAAGTTCGGCCTGCCTGGCATGGGCGGCGGCGAGGATGGCGACGAGAGCGACACGCTCTACGATCAGGCCGTGGCCCTGGTCTGCCGCGAGCGCAAGGCCTCCACCAGCTTCATCCAGCGCCACCTGCAGATCGGCTATAACCGCGCCGCCCGCATCATGGAGCGCATGGAAAAGGAAGGCGTGGTCGGCACCGCCAACCATGTCGGCAAGCGCGAAGTCCTCGCCCGCGACATCGAGGCGGCGGAGTAGCATGCTGCTTCGCCTGCTGCCGTTCCTGGCTCTGCTGGTTTCAGCGTCAGGGGCTGTAGCGCAGGAAACCGCGCATGGCATCCTCAATAGCCTGCGCCAGGACATGTATGTTGCCGGCGAGACCAACGGCAACTTTTCCATTCCCATCGCCAAGGCGCGTGAGCGGATGACGGCGCTGGTGCAGCGGGGCGGCGATGCTGCCGGGCTGACCGCAAGGAACAATAACGGCATGACGCCGCTGATCGCGGCAGCTTTCATGGGTTATGCTGAGATGGCCGAAATCCTGTTGCAGGATACGGCAGTGCGCGCAGCTATCGATGACACCGATAACGACCAGCGTTCGGCCTGGACCTACAGCACATTCACTTTCCGCCAGAGCCTGTGGGCTTGCAGCCTGCGTGTCTTTGACAATCCGTTCACCTGGGTGCCGGCCATGGTGACGCAGCCTTATTATCTCGGCGGCGATGAGATGCCCTATGTGAAAACTCGCCGGCTGCTCGAGGTCGCGGGTGCCAGAACCGATATGGCGGCAGCACGGCAGCAATGGTTGGCCTTGTGCAAGGACCATGCGCCAGAGACAGCCAATGCCATTGAGGCGACGAGCGACCTCCAGACGGCATTGATCACCGAGGGCCAGCGCATCCTGCTGGAGCGGATGCAGGCTCAGAAGCAGCAGAAGCAATAGCAGGCTGGTGCTGCCAGTGATTTCATGTTTGCCGGTCGCGTCGGTCTTGAATCCGCCATAATGCGCGCCATGATGGGCGCCATCCCCTCTGGTCGTCGGTCCTGATGCCCGTCCTCCGCTTCGCGCTGCTTTGTCTGCTGCCGCTGCTCCTGGCTCCGGCTGCGGCCCGCGCCTTGCCGCAGGAAAGCTATATCTGGCAGCGCAAATGGACGCCTGAACTGGCCCGCACCGCCACTCAGGCGGCGCCGCTGCTGCAGGGCTGGCGCGTGCTGGCGGGTGAATTCGGCTGGGGCGGTTATTACACGGCAGTCGCGCCCGATTTCGCCGCCATGCGTGCCATGGGCCGTCCCGCCCGTCCGGTGCTGCGCATCGAGGGCAGCCAGTTGCCGCAGGTGCAGGCGGTGGCCGAACAGGTGGCGCGTATCCTGTCGGCCTGGCGTGCTGCCGGATTGGCACCCAATGGCATCGAGATCGATTGCGATGTCGCCACGGCCCGGCTGCCTTTCTATGCCGCCTTCCTGCGCCAGCTCCGCACGCAATTGCCCGCCGATACCCGGCTGGCGGTGACCGCCTTGCCGACCTGGCTCAGCGACGCGGAAAGCCTGCGCGGGCTGCTGGCGGAGGCGGATGAAAGCGTGCTGCAGGTGCATGCGGTGCAGAATCCCGGCCGTGGCCTGTTCGACGCCGAGCTGGCGCGGCGCTGGGCCGAAGCCTGGGCAAAGCATACCGAGAAGCCCTGGTTCATTGCTCTGCCGACCTATGGCTCCCGTGTCAGCCTGGATGCCAGCGGCAATGTCATCGGCATCGCCTCCGAACGCGGCCATCTGGTTGGCGGCAGCGAGGTGCGCGAACTGGCGGTATCGCCCGAGCGAGCCGCGGCTTTCCGCGATGCCTTGCGTGAGGCGCCGCCGCGTGGCCTCGCCGGCATCGTCTGGTTCCGCCTGCCACTGGCCGGCGACCAGCGGGCCTGGAGCCTGCGCAGTTTCCATGCCGTGCTGCGCGGCGAGCCCTTGCAAGCCACCATCGTCTTGCGCCTGCGGCAAAAACCCGAAGTCGGCACGGGCCATGCGGATATGTTTCTGGTCAATGAAGGCAATGCCGATGCGCCCTTGCCGGCGCGACTGCGGCTGCAGCGGCCATGCGCGGCGCTGGATGCGGTGAATGGCTACCGGCTGGAACAGGCAGCGGGCAGTATCGTGTTGCGCCGCACCGATGATGGCCTGTTGCGTGCAGGCATGGCGCGGCCGATCGGCTGGCTGCGCTGCGCGGTGGAGCAGGCCGACTGGTTGGTGGAGCAGGAGGGGTAGATGAAACGCGGGCTGCTGCTGGGCATGGTGTTTGTTGGAGCAGCGGTCGGTGCCGCGATTGCCTGCGGGCCGTTCTTTCCCCTGGAGGCGCTGGATGACCGCGCCGGCACGATGAAGGTACTGCCGGCCAACAGCTTCCGGCGCGAGATCGCCCGGTTGCATCCGCCGCCGCCGGCAGCCCTCAAGCCGGTGGAGCAGCGCACCGAGGCCTATGAAGCCGGCACGCCGGAAGCAGCAGCCATAGCAGCGATGCGACAGGCCGGCAGCGCCGCCGAAGCCTATGCGCGCGGTGCGTCGCTGCCGCCGTCGATCCGCGACTACACCGCCGGTGCGGTGGCCTATCATGCCCATGACGATGAGACGGCCCGCCGTCATTTCGAGGCGGTGCTGCGCCATGCCGATGCGCCGCGCCGCGCCGCCTGGGCGCTTTACATGCTTGGCCGCCTGGATGCCGTGGCGCTGGAGCGGGCAAGCGGGCCAGAGCGTTGCGCGGTGGAAACGGCTGCGGCGCGGTTCACCGAATTGCGCCGGCAGGTCGCGGTCGGCCTGCCCGATCCGCTCGGCTTGGCCATTGCCAGCCTGGGCGAGGAAGCCCTGCTGTATCTCGCTCTCGCCACTGATGACGTGGATTGCCCTGGCCGCAGCGTGGCGCAGGCGCTGGAGCGCATGACCATGCTCTATGCCGAGCAGGCTGCCGGCGGTGATCCGGTGGGCGCGGAATCCTTGCGCACCGTGGCCGACCGGATTTTCGCCAGCCCGACCTTGCTGCGGGCGGGGGTGAGCCAGCCGACCTTGCGGCAATTGCTGATCCTCTATGCCCTGCATCAGACGGCGGTGCGGCGCATGGAAGTCGATGTTTCGACTCTCCTGGCCGATCCGCCCGATGGCGGCCAGGTGGCTTTCCTGATTGAACAGGTGATGGCGCAGACAGGCGGCACGCCGCTGCCGGAAGCCGACCGGCTGGCAGCGTTGCTCTATCAGCAGGGCCGCTTCGATATGGCGGAGAAGCTGATGCCGGCGGCGCGCGGGCCGTTGGCGGAATGGCTGCGGGCCAAGCTGGCGCTGCGGCGCGGCGACCAGCCGGCGGCGGCAGCAGCTTATGCGGCGGCCAGCCAGGCCTTCACAACCGCGCCGGCTGGTGCCTACGCGCCGGACATGGCGGCGGCGCTTTATGCCGAACGCAGCGTGCTGGCGCTGAGCCAGGGCGAATTCGTGCAGGCCATGCGCATGATGCTGCAGGCATCGCCCGACTATTGGACCGATGCCGCCTATATCGCCGAGCGCATCCTGTCGACGGCGGAACTGCGTGCCTTCGTCGATGCCGAAGTGCCGGCGCCAAATGAGCCTACCGCCAAGCCCGATAGCCTGGACTTCACCTACTTCATCGATCTCGACCGGGCCTCGCGCCTGCGCTACCTGCTGGCACGCCGGCTGGTGCGGGAAGAGGATTTCACCACCGCGCAGCGCTACATGCCGGCCATGGTGCGGGCATCATGGTATGACAGGCAGACGGAGACGGGCCGCATCCTCTCCGACTATGCCTCGGCGCGGCAATCGGCGGCGGACGCCTGGACCGATAATGGCAGCGCCCGCTCTCTGTTCGAGGCCGGCCGTCTGGCCCGACGCCATGGCATGGAAATCATGGGGCATGAATTGGAACCCGATGGCGCCATCTATGGCGGCAGCTTTCCCTGGCCGCTGCCACTCGAGCGGCTGGAGCCATCGCAATGGCTGAGCAAGGCGGAAGTGACGCGGGTGCGCGCCAGCGAGCCGGCGCGGCCCTGGCGCTACAGCTACCGCTTCACCGCCGCAGACCTTGCCTTGCAGGCTGCCGCGAAACTGCCGCCGCGTTCCCAGGCTTATGCCGCCGTGCTGTGCCATGCGGCGCGCTGGGTGCCGGCACGGCAGGATGAAAGCGAAGCCTATGCGGCGCTGCGCCGGCGCGAAATCTATGCGCAGTATTTGAAACACGGCGCCTATGTGCCCTGGGGCGACAAGTTCGGCCAGAGCTGCCCGGAGCCAGATTTCGATGCCGCGCGTTTCTGGACCCTGCGTCGTGCCTGGGCGAAAGTGAAAAGCCTGCTCTAGAACAAGCTCGGCTGCCGGTTATCCGGCGCACCGCCTTCGATGGCGAGCAGCTTGAGTTTCGTCTCGCGCCCGCCGGGCGCGGAGAAGCCGCCGAGCTTGCCACTGGCGGCAACCACGCGGTGGCAGGGGATGATCACTGGGATCGGATTCTTGCCCAAGGCATAGCCGACCGCGCGGGCATCGCCGTCGGGGCCTGCATCCAGTTCACTGGCAATCGCGCCGTAGGTCATGGTTTCGCCGGGCTTCAGCCGGCTGATCACGCCATAGACACGGCGATGGAAGGCAGGCAGGGCCTCGGTATCCAGCGGCACGCCGCTGAAATCCACCGACCTGTCGCCGCCCAGCAGGGCCTGGATGCCGGCAATGGCCTTGGCAATAGTCGGCGGCGGCGTTGCCTGCTCGGCATTGGCATGGCGATGCAGCAGGCGGTCGCGGGTTGCCTCGCGGCTATATTCCGGCAATTGCACCGCCGCGATGCCGCGTTCGCTCCACAGTATGCCGCAGGGGCCGAGCGCGGTATCGAACACGCAATAGTTCATGGCATCACGACTCAACGATGCGCTTGCGCTGACGGCCGCCCTTGTCTTCGGGCCACACTGGTTTGCCGAGCGGCGAAAGCGGGCGTTCGGCGAATTTGCCAAGCGTGATCAGGCGGTCATACATCACGATGGCGCCGGCAACGCCGACATTGACGCAGAAACTGGTCGGGATCTTGATCACATGGTCGCAGCGCGCGACAAGCTCGGGGCTGAGCGAGCCCTGCTCCGGCCCCAGCACATAGGCGGCGCGCTGCGGATGGCGGAAGCTCGGCAGGTCGACCGCGATGTCGAGCAATTCGATCCCCACCAGCTTGCAGCCTTGCGGCAGTTTCAGGTCGGCGGGCTTGTCGTAGGTATACCAGGGCAGGTTGTCGGGGGTGCGGCTGGTATCGGAGCGGGCGGCATTCACCGAGTAGGCGGCATCGATGGTGAAGACGAAGCCGGCGCCAAAGGCATGCGCGGTACGGAACAGCGTGCCGGCATTCATCGGCTTGCTCATCCGCTCAGTACCTACGCCGAAAAAGCCACGCATCTCTAGTCCGCCTCTGCCGCAATAAGTATAAATTACGCCCAACCATCCAGGGAGGAAGCCATGGCCAACACATTCGGCCCCCTGCCGGCGCCCGGCGCGCGGCCCTTTATCGTCGAGGTGCGCCGGGGCGCGCAAGTGGAAAGCCGCCATGCCGTGGCCGCCGTGGTGGTGGATGCCGCCGGCCGCCAGGTTGCCGGCTGGGGCGATGTCGGCATGACGATCTTCCCGCGCTCCTCGAACAAGGCCTTCCAGGCCCTGCCGCTGATCGAGACCGGTGCCGCCGAGGCGGCCGGGTTGAATGACGCCGAAATTGCCATGGCCTGCGCCAGCCACGGCGGCGAAAAGCGGCATACCGATACCGTCGCCGCCTGGCTCGGCCGCCTTGGCCTTGACCATACGGTGCTGGAATGCGGCGCCCATTGGCCCTATCACGAGGAAACCGCGCGCGACATCGTCCGCGCTCAGGCACAGCCGACGGCGTTGCAAAACAATTGCTCCGGCAAGCATGCCGGCATGGTGACGGTGGCACGCCATATGGGTGAGCCATTGCAGGGCTATGTCAGCCCTGAGCATCCGGTGCAGCGCCGTGTCACGGCGGCCATCGAGGATGTCTGCGGCGTGAAGATCGCTACCGACGCCTATGCCACCGATGGCTGCTCGATGCCGACGCTGGCCTTGCCGCTGAATAAGCTGGCGCAGGGCTTCGCGCGTTTTATCACCGGCCAGGGTCTGGCGCCCGAACGGGCCAAGGCGGCGCAGCTTCTGGCGAAAGCCGTGCTGGCCGAGCCGTTCTTTGTCGCCGGCACAGGCCGCTTCTGCACCGCCGTGATGCAGGCGGGCAGGGGCCGCTTCATCGCCAAGACCGGTGCGGAAGGCGTTTATACGGCGGCCTCGGCCGAGTTGGGTGTCGGCATCGCACTCAAGGCACTGGATGGCACGGCGCGCGCAGCGCAGACCGCACTCGGCGGCGTGCTGGAGCATCTTGGCTTGCTGGATGCAGCGGCGCGCGAGGAAATGCGACCCCATGTCGAGCCGGTGCTGAGCAACTGGCGTGGCCTGCGCGTCGGCGATATCGGGCTGGAGCCGGGGTTTTAATTCAGAATTTCTAAGCCAACGCGGCAGCGATGGCCGCTTCCGCCGCCAGGCCCTGGCGCACATCGCGGCCGGCCTTGGCGGCGAAAGGTTTCGCCAGCCGGATGATCGGCCCGATGCGGCGATGCAGCCGGGCGATCTCGGCGCGCGTTTCCGGCTCGGCGCCCTGCACCAGCCGTTTCGCCACGGCGGGCAGCAAAGGCGCAGCGGCATCCTTGTCATAGCGCGTCAGCGAATAGAGAAACAGCAGCAGGTCGCGCGCCTGGCGCTGCGCCAGACTCATCCCGGGCAGATCGTGGTCTTCCAGATCCAGCAGGCCGGGCTGTCCATCGCGCCAGGAGAAATTGCGGATCTGCGCACCGCCATGCCATTCGCCCTGGCGGTGCAGGCGTAGCAGCAGGTCGGCGCAGGCCTCGATCAGCGCGCGGCGGCGCATCGGGTCGGCTTCCTGGTTCAGCAGCGTCTCGACGCTGGCGCCGCCATCGCCGAGCACCAGCCAGCGCGGTTCCTCGATTACCAAAGCCGGCACCGGCCAGCCATTGGCGGCGAGGTGGCGCAGGGCTATCGCCTCGCTTTTCAGGTTGCCGTCGCGCGGCGGCTTCAGCATGGCGAGGCCAAAGGCCAGCGCGATGCAGCGCTGCATGAACACGGAGGAGCGCAGGCGCGGCAGGCCTGGGCGCTTCACCCAATAGCGCTGGCCGCCATAATCCAGGCTGAACACGCGCTGGCGCGCGGTGGCCGCCATGGCGGCAATGGCGGCATCGAGGCCGGGGGCGGGTGCTTGCATGCCTCTAACGGCCGGCGCCGAGGCTTTCCGGCGGCGTGGCTTCGGCCTGCGCCAGGGCAGTGAGCGTCTGCTCAATCACTTCGCGGCCCAAGTCGCGGGTGATGAACACGATCTTGCTGCGGCGGTCCTCGTCGGGCCAGGCCGGAATCGTCGCTGGCGGATGGAACAGGTGCTGCACGCCATGCACCACCACCGGACGGTCGACACCCACCACGTTGATCAGGCCCTTCACGCGCAGCAGGTTGTCGCCGCGATAGGCCGCCAGCAGGTCCAGCCAGGTGGCGAGCGTGTTCCACTCGAAGGGCTCGTCGAAGGTGAGACAGAAGGAACCGATCGAGGCATCATGGCGGTTCACGTCCAGCTTGCCTTCCGCTGTACGCGGGTGGTCATGCTCGTCGTGGCCGTGATCATGATCGTGCCCATGGTCATGCCCATGATCATGGTCATGGTGGTGATGATCATGGTCGTGATGATGGTGATCATGATCGTGATCGTGATCGTGATCGTGATCGTGATGATGATGGTGCCCGCCATAGGCTTCGGCGCGCAGCCAGTTCTGCACATCGTAGCTCTTGCGCGTCGGATCGTAGAGCCCGGCATTGAACAGCTTGTCCGGCTCGATATCGCCTTCCACCACGGTCAGGATCGGCGCACCGGGATTGAGATGTTGCAGCCGGTGGCGCAATTCGCCCACCACCGCCTTGGGCGCCACGTCGGTTTTGCTCAAGACCAGGCGGTCGGCGACGGCAGCCTGCTTCACGGCTTCCATGTGGTTGTCCAGCGTGGCGCTGCCATTCACGGCATCGACCAGGGTGACGACGCTTTCCAGCCGGAAGCGTTCCGATACCACGGCATCGCTCATCAGCGTGTGCAGCACCGGCGCCGGATCGGCCAGCCCGGTGGTTTCGATCACCACGCGGCGGAACGGCTTCACCGCGCCGCTTTCGCGCTTCTGCATCAGTTCGCGCAGCGTGTTCACCAGGTCGCCGCGCACGGTGCAGCACAGGCAGCCCGAGGACAGCAGCACGGTATCCTCGCTGCTCGAGGCGATCAGCGCGTGGTCCAGGCCGATCTCGCCGAATTCATTGACGATCACCGCTGTCTCGCCCATCGCCGGGTGGCGCAGCAGGCGGTTCAGCAGGGTGCTCTTGCCGGCGCCGAGAAAGCCGGTGATGACGGAAACGGGGAGGCGGTGGTCGATCTGGCCAGTGGTCATGGAAATCTCCTTGGCCGTCTATTTCGGGCGAGTTGGCCGCGAAGTCCAGTGCCAGGACCAGAACCTGTAAGGGCGGCGATTGCCTATTGGCACCAGGGCTGCTTGCGCCCGCCATCGTAGCGCCGCGCCAGCCCGGCCTGGATCAGCATTTCGCCGAGATCGGCGCTGCCATCGGCGTTTTGCACCCGGCCAACGACGCGGCGGCCATATTTGTCGTGAATCAGGTCGCGCAGCACGATGCTGCCCTGGCTCGCCAGCCAGTCGGTCGCGAAGCGGCTGGCGGCGGCGGCGGCCTCGCGCTCGGCGGCGCAGGGGCTGCGGCGTTCCGGGGTGTCGATCCCCTCGATCCGCACCCGGGTGGTGACGCGCTGGTCGAGCCAGATCAGCGCCACCACTTCCAGGGTGTCGCCATCGATCACGCGCGCCTGCTCCACCGCCACGGGTCCACGCAGGGCGGGTTCGCCTATCGCAGCGGCAGGCAGCAGGATGGCCCACACCCATAACAGGCAGAAAGCCGCCGTTCTATATATGTTGTATTGTAATGGCATCCTAATACGAGAATTATAGGAACGAATGATCCTATCTTGTTCTCATTCTAAGCCGAATCTGCCCAAAGGCAAGGCTGGCTTGCGCGTAAAAGTCGCGAGTCAGGAAGGGGGCGAGTCAGGAAGGGGGCGGGTCAGGAAGGGGTCAGAGTACCCAGCGCCTGAGGTCGCTGGGCAGCTCCAGGCGGCGCCACATGCCCTTCAGGTCGGCGACCAGGCCGCCGGGCTTGAGCATGGCGATGATCTGGGCCGGGCTGAGCTTGCGGTATACTTCATGCGGCACGGCGCCCAGCACGGCATCGAAGCCGCGCAGTTCGTCCAGCTTCGGTGCCAGCATGATGCCGTATTCGTGCTGCGCCTCGTCCGGATCGGCCAGCGGGTCATGTACCGCCACGCGGTGGCCCAGCTTCTCCAGCGCCCGCACCAGGTCGGCGACCTTGGAATTGCGCAGGTCCGGCACGTCTTCCTTGAAGGTGAGGCCCAGCACCAGCACGCGGCCCGGCCCCTTGATATGGCCATGCACCTGGTCGGCGACGAAGCCGCTCATGCCATCGTTGATGGCACGGCCAGACAGGATGATGCGCGGATCGTGGCCGAGTTCCTGGGCGCGGTGCGCCAGGTAATAGGGATCGACGCCGATGCAATGGCCGCCCACCAGGCCCGGCTGGAACTTGAGGAAGTTCCACTTGGTGCCGGCGGCTTCCAGCACGTCATGCGTCGAGATGCCGAGCTTGCCGAAGATCATGGCAATCTCGTTCATGAAGGCGATGTTTATGTCGCGCTGCGCGTTCTCGATTACCTTGGCGGCTTCCGCCGTCTTGATCGTCGGCGCCAGGTGGATGCCGCCCGAGGTGACGCGGCCATAGACCTCGGCCAGCATCGCGGCAATGGCCGGGTTCTCGCCCGCCACCACCTTGGTGATCTTGTCGACGGTATGCACCTTGTCGCCGGGATTGATGCGTTCCGGCGAGTAGCCGAGGAAGAAATCCTCGCTCTGCTTCAGGCCGCTCAATTCGGCCAGGATCGGGCCGCAGACCTCCTCGGTGACGCCGGGATAGACCGTGCTTTCAAACACCACCACAGCGCCCTTGGCCATGGCGGCGCCGACGCTGCGCGAGGCCGAGCGGACGGGGCCGAGATCGGGCTTGTTGTCGGCATCCACCGGGGTCGGCACGGTGACGATGTAAAGGTCCTTGGCCCTGATCGCGGCGGCCTCGGCGGTCAGCGTCAGGGTATTCGCGACGGCTTTAAGGGCTTCGGCTTCGATCTCGCGGGTGCGGTCCTCGCCGCGCTGCAACTCGGCCACCCGGTTCGTGTCGATATCGAAGCCGATCACCGGGAAATGCCGTGCCAGCGCCACGGCCAGCGGCAGGCCGACATAGCCGAGGCCGACAACGACGATGCTGCGGGGAAGCGGATGCGGGACGGTCACGGTTTGAGGGTTCCGGGATCAGGGAAGGAAAAGGGGGTGGCTGTGGGTAGCCCGGCCACCCCCCGGTGTCAATCGCCTGGGGGTATTGACCCCCCAGGGAGCATTGACCGGCGTGGGTGGCCGGGTTAGTTCCGGACATGGCCCGCCGCCTGCTCATCATCGTCCACGAGGCGCTGTTCTTCACCACCCACCGTCTGCCGGTGGGGCGTGCCATGCGCCAGCATGGCTGGGAAGTACATGTCGCTGCGCCGCCGGACCCGGAAATCACCGCCTGGCTACAGGCGGAAGGCTTCATCCTGCATCCGATCCCGCTGGCCCGCGGCGGCCAGAACCCGCTGGCCGAGCTGCGCCTGGTGGCGGCGCTCTACAGTCTGATCCGCCGTATCCAGCCGCTGCTGGTGCATCATGTGTCGATGAAACCGGTGATCTGGGGCGGCATGGCCAGCCGGCTGGCCAATGTACCCGCCGCGATCCATGCCATCACCGGCCTCGGCTTCGTGTTCATCCGCCAGGATTTCAAGGCGCGGCTGCTGCGCCTGGTGATCCGCGCGCTCTATGGCTTCGCACTGGCGCACCGGAACGGCTACGCGATTTTCCAGAACCCGGACGACCTCGGCTTGTTCGAGCAGAATGGCATGGTGCAGCCCGGGCGCTGGTGCATGATCAAGGGCTGCGGCGTCGACATGCGCGGCTTCCCCGCTCAGCCTGAACCCCAAGGCGAACTGCCGGTGGTGATGTTTCCGGCGCGGCTCCTGGGCGACAAGGGCGTCAATGAATTCACCGGCGCCGCGGCGATCCTGCGCCAGCAGGGTGTGAAGGCACGCTTCGTGCTGGTCGGCCGCCGCGATCCGGATAACCCCACCGATATCGGCGAAGCCAGGCTGCAACAGTGGATCGATAGCGGACTGGTGGAATACTGGGGCTATTCCACCGACATGGCGGCCAGCCTGGCAAAAGCCAACCTGATCGTGATGCCGAGCTACCGCGAGGGCTTGCCGCGCGGCCTGATCGAGGCGGCGGCGACGCAGCGCGCCATCGTCACCGCCGATGTGCCGGGCTGCCGCGAAGTGGTGCGGCATGAGGAGAACGGCCTGCTGGTGCCGGTGCGCGACACGGTGGCGACGGCTGCCGCGATGCGCCGGCTGATCGAGGATACGGCCCTGCGCCAGCGCCTTGCCGCACGCGGCCGCCAGATTGCCGAGAGCGAATTCTCCGTCGAGCATTTCGTCACCGAGAGCCTCAAGGCCTATGACGTGGTGCTGCGGCCATTAGGGCAACAGGTGGAGCCGTGATCGAACCGACCTGGCCCTTTGCGCTCGGTTTTGGCCTGCTGGCGGCCATCGGCACCATGCTGCTGCTGGTGCCGCTGATCATCTGGCTCAAGACCCGCGCCGTGCTCGATATGCCCAACGCGCGCTCCAGCCACACCGAGCCGACGCCGCGTGGCGGCGGCATTGCCGTGGTGGCGATTATTCTCGCCCTTGGCCTGCCCTGGATCACCCTGGCCGAGCAATGGGGCCAGGGCATGCTGCTGGTCGGCATGCTGGTGCTGGCTTTGCTGTTCTGGTTCGACGACCGCCTGAAGGGTCTGCCGATCCTGCTGCGCATGGGCGCGCAGGCGCTGGCCGTGGCGCTGGTGCTCGGGCAGTTGCCGGCCGAAGCGACGGTGACGCAAGGACTGGTGCCGCTGTGGTTCGAGCGTCTGGTCTGCTTCCTCGCCTGGCTATGGTTCGTCAACCTGTTCAATTTCATGGATGGCATCAACGGCATCACCGGCATCGAGATGGCCGGCATCGGCATCGGTCTGGCGGCCTGCGGCTGGCTTGCCGGTTTCGGCGGCGGCTATGCCGGCCTGGCGCTGATCGTGGCTGGCGCCGGATCAGGCTTTCTGCGCCGCAATTGGGGCAGGGCCGATGTCTTCATGGGCGATGTCGGCTCGGTGCCGGTCGGTTTCCTGCTCGGCGGCTTGCTGTTGCAGGCGGCGCTCAGCGGCCTCTGGGCGGCGGCGATCATCCTGCCGCTGTATTACTGGGTGGATGCTACCTTCACGCTGCTGAAGCGCGCGCTGCGCGGTGAGAAATTCTGGCAGGCGCATCGCCAGCATTTCTATCAGCAGGCTGCGCGCAAGGCCGGCGCCCATGCCCCGGTGGCGGCGAAGATCGGCGCCCTCAATCTGGCGCTGATCCTGCTGGCGCTGGCGGCGCAAATAGGGCCGCAACCGTGGTCGACGGTGGCGGCCCTGCTGCTCGGCCTGCTGTTCGTGCTGGCGCTCTGCCGGCACTTCCAGGAATAAGAAACTAACCGCGCGCGATCAGCTCATATTGCTTCACCAGCGCCTCGGCCTGGCGGATGGAAGCAATGTCGATCAGCTTGCCATCCAGTGCCACGGCGCCAAGGCCATCGGCCTGCGCCTTGGCCATGGCTTCCAGGATGCGGCGTGCCTTGGCCACTTCCGCTTCCGGCGGCGTGTAGACCTCGTTGGCCAGCGGAATCTGGCTCGGATGGATCGCCCACTTGCCTTCGCAGCCGAGGATCGCGGCACGGTTTGCCTGCGCCTTGTAGCCTTCGGCATCGGAGAAATCGCCGAACGGGCCGTCGATCGGGCGGATGCCATTGGCGCGCGCCGCCACCACCATGCGGGCAATGGCGTAATGCCACATGTCGCCCCAGAAATAGTCGCGCGGCTTGTCGCCATCCTTGTCGGTCAGCACGCCATAGAGCGGGTTCGGGCCGCCGATGGAGGTGGTGCGGGCGCGGGTCGAGGCGGCGTAGTCGGCCACGCCGAAATGCAGGCTTTCGAGGCGCGGGCTGGCGGCGGCGATCTCGTTGATATTCTGCATGCCGAGCGCGGTTTCGATGATCGCCTCGATGCCGATGCGGCGGGTGAAGCCTTTGGCGGTCTCGATCTGGGTCAGCAGCATGTCGACGGCATAGATGTCGGCCGCCGTGCCCACCTTCGGCACCATGATCAGGTGCAGCTTGTCGCCGGCCTGCTCCACCACGTCGACGACGTCGCGGTACATGTAATGGGTATCCAGGCCATTGATGCGCACGCTCAGGGTCTTGGTGCCCCAGTCGATGTCATGCAGCGCCTGCACAATATTCTTTCGCGCCTGCGGCTTGTCGTCCGGGGCGACCGCGTCCTCAAGGTCCAGGAACACCACGTCGGCGGCGGATTTTGCAGCCTTTTCAAAGAGTTTGACGCTGGAGCCCGGCACTGCCAGCTCGCAACGGTTAAGCCTCGGCGTGGTCTGGGTTACGGTCTTGAAGCTCATGGTGGCTGCCTCTCCCTGCTGCTCTGTTGCAACTGCTAACTAACCGGCAGGGCCTTGGCAAGAGCTATCCGCTAGGTGCCGTGGCGTCCCTTCGCCAGCGGGTGATGGTCCTGCACCAGGGCCTGTTTCCGCGCTTCCAGCACATGCGTGTAGATTTGCGTGGTGCTGATATCGGCATGGCCGAGCATCTTCTGCACCGCGCGCAGATCGGCGCCATGGGCCAGAAGATGGCTGGCGAAGGCATGGCGCAGCACATGTGGCGATACTTTGGCAGTATTGATGCCCGAGGCGGCGGCGAGTTCTTTCAGCAACTGGCCGAAACGCTGCCGCGTCAGGTGGCCGCTTTCGCCGCGTGATGGGAACAGCCAGGGCGAGAGCTGCTTCGGCGCCAGGAATTCGCCGCGCCAGTCCTGCACATAGTCGCGGATCGCGGCGCGCGCCACCTCGCTTAGCGGCACCAGGCGTTCCTTGTTGCCCTTGCCGCGCACCAGCAGGAAACGCTGGTCGTCGCCAAACGGCGGGAAGCGCAGGCCGACCAGCTCGCTCACCCGCAGTCCGGTGGCATAGAGGATTTCCAGCAACGCCGTGAGCCGCGCGCTTTCCGCCGGGTCCTCGCGCTGATGCCGCACTTGCGCCAGCAGCAGTTCGACTTCCGCCTCGCTCAATATTTTCGGTAGCGGCCGGCCGCGCTTTGGCGCATCGAGCAGCGCGGAGGGATCATCCTCGCGAATGCCTTCGGAAGCCATGAACTTGAAGAATTGCCGCAAGGCCGAAAGCCGCCGTGCCGCCGTAGCCGGTTTCAATCCGGCATCGCTCAAGGATTGCGCATACGCGCGCAGGATCTCGATGCCGACGCTTTGCGGCGCGGCTTCGCGCGTGGTGAGGAAGCCGGCGAAATCGGCCAGGTCGTTGGCATAGGCTTCCAGCGTGTTCTTCGCCAGGCCGCGCTCGGCGCCGAGCATTTCGAGGAAGGCCTCGATATGCCGCTGGGCGCGCATTGTGGGTGGGGCAGGCGTCAGAGGCCGCGCAGCAGCGCGGCTTCCAACGCCAGTGCGCGCACTTCCGCGTCGAGCTTCAGCCGCTTCAGCGCGCCGAATGCCGTCGCCAGCATCGCCGGATCATCCTTGGCGAGATTGTCGCCAAGCAGGATCAGCGCCAGCGCCACGGTTTCGGCCTTGGCATTGGCTTCCGAGGCGCGCAGCAGATTGCGCCAGTAGGCCACCGGCGGGTTGCTGCTGCTGGTTTCAAGCCCGGGCTGGATCATCGCTTGCCAGGTTTCCGCCGGCACCGGCACGCCGCTGGCTTCGGCCAGGATCAGCACCAGTGCCTGCAGTGCGGCCTTGCGCTGCGGCGGCAGGTTTTTCAGCGTCTCGCTCCAGGCCTGGAACTGCGCTTCCGGCCAGGCTGTCGGCGGCTCTACCAAAACCAGCAGAGGCCAGGTCTGTGCCGCAATGGTGGTCAATGCCGGATCGGTCTGGCTCAGCAGGCTGTTGCGCCATAGCCGCGCGGTGCCGGTTTCGCCCGCCGCCAGGGCCAGGCGGATTACCGCCGGAGCAGCGCTCAAGCTTTCCGGTTCGGCCGGCAGGTCGCGCAATGTCTCGCGCAGCACGACAGCGCTCATGAACAGGGTGCCGCGCGCAGCGGCGAGCTCATAAACGCGCTTCAGCGCCTCGGCGTGCTTCGGGCCAGATGCGTTGAGTTCGCGCGCCTGCTGGAACAGGAAGGCGGCAGCACGGGCGCCTTTCAGCTTGCCGGCAAGAATATCGGCGCGCTGCGCTTCGGTGATTTCAAGCTGGGTATAGGCGCTGATGAGCCGCTGCGGCGGAATGGCACCAAGCGCCACGCCGATACCGAGCGCGTTCAACCGCATCTCGGGATCGAGCTCGGGCAGGTCGGCGATGGCGGCAAGCGTGCCGGCCGGGGCAATTTCGATGGAACCCGGCGGCAGCGGGCGCTTGGTCTCGCGCAGCATCGCCACAATCAGCGGATCGACATGCGCCAGCTTCTCGATCTTCACGCGGCTGTCGCCGCCCATGATGGCCGCCAGCGCCTGGAAGGCGGTGTCCTCACCGCCCTGGTCGCGCCACAGGCTCAGCGCCAGTTCACCGCTGGCGGTCTCACCGTTCTTGAAGCGGCAGAACACCGCCACCCGCAGCCAGGCCGCTTCGGAGGGTTCTTCCGCCAGCGCACGGGCGCCAAGCGGGCAGGCGGCGGCAATATCATGCTTCTGCAGTGCCAGATTGATCGGCAGCGCGGTGAAGACGCGGTCGCGCAATGCCTGCGGTTTCGGCACACCGAGATCGGCAGCTTCCGCATTCAGGCCGAGGCGGTAGAGCTGGCGCACGCGCAGGCCGAGCAGGCTGTTCTCACCGCTCGTCTGGCCAGCAGGTACCTCTGCCGCCGTCAGCAGCAGGCGGCGCTGCAATTGCCGCAAGGCCGGCGAGGCGATAGGTGCCGGCAGCAGGCCGATCACGCGCTCCGCCTGGGCGCGGCTGGTGCCGGCCCACATCTTGATGCCAAGGCCGCCATTGTCGTCGCCGAGCAGGCCGGCGCTGGACGGATCAGGCGCGCTCAGGGTTTCCACCGCCACCATGCCGGCCTTCGGCACAGCGGTGCCGCCAGGAGCGCCAGCAGGGGCCCCGGCGGGCGGCACGTTAGTCTGCTGTACAGGCGTCTGCTGTACGGGGGCCGGCTGAGCGGTCGCCGGCTGTTCCGGCTTCTGCTCCTCCTGCGCCTGATTCTGGCTCTGGTTCTGCGGCGGCGCTGCCGGCGTAAGGCGCACTGGCTGCGCCAGGGCGGTGCCGGCCAGAGCAAGAAGAAACGGGATGCTGAGGGCGGCCTGCCGGCGCATGATTATTTCCCGAGCCTGTCGTTGGGGATGACCTTTTCGACCTTGGATTTCGGTGCTGGAATATCCCAGGTGGCGAGGAAAATGCCGCCGCCCACTACCAGCAGCACCAGAAGGGCAAGGAAAATCGCAAGAAGGCGGCTCATGAAATCCTCGGATACGTGCGCAAACAGGGCCAGCCGCGTTTGAATTGCCAGCCGGTTACAGTATTCTACCGGCCCGGCCAGGGTATCGCAATTGGGCGCCATGCCTGGCCGGCCGCTTTGTCGTTTCCAGCCGACCTGTTGTCCGGCTGCGGCCGGCGTGAACCAGAGGGTGTTGTGCAACCGATTGTTCCCGTACCGCTGAAGAGTCTGGTCCTGGTCGGCTTGATGGGGGCGGGAAAGAGTTCGGTTGGCAAGCGCCTGGCGTCACGCCTCGGGCTGCCGTTCTTCGATGCCGATACCGAGATCGAGAAAGCCGCCGGCGCCAGCATCCCGGATATTTTCGCCGAACATGGCGAACCCGCCTTCCGCGATGGCGAGCGCCGCGTCATCGCCCGGCTGCTGGAGCAATCGCCAATCGTGCTGGCCACCGGCGGCGGCGCTTTCATGAATGCCGAGACCCGCGCCCGCATCAAGGAGCGTGGCCTGTCGATCTGGCTCAAGGCGGAACTCGATGTGCTGGTGAAGCGCTGCTCCCGGCGCGGCAACCGGCCGCTGCTGGCTGGCGGCGACATGCGTGCCGTGCTCTCCCGCCTGATGGACGAGCGCTACCCGGTCTATGCCGATGCCGATATCACCGTGCTTACCGGCGATGGCCCGCATGAAGGCGTGGTCGAGCGCATCATTGCCACCTTGCCGCCTGGCTATGTCAGGCCGGTAACCGAGACTGCTGGAGATTGATGGCGCCATGGCCGCTTCCCACCGCATCCGTGTCGAACTCGGCCAGCGTGGCTATGATATCCATGTCGGTGCCGGGCTGATTGCCCAGGCTGGCGCGTTGATAAAGCCGATCCTGCGCCGCCCGTTCACGGTGATCGTGACGGATGAGAATGTCGCGCCGCATCGCCTGGCGCCGCTGCAGGCGGCGCTCGACGCCGCCGGCATCCAGCACAAATCCGTGATCCTGCCGCCGGGCGAGGCACAGAAAAGCTTTGCCGGCCTCGAGCGCGTTTGCACCGCGCTGCTCAGCCACAAGGTGGAGCGCCGCGACCACGTTATTGCACTCGGCGGCGGCGTGATCGGCGATCTGGTCGGCTTCGCCTGCTCGATCCTGCGCCGCGGGGTCGATTTCATCCAGATTCCCACCACGTTGCTGTCGCAGGTCGATAGCAGTGTCGGCGGCAAGACCGCGATCAATGCGCCGCAAGGCAAGAACCTGATCGGCGCCTTCCACCAGCCGCGCCTGGTGCTGGCCGATATCGATGCGCTGGACACACTGCCCTTGCGCGAACTCCGTGCCGGCTATGCCGAAGTCGTGAAATACGGCCTGCTCGGCGATGCCGATTTCTTCGCCTGGCTTGAGGCCAATGGCGCCGCATTGCTCGCCGGCGACAAGGCGCTGCGTGCCGAGGCCGTGGCGCGCTGTTGCGCCCATAAGGCGCGCATCGTCGCGGCTGATGAGCGTGAGGAAGGCGAGCGCGCGCTGCTCAATCTGGGCCACACTTTCGGCCATGCGCTGGAGGCCGAGACCGGCTATTCCGCGCGGCTGCTGCATGGCGAGGGCGTTGCCATCGGCATGGCGCTGGCTTTCCAGCTTTCCGGCCGGCTCGGTCTGTGCGATCCGGCGCTGGCCGCCCGCGTGCAGCGCCATCTTGATCTGAGCGGCCTGCCGGCGCGGCTCGCGGCGGTGGATGGCGCGCAGAATTTCACTGTTGAAGTGCTGCTACACCACATGCAGCAGGACAAGAAAGTGCAGGACGGCAAGCTGGTCTTCATCCTGGCGGAAGCCATTGGCCGCGCCGTGCAGCGCAACGATGTCGCCCCGGCGGCGGTGAGCGCATTGCTGGCGGATGAATTGGCGCCGGCGAGGCAAGCAGCCGGCGCATGAGGGGACGGCTGCTCCGGCTTGCCCGTCTGCTGCGCTGGCTGCGCCCGCGCAAGCGCGGCGACCGACCGCCGCCGCCCGAACCGCCCACTGCCACCGATGTGCTGCGCAGCCAGCTTGAGCAGCACGCTGCCCAGGGCAGCCTGGTCAAGCTCGAACGCGACATGCTCGGCTCGATCCTCGATCTCGACGAGGTGCCGATCGGCGATGTGATGGTGCACCGGCGCAAGATGGAAATGCTGGATGCCAGCCTGCCGCCGGCGGAGATCGTGGCGCAGGTGCTGGAATCGAGCCATACCCGCATCCCAGTCTGGCGCGACGAGCCGGAGAATGTCATCGGCGTGCTGCATGCCAAGACATTGCTGCGTGAACTGCATGCGCTGCATTTCGAGATCGAGAAGCTGGATCTGAAGCCGCTGCTGCTCGAACCCTGGTTCGTGCCGGAAACCACCACGCTCCGCGAACAGCTCAACGCGTTTCGCCAGCGCCGCGCCCATTTCGCACTGGTGGTGGATGAATACGGCGCCATCCTCGGCCTGGTTACGCTGGAAGACATCCTGGAAGAGATCGTTGGCGATATCCGCGACGAGCATGACAGGCCCAAGCGGGTCTACCGCCGCCAGGCCGATGGTTCGGTGCTGGTCGATGGCACGGCAACCATTCGCCAGCTCAACCGGCAATTCGACTGGCATCTGCCCGACGAGCATGCCACCACCATCGCCGGCCTGGTGCTGCATGAAGCCCAGGTGATCCCGGAGGCCGGCCAGGTTTTCGTGTTTCACGATTTCCGTTTCGAGGTGCTGCGCCGCCAGCGCAACCAGATCACGGTATTGAAAATCGCGCCGCTGCGCTCCGAGGATTAGCGGCCATGGCGATGTTCGCGGAAATCTTCGCCGTCATCGCACCGATCTTCGTGCTGGCCGGCCTGGGCTTCATCTGGGCCAAGCGCGGCCTGGCCTTTCCGATGGATGCCATCGGCCAGCTCGCCACCCATATCGGCACGCCCTGCCTGGTGATTTCCACCCTGCTGAAGGCGGAATTGCCGCGCGCCGAATTGGGCTGGATGGCGCTGTCGGCGGTTTCCGCCACCCTATGCTTCGTGGTCATCGGCTTCTTCGCGCTGCGGCTGCTGGGCTTGCCCTGGCGCAGCTATCTGGCGCCGATGGCCTTCCCGAATAGCGGCAATGCCGGGCTGTCGCTCTGCCTGTTCGCCTTCGGCGCACCGGGCCTGGCGCTGGGCCTGGTCTGCTTCGCGCTGAACTCGTTCTGCAATTTCTCCATCGGCCAGGCGCTCTATGCCGGGCGCGGCAACTGGATCGGGCTGCTGCGCGCGCCGGTGATCTATGCCGTGCCGATTGGCGTGCTCGGCAACCAGTTCCAGGTCGAATTGCCACTGTTCCTGATGCGCAGCCTGGAAACCGCGGGCGCCATCACCATCCCGCTGATGCTGCTCACGCTCGGCGTTTCGCTCGCCAGCCTGCGGGTGCAGGACCTGCGCAACGCACTCACCCTCACGGCTTTGCGTCTCGGCATGGGCTTCGCGGTCGGTCTGGCGCTGACTTGGGCCTTCGGCATGACCGGCGTGGCGCGCGGCGTGCTGATCATCCAATGCGCCATGCCGGTGGCGGTGATCAACGTGATCTTCGCGGTGCGCTATGCCCGCGATGCCACCGCCGTGGCCGGCCTGGTGGTGGTTTCCACCCTGGTCTCGTTCGCCACCTTGCCGCTGTTGCTGCTGATCGCCCTGGGATAGTGGCTGCCTGGCGAGCTACCGCCGAAGCCGGCGGCCTTCATGTAATAGGCCAGGATGGCGCAGCGCAGCCGCGAGGTGAGTGTGTTCTCGCGCCGCGCCGGATCGACCTGCACCCGGGCCGCGAAGCCATGGCGGTCGAGGCCCTCCAATAGGCAGATATGCTCCAGCGCCTGCCATTCCTGCTGCTCCAGCCGCACGCTGGTCCGCATCAGGCCGAGCCGTATATTGCGGGTGACCAGGCTGGGGCGGACCGGGCGAAGCGGTGCCACCGGGGTTTCGGTTGTGTTTGGAGGGTTTTTAATCTCGCTCATGGGTATACGTTTAGTACATATACGTGCATGATGCAAACAAAAAGTTGTTGATTGGCGCGCGAATCCTCTTATGAGCGCAAATGGCAACTCTAAAGTTTTGTTATGACAGGCTTTTTCCCGCTTCGTCCGGGGTGAGGGCGGTCAGCGCCAGGGCGTGCACGCCATCGGCCAGCTCTGCCGCCAGCAGCTTGTAGATCAGCCGCTGCCGCGCCACGCGGTTCTGGCCCTGGAAAGCCGCCGATACCACCCGCACCTCGAAATGGGTTTCCTCAGGCTTCAGCCCCTTCATGCCGGCATGGCCGGCATGGCGGCTCGACTGGTCCTCGATCTCGAGGGCCAGCGGCGCTAGCGCCTCGGTCAGCTTGTGTCGGATACGGTCCTGGATCGCGCCCATGTGACCCGCTTAAGTGGCGTTCGCCGCCCTGTCAAGCGTGGCTTCGCCTTGCCTTGCCCCCGGGCGCTCCCATACTCTTGCGCCATGGCACGGGCACGATCGGCACGGCAGACGCATTTCATCGAGCACGAGGCGGAATCCGCCGAGGGTCTCGGTACGCATCTGCGCATCTGCGACCATCCGGAATGCCGCCGCGAAGGGCGTTTTCCGGCGCCGAAAAGCCGCGAGCCACGCGATGGCCGCTTCTGGTTCTGCCTCGAACATGTGCGGCAATACAATCTCGGCTGGGACTTCTTCCGCGGCATGACGCCGGAAGAAGTCGAGGATTATCAGCGCGAGGA
Source organism: Ferrovibrio sp. (assembly GCA_017991315.1). Lineage (GTDB taxonomy): Bacteria > Pseudomonadota > Alphaproteobacteria > Ferrovibrionales > Ferrovibrionaceae > Ferrovibrio > Ferrovibrio plantarum. The sequence goes on along the minus strand of JAGOQS010000002.1, from coordinate 831,756 downwards.
CATGCTGGGCCACCGCCCGACCTGGACCTTCGGCACCAAGGCGCCCAGCGGCGAGGAACCGCAGGTCTGGGTCAAGGACGATCTCGGCATCCTGGCCGATGTCGGCATCGTGCTGAATGGCGGCCGGCGCCGCCCCGGGCCGGAGCCGGTTTTCGAGCCGCGCGAGCGCGAGGCCCTGCAGGAGCTGGATTTCGACCTGCAGGCGCTGAAGCCGCCGCTACGCTGGGCCGACATCAAGGCGCAATACAAGCTCATGGTGAAACGCTACCACCCGGACGCCAATGGCGGCGACCGCGAGGCAGAAGAGCGGCTGAAAAGCATCAACCAAGCCTATGCGTACCTGGAATCCCGGGGCTATACTTAGAGCCATCGACCCGGGAAGCCGCAGCCCTCCGCCCAGACGACAAGAAATTACCCGAAACGAGAGTCACGATGACGGCCATTCAGACCAAGCCAGTTTCTTCGCCCTTTGCTGCCGCCGGCATGCCGGACATGCCCGATGTGAAGATTTCCGTGCGCGATGTATTCGGCATCGACAGCGACATGACGGTGCCGGGCTTTTCGCACCGCTCCGAGCATGTGCCCGACCTCGACAGCACCTACCGCTTCGACCGCGAGACCACCCTCGCCATCCTGGCCGGCTTTGCCTATAACCGCCGCGTCATGGTTCAGGGTTACCATGGTACTGGCAAATCCACTCATATCGAGCAGGTTGCCGCCCGCCTCAATTGGCCCTGCGTGCGCGTCAACCTCGACAGCCATATCAGCCGTATCGATCTCGTCGGCAAGGACGCCATCGTGCTGCGCGATGGCAAGCAGGTGACCGAGTTCCGCGAAGGCATTCTGCCCTGGGCGCTGCAATCGCCGGTCGCCCTGGTGTTCGACGAATACGATGCCGGGCGCCCGGACGTGATGTTCGTGATTCAGCGTGTGCTGGAGGTGGAGGGCAAGCTCACCCTGCTCGACCAGAACCGCGTCATCCGTCCGCACAAGGCCTTCCGCCTGTTCTCCACCGCCAACACCATCGGCCTTGGCGACACCACCGGGCTCTATCATGGCACGCAGCAGATCAACCAGGGCCAGATGGACCGCTGGTCGATCGTCACCACGCTGAACTACCTGCCGGCCGAGGATGAAGTCGCCATCGTGGCGGCGAAGTCGCCGAGCTACCAGGATGCGGCGGGCCGCAAGACCCTGTCGCAGATGGTGGCGGTGGCCGAACTGACCCGCGCCGGCTTCATCAACGGCGATATCTCCACCGTGATGAGCCCGCGCACCGTGATCACCTGGGCCGAGAATGCGCGCATCTTCGGCGGTGTCGGTTTCGCCTTCCGCGTCACATTCCTCAATAAGTGCGACGAACTGGAGCGCGCCACGGTGGCGGAATACTACCAGCGCTGCTTTGGCGAGGAACTGCCGGAGACGGCGGCGAAGGTCGACCTGAAGTAACGGGACGCGCGTAGCATGGCCGGCAAGCCGGAATCGCCCATCGAGCCCTTCAAACGGGCGCTTGGCAATGCCACGCGCTCGATTTCGGGCGAGCGCGAATTGCAGGTCACGTTCGGGCCGGAAACCCCGGGCCTGCGCGGCCTGCGCGCCCGCCTGCCGGTGCCGGGCCGCGATCTGCCGGCGGCCGAGGTGGCGCAGTTGCGCGGCCTGGCCGATTCCATGGCGCTGCGGCTGAAGCATCACGACGACAAGCTGCATTCCAAGCTGCTGCCCCAGGGCGGTACCGCGCGCGCGGTGTTCGATGCCGTGGAACAGGCGCGGGTGGAAGCCATCGGCTCAAACCGCATGCCGGGCATGGCGCAGAATCTCACCGCCGCGCTGGAAGATCGCTGCAGGAATCGCGGCTTCCAGAAGGTCAAGGACCGTTCCGAGGCACCGCTGGCCGAGGCCGTGGGCCTGATGGCGCGTGAACGCCTCACCGGCCAGGCCGTGCCGGAAACCGCGCGCACCATGGTGGAGATGTGGCGCGGCTTCATCGAGGAGAAGGGCGGCAGCGATCTCGACCGCCTGCTCGGCTCGCTGCATGACCAGCGCGCCTTCGCCAAGCTGGCGCGCAAGCTGATCAAGGACCTCGACCTCGCCGACGAAGAGAGCGGCGACATGTCGGAGGATGACGAGAATTCCGACCAGGATAGCCAGGGCCAGCAGCCGCAGAGCCAGTCGGAAGGCGAGGACAGCCAGGATGGCGAATCCTCCGCCTCCGGCGAACAGCAGGCGGAAGCCTCCGATGCCGGCGGCGGCGAGGCCGCCGAGATGGAAGCCGAAGCCGGCATGGAGCAGCAGGTCGCTGGCGCGGGCGAGGAAGCCGGCAAGGGCCGCCGCCCGCCGATGGGCGACAATTATGGCGCCAGCCGCGAGCAGACCTACAAGGCCTTCACCAAGCAGTTCGACGAGGTGGTGGAAGCCGACGATCTTTGCGATGCCGAGGAACTGGCCCGCCTGCGCCATCATCTCGACCAGCAGCTCAATCACCTGCAAAGCGTGGTCGGCCGCCTGGCCAACCGGCTGCAGCGCCGGCTACTGGCGAAACAGACCCGCTCCTGGGATTTCGACCTCGAGGAAGGCATCCTCGATGCGGCGCGGCTGGCGCGCATCGTTGCCAACCCGACGCTCTCGCTTTCCTACAAGGAAGAGAAGGAAACCGATTTCCGCGATACGGTCGTGTCGCTGCTGATCGACAATTCCGGTTCGATGCGCGGTCGCCCGATCACGGTGGCGGCGATGTGCGCCGATATCCTGGCGCGCACGCTGGAACGCTGCGCCGTGAAGGTCGAAATCCTCGGCTTCACCACCCGCGCCTGGAAGGGCGGCCAGAGCCGCGAGAAGTGGCTGAACGAGAACAAGCCGGCAGCCCCGGGCCGCCTCAACGATCTGCGCCACATTGTCTACAAGGGCGCCGATGCGCCCTGGCGCCGCGCCCGGCGCAATCTCGGCCTGATGCTGCGCGAGGGCCTGCTGAAAGAGAATATCGATGGCGAGGCGCTGATGTGGGCGCATGACCGCCTGCTTGGTCGCCCGGAGCAGCGCCGCATCCTGATGGTGATTTCGGATGGCGCGCCGGTGGATGATTCCACCCTCTCGGTCAATCCCGGCAATTACCTCGACCGCCACCTGCGCGAGACCATCGAATGGATCGAGCGCCGCTCGCCGGTCGAACTCACCGCCATCGGCATCGGCCATGATGTGACGCGCTACTACCGCCGCGCTGTTACTATCGTGGACGCCGAGCAACTCGGTGGCGTGATGATGGAGCGTCTGGCGGAATTGTTCGAGGACGATCCCGGCGCCAAGGGTGCCGGCGCTGGCCGCGGTCGCGGACGTTCGCGCGCCGCCTGAAATGTCGGGTTCCATGGAGCCCGCGACTTTTTTACACGCCTTGCCGCATGCTGGCGCCGGCCCAAACTGGGGCGATGCCTAACTGATCTTCTTGATGCTATCGAGCAGCGACCCGAGCTTTGCCCGGGTCGCATTGCTCAAACTATTTGGGCCCGGGTCATTCGAACTCTGGGCATCGGAAGTTGTCGATACAGGGTCGGCATTGGCGGCTTCCGGTGCCTCTGCCATGTCTTCCGGCGTGCCAAGCAGCGTGTTGATCGTGCCGACCAGTTGCGTCAGGTCGATAGGCTTCGCCACATAGGCATTCATGCCGGCGCCGAGATAGATCGCACGGTCGCCTTCCATGGCATTGGCGGTCAGTGCCACGATGGGCAACTGACCGACCGGCGGCGGCAGCCGGCGAATGGCGCGGGTGGCGGCCATGCCATCCATCTCCGGCATCTGCACATCCATCAGCACCACGTCATAGGGCGCCGTCTGCACGGCGGTGCAGGCCTCGACGCCATTGTTCACCATGTCGACATGATGGCCGAGGCGGCGCAGCATGGTGGCGATCACCATCTGGTTCACCTGATTATCCTCGGCCACCAGCACCCGCAGCGGGCGGCCAAGCGCGGAGCGGCGCAGATCCTCGGCACGCGGCAATTCCGCCTGGCTCGGCGCGATGCCCTCCGGCAGGGTGAGCTGGAACCAGAAGCGGCTGCCTTTCCATTCCTCGCTCTCGGCGCCGATCTGCCCGCCCATCAGTTCGACAAGCTGGCGCGAAATCGCGAGGCCGAGGCCGGTGCCGCCGAAGCGCCGGCTGATCGAACGGTCAGCCTGGGTGAAATGAGTGAACAGGTCGGAAATCTTGTCGGCGGCGATACCTATGCCGGTATCCTCGACGCCGACAGTGAGGTCGATCTGGCCATCGCTGCTATGCGCCGCCGTCACCGCGATGGTGACGCTGCCATGATCGGTGAACTTGATCGCATTGCCGACCAGGTTGAACAGCACCTGGCGGATGCGGCTGGGATCGCCGCGCAGGTAGCGGGGCGTGTCCTCAGCCATGCGCACGGTGAGCGCCACGCCCTTGGTGGTGGCGCGCGGGCCCATCATGAACACGATGCTTTCGATCAGGCGCGGCAGGTCGAAATCCACTTCGTCCAGCCGCACCTTGCCGGCTTCCAGCTTGGAGAAGTCGAGGATGTCGTTCAGCAGCACCAGCAGATGCTCGGCCGACTCACGCGCCGCGCCCAGCAGCTTGCGCTGCTCCTCGTCCAGCGCGGTGTCGCCAAGCAGACCGACCGAGCCGAGCACGCCGTTCAGCGGCGTGCGGATTTCGTGGCTCATCATGGCCAGGAAATCGCCCTTGGCGCGGTTCGCGGCCTCGGCGCGGTCCTTGGCTTGGGCATAGCGGTCGGCGAGATCGCTCAAGCGGGCTGCCTGGTCTTCCACCTGGCGCTTGGCGGTGGCGAGGTCGACCAGGTTGGTTTCCAGCGCGCGCTGCTGTTGTTTCAGCGCCGTGATATCGGTGGCGATGCCGACCAGGCCGCCATCGGCGGTGCGGCGCTCGGCCGTGCGCAGCCAGCGGCCATCGGCCAGCCGCAATTCGGTGCTGCCATTCGCCGGCATCATCTGTTCGCGCTCGGTGAGCCAGGCTTCCACCTCGCCGGGCGCCACATCCACCAGCTTGCCGGCGATGGAGGCGCGCAGGATGTCGGCGAAGGCCATGCCGGGCACCAGCAGATGGCCGATCTCCGCGTGGAAATCGCGGAAACGGCTGTTGCACAACACCAGGCGGTGATCGCGGTCGTAGAGCACGAAGCCATCGGAAATGCTCTCGATGGCATCGGCCAGCTGCGTCTCGGCGCGCTTCAGTTCGCTGATGTCGGAGAAGATCGAGATCACGCCGCCATCGGCGATGCGGTGGCGCGTGATGCGCAGCCAGAATCCAGGGCGCGGCTCGGCGATCATCGGCCGGCCATCGGGCTGATGCAGCGATTGCCGCAACTCATGGCGGAAGGCCTGGGCGTCCAGGGCGGGATTGTCGACCAGCCGCTGCCGCAGGATTTCCTCGAACAGCAATTCCAGATGCACGCCGGGCCGCACGATGGCCGGATCATGGCCGCTGATCTCGTAGAAACGGCTATTCGCCATCACCATGCGCTCGTCGGGGCCATAAAGCAGGAAGCCGTCGGGCAGGCTCTCGATCGAATCACGCAGGCGCTGTTCGGCGCGCTTGATGTCCGAGATATCGGCGAAGGTGGCGATCATGCCGCCTTGAGCGATGCGCTGACGGGTGACGCGCAGCCAGCGGCCGGGGCGGTATTCGATATCCTGAGGCTGACCGGAGGGATTGAGGAAATCCTGCTCGGCCTGGCGGCGCATGCCGGCCTGCAGTTCAGGCGGCACGCCCCAGAGATTGCGCTCCACCACCATGCGGATCAGGTCAAGGCCATGCATGCCGGGCTTGGCCAAGGCCGGATCATGGCCGGAGAAATCGTAGAAACGCCGGTTGGCCAGCACCAGATAGCCATCGGCATCGTAGAGCGCGAAGCCTTCGTCGATGGTTTCGATGGCATCGCGCAGCCGGTGCTCCGCCTGTTTCAGCGCCGTGATATCGGAGGTGATGGACACCATGCCGCCATCGCCGGTCGGCGCTTCCGAGATGCGCAGCCAGCGGCCATCGGGCAATTGCCGTTCCACCGAATAGCCGGTCTTTTCGACATGCAGCTTCTGTTCGCGCAATTCCTCCCAGGCGGCGAGATCGGTGGCATAGGATAGCCTGCCGCCCTGTGCCATGGCGCTGCGGATCAGTTCGGCATGATCCCGACCGATCAGGCTGCTGTTGCCGTCGGCGCCGAAATACTCGGCGCTGCGGGTATTGTGCAGCACCACGCGATCCTGTTCGTCATAGAGCACGAAGCCGTCCGGCATATGCTGCAGGGCGGCGGTCAGGCGTTGCTCGGCGCGTCGCGTCGCCAGCATCTGCCGGCGCAGCATCAGGCCAAGCCCGATGGCGACCAGCAAAGCCGCTGCCAGCAACGAGAAATCCGCCATCACATTGCGCCGCCAGTTGCTCAAAGCATCTTCCGGCGCCAGGCCGGCGGCTACCACCAGCGGATAATTGGCGACGCGGCGAAAAGCGATAAAGCGGGCGCGGCCATCGCTGCGCCCCGATGAGAGATAGATTCCTTCGCCCTGCTGTGGCAGCAGCTCGGTGAATAATTTCAATCCGGCATCGCTGGTGCCGATGTCTATGCCCTGCGGCGTATGGCGGATCAGCCGCAGGCCGTCGGTGCGGTAGAGCGACAGCAGCGAATGCTTCTGCGGCTGCAGTTTGGCATAGACATTGGAGAAATATTCCGGCGCCACCGCCACGGCGATGACACCGCCGAAACCGCCATTGGCGCGATCAATACGACGGCTGGCGCTGATCAGCCATTGTCCGGTAAGGCGGCTCAGCATCGGCGCGCCGATGAATAATCCGGTGTCGTTGCGCTCGACATGGGCCCGGAAATAGTCGCGGTCGGCGAGATTGATCGGGCGCGGCGGATCGGCGCCACTATCCAGGATCAGGTTGCCTTCTGCATCGAATACAATGAAGGATCGGATCTGCGGCAGGTCGGCTATCATGTTCAGCATGCGCCGCCGGACTTCGCTCAGAGGCGCTGCCTGCAGCACGCCGGCATCGGTCACCGCATCGGTGAAATACTGCAGGAACAGGTCGACCCCGGAAAAGGTGCGCGCAGCATGTTCATCCAGAACACGTGCCAATGCCTGCGCCTGTGCTTGCGCCGCGTTGAGATCTTCATCGCGCTGGCGGTGCAGTTGCAGCGCCACCGAGATGGCGAGCATGAACAGCACCAGGCCGAGAAACGCGGACAAGACCAGGGATATATTGCTACGCTTCTGCATGCGCCGGGCGGTACTGCCGCCAGATGAGGAATGGGTGTGTCGAGACTAGCAGAATTATCGCGGTTTAGTGCAATCTGCCTGCTTGCAGTTGTGGTGCTGGTTGTGACCTGGGCTGCACCGGCCTCGGCGCAGGTGCCGGGCCGGGATCCATTGCTGGTTAAGAGCCTTGCGCTTGAACTCAACCCGGAGGCGCCTGCAGAGCACCGGCTGGGGGTATTGGAGTATCTCGGCGGGCTGGTACTGGCCAGCGGGGATGGCCGCTTCGGCGGCTATTCCGGCCTCAGTGTCGATGCCGATGGAGCCGGCCTCTGGGCGGTGTCGGATCGCGGCCATTGGCTGCGGCTGGATTTCGCCCGCGATGCTGCCGGCATTCCCACTGGTATCGCTTCTGCCGCCTTGGCGCCGTTGCTGGATCAGGCCGGCAAGCCGCTCACCGGCCGCAAGGCGGATGCCGAGGCGCTGCGCCGCGACCGCAGTGGCGGCTTCCTGGTCAGTTTCGAGCGCGAACACCGGGTCTGGCGCTATGCCAGCCCGCAGGAAAAGCCCGAGCCGGTGCCGATTCCCAGGGAAGTGAACGAATTACCGTCCAATGGCGGCCTGGAATCGCTGGCTGTACTGCCCGATGGCCGTTTGGTGCTGATCGGCGAGGAGGCGCTGTCGGCCCAGGATGCTGTTTCGCCCGTGTGGATCGGCGCTGAGTCGGCATGGCGCCAGCTTGGCTGGCCGCAGCATCAGGGGTTCCGGCCCACCGATGCAGTGGCCTTGCCGGATGGCGGATTACTGGTGCTGGAGAGGGATTTTCGCTGGGCGGCGGGCTGGGCGGCACGGCTCAGCCGGGTCGGACCAGAGGATTTGAAGGCCAGGCCGGGAACCCTGCTGGCGCCGGCATTGCTGGCGGAATGGGCCAGACCCTATGCCAACGACAATCTGGAAGCCTTGGACCTGCGGCCGGGGCCGGATGGCCGGCCCTGGCTCTATCTGATGTCCGATGACAACCACAGCCGCTTCCAGCGGACGCTGTTGCTGGTGTTCAGATTGCCGGAAAATCAGTAAAAAAACGCCCGCCCGGGTTTCCCAGGGCGGGCGCGAAATCTGTTCGGCTGCGGCCTTAGGCGGCCTTGGCCAGCGCCTTCTTCACCTGGCGCTTCAGCTTCTTGGCGTCATCCGACAGCTTCGAGTCGGTGGTCTTGACCAGCCAGTTGTCGAGGCCGCCGTTATGCTCCACGGAGCGCAAGCCCTGCGCCGAGAGGCGCAGCTTCACATTGCGGCCAAGGGCTTCCGAAATCAGCGTAACAGCATGCAGATTCGGCATAAAACGACGCAGCGTCTTGTTGTTCGCGTGGCTCACATTGTGGCCGAACTGAACACCCTTGCCGGTCACTTCGCAGCGACGAGCCATGACAGACCTCTTTCTGGCAAAATTGCCCAACAAATCCAAAATCGGGCCGGGTTATAGGGGGGCTGGGGCCGCCCGTCAACCAGATTCAGGCCTGAAAAGCCGATCTTGGTTATATCGTTGACTCCGGGGGCCCAAGCCCGTATACAGCGGCACCCTTTTGACCGGGCCCCCGTTGGGGCCCTTTTTACGCTTTTCGACGGAGAGCGGTTGTGAAACGGACTTATCAACCCAGCAAGCTGGTGCGCAAGCGCCGCCATGGTTTCCGCGCCCGCATGGCCACCGTGGGTGGCCGCAAGGTAGTGGCTTCGCGCCGCGCCGCTGGCCGCAAGAAGCTGTCGGCCTGATCCTTTAGGACCGAACGCTCATGGCGACGGGTGGCCTCGAACGGCTCCGCCGCCGGGCGGATTACCTAAGGGTGCAGGGCGCCGAACGGCGCTCGGCCCAGCCCGGCCTGTTGCTGCAGGCCGCGCCTGCCGTGGATCTTCCAGGCCCCCCGGAATTCCAAGGTATTCGCATCGGATTCACCGCGTCGCGCAAGGTCGGCAACGCGGTTCTGCGCAACCGTGCCCGCCGCCGCCTGAAGGCGCTGGCGCGCGAGCTGCTGCAGGTCCATGCCCAGCCCGGCCATGATTATGTGCTGGTGGCGCGCCAGGCCACGCCGGAACGCGCCTATGGTGATCTGCGCCGGGATCTCGAAGCGGCGCTGAAGCGGCTGAAACTGTGGCGTGCGGCGTAATGCAATGAGCGCCGAACCGTCATATTCCGTGGCGGCCCGCCTGGTGGCTCTGCCAATCCAGGCCTACCGGTTGTTTCTCTCCCCCTGGGTGGGGCATAACTGCCGCTTCCAGCCGACCTGCTCGTGCTATGCACTCGAGGCGCTGGAGCGCCATGGTGCCGTGCGCGGCTCCTATCTCACCGTGCGGCGCCTGGCGCGCTGCCAGCCGTTCGGTGCCAGCGGTTTCGATCCGGTGCCTCCCGTGGAGGCGCCGGCCAACAAGGCGGATAGTCAAAAGCATGTCTGATCAGAAGAACCTCATCATCGCCATCGCGCTGTCGCTCGCGATCATGCTGGGTTTCCAGTTTTTCGTGGATGCGCCGCGCCAGGAGCGCATGCGCGCCGAGCAGGCGGCACAGAAGGCCGCCACCAGCCAGGTGACGACGCCTGATGGCTCCAGCGCGCCGACCGCAGCGGGTCAGGTGCCGGGGCAGGCGCCGGGCCTTTCAGCAATGCCGAGCGTGCCGGGTGCGCCGGTGGTGCCGGGTGCTGCCCGCGAAGCGGTGGTGAACCAGACCCCGCGCGTCACCATCGATGGCAAGCGGCTGCGCGGTTCGATCAATCTGGTCGGTGGCCGCATCGATGATGTGATCCTGCCGGATTACAAGGAGACGCTGGCGCCGGACAGCCCGGCGATCACGCTGCTCTCGCCAGCCGGTTCGCCGCATGCCTATTACGCCGAGTTCGGCTGGACCGCAGCACCAGGCGACACCACCAAGCTGCCCGGCGGCCAGACCCGCTGGACCGCCGACCGCGAGGTGCTGAAGCCAGGCGAGACGCTGAACCTGCGCTGGGACAACGGCGAGGGCGTGGTGTTCACCCGCGCCATTTCGCTTGACGACAATTTCATGTTCAACGTCGTGCAGGGCGTCGAGAACAGCGCCGGCAAGCCGCTGACGCTGTTCCCCTATGCGCTGCTGTCGCGCCATGGCCTGCCCAAGACCGATGGCCTCTACATCCTCTATGAAGGCCCGCTCGGCGTGTTCCGTCCCAAGGCGGACGAGAAGGGCACGCTGAAGGAAGTGCCCTATGGCGATCTCGCCAAGGACAAGACTTCGGAATTCGATTCCGTTGGCGGCTGGGTTGGCTTCACCGACAAGTATTGGCTCGCCGCCCTGGTGCCGGGCGTGGAGCAGAATGTGAAGGCGCGCTTCACCCATGCCGGTGCGGCGCCGGCCGAGCGTTTCCAGGTCGATTGGCTCGGCGGCGGTGTCACCGTGCCGGCCGGGGGCAAGGCTGCTTCCTCCAGCCTGCTGTTCGTCGGCGCCAAGCAGACCGAACTGATCAACCGCTACGAGGAGCGCCACCAGATTCCGCGCTTCGATCTGGCCATCGACTGGGGCTGGTTCCCGTATCTGACCAAGCCGATGTTCTTCGGCATCCACTGGCTCTATGGCGCGGTCGGCAATATCGGCATCGCCATGCTGATCCTCACCGTGGTCGTGAAGCTGCTGTTCTTCCCGCTTGCCTACAAGTCCTACGTGGCGATGAGTGCGATGAAGAAGCTGCAGCCGGAAATGCAGCGCCTGCGCGAGCGCCATGGCGAGAATCGCGAGGCGATGCAGAAGGAGCTGATGGAGCTGTACAAGAAGGAGAAGGTCAATCCGGCCGCCGGCTGCTTGCCAATCCTGCTGCAGATCCCGGTCTTCTTCGCGCTCTACAAGGTGCTCTACATCACCATCGAAATGCGCCATGCGCCGTTCTATGGCTGGATCCACGATCTTTCGGCGCCGGACCCGACATCCTGGATCAACCTGTTCGGCCTGCTGCCCTATGATATCCCGGCGATCTTCGCGGTTGGCGGCCTGCTGCATATCCTGTCGCTCGGCATCTGGCCGATCATCATGGGTGTCACCATGTGGCTGCAGATGCGCCTCAACCCGCAGCCGCCGGATCCGGTGCAGCAGAAGATCTTCGCCCTCATGCCGGTGGTCTTCACCTTCATGCTCGGCTCGTTCGCTTCCGGCCTGGTGATCTACTGGTCGTGGAACAACCTGCTCAGCATCGTGCAGCAGATCATCATCATGCGGCGCATGGGTGTGAAGATCGGCGGCGGCGCCGATCCGGAAGCCGCGAAGAAGTAAGATGACACAAACGCCGTATACCGCGGCACAGATCGAGAAGGGCCGGCTGCTATTCGCCGGCCCTTGCGATTTTGTCGCCGGGGCGCAGCGCGCGGAGATGCTGCCCGGCCCCGGTGTGCCGGAAATCGCCTTCGCCGGGCGCTCCAATGTCGGCAAGTCCAGCCTGGTCAACGCGCTGACCGGCCGCAAGACCCTGGCCCGGGTGTCGAACACGCCGGGCCGCACACAGCAGCTCAATTTCTTCGCGCTGGGGACCAAGCTGATGCTGGTCGACCTGCCGGGCTATGGCTATTCCCAGGCCGGCAAGCAGGTGGCCGCGGAATGGACCGGGCTGGCTATCGATTTCCTCAAAGGCCGGCCCAACCTGCGCCGCGTGCTGTTGCTGGTGGATGGCCGCCATGGCCTCAAGGACAGCGATTTCGAGATCATGGAAATCTTCGATCTCTCGGCGGTGGTCTACCAGGTGGTGCTGACCAAGGCGGACAAGGTGAAGCCGGTGGAAGCGGCAGCAAGGCTGGCGGAAACCAAGGCCAAGGTGGCCCGCCGGGTGGCAGCGCATCCCGATGTGCTGTTCACTTCCAGCGAGAATGGCACCGGCATTCCCGAGTTGCGCGCCGAACTGGCGGCGCTGGCCTAAGGCTCCGTTACCCTTTATAAAATTCCGCGACTGAGCCCGAGACTGAAAGCCTGACACGGAAACGCCCATGAAAACCGCCGGCCCGAAGCCCCTGGAAGCGCATCTGCAGGATACCGCCAAGGTACTTTCCGAGGCACTGCCCTATATGCGCCGTTTCCATGGCCAGACCATGGTGATCAAGTATGGCGGCCATGCCATGGGCGACGAGCATCTGGCGCTGGAATTCGCCCGCGACGTGGTGCTGATCAAGCAGGTCGGCATCAATCCCATCGTGGTGCATGGCGGCGGGCCACAGATCGGCGCCATGCTGGAGCGGCTCAAGATCAAGAGCGAATTCATCGATGGCCTGCGTGTCACCGACCAGGCCACCGTCGAGATCGTCGAGATGGTGCTGGCCGGCTCGATCAACAAGCAGGTTGCCACCGCGATCAACACGGTGGGCGGTATCGGCATCGGCATCTCAGGCAAGGATGGCCGGCTGATCGAGGCGCGCAAACTGCGCCGCAGCGTGCGCGATCCCGGCTCCAATATCGAGAAGCTGCTCGATCTCGGCTTTGTCGGCGAGCCGGTGCGGGTGAACCCGGATATCCTGCGCACGCTGCAGAATTCCGACATCATCCCGGTGGTGGCGCCGATTGGTGTCGGCGAGAATGGCGAGACTTACAATATCAATGCCGACACCGCTGCTGGCGCCATTGCCTCTGCCGTGGGTGCTGCCAAGCTGCTGATGCTTACCGATGTGCCGGGCGTGCTGAACAAGGAAAAGCATCTGATCCCGAAGCTGACGCCGAAAGACGCGCTGATGCTGATGGGTGACGGCACGATTTCCGGCGGCATGATCCCGAAGCTGGAAACCTGCCTGGATGCGGTGCGCGGCGGCGTCGGCGCGGCGCATATCCTGGATGGCCGCATCCCGCATGTGCTGCTGCTGGAGCTGTTCACCGCGCATGGCGTCGGCACCATGCTGGAACGTCCGGCGGTGCAGCCGCGCAAGGACTAGCGGCGCGCGGCTTGCTAGCGCGGCGGCTGCCAGAGGCTCAGGAAGCGCTGCACCACGCTGGCGGAATTGTCGGAAGCCAGCGCCATGAAGGTGGCCATCTCGTTGGCGCCTGATTCACCGCCCGCCAGATCGGACAGGCTGCGGAAGGCGATGAACGGCACGCCGTTGGCATAGGCCACCATCGCCACCGCAGCACTTTCCATGTCCAGCACCTGCGCCTTGAAGCTGGCTAACACATAGCGCCGGAAATCGGCATTATCGACAAAGGCCTGGCCCGAGACGCCGTTGCCGCCAACCAGCAGGCGCGGCTTCTGCTCCAGGCAGACATTTGCCGTCGTGCAATGTGCCAGCGGCACATCATGCAGCCTGCGCGCCGCAGCCAGCATACCGGCATCGGCAGCGAACCAGAATTTCTCTTCCGGCTGTTTCAGCCCGGCGCGGCGCACTTCCACGCTGCTTGGAAAGATCATGCCGTAATTCGGCTGTTCGGGCTTTTTCCACGGCGGTAGCGCGTATTTGCCGCCGCCCAAATCGCGCGCGAAGGTGGCTTCCAGATATTGTGCCCATTGTTCCGCCACCACCACATCGCCGATATGCAATGCCGGATCGACGCCGCCGGCAATGCCGCTGAACACGATGCCGGTGATGTCGAAACGGTCGAGCGCGATCTGCGTCGCCATGGTGGCATTGACCATGGAAATGCCGCTCAGGAAGAGCACCGCCTTGCGACCCGAGAGTGTCGCGGTGACGAATTCGATGCCGTTCACGTCATGGCTTTTCGCGTCATTGGCGGCGGCTTTCAGTTTCACCCATTCCGGCGCGAAGGCGGAGATCACCGCAATGCGCGGCAGCGGATCCAGCCGCTCGGCAGCCTGTAGCGGGAAGGTGAAAATCAGCAGCAGGGCAAGCAGCAGAGGGCGCATGGGAGGCTCCGATGTATGAATCGATCATAGCGTAAGTTGCGGTATCGGGGCAGGCGGTTCTGGCGATTGCCGGTGTGACGCGGCATAGTGCTGGCCTGTTGCAGGAAAGGAATGGAAATGGCTGCTGACACCACCGCCCGTGCCGCCGAGGCTGCCGCGCATCATGGCGGCTTCGATCTGCTGCCGGTGGTGATCCTGCTGGCAGCGGCCGTGGTGGCGGTGCCGCTGTTCCGGCGGCTCGGGCTTGGTTCGGTGCTCGGCTATCTCGCCGCCGGGCTTGCCATCGGCCCCTATGGTGCAGGGCTGTTTTCCGATCCGCAGGCGATCCTGCATGTCGCCGAACTCGGCGTTGTCATGTTCCTGTTCATCATCGGCCTGGAAATGCAGCCCTCCAGGCTGTGGGCGATGCGCGGCGAGATTTTCGGCCTTGGCCTGGCCCAGGTTGGCGCCTGCATCGGTCTGCTGATCTGCGTCGGCCTGGCGCTTGGCTATCCGGTAGCGCAGAGCTTCGTTGCCGGCACCGGCTTCGTGCTCACTTCCACCGCCATCGTCATGCAGATGCTGGAAGAGCGCAAATCCATGGGCCTGCCCAAGGGCAGGCGTATCATCGCCATCCTGCTGCTGGAAGACCTTGCCATCGTACCGCTGCTGGCGCTGGTCGCCTTCCTGGCGCCGGGCGGCGGCAGCATGAGCCTGATGGACCGCCTGGCCGGCATCGCCGCCGGGCTTGCCGCCATCGGCGGTCTGATCGCCGCCGGGCGCTGGCTGCTCGATCCGATGTTCCGCCTGCTGGCCAAGACGCGGGCGCGTGAGGTGATGACGGCGGCGGCATTGCTGGTGGTGCTGGGTGCGGCATTGGCGATGCAGGCCGCCGGGCTGTCCATGGCGATGGGCGCTTTCCTGGCCGGCGTGCTGCTTTCCGAATCCTCCTTCCGGCACCAGCTCGAAGCCGATATCGAACCCTTCCGCGGCGTGCTGCTCGGGCTGTTCTTCCTTGGCGTCGGCATGGCGCTGGATCTCGCCACGGTGGCGAATAACTGGCGCCTGATCATCATCGCGGTGGCGGCCTACATGGTGCTGAAGACTATCGGCATCTACATCATAGCCCGGCTATTCCGCGCCAAGCATCGCGAAGCGGTGGAACGTGCCGTGCTGATGGCGCAAGGCGGCGAATTCGCCTTCGTGCTCTACGCCACCGCCGCCAGCGTCGGCATCATCAACGCCGAAGCCAATGCCATGCTCACCGCCATCATCATCATCTCGATGGTGCTGACGCCGGTGATGACTATCCTGCATGACCGCCTGATGCCGGCCGCTGATGATGCCTCCATGGATGGCGTCGAGATGGCGGAGGGCCTGGAGGCCAGCGTGCTGCTGATCGGCTTCGGCCGTTTCGGCCAGATCGTCAGCCAGCCGCTGCTGGCGAACCAATGCTCGATCTCGATCATCGACACGGATACGGATTCGATCCGCGATGCCCGGCAGTTCGGCTTCAAGATCTATTACGGCGATGGTGGCCGGCTGGATATCCTGCGCGCCGCCGGAGCCGACCGCGCGCGGCTGGTGGTGGTGGCGCTGAACGACCGCGAGGCCAGCCTGAAGATTGTGAAGATGGTGAAGGCGGAGTTTCCGCTGGTGCCGGTGCTGGCGCGCGCCTTCGACCGTGAGCATGCCAAGGAGCTGATCGAAGCCGGCGTGGATTACCAGATCCGCGAGACTTTCGAATCCGCCCTGGCCATGGGGCAGCAGGCGCTGACGGTGTTGCAGGTCGAGGAAAGCGCGATCAACGATGTCCTGGCCGATATACGGCGGCGCGACCTGGAGCGGCTGAATGTCGAGATTGCCGGCGGCGACATGGGAGATGCGGCACGCGAACTGATGTATGGCAATATCGGGCGCGGCGATCCTGGCAAGCATTAAACGTTAGCTGGGCAGGCTGAGCAGCCAGTCGCGGAAGGCGCCGATCGCCGGTTCGCGGGCGCGGCCTTTCAGGTGCAGCAGGTAATAACCGCCAGGCCGGCGCACGCGCTGACTGGGCAGTGGCTCCACCAGGCGGCCGTCGCGTAACTCCGTCGCCACGAAGAAATCCGGCACCAGGGCGAGGCCAAGCCCGTTCACCGCCGCTTCGATCGACATGAAGAAATGTTCGAAGGCCGGGCCCTGCTGTGCCACCGGCTGTTTCAGACCGGCCTGGCCGAACCATTCCGCCCAGGCCTCGGGCCGGGTCGAATGGGTCAGCAAGGCATGGCGGCGGATATCCTCGGGCCGTTTCACCGGGCGGCTTTTCAGCAGCGCGGGGGCGCCGACCAGGATCACGGTTTCGGGAAACAGGAAGGTGGCTTCCAGTTCATCGGGCCAGTCGCCGGCGCCGTATTGCAGCCCGACATCGATGGCTTCACGGGCGAAGTCGATGCGGCGGTCGGCGCTGGTCACGTCCACGGCGATTTCCGGGTGGAGGCGCTGGAAATCCGCTAGGCGCGGCATGAACCAGCGCATGGCGAAGGTTGGCAGCGTGGTGATGGTGAGGCGGTTGGCCGGCCGTCCGGCGCGCGCCACCAGGCGGGTGGCAGCAGTCAGACGGTCGAAGGCATCGGTCAGCGCCGGCAGGTAGGCGGCGCCCATCGCGGTCAGTTCCAGGCCGCGTGGGCCGCGCTGGAAAAGCTGCACGCCGAGATCGGCCTCCAGCTGCTTCACCAGCCGGCTCACCGCGCCCTGGGTGACATGCAGTTCCTGGGCGGCGCGGGTGAAGCTCAAATGCCGCCCGGCGGCGGCGAAGGCGCGCAGGGCGTTCAGCGAGGGGAGGGCTTCACTATGAGAAAAACTCATAACACCGGAGTTTAAATCGATTGTCGCGGCGGCGCCAGCGGCTAAGATCGCCGCCATAACAATCCTCAAGCCCAGCGATTGCCAGGAGCCGCCCCATGAACGCACTGACCCCGACCCAGAAGCCAGCCGGCGCCAGCACGCTGCCGAATGGCGGCCGCCCGATCCGCCCCTTCCATCTTGCCTTCCCGGTGCATGATATCGCCGAGGCGCGCCGCTTCTATGGCGAGCTGCTCGGCTGCCCGGAAGGCCGCTCGGCCGATAACTGGGTCGATTTCGATCTCTTCGGTCATCAGATCGTGGCGCACCTGGCGCCGGAAGAATGCGGCCATGCCAAGACCAGCGATGTCGATGACCATGCTGTGCCGGTGAAGCATTTCGGCGTGGTGCTGACCATTCCGGAATGGAAGGCGCTGGCCGAGAAGATGACTGCCGTCGGCACCAAGTTCGTGATCGAGCCTTATGTGCGCTTCGAGGGCGAAGTCGGTGAGCAGTACACCATGTTCTTCCTCGATCCCTCGGGCAACGCGCTGGAGTTCAAGGCCTTCGCCCATGACGAGATGATCTTCGCCAAGTAAGTTCTACAGCAGCCCCATAAGCTGTTCTCCAGATGCAGCCGTTGGCTCCCGTGCCAGCGGCTGCATTTTTTTTCTAGGCTGGCAATACCCTGCCGATGGCGCCGCCTATGGCGCTCCACAGCGCGCCAACCAGGGCGTTCCAGGCTTTTTCCAGCATCACTGCGGCCAGGCCTTTCAGCACGTTGACCAGATTGCGCGCCATGGTCTTGAGGCTGTCGAGGAAGAAGGGCTCAAGGTCCGGCCCGATCTGGCCCGAGGCGATGCCGGAGGCCACCAGGGCGCCTTGCTGCGCCAGGGCCTGCATCTGCGCCTGCGCGAAACCTTGCACCTGGGTCACATCCTGGCCGATGGCGGTGTTCACGGCGCCGGTGAGCTGGCCGACGAGGGCATTCACATCGATTGCGGGCATGTTGCGTCCTCCAATGATCAGCCGGCGGCTATCAGCGCGCCAGCGCCTTTTCGTAGATCAGGGCCTGCTGCATCGAGATGACATACTGGCCCTTGAAGGCCTGCACCTCGATCAGGCTGAGCGCGCGGGTGGCGTGGGTGCTGCGCATGGTCGAGATCGTCTGTGCCAGCAAGGCCACCACGCCGGAGCTCGGTGCCGGCATTGCCTGGATGTCGCTGATCGCCTTGCCGAGCAGGTTGGTGCCGCTGGGCGTCGAGGGCATCGGGCGGCTGTCGATCTGCACCTTGGTGGCTTCCAGCAGCGCGATCAGTGCCGTGTAGTTGGCCTGTGCCGCGGCATAGCCCTGCGGATTGCTCGGGTTCTGCGCCACCTGGTCGAACAGCGCCATGCCATTGGTGTTGGCGGTGCCGAGCGCCTGCACGATGCTCTGGTCATAGGCCGGGGCGAGCTGGGCCTGGCAGCCGCCGAGAAACAGCAGGGCCAGGAGGGCGAGGAAGGGCACCCGAAGGCGATGTCGGATATTCGCCCTGAATACGGGAATATTATGCATAAATACCTCCTATAAGGGCTAATTCGCCTCTTATAGGAGGTATTGTTCCGCCGATCTATGTTTTTCTTATAGGTGGGCCAGCGCCCGCTCCAGGAATTGCTCCGACCATTCCTGCACGAAATGACCGCCGTCCGGCACCTCGATGGGCGGGGGGCAGTTGCGGATCACCTTGTGCAGGCCCTGCATCACCGGGGCGCCCAGCACCGGGTCGGCCATGCCGATCACCATCACGCTCTTGCCCTGCCAGTCGTTCTTCCAGAATTCCAGCGCGCGGCGCGAATGCTCGGTGCCTGGCGCCTGCGGATTGTCCGGCACCAGGTTGGGGAAGCGGCGCACGCCGCCCTTGTAGTGCTGATCGGGATAGGGCGCGTCATAGGCGGCGGCTTCCGCCGGTGTCAGATGCGGGCAGCCGCGCGCGATCAGCTTGCCAATCGCCATGTCCGGATTCTTGTTGTTCCAGGCGCGCCAGTCGAGGAAGCCTTGCGTCAGCGGCCGGTCGCCGGTCGCCAGCGCCGTGTTCATCACGAACAGGCCGCTGAAGCGTTCCGGCATCTTCATCGGAATGGTGAGGCCGAGCAGCCCGCCCCAATCCTGGCAGACCAGCACCACGTTCTGCAGGTTCAGCGCCCGGATCAGCGCGATCAGGCTGTCACGGTGGAAATCGAAGGTATAGACCGCATCCTTGCGCGGCTTGTCGGATTTGCCGAAGCCGAACAGGTCCGGCGCCACCACGCGGTGGCCGGCCGCCACCAGCGGCCCGATCATGCGGCGGTAGAGATAGCTCCAGGTCGGCTGGCCATGCAGGCAGAGGAAGGTCTTGCCGCCATGCTTGCCTTCGTCCAGGTAATGCATGCGCAGGCCATTGGCCTGATCGAGGTAATGCGACTTGAAGGCATAGCCGGGCAGGTTCTCGAACCGCTCGTCCGGCGTGCGCAAGGCTTCGATCATGGCGTCTCTCTCCCTTGTTTGTCTTTATGGGAGAAAGACTGAACCTCCGGGCAGCCAAGTCAATGGCCGGCCCAGGGTCAATGACCGGCCGGGTGCCAAATTTGCTTGCTGCCGTAACGGCAGCCTTATTTCTTCTTGCTCTTCTTCTTCACCTTGGGGCGCGCCTTGCCCGGCTTGGCGCGCACCGCCTTGGCATGGGCGGCCATCGCCTTGGGGCCGAAGACGCGGCGGAAGATGGTATCCACATGCTTGAGGTGGTAGCCGAGGTCGAACAGCTCGGCGAGCTGCTTCGGCTTCAGCTTGGCGGTCACTTCCGGCTCGCTTTGCAGCAGCTTGAGGAAGTCGCCGCCCTGGCGCCAGATGGTCATGGCGTGCTTCTGCACCAGGCGGTAGCTGTCCTCGCGCGACAGCCCGGCCTGGGTGAGCGCCAGCAGGATGCGCTGCGAATGCACCAGGCCGCCGAAGCGGTCCAGGTTCTTCATCATGTTTTCGGGATAGACCACCAGCTTCTCGATCACGCCGGCCAGGCGATGCAGCGCGAAATCGAGATGGATGGTGGCGTCGGGCCCGATGCCGCGCTCGACGGAAGAGTGGCTGATGTCGCGCTCATGCCACAAAGCCACATTCTCCAGCGCCGGGACCACCGCCGAACGCACCAGGCGCGCCAGGCCGGTGAGATTCTCGGTCAGCACCGGGTTGCGCTTGTGCGGCATCGCCGAGGAGCCCTTCTGGCCGGGCGAGAAATATTCCTCGGCTTCCATCACCTCGCTGCGCTGCAGGTGACGGATCTCGGTCGCCAGCCGCTCGATGGAGGACGCGACCACGGCGAGATGCGCAAAATAGGCGGCATGACGGTCGCGCGGGATCACCTGGGTGCTCACCGGCTCCGGCTTCAGGCCAAGCTGCTTGGCGACATGCTCTTCCACGCGCGGGTCGATATTGGCGAAGGTGCCGACGGCGCCGGAAATCGCGCAGGTGGCCACTTCCTCGCGCGCCAGTTCCAGGCGGCGGCGGGCGCGCTGGAATTCGGCATGGTAGCCGGCCAGCTTCAGGCCGAAGGTCACCGGCTCGGCATGGATGCCGTGGCTGCGGCCGATGGTGGGCAGCAGCTTGTATTCGAAGGCGCGCTCTTCCAGCGCCTTCAGCACCCGGTCGCAGCCGGCAAGCAGCAGGTCGGCGGCTTTCACAAGCTGCAGGTTGAAGCAGGTATCCAGCACGTCCGACGAGGTCATGCCCTGGTGCACGAAGCGCGCCGCCGGGCCGACATACTCCGCCAAGTTGGTGAGGAAGGCGATCACGTCATGCTTGGTCTCGCGCTCGATGGCGTCGATCCGCGCGATCTCCCACTTGCCCTTCTTCCACACCTCCTTGGCGGCGGATTTCGGGATCACGCCCAGTTTGGCCTGGGCATCGCAGGCATGGGCCTCGATCTCGAACCACAGCCGGAACTTCATTTCCGGCTCCCAGATGGCAGCCATTTCAGGGCGGGTATAGCGGGGAATCATGCGGGCCTCGTCTGCGGCGGGAAGCGAGGCGGTTTTACTCCCCCGGGCCGGCCAATTCAACGCATCGGAACGGGCGGATTGACGCTTCCGAGCGATTAGGGCAGCGTCCGGGCAACTTCCGGGGAGGTGCCGCCATGGCTGCTGAGAATACTGTTCTGACCATCGACCGCCGCGACCTGGATTTTCAGCTTTTCGAGGTGCTGGATGTGGCCGCCCTGGCCGAGCGGCCCTATTTCGCCGACCATGACCGCGAGACGCTCGGTGCCGCGCTGGATACCGCCCAGAGCATCGCGGCGGCGCATTTCCAGACCCATAACCGCAAGAACGACCTGAACGAGCCGCATTTCGATGGCGCGACCGTGCATATCATCCCGGAAGTGCGCGCGGCTTTGGATCAGTTCATCAATGCCGGCTTCATGGCGGCGCATCGCGGCTATGACGAGGGCGGCCAGCAACTGCCCTGGAGCGTGATGCAGGGCTGCTTCGCCTGCTTCAATGCCGCCAATATCGGCACCATCGCCTATGCCTTCCTCACCATCGGCGCTTCCAACCTGATCGGCGTCTTCGGCAACGATGAACAGAAGCGGCGCTATCTCAAGCCGATGACCGAGGGCCGCTTCTTCGGCACCATGTGCCTGTCCGAGCCGCAGGCTGGTTCCGGCCTCGCCGATATCCGCACCCGCGCGGTGCCGCAGCCCGATGGCAGCTATTCGATCAGCGGCAGCAAGATGTGGATTTCCGGCGGCGAGCATGAACTGGCGGAAAACATCGTGCATCTGGTGCTGGCCAAGATCGAGGGTGCGCCGGCCGGCGTGCGCGGTATCTCGCTGTTCATCGTGCCCAAGCGCCATGTGCATGAGGATGGCTCGATCGGCCAGCGCAATGACGTGCAGCTTGCCGGACTGAATCACAAGATGGGCTATCGCGGCACCACCAACACGCTGCTGTCGTTTGGCGAGAATGGCGCCTGCATTGGCTATCTGGTCGGCGAGCCGCATCGCGGCCTCGACTACATGTTCATGATGATGAACGAGGCGCGCATTGGTGTCGGCCTCGGCGCCACCTCGCTCGGCATCGCCGGCTACCGCTACAGCCTGGATTACGCGCGCCAGCGCCTGCAGGGCCGAGCGCCGGACAACAAGGATCCGGCCTCGCCGCCGCTGCCGATCATCCAGCATGCCGATATCCGCCGCCTGCTGCTGGCGCAGAAGGCGGCGACAGAAGGCGCGCTGGCGCTCTGCCTCTATGCCGCGCATCTGGTCGATCTGCAGCATGCGGCAAAGGATGCGGCGGAAAAGCAGCGCGTGTCGCTGCTGCTGGATATGCTCACCCCGATGGTGAAATCCTGGCCCAGCGAATTCTGCCTCGAGGCCAACAAGCATGCCATCCAGGTGCTAGGCGGCTATGGCTATACCCGTGATTATCCGGTGGAACAGTATTACCGCGACAACCGCCTCAACCCGATCCATGAAGGCACCCATGGCGTGCAGGGCATGGACCTGCTGGGCCGCAAGGTGACGATGCAGGGCGGTGCCGGCTTCAAGCTGCTGTTCGAAACCATCCAGGCCGATTGCGCCTTGGCTAAAGCTGTGGCGGAAACCGCCGGCCTGGCGGCTGCGCTGGAAACCGCACTGGCCCGCGTGGCGGAGACCACCCAGGCGATGCAGCCGGCGGCGAAAGATGGCCGCATCGCGCTCTATCTGGCCAATGCGACCCTGTATCTCGACATGATGGGGCATGTCGTTGTCGCCTGGATGTGGCTGCGTCAGGCGCGGGTCGCCGCCCAGGCGCTGGCCGCCGGCCTGAGCGGCACGGAAGCGGATTTCTACCAGGGCAAGCTGGCGGCGGCGCGCTTCTTCTACGCCTATGAACTGGGCAAGCTGGATTACTGGCTGCCGTTGCTGGCGCGGCTGGAGCCGGCGACGCTGGAAATGCGTCCCGAGTGGTTCGTCTAAACCAAGATATGATGGCGTAGCCGCTTGGGAAGCGGCAGAGTGGCGGCATCCGTCAGCAAAGGTGCCTCACGCCATGTATGTTATTGCTCTCACCATCGTTCACTCGCTGATCAGCTTCGCTGCGCTTGCCGCCGGCCTGGCGGTGCTGCTGGACCTGCTGCGCAATGATGATCGCCCGGCAATGGTGAAGCTGTTCCTGCTGACGGCATTTCTCACCTCGGCCAGCGGCTTCCTGTTTCCCGTCACGGAGATACTGCCGTCCCATATCACGGCAGTGATTGCCCTGCTGGTGCTGCTGCCGACCTGGTCCGCGCGCTATCGCTTCCGGCTGCTCGGCGCCTGGCGCTGGGTTTATGCCGGCGGCGCGGTCGCCAGCCTGTATTTCATCGTCTTCGTGCTGATCGTGCAGATATTCATGAAAACCCCGGCGTTGCGCCAGGCGGCGGAAAAGGCCGAACCGCCTTTCGCCATCACCCAGGGCATCGTGCTGCTGATCTTCCTGGCGCTCGGCCTGCAGGCAGTGCGCAAATTCCGCCCGGCATAGCTGTTCCGCTTCAGTGGCAACGGCTATGCTCAACCCATGGCCGACAAGCCGGAAAAACCCTTTCAGCGTTTCAACGCACCGCGCGGCCTCAATGTCGCGCTCGGGCGGCTGACCAAGCCGCTGGTGAAGCAGCGCGGCGCGGTGTTCGGCGACATCCTGTCGCGCTGGCCGGAAATCGTCGGGCCGTTGCTCAGTCCTGACACGCAGCCGGAACGCCTGCTCTACGGCGCCCGCGATGGCCATGGCGCCACGCTGGAAGTGGGCGTGAATGGCGCCCAGGCGCTGGAATTGCAGCATCTGGCGCCGCTAGTGGTCGAGCGCATCAACAGCTATTTCGGTTACCAGGTTGTCGCCGGGCTGAAACTCAAGCAGATGCCGATTCGGCCCAAGCCGAGCCAGGCGCGTCCGAGTCGGATTCCGCAGCGACTCGGGCCGGAGGAGGCCGCCAGGCTGGCCGAACTGCTCTCCGCAATCGAGGATAAAAACCTCCGCCAAGCGCTTGAGACTCTTGGCCGATCTCTTCTGAAGCAAGGCTAGCGGCGCCTTATTGGCGCCAGATTCCTGTGGATAAGAAGCGAGTTGGGTTGAAGGCCCGTCGTTGAAATCCATAAAATACCCCCTGGATATTGGGGGTGGGAGCCTCTTCATGAACTATATACAGCGTCTTGCCGCCATTCTGTTTTTCGCCGCCGGGCTTGTCGGCCTGGGTGGCCTTGTGACTGTGAGCGGTGTGGCGCGTGCGCAATCCACCGATCCGCGGCTGCAGGACATGGTGCTCGGCAAGGCCGATGCGCCAGTCACCCTCATCGAGTATGCCTCGCTGACCTGCCCGCATTGCGCCAATTTCCACGCCAGCGTTCTGCCGGTGCTGAAGACCGAATACATCGATACTGGCAAGGTGAAGCTGATCTTCCGCGACTTCCCGCTGGATCAGCTCGCGCTGGCCGGTGCCGCCGTCGCGCGTTGCGCCGGGCCGGAACGCTATTACAGCTTCCTGGAAGTGATGTTCAGCCAGCAGCGCGCCTGGGCCACGGCGGCCGATCCGCGCGCCGCGCTGGCCCAGATCGCCCGCCTCGGCGGCATGTCCACCGAGCAGGTGGAGAATTGCTTCAATGATCAGGCGGTCAACGACTACATCCTGAATTCCCGCCTCGAAGGCAATCAGAAGTTCAACGTCAATTCGACGCCGACGCTGATCGTCAACGGCAAGACGCTGGCTGGCGTGCCGAGCATCGATGAGCTGCGCAAGCTGATCGACGGCCTGGCTGCCAACGCCCCCGCCGGTGGCAGCAATGCGTCGCAGGCGGCAAGCGCCGGCAACTGGTTCGGCGGCAATAGCAAGACCTATATCGCCATCGGCATCGTGGTGCTGGTGGTCGGCGGCATTGTGATCTTCCTGCTCCGCAAACGCTGAAGCAGGCTTCAAGTTCAGGGCGGTTTTCGAAAGGGAAAGCCTGTGCAGTTCACCAAGTTGCGCCTTTCCGGCTTCAAGTCCTTCGTGGAGCCGACCGAATTCGTCATCCATCCGGGCCTCACGGGCGTTGTCGGGCCGAATGGCTGCGGCAAGTCGAACCTGGTCGAGGCGTTGCGCTGGGTGATGGGCGAAAACTCGGCCAAGCGCATGCGCGGCTCAGGGATGGACGACATGATCTTCGCCGGCACGGCCACGCGGCCGGCGCGGAATGTCGCCGAAGTGTCGCTGGTGCTGGACAACAAGACCCGCACCGCGCCTGCCGCCTTCAACGAGCATGAGAACCTGGAGATCGTCCGCCGCATCGAGCGCGAGCGCGGTTCGGATTACCGCATCAACGGCCAGGATGTGCGCGCCCGCGATGTTCAGTTGTTTTTCGCCGATCTG
This sequence comes from Ferrovibrio sp., assembly GCA_017991315.1. Taxonomy (GTDB): domain Bacteria; phylum Pseudomonadota; class Alphaproteobacteria; order Ferrovibrionales; family Ferrovibrionaceae; genus Ferrovibrio; species Ferrovibrio plantarum. The sequence goes on along the minus strand of JAGOQS010000002.1, from coordinate 806,523 downwards.
GCATCGGGCGCCAATTCGCCGGCCATGGTCAGCCAGGGCCGCGTTGGTGCCATCATCAATGCCAAGCCGACCGACCGTCGCATGCTGCTGGAAGAGGCGGCCGGCATTTCCGGCCTGCATTCGCGCCGGCATGAGGCCGAACTGCGCCTCAAGGCGGCGGAAACCAATCTTGAGCGCGTCGTCGATGTCATCGGCCAGCTCGATCAGCAATTGCAGGGCTTGAAGCGCCAGGCGCGTCAGGCCAGCCGCTACCGCAACATCGCCGGCCAGATCCGCCGCACCGAGGCGATCCTGTTCCATCTGCGCCATCAGGCTTTGCAGGAAGCTCTGGCCCAGGCCGAGGCGGCTTTGCATGAGGCCGAGCGCGAGGTCGCCGACCGCACGCTGCAGGTTTCCGAAGCCCATGGCGCCGAGCGCATCGCCGCCGAAGCGCTGCCGCCGCTGCGCCAGGCCGAAGCCGAGGCCGGCGCCCGCCTGCATCGCCTGGCCGTCGCCCGCGATGGCCTGGATGCGGAGGAAGCCCGCGCCCGCGAGGCAGCGGCGCAGGTCGAGCAGCGTCTGGCGCAGATCGACTCTGACGCTGGCCGCGAACAGAATCTGAGCCAGGATGCCGCCGCTTTGTTGCAGCGCCTGTCGGAAGAGGCCGCACTGCTCAGCCAGCAGGCCGAAGCCGCCCCGGCGCTGGAGACTGAAGCCGCCGAAGCCGCGCAGACCGCGCAGGATCAGGTGGTGGCCCGCCAGCAGGAACTGGATGCCGCCACCGAGCGCGCCGCCGCCGAACATGCCGAGCGCACCCGCCTGACCCAGGCGATCCAGGAATCCGAGCGCCGGCTGGAGCGGCTGCGCAGCCGCGTTGCCGAACTCACCGAAGAACATGCGCGGCTTGAAGGCGATGTCACTGCCCAGGCCGCCGCCGATGAAGCGGGTGCCGAGATCGAGGCCAAGCTGGCCGCTGTCGAGGCCGCGCGCGCCGCGCTTGATCTCGCGGAGCAGCAGCAGGCGCAGCTTGTGGAAGCCGCCCGTGCCGCATTGGAAAATGTGGAGAGCGATTTCACCGGCCGCATCGATGCCGCCCGTGCCACCCTGGAAGCCATTGAAGCCGAACATGCCGGCAAGCTGGATGCCGCCCGCGCCAGCTTGAGTGCCATCGAGGCCGAGCAGGCGACCAAGGTGGAAGCCGCCCGTGCCGCGCTGAACCAGGTGGAAGCCGAGCAGGCGGCGAAGATCGAGGTGGCTCGTGCTGGCATTGCCAGCGTCGAGACCGACCATGCCAGCCGCATCGAGGCGGCCCGTGCCGGTGTTGCTGCCGTTGATGCCGAATATGCCGAGAAGCTGGAAGCGGCGCGCGGCGTGGTTGCTGCCGCCGAGGCCGAACAGGCGCAGTTGATCGCCGCTGCCCGCGCCGCCCTGGAAGCGGCGGAAGCGGAGCGCCAGGGCCTTGCCGCCGCCGAACAGGCGGCGCGCGATGCCTGGCAGGGTGTACAGGGCGAGCTTACCCGCTTGAAGGCGGAAGAGGCTGGTCTGGCGCGTCTGCTCAAGGCTGACGACAACAACATGTTCGCGCCGGTCATCGATCAGGTGACGGTGGCGCCGGGCTATGAGAAGGCGCTGGGTGCCGCGCTTGGCGATGAATTGAATTCCGCCATCGACAGCGGCGCGCCGATGCATTGGGAAGCGTTGCCGCCGCTCTCCGATGCGCCGGCTCTGCCGGAAGGCGTGCAGTCGCTGGCCAGCCAGGTGACGGCGCCGGCGGCGCTTGCCCGCCGCCTGGGCCAGATCGGCATAGTCGAGGATACGGATGGTTTGCGTCTGCGCGGCCAACTGCGCCAGGGCCAGCGTCTGGTGTCGAAGTCCGGTGCGCTGTGGCGCTGGGATGGCTTCACCGTCAAGGCTGGTGCACCCACCGCTGCCTCGATCAAGCTGGAACAGCGCAACCGGCTCGCCGATCTGCGCGAGGAACTGCGCGAACTGGAAACCAAACTCGCCGATGCCCAGGCTGCCTATGCCGAAGCGCGTCAGGCCACCGAGGCCGGCGTGCAGGCCGAGCGCGAAGCCCGTGCCGGTGTGGCCCAGGCCGAGGCCGGTCGCGATGCCGCGCACCAGGAAGCCGGCAAGGCTGTCACGGAAGTCGAGCGCCAGCGCGGCGAGGCACGCGAGCGTGCCGGTCAGGTGCTGGCCCAGGCCGAGCGCGACCGCCTTGATGCCCGCAAGGCCGCCGAGCAGGTGGTGGTGCTGGCCGAGCGTGCGCGCCAGGAAGCCCGCCAGGTGGCGGAGCAGGGCGTGCAGCAGGCCGAGCGCGAGCGGGCAGGGGCGCGTGAGCAGGGCCAGGGTCTGATCGCCAGCGCCGAGCGCGAGCGCAACGAAGCCCGCGACCGCGCCCAGTCGGCGCTCGGTGCTGTGGAGCGTGAGCGCAACGAAGCCCGCCAGCGGGCGACGCAGGCATTGGCTCAGGCCGAACGCGAACGCCAGTCAGCGCGCGAGATCGCAAGCCAGGATATCGCGCGGGCCGACCGCGAACTGGAAGCCGCGCGCGTGCGCCAGGCGGAAGTGGTGCGCCGCGAGGCCGAGCGCCAGTCGAAGCTGGCCTCGCTCGGCACCCAGATCGCCGAACTGGGCCAGGAGATCACCGAAGGCGAAGCCGCCTGGCTGGCTTTCGGCGAAGCCCTGGCCGCGCTGCCGGCGGAGGAACTGGCGCGCGAAGCGATTGGCGCGTTGCGCCAGGAAGTCGATACGCTGCGCCAGAAGCTGGCCGAAGCCCGCGCCGCCCTGGAGCAGCTTCGCCGCGATGCCGTTGCCCGCGCCAACCGCCTGGAAGCGATTGCCGCCGAGCGTCAGGCTGCCGAGAACCGCGCCGCCGATGCCGGCCGCCAGCTTGAGCAGTTGCTGAAGCGTCGCGAGGAAGCCGCCACTGAGCTGCAGCGCCTCAACGAAATCCCTGCCGGCATCGAAGCCAAGCGCAGCGGCCTGCTGGACGAACTGGCCAAGGCGGAAGCTGCACGCCAGGAAATGGCCGATCATCTCGCCAATGCCGAAGCGGCGCAGGCGCTGGCGGCCAAGACCGCGCGCGAACTGGAACAGCTTCTCGGCCAGGGCCGCGAAAGCCGCGTGCGCGCCGAGTCCGAACTCGACCATCAGCGCCAGAGCCTGGATGAACTGGCGATCCGCATTCGCGAAGTGCTGGAATGCGCGCCGGAAGACGTGCTGAAGGCCGGCGAAGTCGAGGATGGCGAGGAATTCCCGGCGCTGCCGCAGGTCGAGAACCGGCTCGAACGGCTGCGTAAGGAACGCGACAATATGGGTCCGGTCAATCTCCGCGCCGAGCTTGAGGCGCAGGAGGTCGAGGAGAAGCTGAACACCTTGCAGGGCGAGCAGAACGATTTGGTCGCCGCCATCGAGAAGCTGCGCCAAGCCATCGCTTCCTTGAACAAGGAAGGCCGCGAGCGCCTGCTCGAAGCCTTCAAGAAGGTGGACGCGCATTTCCAGAAGCTGTTCGTACAGGTATTTGGCGGCGGCAAGGCCTATCTGCAGCTCGTCGAAAGCGACGATCCGCTGCAGGCCGGTCTCGAGATCATGGCGTCGCCGCCGGGCAAGCGTTTGCAGGTGATGTCGCTGCTTTCGGGCGGCGAGCAGGCGCTGACCGCGCTGAGCCTGCTATTCGCCGTGTTCCTCACCAACCCGGCGCCGATCTGCGTGCTCGACGAGGTCGACGCGCCGCTGGACGATGCCAACGTGGAGCGGCTCTGCAATCTGATGGAAGCGATGGCGAAGGAAACCGCCGAACTCGCCGAGGGCACCCGCTTCGTGGTGGTGACGCACCACCCGATCACCATGGCGCGCATGGACCGCCTATTCGGCGTCACCATGGCCGAGCGCGGCGTCTCCACCCTGGTCTCGGTCGATCTGGCCGGCGCCGAGGCGATGCGCCAGACGGCTTGATCCAGCCATGATGCGGGTGGCATGAACCAGGCGATCCGCGACTGGCTCTCGGCCTTCGCGGTCTATCGCGACCGCCGTGTGCTGGCGATCCTGGTACTCGGCTTCGCTTCCGGCCTGCCGCTGGCGCTTACCGGGCAGACCTTGCAGGCTTGGCTCACCGATAGCGGCACCTCGCTGAAAGCCATCGGCCTGTTCGCCGCCGTCGGTACGCCCTACACACTGAAATTCCTCTGGGCGCCGCTGATCGATCGCCTGGAATTGCCCTGGCTTACCGCCACGTTGGGCCGTCGGCGCGGCTGGCTGATCTTCGCGCAGATTCTGCTGATCGCCGCCATCGCCGGTCTGGCCAGCACCGATCCGGCCACCGCACTGCATATCACCGCGCTTTGCGCTATCGGTGTGGCCTTCGCCTCCGCCACCCAGGATATCGTGATCGATGCCTGGCGTGTCGAAATCCTGGAGGAGCGGCAGTTGGCGGCCGGTGCCGCAACAATAGTGTTCGGCTATCGCGTCGGCATGCTGGTGTCGTCGGCCGGCGCGCTTTATGCCAGCGCCTACTTATCCTGGCCCGTCGTTTACCTCGGGCTGGCCTGCCTGCTGCTGCTCGGTACCCTCACGGTCTTGCTTGTTGGCGAACCGGCCTCCCGTCCGCGCGAGGATGCCGAGCGCCGCTTCCGCGAGGTCGCCACCTGGCTGGAACAGCGGCCCAATCTGCGCGGTGCGCCAGCCCGTCTTGCGGCATGGCTCTATGTCAGCGTCGCCGGACCCTTCGCGCAATTCATGAGCCGGCCCGGCTGGGTCGCCGTGCTGCTGTTCGTGATGCTGTTCAAGCTCGGCGACAGCTTGGCCGGTGCGCTCGCCACCAGCTTCTATCTCAAGCTTGGCTTCGCCCGCGAGGACATCGCCGAGATCGGCAAGCTCTACGGCTTCGCCGCCACCATGCTGGGCCTGTTCCTGGGCGGCTGGCTGATGCAGGCAGTGGGGCTCTACCGCTCGCTGTGGTTCTGCGGCCTGTTGCAGATGGGCTCCAACCTGCTGTTCGCCGTTCTGGCTTTGCGCGGCCCGGATACCGCTTTCCTGGCGCTGACCGTGGGAGTGGAAAACCTTGCCGGCGGCATGGGCACGGCGGCGCTCGTCGCCTATCTGTCCGCGCTTTGCAATGTCGCCTACACCGCCACGCAATATGCGCTGCTGTCCTCACTGACCGCGGTGGCGCGCACGCTGCTGTCATCCTTCGCCGGCTACATGGCCGATTCGCTCGGCTGGCCGCTGTTTTTCGTCGCCACCACCCTGGCGGCCATCCCCGGCCTGGCATTGCTCGCCTGGCTTACACGGCGCGGCGCGGCCACCCGCCTGGGCTAACTTTCTGCTGGAAATCGGGCAATATATCTGCTGAATTTATGTGCAGTTTATGTTGATGGCGGCCGCATCTTACCAAGACGACCGCTTTCACCTATATGTCACAAAATTGACATCGTCCCTCAACAGTGTGGCGGGATAGTCGGAGCATGAACATGCAAGTCCCTCTCGGCCTCGCCCCCGCAGTCGCCCTCAACCCGGCACTGCATGGCTGGCAGTGCGCCTCGGCGGATGGCCGTTTCGAGGTGCGTCTCACCCGCCGCGCGGAAGATATCCGGGCCGCACAGCGCCTGCGCTACCAGGTTTTCTACGAGGAGATGGCAGCGCAGCCGACGCCCGAGATGGCGCGCCTGCAACTCGACTTCGACAAGTTCGATGATCTCTGCGACCACCTGATGGTGTTCGACCGCTCGCTGCCCCGCGCCGAGCAGGCCGTGGGTACCTACCGGCTGCTGCGTCGCTCGGTCGCCGAGCGCCATGGCGGTTTCTACTCGGCGTCCGAATACGATATTTCGCCGATGCTGAACCAGGTCGGCCCGCAGGGCGGCCTGCTGGAGCTTGGCCGCTCCTGCGTACATCGTGACTATCGCTCCAACGCCATCATCCAGTTGCTGTGGCGCGGCATCTCCACCTATATCGACGACCATGGCATCGAGTTTATGTTCGGCTGCGCCTCGCTGGCCGGCACCGATCCGAGCCGCCATGCCCTGGCGCTGAGCTACCTGCACCATAACCATCTGCCGCCGGAAGCCTGGCGCGTGCGCGCCCTGCCGGCACGCTACGAGGCGATGAACCTGCTGCCGCCCGAGCAGGTCAGCGCGAAGGCCGCGATCCATGCCCTGCCGCCGCTGATCAAGGCGTATCTGCGGCTTGGTGCCTATATCGGCGATGGCGCGGTGATCGACGAGCAGTTCGGCACCACCGACGTGTTCATCCTGCTGCCGGTATCGCGTATCGCCCCCAAATACCAGAACCGCTTCCTGCCTGAGGATGGCTTGATCCACGTCGAGGGCCACGCCTAAACTCTCCCGACAAGGGAGAGAAGCGGCAAGGCCCAAACTCTCCCGCTCAGGGAGAGCAACGGGATGTATATTACCCAGTGGGCGGCAAAACTGCCTGGCAAGACGGCCATTGTCATTGCCGAAACCGGCGCCGCGCGCACATATGCCCAGCTTGAAGCGATGTCGAACCGTGCCGCGCAGCTCTTCCGGCAATGCGGCCTCGGCTTCCGCGACCATATGGCCTTGCTGCTTGAGAACAGCCTCGAATTCTATGATGTCTGCTTCGGTGCCGACCGCACCGGCCTGTACTACACCGCCATTTCCACCCGGCTCACGGCGCCGGAAGTCGCCTATATCGTCAACGATTGTGGCGCCCGGCTGCTGGTAATCGGCCCGGCCTTCGCCGACATGGCTGTGGAATTGCGCAGCCTCTGCCCCAAGGTCGAGCGCTTTTTCATCGTTGGCGCTGTGGCCGGTGGCTTCGAATCCTGGGATGCGGCGGTGGCCGCGATGCCGACGGAGCCTATCCCTGACGAAGTGCAGGGCCGCGACATGCTCTACTCCTCCGGCACTACCGGCAAGCCCAAGGGCGTGAAACGGCCGCTGGCCGGCGACCCTGTCGGTGTCTCGACGCCGTTCTTCGAGAATGCGCTGAAGATTTATGGCTATGGCGAGGCGATGGTCTATCTCTCGCCAGCGCCCGGCTACCACGCCGCCCCCTTGCGCTACACCATGGTGGTCAGCCGGGTCGGCGGCACCCTGGTGGTGATGCAGCATTTCGATGCCGAACGGGCTTTGGCATTGATCGAGCAGCATGGTGTCACCCATTCCAACTGGGTGCCGACCATGTTCGTGCGAATGTTGAAACTGCCCGACGCAGTACGGACCAAATACCGCCTCGGCACGCACCGCGTCGCCATCCATGGCGCCGGACCGATTTCCATCGAGACCAAGCAGCGCATGATCGATTGGTGGGGGCCGATCCTTTATGAGTATTACGCCGCGTCCGAGGGCAACGGCACCACGATCATTACTTCACCGGAATGGCTTGAGCGGCGCGGCTCGGTCGGCCGCGCGGTGATCGGCACGCCGCATATCGTCAACGAGGAAACCGGTGCGGAGCAGCCTTTGGGCCAGGCCGGCGTGGTCTATTTCGAAGGCGGCCTGCCTTTCGCCTATCATAACGACCCGGAAAAGACCGAAGGCGCCTTCAACGACAAGGGCTGGTCGACGCTCGGCGATATCGGCTATCTCGATGCCGAGGGCTATCTCTACCTTACCGACCGCAAGGCGTTCATGATCATTTCCGGCGGCGTGAATATCTATCCGCAGGAAGCCGAGAATGTGCTGATCAATCATCCGCTGGTCGCCGATGTGGCGGTGATCGGCGTACCGAACGAGGATTTCGGCGAAGAGGTGAAGGCGGTGGTGCAGCTTGTCGATCCGGCCTCGGCTTCACCAGCCCTAGCCGCCGATCTCATCGCCTATTGCCGCCAGCATCTGGCGGCGATGAAATGCCCGCGCAGCATCGATTTCGACCCGGCGCTTCCCCGCCATGAAACCGGCAAGCTCTACAAGCGCCTGATCAAGGACCGCTACTGGGGCAACAAGACCAGCCGGATCGTGTGAACTATTCTTCACGTCGTCACCGCCGGACTTGATCCGGCGGTCTTTGGCAATCCGGCCTGAGATGCGCGGATCAAGTCCGCGCATGACGAGTCTGAGAGGGATGTAGACCTCACGTTATGCTCGCTTTCGCGGGAAGAACAACGTGACCGGCAGGGCCTATTGCCCCGGCACGCCCTTGGTGGTGGAGTATTCGAAATGCAGCGCCTTGCCCTTGAGGCGGGGATAGAGCGCATGCGCCGCCGATGCCGCTTCGGCGAAGCCGGTGAGGATCAGCTTCAGCTTGCCGGGATAGCTCGCCACATCGCCGATGGCATGGATGCCGGGCTCTGATGTGGCACAGGTGGCGGGATCGACGCGGAGCTGATGCCGTTCGAGATCGAGCCCCCAATGCTGCAGTGGCCCGAGATCGCTTTTCAGCCCGAAGAAGGCGAGCAGATGCTGCGCTTCCAGCCGGCGGGTCTCGCCTTCCAGCGACTGTACCAGCACGGCATTGAGCCTGCTGCCATCGCCTTCCAGGCCGCTCAACTGATACGGCACCACGAATTCAACCCCGTTGCCTTCAAGCGCCTGCAACCGCGCGACGCTTTCCGGCGCGGCGCGGAATTGCGCCCGGCGGTGGATCATATAGATGCGCGTCGCCACGCCATGCAGCGCCAAAGCCCAGTCGACAGCGGAATCGCCGCCGCCGGCAATCGCCACGCTGGCGCCACGGAAATCCTCTGCCCTGCGCACCAGGTAATGCACCGCCTTGCCTTCATAGGCCTCGATGCCAGCGAGCGGCGGCCGGTTCGGGCCGAAGGCGCCGGCACCGGCAGCAATGATAACCGCACGCGTTTGGATCGTATCGCCCTTGTCGGTGCCGAGCAGAAAGCCGTCACCCGCGCGGCGGCAGTTCTCGATGCAGCGGCCGAGCAGATAGCGTGGCGCGAAGGGCGCTGCCTGCGCTTCCAGTTGCTGGATCAGGTCGGCGGCGGCAATCCGCGGGTAGCCCGGAATGTCGTAGATCGGCTTTTCCGGATAGAGCGCGCTGCATTGCCCGCCGAGCTCCGGCAGCGCATCCACCAGCGTGCAGGAAAGCCCGAGCATGCCGCACTGAAACACCGCGAACAGCCCGACCGGACCGCCGCCGATGATCGTTACATCGCTGCCTTGTGCTTCGCTCATTCCGCCGCGGCGCTGTTGGCCCGCAGCGTGTTCTGCACCAGGGCGGCGAGGCGCTCGATGCCTTCCTCGATGCGCTCCGGCTGGCCGAGCGAGAAGCTCAGGCGCGCGGTGTTGCGCTTCGGCTCGGTGGCATAGAAGGCCGAGCCGGGCACGAAGGCGACATTGGTATCCTTGATGGCGCGCTCGAGCAGGGCGGTGGCATCGACGCTTTCGGGGAATTCCAGCCAGATGAACATGCCGCCATCGGGCACGTTCCAGGTCACTTCCTTGGGGAAGCTGCGGTTCAGCGCCGCCAGCATGGCATCGCGCCGCGCCTTGTAGGTCGGGCGCAGCTTCGCCACCTGGGTGCTGTGCGAGGAGCGCGCCAGTTCGTTGGCGATGATCTGGTTCACCGTCGAGCAATGCAGGTCGGATGCCTGCTTCAGCAGCACCAGCTTGTTGATCAGCGATGCATCCGCCGCGATCCAGCCGATGCGCAAAGCCGGGGTCAGCACCTTTGAGAGGCTGCCGACATAGATCACCAGATTCTTGTTATCGGCGCGCTTGGCTTCCAGCGCGGCGAAGCTCGGGATGCGCTGGCCGTCATAGCGCAGTTCCTCGTAGGGCGAATCTTCCAGGATCGCGACATTGTATTTGTAGGCGAGATCGAGGATCGCCTCGCGGCGCTTGAGCGAGGTGGTGATGCCGGCCGGATTGCAGAAATCCGGCGTGAGATAGAAGAATTTCGGCTTCCGGGCGAAGGCGGCTTCCAGTTCCGGCAGCTTGGCGCCTTCCGAGTCCATCGGCACGGCGATGAAATCCGGCTGGTAGGTGCCGAACACCTGGATGGCGCCGAGATAGCTCGGATCCGTCACCACCAGGCCGTCGCCGGCATTGATGAAGGCGCGGCCGAGGAAATCGAGTGCCTGCTGCGCGCCGCTGGTGATCAGGATGCGGTCGGGCGCGGCTTCGATGCCATGGCCCTGCAGGTAGCTGGCGATCCATTCGCGCAAGGGCAGGTAGCCCTCGCTGATCGAATACTGGAAGGCATCGGCGGCGCGTGCCGGGTCGCCCATGATCTCGGCATAGGCCTTCGAGATGGTTTCCAGCGGGAACATCGCTGGGTCGGGGATGCCGCCGGCGAACGAGATGATCTCCGGGCGGTTGATCAATTTGAGCAACTCGCGAATCTCGGAGGCGCGCAGATCGTTGACGCCCTGGGCGAGCGCGGGAAGGGATGATGTGGACATGCTGGTTCGTTTCCTCTGCTTGGCCGCAGATTAGCGGAGCAGGCAGGGCGAGCCTAGTCCCGCAGCAGCAAAACCGCCTCGTCGGGCACTTGTACCGATACAATCCGGCCGGGATCGAAAACCGCCTCGCCGGGGCGGTGCAGGCGGTCGATATGCAGCCGGTGCGGCCCGACCTGCACGGCATAGCGCACCATGCCGCCGAGGAATTGCCGGCTCGTCACCTGGCCATTGAGGGCACCGGCCTGGTCCGATCCGAGGCCCAGGCTCTGCGGCCGCAGGGCCAGGCAGGCCGGGCCATCCTGCGCCGCCATGGGCAAGATGATGGCCTCGGCCTCGAAGCGGCCGCCGCGCACATTGCCTTCGATCAGGTTGGCGGAACCGAGGAAGCCGGCGACGAAGCGGTTCGCCGGGCGGTCATAGAGGTCCACCGGGCGGCCGATCTGCTGGATGCGGCCACCATCCAGCAAAGCCATGCGGTCGGAGACGGCGTTGGCTTCTTCCTGGTCATGGGTAACGAAGATCGTGGTCAGTCCGGTGCGGCGCTGCAGGTCGCGCAATTCCTCGCGCATTTCCTCGCGCAGCTTTGCGTCGAGATTCGAGAGCGGCTCGTCCAGCAGCAGTACTTCCGGCTGCACCACCAGGGTGCGCGCCAGTGCCACGCGCTGCTGCTGCCCGCCGGAAAGCTGGCTGGGGCGACGCGCGCCATAGGCTTTCAGGCCGACCAGATCCAGCGCCTGTTGCACGCGTGTCGCGATCTCGGCACGCGGCACTTTGCGCTGCTCCAGGCCGAAGGCGACATTTTCCGCCACGGTCATATGCGGCCACAGGGCATAGGACTGGAACACCATGCCGACATTGCGCTGCCAGGGCGGCAGGCGGGTGATGTCGCGGTCATTGACGCGGATGCTGCCTTGATCCGGCTGGCCGAAGCCGGCAACAAGGCGCAGCAAAGTCGTCTTGCCCGAGCCGGACGGCCCGAGGAAGGCGAAGAATTCGCCGCGCGCAATGTCCAGGCTCACGTTATCGAGGATGGTCTGGGCGCCATAGCTGAAGCGCACGCCGGCAATATCAACGCCACCAGTCATTCGGTCCCCCTCAATCCACGTTTGGCCCGGTCGTGCTCGGCGATGCGATACGAGACGAAGCTGCCCAAAGCCACCAGCAGCACGGCTATGATGCCGAGCGCCGCACCGGGGCCGCGTCCCGCCGGGGTCTGCATCGCGGTGTAGATGCCATAGGAAATTGGTGCCGAGACATCGCGCGTCACCAGCATCAATGTTGCCGAGAGTTCAACGGCAGCGGTAGCGAAGCTGGTGACGAAGGCGGCGGCGAGGCCGCCGGTCATCAGCGGTACGACAATGCGGCGCAAGGTGGTGAGTTTGCCGGCGCCGAGCATCTCGGCGGCTTCCTCCAAGCTGACATGCAACTGCTGCAAGGCAGCGACGCAGGCGCGCAAGGCATAGGGCAGGCGGCGGATGGCATAGGCGATCACCAACATGCCCCAGAAGGTGGCGAGCGACGAGCCGTCGGGCAACTTCACTTCGAAATAGAGCCTGAGCAGGCCGATGCCGAGCACCAGGCCGGGCACGGCCAAGGCTGCGGTGGCGATCTGATCCAGCAATTGCCGTGCCGGCAGCTTGGTGCGCAGGATCAGCCAGGCGATTGCCGTGCCCAGCACCAGGTCGATCAGGGCCGCCAGGCCGCAATAGAGCACGGTGTTGCCGATCTGATGCGCGGATTCATTCCAGGCGGTGATGTAATGCTGGAAGGTGAAGGCATCGGGCAGCACGCTGAAGCTCCAGATAGTGCCGAGCGAGAGCAGCAGGATGCCGATATGCGGGCTGAGCGCCACCAGCAGCGCCACCACGATGAAGCCCCAGGCCAGCAGCATCTGCGGCCGGCTCAATTGCCGCCGGCCGAGGCCGCCGCCGCCGCGCTGCTGCGTGGAGTATTCCTTGCCGCGCAAGGCTAGCGCCGAGAGTGCCATGGCGGCGAGCGAGAAACCGACCAGGATCACGGCGATGACATAGCCCATCGGGTCGCCCATGCCGACCGAGGTGATGCGCAGGTAAGCCTGCGGCGCCAGCATGTTGGTGACACTGAGCAGCAGCGGCGTGCCGAGATCATCGAATACCTTGACGAAGACCAGCGAGGCACCGGCGACATAGCCCGGCAAAGCCAGCGGGAAGACGATGCGGCGGAACAGCCCGAAGCCGTGCGAGCCGAGATTCTGCGCCGCTTCCTCCATGGCGCTGTCGATGTTGTTCAGCGCTGCGGTGAGGTTGAGCAGGATGAAGGGGAAGTAATGCAGCGCCTCGACGAAGACGACGCCGTTCAGCCCTTCCATGAAGCCGATGCGGAAGCCGAACCAGTCGTTCAGCAGCAGGTTGACGCTGCCGTTGCGGCCGAAGATCAGCTGCATCGCCACGGCGCCGACGAAGGGCGGCATCACCAGCGGGATGACGCCCAACGCCTGGATCAGCCCGGCGCCGGGAAAGCGGAAGCGGGCCAGCAGATAGGCCAGCGGCACGGCGATCAGCGTCGCCCAGATCACGCTCATCACCGCGACATAGAAGGAGTTGAAGAAACTCTCGCGGAACAGCGAGGTGCCGAAGAAGTCGGCGAAATGCACCAGGGTGAAGCCGCCATCCTGAGCACGGAAAGCGGTGAGCACCACGCTCAGCACCGGCAGCACCAGGAACAGCAGCAGGAACAGCCCGACCAGGGCGGCCAGCGCGAGGGCGAAGCCGCCCCCGCGCCCGAACGACAATGCCGGCACCTTACTTGGCCGCCTTCACCGCCTGCTCGGCCAACGCCTTGGCCTCGGCATAGTTCTTCTTGGCGAAGGCATCCCACTGTTCTTCATACTGCGCCTGGCGGGCCTGCGCCGGCTTCTCCTTCGAGGTCGGCTGGAAGGCACCGGCAATCGCCGGGTCGGCGGCTTCCTTGTCGCTGAGCGGGATCGCGGTGGCTTTGGCGCGCGCATCCGCCAGCAGCTTCTCGGCTTGCGGCGTCTTCTTCTTCGCCACTGCCGCGTCGGCGGCATGGATTGCCTTCCAGGCTTCGTTCAGTTCCTTGAGGCGGAAGGTGACCAGGCGGTCGTAGAGCGAATTCACCAGTTCATAGCGCGCTTCCGAGAGATCGGAATCGAACGCCACCTTGGCGCCGAGCTTGGTGTTCTTGAACGGGTTCGGGTAATCCGCCGGCGCCTTGGCATAGGTGTCGGGGCGCACTGGCAGGCGGCGGATTTTCGGCTCCAGCAGGATTTCCTGGCCCTCGGGCGACATCAGGAATTCCACGAAGGCCTCGGCGGCCTTGCGGTTCTTGGCGTTGTTGATGATGCCGATGCTGGCCGGCACGATGGTGGTGAGTTCAGGATAGACGAATTCCACCGGGAAGCCGCTGGCCTTGGCGGCGAGGCCGAAGAAGTCGATGACGATGCCGAGGCCATACTGGCCGCTATTCACCGAGTCCGGCACGCCGAAGCTGCGGTCGGAAACGGTGACGAGGTTGCCGCCGATTTCCAGCAGCGTGGCCCAGCCCTTGGTCCAGCCTTCGCCCTGCAGGATGGTCTCGACGGTGAGATGCGTGGTGCCGGAGCGCGAGGGCGCCGAAATGCCGACATGGCCGGCATAGATCGGCTTCTTCAGGTCATCCCATTCCTTCGGCAGCGGTAGCTTGTTCCCCTGCATATAGCGTGTGTTGTACATGATGCCGTAGCCGGACGCGGCGAAGCCGAAGAAATGCCCCTCGGGGTCGTTGATCGGGAAGGCGCCGACCTTTTCCGGGATGCCGCTGGCCTTGAGCTTGTAGGGGCTCAGCAGCTTGTTCTTCTTCAGCACCTCGAAAGCGTCAGGCGCCGACACCCAGAACAGGTCCGGCGGATTGCTCTGCGTCTCGCGGATATAGGCGACGGCAGCGGTGGTGTTGCGGTTCTGCACTTCCACCTTGGTGCCGGGATACTTCTTCTCGAAGGCGGCGGCATAGGGGCCGGTGAGATCCTTCGGGAAGGAGGTGATCACCACCACCTTGTCTTCCAGGGCTTGCGCCAGAGCGAGGCCCGGCAGGCCCGCAGCGGCGGTCAGGGCGAATGTGGCGGCGGCCAGCAGATGGCGGCGAGCGAGACGCATGGATTCCCTCCCGGGATGTTATGGTTTGTCATAAAACCGTAACAATGCTCGCGCTGCTTGGCAATGAACCGAGAGGTGATTCCCGCTTAATGCGGCCCAGTTTAGTGCGGCCTAACCTCTAATGCGGCCCAATCTCTAATGTGGCTTGGCGCCATGCTCGTCGGCCAGTTGCGCCACGGCGCGCAGCAGTTTGCCGCGTTCGCGTTCGGATTCGATCTGGCCGAACAGGAAGGTGAGGCGTTCGAGTTCGAAATCGCCGGCACGTTCCTGGGCGCGGCTGGTGAAGGAAGCTTGTTCGAAGCCCAGCACCTCGGCGATGCGCCCGAGCAGGCGCGGCGCTACCGCCCGGCGGCCGGCTTCATATTCGGCCAGGGTGGCGGTGCGGCAACGGCAGGCCCGCGCCAGTTGGTCCAGGCTCAGTTCGCGGAATTCGCGGAAGAGCCGGATCCGGCGTCCGAGATCGGCCTGGGCTTCGGGATTAGCCCTGGTTTTCGACCTATTCGGGGTTTTTGGTGTATTTATCGCCATCGTGCCGCCCCTAAAGTGTTCCACTATGTGGAACACTGCAACTGTGGCAAATCGCGCGAGGAAATACAACTGGAGCCTTCGGGTTCGGCTTCGTCTTTCGATGAAGCGCTGTGACCGTCGATACAGCGGCCGGGTGCGCCAGCGGCTATATCGGCTGCATAACAGGCTGGGAGGCCGGAAGATGCACAGGTCGATGCAGTTGCCAGAGCATTTGCAGGCGTTGGAGGCGTATTGGTGCCTGAAGCGGCGCGGTCGTCTGCTGCCGGATCGCTCCGGCTTCGGGCCGCTGGAATTGCGCCCCTGGCTCGGCCATATCGCGGTGATCGCGGTGGAGCGCCAGTCGGCAGGTGATGACGCGGATATGCGCTTCCGCGTCGTGCTTTCTGGGATGCATATCGACGACTATCGTGGCGGCGGTGTCACCAACCGTTATCTCGACGATCTCACCCGGGGCCGCACCAGCACCGAACCGCATTACCGCTGCTGCGTCGCGACGCGCCAGCCGGTGCGTTTCCTGCACGACAATTCCCATAACAGCCTGCTCTATCCACAGATGCTGAAACTGCTGCTGCCCCTGAGCCAGGATGACCGCAGCGTCGACCGCATCATTGTCGGCGTGCATGCCGAACCTTTGCCGATGGATCGTTCCCTTGCAGCTTGAAGCCCAGGCTGCCGAGGCGGAAAACGTCATCGCTTTCTGGCGCCAGGCCGGGCCGGAGCGCTGGTTCGCCAAGGATGCAGCGTTCGACGAGGATTTCCGTGCCCGTTTCCTCGGCCTGCATGAACGCGCGGCGCGCGGCGAACTGGATGCCTGGCTGGATGCGCCGGAAAGCGCGCTGGCGCTACTGCTGCTGCTCGATCAATTTCCGCGCAACTGTTTCCGTGGCTCGGCCCGCATGTATGCCACCGATGCGGCGGCGCGGGCGGCGGCGGCACGCGTCATCGATACAGGTTTCGACCTGCGCATCGAGCCGGCGTTGCGGCTTTTCGTCTATTTGCCGTTTTCCCATTCCGAGTCGCTTGCCGACCAGGATCATGCCGTGGCCTTGCAGCACTCGCTCGGGCCGGAGCCTTACAGCCACGCCCTGGGCCATCGCGACATCATCCGCCGCTTTGGCCGTTTTCCCCACCGCAACGCAATTCTAGGCCGTGCAACGACGCCTGAGGAAGCGGCCTTCCTCGCCGCCGGCGGCTTCAGCGGCTGACAGGTCACATGCTTACAAGATAGCCGCATGATGCTGCGCCATATCTCTGCCAGGTAATCGCGGAGGTTTTGCATGGTCGGCGCGGCGGCATCCTTGCTTCTGGCGGCATTGATCGTGATGGGCAGTCCGGGGCCATCCACAGTCAGCCTTACGGCGGTGGCGGCCAGCCTCGGGCTGCGCGCATCGCTGAACTATGGTGCCGGACTGGTGCTGGGCACGGTCTCCGTGCTGCTGCTGGTGGCGACCGGCGTTTCCGGGCTGCTGCTGGCCTGGCCGCAGGCGGCTTTGCCGCTGCGCCTCGCAGGCCTCGCCTATTGCCTCTATCTCGCCTGGCGCATCGCGACCGCGCCGCCCTTGCAGACGGCGCATAGTACCGACCGCGCGCCCGGCTGGCTTGCCGGCTACCTGCTGGCATTAGCCAATCCGAAAGCCTACCTCGCCATCGGCGCGGTCTATTCCGGCCAGGTGCTGCTGCCTGCTGCGCCGCTCGCCGATGCCGTCTTGAAATGCGCGCTGCTCAGCCTGATGGTGGCGCTGATCCATCTCGCCTGGGGCCTGTTCGGCGCGCTGCTGGCGCGGCATCTGCGCGATGCCCGGATGGCGCGGCTGATCAACGGCACGCTGGCGGCGGCCTTGGTGCTAAGCCTGATACTGACATTCTAGCTACCGCGCCAAAGCGATGCGGCGATAGCTCAGCGCTTCCGCCACATGCAGTCGGCGCACGCCGTCGCTGCCTTCGAGGTCGGCGAGCGTGCGGGCGACACGCAGCACGCGGTGATAGCCGCGCGCGGTGAGGCGCAGGGCGCTTGCTGCTTCGGTCAGCAGCGTGCGGCCGGCAGTATCGGGTGTGGCGACACGTTCGAGCAATTCGCCATCGGCATCGGCGTTGCAGCGCACCGGGATGTCGCCATGCGTCGCATCGGCATAGCGCTGGCGCTGGATGTCGCGCGCCGCCTGCACCCGTGCCGCAACTTGTGCAGAGCTTTCGCGGGGGGCGGGCAGGGCCAGGTCGGCGGCTTCCACCGCCGGCACGTCGAGATGCAGGTCGATGCGGTCGAAGAGCGGCCCTGAGATGCGGGTCTGGTAATCCTGGCCGCAGCGCGGTGCCTTCGAGCAGGCCTGCGCCGGATCGGCGAGATAGCCGCAGCGGCAGGGATTCATTGCCGCCACCAGCTGGAAACGCGCCGGATAGGTGACATGCGCATTGGCGCGCGCCACCACGGCGCGACCTGATTCCAGCGGCTGGCGCAGGCTGTCGAGTACGTTGCGGCCGAATTCCGGCAGTTCATCGAGGAACAGCACGCCGAGATGCGCCAGGCTCACTTCGCCGGGCTTGGCGCGATGGCCGCCGCCGATCAGCGCCGCCATCGAGGCGGAGTGATGCGGGTTGCGGAACGGGCGGCGGCGGGTGAGGCGGCCATTCTCGATCTGCCCGGCCAGCGAGGCGATCATGCTCACCTCCAGGATTTCAGCCGTATCGAGCGGCGGCAGCAGGCCAGGCAGGCGCTGCGCCAGCATCGACTTGCCCGCACCCGGCGGGCCGATCAGCAGCAGGTTATGGCCGCCGGCTGCCGCCACTTCCAGGGCGCGCTTGGCACTTTCCTGGCCCTTGATGTCGCGCAGATCGAGGCGCGTCAGGGCTTCTTCGGCGGCTTCCGCCTGGGGCGTCGGCAGCACCTGGCTGCCCTTGAAGTGATTGACCAGGGCCAGCAGGCTCGGCGCGGCAACCACAGCGGCGGCGCCGCCGGCCCAGGCGGCCTCGCCGCCTTGCGCACCAGGGCAGATCAGGCTCTTGCCGAGCGCGTTGGCGGCGATGGCAGCGGGCAGCACGCCGGCCACCGCGCCGATGGCGCCATCCAGCGCCAGCTCGCCGAGCGCCACATGCTCATCCAGCAGGTCGACCGGCAGCACGCCCATGGCGGCGAGCAGGGCGAGCGCGATCGGCAGGTCGAAATGGCTGCCTTCCTTGGGCAGGTCGGCGGGAGCGAGGTTCACCGTGATGCGCTTCGGCGGCAGGCCGAGGCCGATGGCGCCAAGGGCTGAGCGCACCCGCTCGCGGCTTTCCGCCACTGCCTTGTCGGCGAGGCCAACCACGGTGAAGGCCGGCAGGCCGGCGCTGACCTGCACCTGGACATCCACCGGCAGCACATCGATGCCCTGGAAGGCGACGGTCTGGATACGCGCGACCATCTAGCGCTATGGGGGAGAAATGGCAGGTTGGCACATGCATAGGATGCTATGCGCCGCTGGCAATCATGCCAAGTGCGAAAGCGACGCCCTGCTCATGCGCCGCCAGCGCGCGGGCACCGGTTTCGACCGGCGCCCGCTGCTTGAGTCGATCAGGCTTCGGCGGTCGGCGCGGTGCCGGTGCCGGGCTGCAGGTTCTTCGCCGCGGTCTTCACCAGCTCGAAGATGGTGGCGCGCAGATCGGCGCTCGGAATGCGGCCGAAATAGCGCACCAATTCCAGGGCCTGGCGGCGCGAGGCATCGCCGTAATCGAAGCGGGTCTCGTTCTGGTCGGAGGAGTCGACCGGGCCGAGCGGCGAGTTGCCCTTGATGTCTTCGAAGAAGAAGGACGGGGTGACGTTCAGGATATTCGAGAACTGCATCAGGCGGCTGGCGCCGATACGGTTCAAGCCTTTTTCGTATTTCTGAATCTGCTGGAAGGTGATGCCGACCGCCTGGCCGAGCACGGTCTGGCTCATGCCGGCAAGGGTGCGGGCCTCGCGCAGGCGCGCGCCGACCAGGATGTCATGGGGATTCGGACTCGTTTTCGGTGGCTTGGACACGGATACCCTCCAAAGTGTTGTGTCAGCATGTTGCGCCTGATGTGGCGTGTATCAGCGTTCCACCGACACATTCCCAACAGTATGTCCGCAAGAATTGTCCACTTTGGAAAAATTTGCAAGAAAAAATGTCGTTTATGGAAAATTTCTGCACTTTCCTGGTTCACAACCTCTGCGGTCGCCAAATACCGCCCCTTAAACCCGCTGTTAACCATAACAGCATTAGAAAATCAGTATCCGGATGCAACCACTCCAGCGGAAATCAGCCACCAAGGACTCAAGCGAAAGGACCACGACGCCATGCGCAAGACCCCCTATACGTCACAATCGTATATTGAAGGGATTCTCGGCCAGCTGGAGGAGATGCAATACAGCATCTATATCGAGCCGGACTTGCGCGATTGGGTCAGTTTCCTCCAGCATCAGCCCAAAACCATCGGCATCAACGCCACATTCAATCCGCGCCACCACGAGTTGCCGCCCGGCGACGACAATTACTGGCTCCGGGTCATGCAGGGCGATACCCCGGTGGCCTGTATCGCTTATCGGTTGTTCGATCTGCCCGGCGGCTGGATCTCCTTCCTGCGCTCCGGCCGGCTCTGGTCGCAATATATGCCGCCGCTGGCTTACCCGCGCGTGGTGCATCCCAGCAACCGCGACTATACGGGACGGATCGGTCACCATGGCGGCCTCTGGGTGCATCCCGAGCATCGCGGCCGGCATCTCAACTTCTACCTCACCCGCCTGGTGCGCGCCCGCTCCCTGCAATATTTCAATGTCGACCATCATTGCGGCGTGGTGTTCGAGGGCCTGAAGAATAATGGCCTGCCGCTGCGCCCCGAGGGTTACGGCTACGAGCGTCTGGACGCCTCGATGGAAGGTTTCCTGCAGACCGTGGGGCAGAATTCGCGGCTCTATACCACCTATATCTCGCGTGCCGGCATGCTGAAGCAGATCGCCGCCGGTCCGCATGTGCCGAGCGTGGCGAAGCAGGCCAGCGTCGCGGCGTAAGCCGCGCGCAAGCTGGAAAGCCGTGTCGCGGCGTAAGCCGTGCGCAAGCCGGAAAGCCGCGCACGAATACAAAAAGCCGCGTCGCAGCAGCCCTGCGGCGCGGCTTTGCTTTTTACGGCGCTGGAATTTCAGGGCAGTGGTATCAGTGCAGCACTTCGCTGAGGCGGCGGCGGCTGAGCAGCGGATGTACCAGGGTGACGATCAGCGTCACCTTGTCGCCGGTGAAGAACGGAAACATCAGGCGCTGATAGACGCGTTCCGGCATCGTCACGGTATAGAAGGAGGCGCGCCTGGTTTCCTTCACCTGGCAATAGGTATGGACCGCCACTTTCTTGGCCGGGCTTGATTCGATCAACCCGACCGGGCGGCCGACATAATTCTCGCCGTCCATGACGAAGGGGTGGGATTCCTGGTCGATCATCACGAAGTCGTCGTAGTGATCGGCGGAAACATCGACGAGATGCGCCGGGTCCGGAGCAAATATCCAGCGGGCGCGTTTCAGGAAGGCGGCGGCTTCGCTGTGGCGGTGGCCAAAGCGCTGGTAGATGTCCAACGCCAAAGAGGCCTTGCCGTCACTGACGGCAGCCTCATTGATATCCGTATAGTCGATCTGCACCACGGAGTTGTCCTCGTGGTGAATCGTATGGCGCTTACTCGAAGTGAGCATAGCCCTGTAATCGACCCCGAAACGACATGTCCCAGGGCCAATAATACCGACTTTTAACTTGTGTTGGTATCTTTATTTGCAGGTATAGGACGAATGTTCAGTAGTTTTCCGGCAAACCCTGCTCGACCACAACGCCGGTGCGGCCGGCCGTGGCTTCGCGTTCGGCACGCTGCTTCAGCGCCCGCTCAATCAGATGCAGACGCTGCACCGCCTTGAGCTGAAGGCCGAGGGCCGAGCCGATATCGCGGGCATGAATATCGGCATCCAGGAAGGCTTGTTCCTCGCGGTCGCCGGTAGCAACCGCCTCGATGATCCCGAGCAGATGGGTGCGGTGGCTGGGCGACAACCTGGCCCAGGCCTTCGCCACGCCGGCGGCATCCTCGGGATCGATATTGCCCGGCACAAGGTCGGTATCGGCACCAAGGCCGGGGGCGCTCAGCAGGGCGGCCGGGCTGCGGCCATAGACCGCTGCCAGGCGATGCAGCCATTTGTCGGTCACACGCAGGCGACTGTTTTCCAGTTTGCTCAATGCCGAAGGGGTGCAGTCAGCCCGTTCCGCCGCCTCGGTCAGGGTCAGCTTGGAATAGAGGCGCCAGGCTTTGAGGTAGTTCGGAGGGGTCTGCATGGCTCGGGCTGTTCAGGCTGCCGGTTTCAGTATGTGAAACGTAGAATAGCACCCTTGGCCAATCTGGAAAAGCCCGGTCTGCAACAACATGACGGAATTTGTCTAAACCTGCCAATACCTTGGTGTAAATTACCCTTATATGCAGCCTGTTGGTTATATGCTGTGTTTATCCGTCAGAGAGGCTCTGGCGCGATTGGCCGCCGCAGGCTATAGAGGCAGCGTTCCATTGGGGAGTAGCCTCCCGCCCGGCCCGGATTCGGACCGCGAGCGGGGGAAGCGTCAACAGACTAGGGATGGCCGGACCAGCAGCCGGCACCCTTGGCGCTTCCGGCCCTTAGGGTGTTCACCCTTAGGCTTGGCGAGACCTTTGGCTTCATCCATCGCAACCGGGGATCGGGCGCGGTGGGTAAGCCATTGGCCTTGTCGATGCCTGATCCCATGGTGCCGCCCCAATGCTCGAAGCTTTTTTCACTGTGTTCGGCCTCGTTGCCATCGCCGAGATCGGCGACAAGACCCAGCTTCTCTCCCTCCTGCTTGCCGCGAAATTCCGCCGCCCCTGGCCGATCATGGCCGGCATCCTGGTCGCCACCGTGGCCAACCATGCCCTTGCCGCCTGGGCCGGGGTGTGGCTCGACGATCTGGTGGAGCCGAAATACCTGCGCTGGGCGCTGGGCGCCTCCTTCATCGCCATGGCGCTTTGGACGCTCAAGCCCGATACGCTGGAAGATGATGACGCACCGCTGAAAATGAGCCGCTTCGGCGCCTTCATGGGCACCCTGGTGGCATTCTTCCTGGCTGAGATCGGCGACAAGACTCAAGTTGCCACCACAGCGCTGGCAGCCCGCTACAGCGATGTCTGGACGGTGACGGCGGCCTCCACGCTCGGCCTGTTCGCGGTCAATGCGCCGGTGGTTTTCATGGGCGAGAAGCTGATGCGGCGGCTGCCGCTTGACCTGGTGCGCAAGCTGGCGGCAGCGGCCTTCGCGATTGTCGGTGTTGTCACGTTGATCGGTTGGTAGTCATGGTTAATATGGGCGCTGCCATGGTCGGTATCGCCCATAAGACCTATACCCTTGCCGAGATCCAGTCGCTGCTGCAGGCACTGGAGAAGCAGACGCGCCGTGCCGCCAAGAAGGCGGACAGCGCCATCGAGCGCATCTCCAAGCTGGCCTTCGAGCCGTATTACGAATACCGCGAATCGCTGACCGAAATCGAAGGCGTGATCGTACTGATCGAGGATCGCATGGCGCATGCCGAGAAGGCAGCGCTGGAGAAGTTGCGCGACTATCACACCAAGCTGATCACCAACCTGCTGCGCATGAAGATCGATGTGATCCTGCGTGTCTTTCCGGCGCTGGAAAGCGCTTCCACGCTGCCGATGGGGGCGCAGAAGGTGTTCCTCGCCACGTTGTGGGAAATGAAGGAGACGGTGGCACATATAGACCGCGCGCAGATGAGCCATCTGCTCGATCCGGACGCCCGCAAGCGCCTCACGGTGGCGGAAACCATTCTCAGCGACGTGGCGATGCGGGCGCCGCGCCTGCTGGAAATGGCCGAGGGCCAGGCCAAGAAGCTGGACGCTTAAGCCGCGCTCTAGCTGCTGCCGCGCTGCACCAGGGTGAAGCCGACATCGACGATACGTTGCGCGACCGGCTGGCCGGTGGCACGCGCCACCAGCATGGCGGCGGCCAGGCGGCCGATCTCGCCGCCCTCGATACGCAGGCTGGTCAGCGGCGGGTCGGCATCCTTGCCATAGCTCTGGTCGCCATAGCCGATCAGTTTGAGTGTCTGCGGCACGGCAATGCCGCGCGCCTTGGCTTCGATCGCGGCGCCAAGCGCCAGATTGTCCGAGCCGCAGAACACACCGTCGATATCGCCGTGCCGGTGCAGCAATTCCGCCAGGCCGCTGCGGCCATCGCCCATTGGTGTCGGCGCTTGCGCCTCCAGCACCGGCGCGCGCCAGCCGCAAAGCTGGCGGAAGCGTGCCACGAAGGCCGCGGCACGCAGCCTGGCGCGGCGGTCGTCCGGCGAAATCACGGCGGCGCGGCGGCAGCCGCGTTCATAGAGATGCTCGGCCGCCGCCTTGCCGATGGCCGGATGCGAAAATCCGACCAGCATGTCGATCGGTTTCGGCGTCAGGTCCCAGGTTTCCACCACCGGGATGCGCGCGGCGCGCAACTGCCGCCGCGAGGCTTCGGAATGCACGATGCCGGTGAGGATGATGCCATCCGGCCGGCGCCCGATCACGGCGCCGAGCAGGGCTTCCTCGCTGGCTTCGTCATAGCCGGCCTGGCCGATCAGGAGCTGATAGCCCTGATCCTGCAGATGTGCCGCCACCTGCTGCATGGTGCTGGTGAACATGGCGCCGCTGATGCTGGGCACCAGGGCGACGATCAGTTTGCTGCGCGCCGATGAGAGCGAGCCGGCCAGCAGGTTCGGCGTGTAGCCGAGTTTCTTCGCGGTGGCGCGGATTTTCGCCAGCGTGTCGGGCGAAAGCTGGCCGGGCGTGTTGAAGGCGCGCGAAACGGTGATCTTGGTGACGCCCACGGCCGAGGCGATGTCCGCCAAAGTCGGCACTTTCACCGGCTTTTTCGCCGGTTCTTTCGCAGGTGCAGCAGGGGATTTCTTGGCGCGCGTCACCGGAACAGTATAGCCAAGCCGGGTTTTCCGGGGTAGGCTTGGCTCTCTCATGTTACCGGTAACATAAACCAGCCCGAGAATACCCCATGTCGATGATCGACCTGCATGCCAAGCGCCTGATCGGCCCCGTGATCCGCCTGCACCCGGACGACAACACCGTCGTCGCCCGCATCGACGTGGTGCCGGGCATGCCGGTGGATGGCGACAACCAGCATCCGCGCTTCCTGATCCGCGACAAGGCGCCGGCCGGCTACAAGATCGCTGCCCGAGATCTCAAGAAGGGCGAGCCGATCCTGAAATACAATGTCACGGTCGGCTTCGCGGCGGATGATATCCGCGCCGGTTCGATGCTGCATAACCACAACACCGAATTCCGCGAATTCGACCGCGACTACCAGCATGCGCAATTCTACAAGCCGGTCGAGATGCTACCCGAGGCCGAGCGCGCCACCTTCCAGGGCATCGTGCGCCCGGATGGCCGCGTCGGCACGCGCAACTTCATCGGCATCGTCTCCACCGTGAATTGCTCCGCCACCGTGGTGCATGCGGTGGCGCGGCATTTCACCGAGGAACGCCTGGCGGATTTCCCCAATGTCGATGGCGTGGTCGCCTTCGCCCATGCGCTTGGCTGCGGCATGGAGATGACCGGCGAGGCGATGGCGTTGCTGCGCCGCACGCTGGGTGGCTATATCCGCCATGCCAACCTTGCCGCCGTGGTGGTGATCGGCCTGGGCTGCGAGCGCAACCAGCTCGACGGCATGATGGCGGAGCAGGGGCTGGAGCGCAGCGACAACCTCGTCACCTTCGTGATGCAGGAGACCGGCGGCACGCGCAAGACCATCGAGGCCGGCATCGAGGCCGTGAAGAAAATACTGCCCAAGGCCAATGACGTGACGCGCCGCACGGTTTCGGCCAGCCATATCACCGTCGGCCTGCAATGCGGCGGTTCGGACGGCTTTTCTTCCATTACCGCCAATCCGGCGCTGGGGGCGGCAATGGATATCCTGGTGCGCCATGGCGGCACCGCAATCCTCTCCGAAACGCCGGAGCTTTACGGCGTCGAGCATACCTTGACCCGCCGCGCCGTAACGCGCGAGGTCGGCGAGAAGCTGGTGGAGCGGATCCGCTGGTGGAAGGAGGACTATGCTGTCGGCCGCGATGTGCAGATCAACGGCAAGGTCAGCCCCGGCAACCAGGCCGGCGGTCTCGCCAATATCTTCGAGAAGTCGCTCGGCTCTTCCATGAAAGGTGGCACCGGGCCGCTGATGGAAGTGTACAAATATGCCGAGCCGGTGACGACCAAGGGCCTGGTGATCATGGACACGCCCGGCTACGACCCATGCTCGGCCACGGGCCAGATCGCTGGCGGCGCCAATATCATCGCCTTCACCACCGGGCGTGGTTCGGCCTTCGGCGCCAAGCCGGTGCCGTCGCTGAAACTCGCCACCAACTCGCCGATGTATCGCCGCCTGGAAGAGGACATGGACATCAATTGCGGCCAGATTCTCGATGGCACCAAGTCGATGCAGGAAATGGGGCAGGAGATTTTCGAACAGATTCTGCGCACAGCATCAGGCGAGAAAAGCAAGAGCGAACTGCTCGGCGTCGGCGACCACGAATTCGTACCCTGGCAGATCGGCATCGTGGGGTAGTCGCGCTTCAGCTATTCCGTCGCTCGCCCCGGAGCGTCGGCAGGCCGATGCCGGTGGAATCAAAGCCGCCATCCACCGCCAGCACCTGGCCGGTGATATAACCGGCCTGGTCGCTGCACAGGAAGTAGATGGCGTTGGCCAGTTCTTCCTCCAGGCCATAGCGATTAAGCGGGATATGGTCGTGATAGTCGGCGCGGATTTCCGGCGTGTGCACGGCTTTCGCCATGGCGGTATTCACCGGCCCCGGTGCCACGGCATTGACGCGGATGTTCAGCGCGCCGAATTCGGCCGCCTGCTGCTTGGTGAGATGCGCGAGGCCGGCCTTGGAGGTGCCATAGGCGACGCGCAGCGTCGAGGCGCGCAGGCCGGAGATCGAGGTGATGTTCACCACCGCGCCGCCGCCCTGGTCACGCATGATAGGCGCGACAGCTTGAGTCATCAGGAAGGGCCCGGTGAGGTTCACCGCCATGACGCGGCTCCAGTCCTCCAGCGTCACCTCCAGGATCGGCTTGAACACGGCGATGCCGGCATTGTTCACCAAGGCGTCGATGCGACCGAAATGCTTATGCGCTTTCGCTACCGCCGAAATGATCGCCGCCGGATCGGCGATATCCGCTTCCAGACTCAATGTGGTTTCCGGCTGGTTCAGCGCGGCTTCCGCCTGGCGCAGGGTGTCACCCAGGATATCCAGCATCGCCACGCGCCAGCCCTCGGCGAGAAACTTGCGCGCGGCAGCTAGGCCCAGGCCACGTGCCGCGCCGGTGATGAGCGCCACTTTCCGGATACTGCTGTTCATGCTGCCGCTTCCCGCTGCTCTTGTGTTTCCTCAGAGGGCAGACTAGCGCGGCAGCCCATCGGCTTGCCAGGGTTCGGCGACAGTCGGCAGCCCGCCTTGGCTGCCTGCCGGCCCTAAGCGCCAGACGGCTTAAGCGATCGGTGGCCTGGGGATCAGGCCGCCCTGCTCAGCACGGCATTGCGCCGCCCCGTGGCATTGTTTGCCTCAGTGCGATAGCGCCGTACCAGGTTCGCCAGGTCTTCGGCTTGGGTGGACAGCGCCTGCGAGGCCGCTGAAGTTTCCTCCACCAAGGCGCCATTGCGCTGCGTGGTTTCATCCATGTTGGCAATGGCGGTATTGATCTGCTCCAGGCCACTCGACTGCTCGATCGAGGCTGTGGTGATTTCGGCGACAATTACCGACACCTGCTTGATCGCGCCAACGATTTCGGTGAGTGAGGCGCCGGCCTTGTTCACCAGATCCGAACCGGCCTTGACCTGGGCGTTAGATTGCTGGATCAGCGTCTTGATTTCCTTCGAGGCACTGGCGGAGCGCTGCGCCAGACTACGCACTTCCTGCGCCACCACGGCGAAGCCCTTGCCGGCTTCGCCGGCACGGGCGGCTTCCACGCTGGCATTCAGCGCCAGCAGGTTGGTCTGGAAAGCGATCTCGTCGATCACGCCCATGATCTCGGCGATCTTGTCTGCGCTGCTCTCGATGCGGCCCATTGCCTGCACGGCTTCGGCAACGATGCTGCCTCCCTTGTCGGCGGTGTCGCGCGCGGCGCCGGCCATCTGGTTGGCGGCCTGGGCATTCTGCGCGTTCTGCCGCACCGTGGTGGTGATTTCGTGCATCGAGGCGGCGGTTTCCTCCAGCGAGGCGGCCTGGCTTTCGGTGCGCTGCGCCAGGTCCTGGCTGCCAGCGGAAATCTCAGCCGATGCGGCGGCAATGGCGGCGGAAGCCTCGCGGATATTGCCGATGATCCCGGCCATAGTGTCCATCAGATCATTCACGCCGCTGCACAACGTGCGGATTTCGTCGCTCTTGCCATCTAGCGGGATGCGCTGCGTCAGGTCATGTGCCTTGGCCGCGTCCACCGCACGCCCGACCTGGCGCACCGCCTGTTCGGTCATCTGCGCCGCCTTGATCTGAGCGGTGATGTCGGTGGCGTATTTCACCACCTTGTAGGGCCGCCCGCGGGCATCCATGATCGGATTGTAGCTGGCCTGGATCCACACCTCCCGGCCATCCTTGGCGATGCGCTTATACTGCGCGGCATCGTATTCGCCGCGGCCCAGCTTGGCCCAAAAGGCTTTATACTCGGCGCTATCGCGATACCCCGGCTCGACAAACATCGCGTGATGCCGGCCTTTCACTTCTTCCAGCGTATAGCCCAGCGTGGCCAGGAAATTGCTGTTGGCCTTCAAGATCGTGCCGTCGAGCGTGAACTCGATCACCGCCTGCGACTTGTGGATCGCGGCGAGTTGGCCCTCGAATTCCGCATCGCGCTGCTTCTGTGCCGTGATGTCGGTGGCGAATTTCACCACCTTGTAGACCCGGCCCCTGGCATCCAGGATCGGATTGTAGCTGGCCTGGATCCAGACTGCACGGCCGCCCTTGGCGACGCGCATATACTGAGCAGCATCGTATTCACCGCGGCCCAGCTTGGCCCAGAAGGCCTTGTAGTCGGCGCTGTTGCGATAGCTCGTCTCGACGAAGATCGAGTGATGCTTGCCCTGCACTTCCTCGAGCGTATAGCCCATGGCGGTGAGGAAGTTTTCGTTGGCTGAGAGGATCATGCCATCGAGGGAGAATTCGATTACGGCGAAGGACCGGTTCACGGCGGCGATCTTCGCCGTATCGTCTCGGCGCTCGGAAAAGTTGAATATGGACACGGATTACCTTTAGGGCAAGGCGCTGGGGAGCGCTGGTTTATGAATGATCTTGATACGACGTAATTAAAGGGTTGGATTGGCCTTTAGCAAAAATATCCACACGAATCATTCAAAAAATATTGGAAAGATCATGCACTTATCGGGAAATATAACCCAATGCTAATGCACTCGGTGTTGCTGGGATTGTTGGTTTTCAGGAAAAATCCCCAGAGCTTTGCCCTGTGTTGTCGGGTTCATGCCCTAGCGTAAACAACAACCACAGGGAGAGTGGATTTTCCCTGGCTGACTCGGCGAGCCCTGCGGCGAATTGTCATGCTTTCCCCATTGCGGCGGGCCCGGCTGACGGAGTAGAAGGGCTGCGGGCCACACTCCCCCAACGGAGTGCTACTATCTGGAAGGATAGAGACATGACTGGTAAGCCTACCGCGCGTCCCGCTGTCGCGCATTTCTCCTCCGGCCCCTGCGCCAAGCGCCCCGGCTGGACCCCCGAAATCCTCAAAAACGCCCTGCTCGGTCGCTCGCATCGCTCCAAAGAGGGCAAGGCGCGCTTGGTCGAAGCCATCGAGCTGCACCGCCAGATCCTCGGCATCCCGGCGGATTACAAGATCGGCATCGTGCCCGCTTCCGATACCGGCGCCGTGGAGATGGCACTGTGGTCATTGCTTGGTGCGCGCGGCGTCGACGTGCTCGGCTGGGAGAGCTTCGGCTCCGGCTGGGCTTCCGACATCACCAAGGAACTCAAGCTCACCGACGTGCGTAGCCTGAAGGCCGGCTATGGCGAGATCGTCGATCTTGCCAAGGTCGACTGGAGCCGCGACGTGGTGTTCACCTGGAACGGCACCACCTCGGGCGTGCGCGTGCCGAATGGCGACTGGATCAAGGCAGACCGCGAAGGCTTGAGCATCTGCGACGCCACCTCCGCCGTATTCGCCATGGACCTGCCCTGGGACAAGCTGGATGTCACTACCTGGTCGTGGCAGAAGGCGACCGGTGGCGAGGCCGCGCATGGCATGATCGTGCTCAGCCCGCGCGCCGTGCAGCGTCTCGAAACCTACACGCCCGCCTGGCCGCTGCCGAAAATCTTCCGCATGGCCAAGGACGGCAAGCTGATCGACGGCATCTTCAAGGGCGAGACCATCAACACGCCCTCCATGCTCTGCGTCGAGGATATCATCGATGCGCTGAAATGGGGCCAGTCGATCGGCGGCCTCGCCGGCATGAAGGCGCGTTCGGAAGCCAACCTCGCCGCCCTTGAGGGCTGGGTCGCCAAGTCCGACTGGGCCGGTTTCCTCTGCGCCGACAAGACGATCCGCTCCAATACCTCGATCTGCCTCAAGATCGTCGATCCCTGGTTCACCGCGCTGGGTCCGAAGGATCAGGATGCGGCGGCCAAGCAGGTCGCCTCGGTGCTGGAGAAGGAAGGCGTGGCGCTGGATATCGGTGCCTATCGCGATGCCCCTCCAGGCCTGCGCATCTGGGGCGGCGCCACCGTCGAGCCCAAGGATACCGCGGCCCTGCTGCCCTGGCTCGACTGGGCCTTCGCCCAGGTGAAGGCCAGCTTCAAGCCGGCTGCCGCCGCCTAAGCGCTCACGTTCCGCAGGCACGGCGCCGCCGTGCCTGCCTCTCTCCCCATTCTCCTATCTCCTGTGAGGAACACCCCATGGTGAAGGTTCTCATTTCCGACGAGTTGAGCCCGGCCGCCGTCGACATTTTCAAGACTCGCGGCGTCGAGGTCGATATCAAGACCGGCCTGAAGCCGGACGAGCTGATCGCCATCATCGGCCAGTATGATGGCCTCGCCATCCGCTCGGCCACCAAGGTCACCGCCAAGGTGCTTGAAGCCGCCACCAATCTGAAGGTGGTCGGCCGCGCCGGCATCGGCGTCGACAACGTGGACATCCCGGCTGCCACCGCGCGCGGCGTCTGCGTCATGAACACCCCGTTCGGCAACTCGATCACCACCGCCGAACATGCCATTGCCATGATGATGGCGCTGGCCCGCGAAATTCCGCTGGCCGACCGCTCCACCCAGGCCGGCAAGTGGGAAAAGAACCGCTTCATGGGCGTCGAGCTTTACGGCAAGACGCTGGGCCTGATCGGCTGCGGCAATATCGGCTCCATCGTTGCCGATCGTGCTCAAGGGCTGAAGATGAAGGTGGTCGGCTTCGATCCGTTCCTCACCCCGGAACGCGCCCAGGCACTCGGCATCGAGAAGGTGGAACTGGACGAATTGCTTGCGCGGGCTGATTTCATCACGCTGCATACCCCGCTCACCGAGCAGACCAAGAACATCCTCGACGCCAAGGCGCTAGCCAAGGCGAAGAAGGGCGTGCGTATTGTCAATTGCGCCCGTGGTGGCCTGGTGGATGAAGCGGCGCTGAAGGAAGCGCTCGATTCCGGCCAAGTGGCCGGCGCTGCCTTCGACGTGTTCGTCACCGAACCGGCCAAGGAAAACGTGCTGTTCGGCCATGAGCGCTTCGTCGCCACGCCGCATCTCGGCGCCTCGACCAACGAAGCGCAGGAGAACGTGGCGCTCCAGGTGGCAGAGCAGATCTCGGACTACCTGTTGAGTGGTGCTGTCACCAACGCGCTGAACATGCCGTCGGTCTCGGCAGAAGACGCGCCGAAGCTGCGCCCCTATATGAAGCTCGCCGAGCAGCTCGGCAGCTTTGTCGGCCAGTTGGCGGAAGCCAACCTGACCAAGGTGGTGATCGAGTATGAAGGTCATGTTGCGACGCTGAATACCCGGCCGCTGACGGCCATCGTGCTGGAAGGCCTGCTGCGCCGCCAGCTTTCCAGCGTCAACATGGTCAACGCGCCGCTGGTGGCCAAGGAGCGCAATATCGAGGTCTCCGAGGTCAAGCATGACCGCGAGGGTGACTATGCCACTTTGATGCGTGTGACCATCCACGCCGACAAGGTGCGCCATCTCTCGGGCACGCTGTTCGCGAACAAGAACCCGCGCGTGGTGGAGATCAAGGGCATCGACATTGACGCCGAGCTTGGTCCGAACATGCTCTACGTCACCAATGAGGACAAGCCGGGCTTCATCGGCCGGCTTGGCACCGTGCTCGGCGATGCCGGCATCAACATTGCCACCTTCCATCTGGGCCGTGCCGCCAAGGGCCAGGAAGCCATCTGCCTCGTCGAAGTGGATGGCCCGATCCCGGCCGCAGTGGCGGCCAAGGTGAAGGAAATCCCCGGCGTGCGTCAGGTGACCCCGCTCAAGTTCTAAGCCGATCTGTATTAAGTTTTCCGCCGGGGCCCCGTCTTCAGGAATGAAGCGGGGCCCCGGTTCGTTTATGGCTGGCCCGTCATGATTGAATTGCGTCGGCCCTCTTGAAGGCTGGACGCCGCCCGCGGCTTCACGCTTTATTGGTGCCAGCCCACCCAACGGAGTCGCCGCCATGGCCCGCCTTGCCCGTCTGCTGCTGATCCTGCTGTTGCCGCTCGCCGTTGTGGCCTGCGGCCCCGATAGCAGCGAACAGGTGATCAAGAAAGCCGAGAAGGCCGGCACCAAGGCCGAACTGGAAAAGGCCATCGGCCGCCCGACCGAGATTTCCAAGCTCGGGCCGATTGAGCAGTGGACCTACAAGACCAAGGACGGCCAGGTCAGCTTCACCATCACTGGCGACAAGGTGATGCTCGCCTCCGGCGGCACGAAGAAGTAAGCAGGCTTCAGGCGGCGGGATAATTCCGCCCGCCAAAAATGGCGCTGCCGACCCGTATATAGGTGGCGCCAAAAGCCGCGGCGATTTCGTAATCGCCGCTCATGCCCATGCTGAGATCGGCCAGGCCGTTGCGCTCGGCGATCTTGCGCAGCAGGGCGAAATGCGGCGCCGGCTCTTCGTCGGCTGGCGGAATGCACATCAGGCCCACCACCGGCAGGCCGAGGCGGTCGCGGCAATCGCGGATGAAGGCATCGGCTTCCAGCGGTGACACGCCGGCCTTCTGCGGTTCCTCGCCGGTATTCACCTGGATGAAGCAGGGCAGGCGGCGATCCTGCCGGGTGAATTCCTTGGCCAGTTCCTCGGCCAGCTTGGGCCGGTCCAGGGTGTGGATCACATCAAAATGCGCCACTGCCTGCTTAACCTTGTTGGTCTGCAGCGGCCCGATAAGGTGCAGCACCATGCCCGGATGGCTGGCGCGCAGGGCAGGGTATTTCTCCATTGCCTCCTGCACCCGGTTCTCGCCGAAATGGCGCTGGCCGGCGGCATAGGCGGCCTCCACGGCACTGGCCGGGAAGGTCTTGGCCACCGCGATCAGCGTGGTGCTGGCCGGCAGGGTGGCGCGGATGGCATGGATTGCCCCGGCTATGGTCGAAGCTGAATCGGACATGGCATGATCACATGATGCGGAAACGGAGCGGCACGCTAACAAGGCCCAGTCTCGGGCGAAAGGTCTGGCTTCGGCGAAAGGCCCGGCCCGGGCAAAAGGCCTTGGGCGGCAAGCCGAGCCTATGGCTGTTCAGCGATCCGCAGCGACTGCCGGATCCGGCAAAGCTGCTGGCCGCGCTGCCGCCGGGCAGTGGCGTGGTTTTCCGCCCCTATGGCCTCAAGGATGCCGAGGCGATAGGGCGCCGGCTGCGAAGGCTGACGCGACGCCTGGGGCTGATTCTGCTGGTGGCTGGCGACGCCGGGTTGGCGCGGCGGCTCGGCGCCGATGGCCTGCATCTGCCGGAACACGCATTACTAAGCCCCCGGCGCGACGGCCTGCCGGCAGTGACCGCAGCCGCGCATGGCATGACAGCCATCAACCGCGCGGCACGAGCAGGGGTGAAGGGGGTGTTCATCTCGCCGGTCTTTGCCACGGCCAGCCACCCAGGCGCGGCTGGCCTGGGGCCGTTACGTTTCGCGGCGCTGCTGCGGGCGGCGCGGCGGCGGGGATTGGAAGTCTACGCGCTCGGCGGCATCGATGCGGCGAGCTGGCGCCGGCTTGCCCCCTTGCTGCCCGATGGCAGCGGCGGCATCGGGCGCTTCAACTGAAGTCAGGGTTCGGCTGAAGGCAAAAAGAAACCGCCGCTGCCCGGAGGCAGCGGCGGCTCTGAAACACAGCCCGGTGAGGCTGAATTAGAAGGTCAGGGTGTAACCGACCGAACCGACCAGGGCGCCGGAGCAGAGGTCGCCGAGATTGCGGCCACCAGCCTGCGGGAAGCACTGGGCATCCTTGATGTTGGTGTCGACCCACTGCACGCCCACATCGAGGGCGCCGAAGAAGGTGGCGAACAGGCCAACGTTCCAGTCGGTGTAGTCCGGCACGCCGAAGGTGGTGTTGTCCTTGACCTTCTGACGGCCAACGTTGGCAACCACGCGCGGGCTGAACTCGGTGAAGGGGATCGGAACCTTCACGCCGCCGTAGACGTAGGAGGCGGAGCCAGTGTTGCCGTAGAAGCCGGTCGACCAGTTGATACCGACGGTCGGGATCACGAAGCCGAAGTCATAGTTCACGGCCGCGGCGTATTCGGTGTAGTCGTAGTTCAGAGCGCGGGTGGCGCCCGGATAGGTGTACAGGATGTACTTCAGATCGTAGCCGAAGCTGCCGATGGTGCCGCGCAAACCGACAGTGTAGTCGAGTTCGGCGTTGGCTTCCTGGTCGGTCGGCACCAGCGGCACGAACTTGACGTTGCTGCCCCAGGCATTGATGTAGCCGGTGACGTAGTCGGAGATCGTGACGGCGGCTTCGATGCTGCCCTGGATCGCCGGTTCATTGTCGGTCTGGCTCAGGCCGCGGAAGCGGTAGTCAGACACGCCGCCGAGGGTGGCGGTGAAGTTCAACTTGTCAGCCGGCTTGTCCTGCGCGACGGCCGGACCGGCAAACAGCACGGCGGCCAGCAGCGCGCCAAAAATCTTCGTCTTCATAAGGAGACCTCCAGAAACTTTTCCCGCAGCGAATTAAGCAAATTCTCCGTCGGCGAACAAACACTTGCACGTTGCTCCAGACATCAGGCCGCAAACCTGTGGCGCGAAAGTCACGCTGGTGTAAAGAACTGATCAAGTTGTCTAATTTATGGGCAAAAACCCTCTGGTTGCAGTTTTTGATCCTGCCGAAAAATGCACCAAACGCCTGATTTTGGGTGTGAATGTATGCAAGGACTATCGGATCGATTCCCTGCCTCACCCTTGGGTTTGGCCGAATCTGACCGACCGAACCCTGGCGCGAGGCCATTCCGCTGCCCCGTAACGGGATTATGTCGCCGAAAAAGTGTGATGAAGCTCGCTTGCCGCCGGGGCAGCCAGGGGTGCAACCATTGCGACGCAAATGCCTGCTCCATAATATCGGCGCACTGCAAATATATGGTTCCTTGGGAGGAAGCGCATGCTTGGTTTGACGCAGGATCGTCCGCTGCTGATTTCGTCGCTGATCGAGTTCGCGGCGCTGTACCATGGCCGCACCGAGATCGTGACCCGGTCTGTCGAGGGGCCGATCCACCGTTATACTTACCGCGACCTGCGCGACCGCTCGAAGCAGCTCGCCAATGCGCTGACCCGGCTGGGCGTCAAGCTCGGCGACCGCATCGGCACCCTGGCCTGGAACACCTACCGCCATTTTGAACTCTATTACGGCGTGTCCGGCATGGGCGCCGTGCTGCATACCGTCAACCCGCGCCTGTTCCCGGAGCAGATCGACTACATCGTCAATCACGCCGAGGACAGCTACCTGTTCTTCGACCTGACCTTCCTGCCGCTGGTAGAAAAGCTGGTGCCGCAGCTCAAGACCGTGAAGGGCTTTGTGCTGATGACCGATGCGGCGCATATGCCCAAGGACAGCAAGATCCCCAACCTGCATTGCTACGAGGACCTGATCGGCGCCGAGAGCAGCGACTATGACTGGCCGGAATTCGACGAGCGTACGGCTTCCTCGCTTTGCTACACCTCCGGCACCACCGGCAATCCGAAGGGCGTGCTGTATTCGCACCGCTCCACCGTGCTGCACAGCTACGCCGTCTGCCAGCGCGACGGCCTCAATCTCGGCTCGGCTGACTCGGCCCTGGTGATCGTGCCGCTGTTCCATGCCAATGCCTGGGGCGTGCCCTATGGCGCCTGCATGAGTGGCGCCAAGCTGGTCTTCCCCGGCCCGGCGCTCGACGGCAAGAGCGTGTATGAACTGCTGCGCGACGAGAAGTGTAATTTCTCGCTCGGCGTACCCACCGTGTGGCTCGCCTTCTTCCAGTATATCGATGCTAATCCGTCGCTCGACACCAAGGTCGATATCAAGCTGGAGCGTTGCGTCATCGGCGGCTCGGCGGCGCCGCGCGCAATGATCGAGCGCTTCGCCAAGCAGTTCAACTGCTTCGTCATCCATGCCTGGGGCATGACCGAGATGTCGCCGCTGGGCACCACCGGCAACCTGCTGAAGAAGCACGGCGACCTGCCGCTGGAGAAGCGCCTGGATGTGCAGGCCAAGCAGGGCCGCACGGTCTATGGCGTTGATATCAAGATCACCGACGACGAAGGCCGCGAATTGCCGCGCGACGGCGTCGCCTTCGGCAATGTGAAGGTGCGCGGCCCGTGGATCACCAAGGGCTATTTCAAGGGCGAGGGCGGCAACGTTATCGACGCCGACGGCTATTTCACCACCGGCGACGTGGCGACGCTTGATGCCGATGGTTACATGCAGATCACCGACCGCGCCAAGGACGTGATCAAGTCCGGTGGCGAGTGGATCTCCTCGATCGACCTTGAGAATGCCGCTGTCGGCCATCCGGCGGTGCAGGAGGCGGCGGTTATCGGCGTGTTCCATGCCAAGTGGCAGGAACGCCCGCTGCTGCTGGTGATCAAGAAGCCCGGCCAGGAGGTCACCAAGGAGGAATTGCTCAAATTCCTCGACGACAAGATCGCCAAGTGGTGGCTGCCGGACGATGTGGTGTTCGTCACCGAACTGCCGCATACCGCTACCGGCAAGCTGCTCAAGACCAAGCTGCGCGAGCAGTTCAAGGATTACAAGCTGCCCACCCCGGGGGCGTGATCAAGGCGCCTGTTCGTCACGCATCGCAAGGTATCAATGGCCGGGCTACAAGCCCGGCCGTTTTCATTTCAGCGATTAGCCTGGATGCCGCGCCATCCAGGCGCGGGCATAGGAGCAGAGCGGCACCAAAGTCGTGCCCTGCTCGGCGGCGAGTGCGACGATGCCGCGCATCAACCGATCGGCGGCGCCGGTGCCGCGCAAATTCACGGGCGCTTCCACGTGCAGGATCAGGGTCTGGCCCTCCTGGCGGCGGTAGCGGGCGAACACCGTCTGGCCATTCACGTCCAGTTCGTACTGGCTGCGGGCGGTGTTGTCGGTCACGCTATTCATGGATGCGGAACTCATGGGTGCAGGCCATCCTTATCCAGGTCGCTGAAACAGAACACCATGTCCACATTGTCGCCATCGCTTGAGAGCGGCATCAGCACCGAACTGCTGGCATGCCATGGCATCTGGCGCATCGAACTGCCATCGGGCATGGCGCCGATGATCGGATTGTAGGTGTAAACCACGGTGCGCTTCTCGATCACGATACGGTAGTTCAGCATCACATCGTCGCCGGGGATGCCAAGATGGGCGCCCATGTAATTGCCCTGCACCGGCTGGCCGGTAGGATCGCGGCCGCGCAAGGCGGCTTGGGCGGTGCCGACCAGGCGATAGCGCAGCCAGGGCGCCTCCGGCAGCACTTCGGTGAGCAGGATGCAGGGCAGCAGGTCGCGCGGCATCTGCAGCGGGTCGATATCCTGGCGCGATGGCATTAGCCGGTCGCCGCGTTGCGCGTTCCAGTATTCCCACATGCGGCGGATTTTGGGCGAGCAATTGTCCAGGAAACCGAAACCCACGATGCGCGGGTATGTCGATTTGCGGATCTCGTCATCAAGCGTACTGCTCACCGATCCCCTCGTGCCTAAGGTTGCCGCCATTCTGTCGGCGGTTGCCAGTTTGCCGCTACCATAGGGTGTTGGCAATGGAAACCCGCAGCAGGCGTTAATCGGTAATCATACGGTTCTGTTTAAGCGGCGCTGTATAATGCGGTTTCGTTGGCGGCAGGCGCAGCCTTCACCCGCCCATCCGACACCATGTGAAGCAGATGCGCCAGCACCGAGCGGCCGGCGGCGCCGTGCAGTTGCTTCGGCACATCGGCGTACATGCGTTCAACCATGGCCGGGATGGTCTGCGGCCCGTTGGCCAGGCAAGCCATGATCTGCGCCTCGCGCGCCTCGCGATGCTTGATCAGCCCTGTAACAAAGGCTTGCGGCGTGATGCCGGTGGTGGCCTGGCCAATCGGCGCACCGTGGGTGGGATAATAGACGGTTTCGCTGCGGGGCAGCAATTTGCGCAACGAGGCGTAATAATCCGTCATGTTGCCATCCGGCGGCGAGATCACCGTGGTTGACCAGCCCATGACATGATCGCCGGAAAACAGCGCCGCTTCTTCATGCAGCGAGAAGCAGAGGTGGTTCGAGATATGGCCTGGCGTGTGCAGTGCGGTAACGGTCCAGCCTTCGCCCTGCACCACATCGCCATCCTTGAGTATCACATCGGGGCGGTAATCATGGTCGCCGCCTTCCTCCACCATACCGCCGCCCGGTGAAACCGGATGCGGACCGAAGCCGTAGCTTGGCGCATTTGTGTGCTTTTTGAGCAGCGCGGCGCCAGGGGAGTGGTCGCGGTGGGTATGGGTGATCAGGATATGGCTCACCGTCTCGCCCGGGATACTGTCCAGCAAGGCCTGGATATGCGCCGGATCATCCGGCCCGGGATCGATCACCGCCACCTTGCCCTGGCCGATGATATAGGTGCCGGTACCGTGGAAGGTGAAAGCCGAGGGGTTCTGCGCCACCACGCGCCGCACCAGGGGGGTCAGCCGTGCGGCCTGGCCATAGGTGAAGTCCAACTGCTTCACGAAGGGGATGTTCATACCTGCGCCGCTCCCGGGAAAAATATTGACGTTACGTCACGTTACCGTGGTTCATCCGAGCCGGAAACGGATTGACCCGCCCCGCGCCCTTCCATAATGTTTCAACCTTGACGGCAAACATAAGCACAGAATCGTCAGGCGCGAAAAGCGCCGGCAAGGGAGGAGGCTAAGCTGTCTGAGATCGTTCAGTTGCTGTTGAACGGCCTGGCATCAGGTTGCATCTACGGCCTAGTCGCGCTCGGTTTCGTGCTGATTTACAAAGCCACCGAAATGGTGAATTTCGCCCAGGGCGACCTGATGATGCTGGGGGCCTTCGTCGCCTTCACCGTCATCGAGCTGATGGGCTACAATTACTGGGTCGGCTTCGTCGCCGCAGTCCTGGTGATGGCCGCATTCGGCTACCTGCTCGACGCACTGATTCTGCGCCAGGTGATTGGCCAGCCGCAATTCGCCGTGGTGATGCTCACCATCGGCCTCGGTTTCATCTTCCGCGCCGGCGCCTCGATGACCTGGGGCACCGAAACGCGCGCCTTCGAAACGCCGTTCACTGGTGGCGTCACCCGGCTTGGCGGCCTGCTGATTGCCAATGTCTCCCTTTCGATCATCGCCGGCACCGCGATCCTCTGTGCAATGCTGTTCGCCTTCTTCCGCTACACCCGTATTGGCGTGGCGATGCAGGCAGCGTCGCAGAACCAGCTCGCCGCCTACTACATGGGCATTCCGGTGAAGATGATCTTCTCGCTGATCTGGGCGATCTCGGCCGGCGTTGCCGCCGTGGCCGGCCTGCTGCTGGCGCCGGTGGCGCTGATCGATGTCACCATGGGCCTGCTCGGCCTCAAGGCTTTCGCCGCCGCCGTGCTCGGCGGCTTCGGCTCGATCCCCGGTGCGGTGATCGGTGGCATGGTGATCGGTGTCATCGAGCAGTTCTCCGGCGTCTACCTTGAAGAAGGCCTCAAGGATGTGGCGGCCTACATCGTCATCCTGCTGGTGCTGTTCCTGCGTCCGCAGGGGCTGTTCGGCAATATCGGTCGCAAGCGGGTGTAGGTCATGCGTTTCTTCTTCAAGACCGACTATAACCAGGATATCAACCTCACCCGCGACAAGGTGGACCGCTTCTGGTACGGGCTGCTTTTGCTCGTGCTGCTGCTGGCGCCTTTCGTGCTGGAGGATTTCTGGCTCGGCGAGATTTCCTACGTCTTCATCCTCTCCATCGTTGGCATCGGCCTGATGCTGCTTACCGGCTATACCGGCCAGGTGTCGCTGGGCCATGCCGCGTTTCTTGGTATCGGCGCCTACACGCATGCAGTGCTGCTGCACCACGGCGTGCCGTTCATCATCGCCATCACAGCGGCAACTTTGCTTTCGGCCTTCATCGGCATGGTGATCGGTTCGCGCGTGCTGAAGCTCACCGGCCTGTACCTCGCCATTGTCACGCTGGCCTTCGCCTTCATTATCGAGCACGTGCTGGTGAAATGGGAAAGCGTCACCGGTGGCTTCAAGGGCTTCGCGGTTTCGCGTCCAGAGTATTTCGGCGTCGCGCTGACCGACGACGTGCCGTTCTATTATCTCACCTTCTTCTGCCTGGTGCTGGCGGTGCTGGCGGCGCTGAACCTGTTGCGCTCGCCAACCGGCCGCGCCTTCATCGCCATCCGCGATTCCGAGGTTGCGGCTCAGTCGATGGGCGTCAATCTGGCGCGCTACAAGACCACGGCCTTCGCCGTCTCGGCCGGCTTCACCGGCTTCGGCGGCGCATTGTTCGGGCACAAGATCGGCTATCTCGCGCCGGATGCCTTCAACATCCTGCTCTCGATCCAGTTGCTGCTGATGGTGGTGGTGGGCGGCCTCGGCTCGATCCACGGCGCCATCTACGGCGCGGCCTTCGTGGGCGCCTTGCCGGTGCTGATCGCCATCGGCCGCGACTACCTGCCTGAAACTATTGCGCGCCAGCCGGGCCTCGAGCCCGGCCTGTTCGGCCTCATCCTGGTCTGCTTCATTCTGTTCGAGCCCTACGGCATCTATGGCCGCTGGCTCAAGCTGAAGCTCTTCTTCTCGCTGTTCCCGATGTACAAGCGGGCGACATTCAAGAAGCAGAAGTCCTACACCAAGTCGGAGCGCAACCGGTGACCTTCTTCAAAGCCGAAAACATCGCCATCAACTTCGGCGGCATCAAGGCGGTGGACGGGGTCGACTTCGAGGTCGAGCAGGGCACCGTGTTCACCATCATCGGCCCGAATGGCGCCGGCAAGACCACGGTGTTCAACCTGATCAGCCGCATCTATAACCCGACCGAGGGCCGGCTGGTATTCCAGGATCAGGACATCACCAGGCTGCCGCCGCATGATATCGCCAAGCTCGGCATCGCCCGCACCTTCCAGAATATCGAGCTGTTCGAGCATGCCACGGTGCTGCAGAACCTGCTGCTCGGTCGCCATTGCCATCGCGGCTCCAACCTGCTCACCGAATTGCTGTTTCTGCCCAGCGTGCGGAAAATGGAAGTGGCGCATCGCGAGAAGGCGGAGGAGGTGATCGACTTCCTCGACCTGCAGCAATACCGCGACACCATGATCGTGAACCTGCCCTATGGTGCGCGCAAGGTGGTGGAACTGGCCCGCGCGCTCTGCACCGAGCCGAAACTGCTGCTGCTGGACGAGCCTTCCTCGGGCCTCAACACCGAGGAAACCGAGGACATGGCCTGGTGGATCCAGGATATCCGCGACGATCTCGGCATCAGCGTGCTGATGGTGGAACACGACATGAGCCTGGTGAACGAGGTGTCGGACCGCGTTCTGGCGCTGAATTACGGCCGCGTGCTGGCCACCGGCACCGCCCGCGAGGTGCAGAGCCACCCTGAAGTGGTCAAGGCGTATCTGGGGGGCTGACACGTGGCGGAACCGATCCTCAAGCTGTTGAACATCGAGACCTATTACGGTCCGATCATGGCCATCCGCGGCGTCAGCCTGGAAGTGCCGGAAGGCTCCATTGTCACGGTCCTGGGCGCCAACGGCGCCGGCAAGACCACGATCCTCAAGACCATCTCCGGCGTCATGGACCCGCAGAAGGGCAGCGTCATCTTCGAGGGCCGCGAGATCCAGAAGATGGATCCGGACAAGGTGATGCGGCTTGGCATCGGCCATGTGCCGGAAGGCCGCGAGACTTTCCCGTTCCTCACAGTGCGCGAGAACCTGATGATGGGGGCCTATACGCGGAGCGACCGCGATGGCATCGCCAAGGATATCGAGCTGGTGTTCAGCTATTTTCCGCGTCTCAAAGAGCGCGAGAGCCAGCCGGCCGGTTCGATGTCGGGTGGCGAGCAGCAGATGCTGGCGATTGGCCGCGCCCTGATGGGCCGCCCGAAGCTGCTGCTGCTGGACGAGCCCTCGCTCGGCCTGTCGCCGAAGCTGGTGAAGGAAATCTTCGAGATTGTTGTGCGCATCAACAAGGAGCAGGGCACTACTATCCTGCTCGTTGAGCAGAACGCCAATGTGGCGCTGCATACTGCGCATTTCGGCTATGTGCTCGAGGTTGGCCGCATCGTGATGGAAGATACCTGCGAGCGCCTGCTCGAGAAGGAAGACATCAAGGAATTCTACCTCGGCCAGAAGGAAGAGGGCGTGCGCGGCAAGCGCCGCTGGAAGAAACGCAAGACCTGGCGCTGAGGCTGGGAATAGGGGAGAGCGTCATGACCGCAATGAACGTGGCGATCGACAAGGACATTCTCGAAGTCATCCAGCGCGATACGATCCCGCGCTATTTCTGGCGTCGGTGCGCCGAACGTGGCGAAGCCATCGCGCTGCGCGAAAAGGATTTCGGCATCTGGAATGCCATCACCTGGCGCCAGTATGGCGAAAATGCCAAGAATACCGGCCTGGGGTTGGCTGCCCTTGGCGTGAAGCGCGGCGATGTCGTGTCGGTGATCTCGGAAGGTAACCCGCAATGGCTCTATGCCGATATGGGCACCCAGGGCATCGGCGGCGTGACGAACGGCATTTACACCACCGATTCCGCCAAGCAGGTCGAGTATATTCTCAACGACAGCCGCACCGTCGTCTATATCGCCGAGAATGAGGAACAGCTCGACAAGGCGCTGGAGGTGCGCGACCGCGTACCGACGCTGAAGAAGATCATCGTGATCGACATGGAGGGCCTGCGCGATTTCCGCGACCCGATGGTGATCAGCTTCGATGAGCTGCTCAAGCTCGGCCAGGCCTTCGGCGAACAGCATCCTGGCTTCTGGGAAGCCGAGCTGGCCAAGGGCAAGCCCGATGACCTGGCGATCCTGATCTATACCTCAGGCACCACCGGTGCACCCAAAGGCGCCATGATCAGCCACAGCAATCTGCTGTTCCAGCTTGAGAATAGCTACAAGCTGATGGAGCAGTATCCGTCCGATGAGCAGCTTTCCTTCCTGCCGCTCTGCCATATCGCCGAGCGCGGTTTCACTGTGCTGTGGCCGCTGAAATCCGGCTCGACGGTGAATTTCGCCGAAAGCCCGGACACGGTGGCGCAGAACCTGCAGGAAGTGCAGCCGACCCTGTTCTTTGCCGTGCCGCGCCTGTGGGAGAAGTTCTTCTCCGCCATCGCCATCCGCATGAAGGATGCCACGCCGATCGGCAAATGGGCCTACAAGAACGCGCTCGGCATCGGCTACCTGATGGCCGAGACCAAGCTGGAGGGCCGCACCCCCTCGCTTGGCCTGCGCGCCGCTTTCTGGCTCGCCGATCAACTGGTGCTGAAGAACGTCAAGAGCATCATCGGCATCAAGCGCTGCCGCTGGCTTGCCACGGGCGCCGCGCCGATTTCGCCCGACCTGATCAAGTGGTATCTGGCGCTCGGCATGGACATGCGCGAAGTCTATGGCCAGACCGAGAATGTCGGCCTTGCCACGGCGCCGCAGGATAACCGCCTCAAGCTCGGCACAGTGGGCAAATGCGTGCCGAACACGGAAGTGAAGATCAGCCCCGAAGGCGAAATCCTGCTGCGCGGCCCGCATGTTTTCATGGGCTATCTCAACAATCCGACCAAAACCGCCGAGACGGTGAAGGACGGCTGGCTGCATACCGGCGATGTCGGTCTCATCGACAATGAAGGCTGGGTCAAGATCACCGACCGGATGAAGGACATCATCATCACTGCCGGCGGCAAGAACATCACGCCCTCCGAGATCGAGAATCAGCTGAAATTCAGCCCCTATATCTCGGATGCGGTGGTGATCGGCGACCGCCGCAAATTCCTCACCTGCCTGATCATGATCGACCATGACAATGTGGTGAAATACGCCCAGGACCTGAACGTTCCCTTCACCAACTTCGCCTCGCTCTGCCGCACCCGCGAGGTGCAGGAGCTGATCTGGCAGGAGATCGAGAAGGTGAACAAGAATTTCGCCCGTGTGGAGACGATCAAGAAATTCCGG
Source organism: Ferrovibrio sp. (assembly GCA_017991315.1). GTDB lineage: Bacteria > Pseudomonadota > Alphaproteobacteria > Ferrovibrionales > Ferrovibrionaceae > Ferrovibrio > Ferrovibrio plantarum. The sequence continues at coordinate 762,995 of JAGOQS010000002.1, read as the reverse complement.
CTGATCGAGCAGCAGCTCACGGCCGAGGATGACGAACTGACGCCGACGATGAAGCTGAAGCGCAAGTTCGTGAATGAAAAGTACAAGGATATGATCGAGGAAATGTACCGCGGCGGCGAATAAGCCGCCTCCTTGGGGTTCAAAAAAGTCCCATAGGCCAACCTGGAGAAGGAACGACAGAGATGCGTATCAGGACTGCGATGATTGGCGGCGCCCTTGCCGCCTCGCTGGCTCTTGTGGCCGGCGCTGGCCATGCCCAGAGCGTGCGTGGCGTGAGCAAGAACGAAGTGGTGGTCGGCATGCATACCGACCTGTCTGGCCCGGCGGCGAGCTACGGCGTCACGTCGTCGAATGCCGTGCGTCTGCGCTTCGATGAAATCAATGCCCAAGGCGGCGTGCATGGCCGCAAGCTGAAGCTGATCGTGGAAGATCACCAGTATCAGGTGCCGCGTGCCGTGCAGGCCGCGAACAAGCTGATCAACCGTGACAAGATCTTCCTGATGGCCGGCGCGCTCGGCACGCCGATGAACAACGCGGTGTTCCCGGAGCAGTTCAAGGCCAACGTGCCGAACCTGTCGCCGCTCACTGCCGCGCGCTCGATGGCCGAGCCGTTCCATCCGCTGAAGTTCGTGACGCAGTCGTCCTACTACGACCACGTCCGCGTCGGCCTGAAATACATGGTGGAAAAGAAGGGCCGCAAGAAGATCTGCTCGCTCTATCAGGACACCGATTTCGGCAAGGAAATCTTCGACGCCGTGCAGGATCAGGCCAAGGCCATGAACATGCCGGTGCTGGAGACCGCCACCAACAAGCCGACCGACACCGACTTCACCGCCCAGATCACCAAGCTGCGCTCGGCGGGTTGCGACGTCATCGGCCTCGGCTCGATCGTGCGTGACGCCATCCTGCCCTATGGCACGGCCCGCAAGATGGGCTGGATGGATGTCGATTTCGTTGCCCAGTCGGCCAGCTTCGACCAGATCGTGGCTTCCGCTCCGGGCGGCGCCACCGAAGGCCTCTATGTCGGCGCCGGCACCATGATGCCGTACCGCGACACCGCCAGCCCGGTGGTTGCGGCCTGGTGGGATGCCTACAAGGCGAAGTACGGCGCTGACCCGAATATCGGCGCGGTTTATGGCCAGGTCATCGCCGACCTGATCATCCAGGCGCTGGACAAGGCCGGCAAGGATCTGACCACCGAGAAGTTCCTGGCGGGTCTGGAATCGATCGAAGGCTACCGCGATATTTTCGGTGGCCCGGTGATCAGCTTCTCCAAGACCAAGCACCAGGGCTCCAACTCGGCCTTCCTGTTCCAGATCAAGTCGGGCCGTTTCACCATGGTGGATGGTCCGTTGACCTACTAATTTCGCGCCGGTTTCCGGCGTGAAAGGCGCCCGCGGGGAAACCCGCGGGCGTTTTCTTTTCGCATATGCGAGATTGCGGGACGCAGAAAAATAAGGGCTGGCGCGGGTTTCTGGCTCCGCTACTATCCTCCCAATAAGAATTATAAAACCGGGAGGAGAGCACATGAGCAGGGTGACGTATGTCGGGCTGGCTGCAGTGGTGGCTTTGTCCGTTCCTTTCGCGGCTGCGGCGCAAAGCGCCAAGGTCCGCGGTGTCAGCAAGAATGAAATCGTGATCGGCATGCATACGGACCTTTCCGGTCCGGCCGCCAGCTATGGCGTGCATTCCTCGAATGCCATGCGGATGCGCATCGACGAGGTGAACGAAGCCGGCGGCATCTATGGCCGCAAGCTGAAGCTGATCGTCGAGGATAATCAGTATCAGGTGCCGCGCGCCGTGCAGGCCGTGAACAAGCTGATCAACCGCGACAACATCTTCCTGATGGCCGGTGCGCTCGGCACGCCGATGAATAATGCGGTGATGGCGGATCAGCTCAAGGCCAATGTGCCGAACATGTTCCCGCTCACGGCGGCGCGGCAGATGTACACGCCGATGCATCCGATGAAGTTCGCCGCCGGTTCGTCCTACTACGATCAGGTCCGTGCCGGCATCAAGTGGATGGTGGAGAAGAAGGGCAAAAAGAAGGTCTGCACGCTCTACCAGGATACCGATTTCGGCAAGGAAATCTTCGAGGCGGCGCGCGATCAGACCCAGGCGATGAAGATCGCCCTGGTGGAAACCGCCACCAACAAGCCGGCCGATACCGACTTCACGGCGCAGATCACCAAGCTGCGTTCCGCTGGCTGCGACCTTATCGCGTCGGGCTCCATCGTGCGCGACGCCATCGTGCCCTATGGCACGGCGCGCAAGATGGGCTGGATGGATGTGGATTTCATCGGCCAGTCGGCCTCCTATGACCAGATCGTCGCCTCGGCGCCGGGCGGTGCCACGGAAGGCTTCTACACCATGGCGGGCACCATCCTGCCGTATCGCGATACGGCGCCGCCGCAGCTTGCGGCCTGGATGGACAAGTACAAGGCCAAGTACAATGCCGATGTGAATATCGGCGCCGTCTACGGTTATTCGCTGATGGACATGATCGTCCAGGGTATCGACCGTGCCGGCAAGGACCCGACGATGGACAAGTTCATCGCCGGTATGGAATCGATCAAGGGCTATCGCGATATCTTCGGCGGCCCGGTGGTCAATTTTGGCCCGGACAAGCGCCAGGGTTCGGATGAGGCTTTCCTGTTCCAGGTACAGAAAGGCCGCTTCGTGCTGATCGATGGCCCCGTGAATTACGGCTCCTGAGCCCGAGACCAGCGGCCGGCGGCAAAACCGCCGGCCGTTTTTTGTTTCCGCGTAACACAAAACAAAAAGACGACCAGGGAGGTCTCATGTCCGCTACCCGCGTTCGTATCGCGGCCGCCATGCTGTGCGGTGCCGCCTTCGTCACATTCACCGCTGCGCCGGCGCAAGCCCAGGGCAAGGGCCAAGGCATCACCAAGACCGAGATCATCATCGGTACCCATACCGATCTTTCCGGCGTGGCCGCGGCTTTCGGGGTGCATTCCTCCAATGCAGCACGCATGCGCTTTGATGAGGTGAATGCGGCCGGTGGCATTCATGGCCGCAAGATCCGCTATGTCATCGAGGACAGCCAGTATCAGGTGCCGCGCGCGGTGCAGGCGGCGAACAAGCTGTTGAACCGCGACAAGGCGATGCTGCTGCTGCTTGGCGCCGGCACGCCGATGAACAATGCAGTGATCCCGGATGCCATCAAGCTCGGTGTGCCGAACATGTTTCCCCTATCCTGGGCGCGGCAGCTTTACGAGCCGTTCCATCCGTTGAAATGGGCTGCCGGCGCCTCCTACTACGCCCAGATGCGTGGCGCGGTGAAGTATTTCGTCGAGCAGAAGGGCAAGAAGAATATCTGCGCGCTGTATCAGGACACCGATTACGGCCGCGAGATTTTCGAGGGCGCGCGAGATCAGACCCAGGCGATGAATATTAAGCTGGTGGAGACCGCCACGCACAAACCCACCGATACGGATTTCACCGCACAGCTTACTCGCCTGCGCGCGGCCAATTGCGATCTGATCGTGCTGGGCGCCATCATCCGCGATTCCATCGGCGCGCCGTCCACGGCCAAGAAGATGGGCTGGAATGTCGATATGGTGGGCAGCACCGCCACCTTCGATCTCAACGTGTCGAGTGCGCCGGGCGGTGCCACGGAAGGCCTCTACACCATGACGCAGATCGAGGCGCCATATCGTGACTCGCCCAATCCGGCGATCCGGCAATGGGTCGAGCGCTATCATGCCAAGTTCAATACCGATCCGAACCCGGCAGCGCAGTTCTCCTACGTCGCGGCCGATCTTGTTGTCATGGGGCTCGATCGCGCCGGCAAGGACCTCACCACCGAGGGTTTCCTCAAGGCCATGGAATCGATCCAGGGCTATGCGGATATCTTCGGCGGCCCGGTGATGACGTTTGGCGCCGGCAAGCGTCATGGCACGGATTCCGTGTTCATGGTGCAGGTGAAGAGCGGTCGCTGGGTACGTGTCACGGATTCATTGAGCTGATGATTTCTTGAACTGAAGTTCGGCCCCGCGAGGGGTGCAAATCCTGGCCCGGCATGGCAAAACCATGCCGGGCTTTTTCTTCACGGTATCGCAGCATGTCTTCGGCCATATCTCCGGTCATGTCCCAGGAACGTCAGACGGCGATCGGCATCGGCTACATGGTGATGGCGGCGGCGGTTTTCGGCGTCATGGATGCGCTGGTGAAGTGGCTGGCGGGCAGCTATCCCACGGCGCAGATCATGTTCTGCCGCAGTTTCTTCGCCTTTCCGCCGATCCTGTTCATGCTCTGGCGCAATGGCGGCGGCATTGCTTTGCTGCATACCAGGCGGCTGGCCGGCCACGGCATCCGCTCGATCTATGGCTGCCTGGCGATGTTGTGCTTCTTCTATTCCTACCGCACGCTGCCGCTGGCCGATGTCACCGCGATTTCCTTCTCGGCGCCGATCTTCGTAGCCGTGCTCTCGGTCTGGCTGCTGAAGGAAAAGGTCGGGCCGCACCGCTGGTCGGCCATTCTGGTCGGCTTCCTCGGCATGCTGGTGATCCTGCGGCCTGGCCAGGGCGAGGGCGGTATCCCCGCCGCTTCGCTGCTCGTGGTGCTGGCCACCTTCTTCTATTCGATGGCGCTGATCCAGATCCGCAAGCTCACCGCCACCGAGAACTCGGTGACCACGGCTTTCTACTTCACCGGCTTCTGCACCATCTATACCGGCCTGCTGATGCCATGGTTCTGGGTGGCGCCCACGGCTGCCGACTGGCCGTTGCTGATCGGCGTCGGCCTGCTCGGCGGCCTGGCGCAGCTATTCATGACCCGCGCCTTCTCATTGGCGGCAGCATCTATCGTGGCGCCGTTCGACTATACCCACCTGCTCTGGTCGGTGCTGCTCGGCTGGTATCTGTTCGGGGATTTTCCCGATATGTGGACCTGGGCTGGCGCCGCAATCGTGATCGCCAGCGGTCTCTACATTCTCTATCGGGAGACTGTTCGGAAACGCGTGGTTCCGGCAACCGCCTGGTCGGAGTGAGAGGATTCGAACCTCCGGCCCCTAGCTCCCGAAGCTAGTGCTCTACCAGGCTGAGCTACACTCCGTCCGGCGGTTGCGGGCGTTTGTATAGCGCCTAGCCGCCCCCGGTTCAAGCGGTGGCCGGGGGAAATCGCGGCAGTCCTGTTACAGGGGTTAAAGCGCTCTGTGGATTGCGAAATCCACCGCCTCGGCGAGAGCGTCGCGCATCGCGCCGGGCTTGAAGCCGGCAAGTTGAGCCTTGGCCTGGGCGCCATAGCGGCGGGCACGTTCCAGGGTCTCGGCCAGGGTGCCGTGCTGGCGCATCAGGCGCAAAGCCTCGGCGAAATCCTCCGGCGTCTGCTGCTCCGGGGTTTCGATCACCCGGCGCCAGAAGGCACGCTCGGCCTCCGAGCCGCGGTTGAAGGCCAGCACGACGGGCAGGGTCACCTTGCCTTCGCGGAAATCATCGCCGGTATTCTTGCCCAGTGTGGCGCCGTCGGACGCGTAATCCAGGGCGTCGTCGATGAGCTGGAAGGCAATGCCGAGATCGCGGCCATAGGCATCCATCGCCTCGGCCTCGGCCAGCGGCCGGTCCGCCACCACGGCGCCAACGCGGCAGGCGGCGGCGAACAGGGCCGCCGTCTTGCTCTCGATCACCTTGAGGTAATCGGCTTCGGTGGAATCCATGTCATTGGCGGTCATCAGCTGCAGCACTTCGCCCTCGGCGATCACGGCGGAGGCGCCGGCCAGGATGCGCAGCACCTCCAGCGAGCCTGATTCCACCATGAGCTGAAAGGCGCGGCTGAACAGGAAATCGCCCACCAGCACGGAAGCCTGGTTGCCCCACACCACATTGGCGGTTTCAGCACCACGGCGGCGCTCGGATTCGTCCACCACATCGTCATGCAGCAGCGTGGCGGTATGGATGAATTCGACGCAGGCGGCGAGCAGGATCTGTTTATCCCCCTCGTAACCGCAGAGCTTGGCGGCACCGAGCGTGAGCAGCGGCCGGATGCGCTTGCCGCCAGAGGCGATCAGGTGGTGCGCCAGTTGCGGAATCAACTGCACATCGCTCTGCATGCGGGCGATGATCTCGCGGTTGCATGCGTCCATCTCGGCCGCGACAAGGCGGCGCAGCGGCTCTATGCTGGGGGTGCCGCCGGGGCTCGGCATGATGATCGGGGCCGGTTGCGACACTGGGGCAATTCCTGTGGCAAGACTGAAAACGCGTTTGTCGGAGCATAGTTGGCATGCTCTCGTGGTCAAGCGCCGGGCGCTGCACGAGCCTGGCACTGCACCGGGGGCTGTGTGTGACTGACCGAGAATCGGCCGATTTCGCCCAGGATACCACCCTGGATGCGCTGCTGGGCGGCCGGGTGCAGCTTAAGCAGCCGCGCAAGGGCCAGCGGGCCAGCGCCGATGCGGTGATGCTGGCGGCCGCCGTGCCGGCGCGGCGCGGCCAGCGGGTGCTGGAACTGGGCTGCGGCACCGGGGTGGCGATGCTCTGCCTCGCCGCCCGGGTGCCCGGGCTGGAGGTGGATGGAATCGAATTGCAGCCGGGCCTGGTGGCGCTGGCACAAGGCAATATCGCCGCCAATGGCCAGGAGCAGCGGCTGCGGGCCTTTGCCGGCGACCTGCGCGAGCGCAAAAGCTTAGGCCCGGGTGTGGCGCCGAACAGCTACGACCAGGTTTTTGCCAATCCGCCTTATTTCGATCCGGCGCGTCACCGGGTGGCGGCGGATCCCGGCCGCGCCCTGGCCCGCCATGGGGGGGTAAAGGGGGAATTGGCAGCCGGGGCCGATGCCACCGCCTGGATCGGCGCCATGCTGCGCTATTGCCGGCCCGGCGGACGGCTCACCTTGATCCAGCGGGTGGAGCAACTGGGCGCCCTGCTGGCCGCGCTGGAGCCAAAAGCCGGTGGCATCGAGGTGATTCCGCTGCATTCCAAGCCCGGCCAGGCAGCGAAACGGCTGATCCTGCGCGCCGTGAAGGGTGGCAAGGCGCCGCTCACTCTGCGGCCCGGCCTGGTGCTGCACCGCCCGGATGGCGGCTATTTCCCGGAAATCGATGCCGTATTGCGCGACGGCGCGGCACTGCCCATATAGAATGGCTGAATGGAATGGCGAAACAGGGCCGGATGACCCGACACGATGCTTAAATACCTGCTGCTGATCGGCGTGATCGCCGCAGCCTATTATGGCTACCGCTATTACAACCGCCTGGAAGAGGCAAAGCTGAAGGCTGCCGAAGAGGCCAAGCTGCGCGAGCAGGCGAAGCCTCCGGCGGAGGCCCCGAGGCCGAGTCAGGCAGCCGAAATGGGCGGTGAGGACATGGTTGCCTGTCCCGGCTGCGGCACCTACCGGCCGGTCGGTGTCACCACGCCCTGCGAGACGCCTGGCTGTCCCACAACGCGGGCCTGAACGCGCTGCGACTCGGGCGGCGTGAAAAACCTATTCCGCAGTGCAAAAATGCAGTTCTGGCGGGCGCTTGACCGGGGGCGGCACGGCCTTTAAGGTCCGCCCGATTTTCCGTCACCCCTGGCACGGATCGGCAGCATAATGGCGCCCACCGGACAGCCCGTATCACACGCTTTCCAGGACCTGATTCTTGCGCTGCAAGGCTATTGGGCGCGTCAGGGCTGCACGATTCTGCAGCCCTACGACATGGAAGTCGGCGCCGGCACCTTCCATCCCGCCACCACGTTGCGCGCATTGGGTCCTGAACCGTGGAACGCGGCCTATGTGCAGCCCTCGCGCCGCCCAAAGGATGGCCGCTACGGCGAGAACCCGAACCGCCTGCAGCATTACTATCAGTTCCAGGTGATCCTGAAGCCGAGCCCGGCGAATGTGCTCGACCTTTATCTCGACTCGTTGGCCGTACTCGGCATCGACCACAAGCGCCATGACATCCGCTTCGTGGAAGACGATTGGGAAAGCCCGACGCTTGGCGCCTGGGGCCTGGGCTGGGAGGTCTGGTGCGATGGCATGGAGGTGACGCAGTTCACCTATTTCCAGCAGGTCGGCGGCTATGACTGTTCGCCGGTTTCCGCCGAGATCACCTACGGGCTTGAGCGCTTGGCGATGTATATCCAGGGCAAGGATCGCGTCTACGATCTGGATTTCAACGGCCGTGGTGTCAGCTATGGCGATGTGTTCCTGCAGGCCGAACAGGAATTCTCTGCCTACAATTTCGAACACGCCGATACCGAGCAGCTGTTCCGCCGCTTCAACGATGTGGAAGCCGAGTGCAACCGGCTGGTCGCCGTCGGCCTGGCGCTGCCGGCCTACGACCAGTGCATGAAAGCCAGCCACACCTTCAATCTGCTGGATGCGCGCGGCGTTATCAGCGTCACCGAGCGCGCCGCCTATATCGGCCGCGTGCGGGCGCTGGCCAAGGCCTGCTGCACCCAATGGCTGCGTTCGCGCGGCCATCTGCCGGAAGGAACGCCGTGATGCTCGGCGAATTGCTGCTCGAGCTACATAGCGAGGAAATTCCGGCACGGATGCAGCAGCGTGCTGCCGAGGATCTGCAGCGTCTGGTCAGCGATGGCCTGCGCCAGGCCAGCCTGGGCTTCACCGAAGCCACCGCCTATTGCACGCCGCGCCGTCTGGCGCTGGTGGTGAAGGGCCTGCCGCGCGCCCAGTCCGATATTCGTGAAGAGAAGAAGGGGCCGCGCGTCGGCTCGCCGGATCAGGCCGTGCAGGGTTTCCTGCGTTCGGCCGGGCTCACCAGCCTGGAGCAGTGCGAGAAGCGCGATACCGGCAAGGGCGAATTCTGGTTCGCGGTGATCGAGAAGCAGGGCCGTGCCACGGCCGAAGTGCTGCAGGAATTGCTGCCCACGGCACTGGCCGCGCTGCCCTGGCCGAAATCGATGCGCTGGGCCGATCACTCCTTGCGCTGGGTGCGCCCGTTGCACAGCATCCTCTGCCTGTTCGAAGGCCAGGTGGTGCCGTTCAGCTTCGGCCATCTCAAGGCCGGCGACAGCACCCATGGCCACCGCTTCATGGCGCCGAAGCGCTTGGTGGTGCGCGATGCCGCCGATTGGCTGCGCAGCCTGCGCGGCGCCTATGTCGAGCCGGATTTCAATGCCCGCCGTGAATTGATCCTCAAGGATGCGGCTTTCGCTGCCGGCAACGAGAAGCTCACCCTGGTTGACGATCCGGGCCTGGCCGATGAAGTCGCGGGCCTGGTGGAGCAGCCGGTGGTGCTGCTCGGCGCAATCCCGCAGGCCTTCATGGATGTGCCGCGCGAAGTGCTGACCACGGCGATGCGCACGCATCAGAAGTATTTCTCGCTGAACGATGCCGAGGGCCGGCTGGCGCCGCGCTTCGTCATCGTTGCCAACACGTTGACCAACGATGGTGGCAAGCAGGTTGTCGCCGGCAACGAGCGCGTGCTCGCCGCGCGCCTTTCGGATGCCAAGTTCTTCTGGGACCAGGACCGCAAGCAGCGCCTTGATGCCCGCCTGCCGGGCCTCAAGGACATCGTGTTCCATGCCAAGCTCGGCACGCTGGCCGAGAAGTCGGCGCGTATCGAGCGCCTGGCTTTCGAGATTGCCGGCCTGGTCGGCGCCGATACGAAGCAGGCCCGCCGTGGCGCAGAGCTTGCCAAGGCCGATCTGCTCACCGGCCTGGTCGGTGAATTCCCCGAATTGCAGGGCATCATGGGCCGCTATTATGCGCGCCATGACGGCGAGTCCGATGCGGTGGCGGAAGCCATCGCGCAGCATTACTCGCCGCAGGGCCCGACCGACCGCTGCCCCTCGGATCCGGTGGCGGTGAGCGTCGCGCTGGCCGACAAGATCGACATTCTTACCGGCTTCTTCGCCATCGACGAGAAGCCGACCGGTTCCAAAGATCCCTATGCGCTGCGCCGTGCCGCGCTGGGCGTTATCCGTATCATCCTGGAAAACAAGCTTAGCATCGCGCTGAAGCCGCTATTCGCCTCGGCGCTGTCGCTGCATTCGGCTAAGGCCGAAGCGGGCCGCGATGTGCCGGATGAATTGCTGCGCTTCTTTGTCGACCGCCTCAAGGTGTTCCTGCGCGAGAAGGGCGTGCGGCATGATGTGATCAGCGCCGTGTTCGCCATTGGCGGCGATGATGACCTGCTGCGCGTGGTGGCCAAGGCCGAGGCGCTGGGTGCCTTCCTGGCCTCCCAGGATGGTGGCAACCTGCTTACCGCCTATCGCCGCGCCAATAACATTGTCCGCGCCGAACTGAAAAAGACGCCGGACCTGCCGCTCAGCGATGTGGCGGAAGGCTTCCTCAGCCAGATCGAAGAGAAGGCGCTGGCCGCCTGCCTGGCCGAGATCGGCCGCGCCGAGGGCGCTGGCGCCACTGATGCTGTCGGCTTCGCCAAGTATCTCGCCGCGCTGGCCCTGATGCGCCAGCCGGTGGATGCCTTCTTCGAGCGCGTCACCGTCAATGCCGAAGATGCGGCCCTGCGCCGCAACCGCTTAAGCCTGCTTGCCGCTGTCGCCGGCAGCATGGATCGTATCGCCGACTTTTCGCAAATCGAGGGATGATTTTGTCATGGCTAAGCCCAAGACCAAGTCGAAAACCGTGAAGAAGACCGTAGCCAAGAAAGTCGTGGCCAAGAAGGCTGCGCCGAAGAAGGTTGCGGCCAAGAAGGTCGCTGCGCCGAAGGCCGCGACGAAGGGCAAGCTGGTCTATTCCTTCGGCGATGGCCGCGCCGATGGCCGTTCCGAGATGCGCGAGCTGCTGGGCGGCAAGGGCGCCAATCTCGCCGAGATGAGCAATCTCGGCCTGCCGGTGCCGCCGGGCTTCACCATCACCACCGAAGTCTGCACCGCCTTCTACAAGAATGGCCGCAAGTATCCGGCCGAGCTGAAGGCCCAGGTGGATACCGCCCTGGCGCGGATCGAAAAGCTGGTTGGCGCCAAGTTCGGCGATTCCGTGATGCCGCTGCTGGTCTCGGTGCGCTCGGGCGCCCGCGCCTCGATGCCGGGCATGATGGACACAGTGCTGAATCTTGGCCTCAACGACACCACGGTGCAGGCGCTGGCCAAGCAGTCGGGCAACGAGCGTTTCGCCTGGGACAGCTACCGCCGCTTCATCCAGATGTATTCCAACGTGGTGCTGGATGTTGGCCACGAGCATTTCGAGGAACTGCTCGAAATGCACAAGGAGGACAAGGGCCTCACGCTCGATACCGAATTGACCGCCGAGGATTGGAAGACCCTGGTTGTCGCCTACAAGGCCAAGGTGAAGGAAGAACTGGGCAAGCCCTTCCCGCAGGATGTGCGCGACCAGCTTTGGGGCGCCATCGGTGCCGTGTTCTCAAGCTGGATGAATAACCGCGCCATCACCTACCGCACACTGAACCATATCCCGGAAAGCTGGGGTACGGCGGTGAACGTGCAGGCCATGGTGTTCGGCAATATGGGCGACACCTCCTGCACCGGCGTCGCCTTCACCCGCGACCCCTCCACCGGTGAGAAGGCCTTCTACGGCGAATACCTGATCAATGCCCAGGGTGAGGACGTGGTGGCGGGTATCCGCACGCCGCAGCAGCTCACCAAGGTGGCGCGCCTCAAGGTCGGCAACGACATGCCGTCCATGCAGGAAACCATGCCGGGCACCTTCAAGCAGCTCACGGACGTGTTCCAGAAGCTCGAGAAGCATTACCGCGACATGCAGGATATCGAGTTCACCGTGCAGCAGGGCAAGCTGTGGATGCTGCAGACCCGCTCGGGCAAGCGCACCGCCAAGGCCGCGCTGAAGATTGCGGTGGACATGGTGAAGGAAAAGCTGATCAGCCAGGCTGAGGCGGTCACCCGCATCGATCCGGCTTCGCTGGACCAGTTGTTGCACCCGACGCCGGATCCGAAGGCGCCGCGCACCGTGATCGCCAAGGGCCTCGCCGCCTCGCCGGGCGCCGCCGCCGGCAAGGTGGTGTTCAATGCCGATGAGGCCGAGAAGCTGGCCGCTTCGGGCGAAGCCGTCATCCTGGTGCGCATCGAGACCTCGCCGGAAGACATTCACGGCATGCATGCCGCCAAGGGCATTCTGACGGCGCGCGGCGGCACCACCAGCCACGCCGCCGTGGTGGCGCGCGGCATGGGCCGGCCCTGCGTCTCTGGTGCCGGTGCGCTGCGCATCGACTATGCCGCCAACCGCATGACGGTGAGCGGCACTGTGGTGAACAAGGGCGATATCATCACCATCGACGGTTCCACCGGCGAAGTGATCCTCGGCCTGGTGCCGACCATCGAGCCGGCTTTGTCTGGCGATTTCGCCACCCTGATGAGCTGGGCCGACAAGCTGCGCCGCCTCAAGGTGCGCACCAATGCCGAGACCCCGGCGGATGCCGCAGCCGCCGTCAAGTTCGGCTGCGAGGGTATTGGTCTCTGCCGCACCGAGCATATGTTCTTCGATGCCGACCGTATCACGGCGGTGCGCGAGATGATCCTCGCTGCCGATGTGGAGGGCCGCAAGAAGGCGCTGGCCAAGCTGCTGCCGGTGCAGCGCGGCGACTTCGTGAAGCTGTTCAAGATCATGGCCGGCCGTCCGGTGACGATCCGCCTGCTCGATCCGCCGCTGCATGAATTCCTGCCCCATACCGATGCCGATTTCGCCGCCGTGGCGAAGGCTTCGGGCCTCTCGGCCGATGCCCTGCGCGAGCGCGCCAAGGCGCTGCATGAGACCAATCCGATGCTTGGCCATCGCGGCTGCCGCCTCGGCATTTCCTTCCCGGAAATCTACGAGATGCAGGCGCGGGCCATTTTCGAGGCCGCTGTCGAAGCCTCGAAGAACGGCAAGGCAGTGGAGCCTGAGGTGATGATCCCGCTGGTTGCCACCAAGGTGGAAATCGACGTGCTGAAGCGCCGCGTGGATGCGGTGGCTGCCGCCGTCACCAAGGAAACCGGCAAGAAGCTGAAGTATCTGGTCGGCACCATGATCGAACTGCCGCGCGCCGCTCTGCGCGCCGCAGAGATCGCCGAGCATGCCGAATTCTTCTCCTTCGGCACCAACGACCTGACCCAGACCACGCTCGGCATCAGCCGCGATGACTCGGCCCTGTTCATGGAAGACTATCTCAAGGCCGGCATCTTCGAGCGCGATCCGTTCGTCAGCATCGACCAGTCGGGTGTCGGCGAACTGGTGCGTACTGCTGTCGAGCGTGGCCGCAAGGCCCGCCCCGGCATCAAGCTCGGCATCTGCGGCGAGCATGGCGGCGACCCGTCCTCGGTGCGCTTCTTCCACAAGGCCGGCCTCGACTACGTGTCCTGCTCGCCCTATCGCGTGCCCATTGCCCGCCTCGCGGCGGCACAGGCTGCGATCTCGGAAGAGAAGGCCAGCGAAGCCTGAGGCTTCCTCGAGCTTTGATCTGACAGGCGGCGCCGGAGCAATCCGGCGCCGTTTTTTTTGTGGTGTCGCTGACTTAGCGTTCCAGGCCGAAGGCGTTGCGGAACACGCCTTTCAGCGCCGTGGCGATATTGGCGCGGCGGGCGACACTGTCATAGGGGCCGGTATAGAGCTTGGTGACGATGCTGGCGCGCTGTTCCTCGGAATCGAAGCGCAGATGCACATGCTTGCCGCCGGCATCGGTCACCTGCGCCGAAAGTGCCGGGCAGTCACTGGTTTCCAGCGTCACGGCTTCGTCGCGCAGCTTGGTTGCCTGGTTCGGGTCCATGATCAGCCGCGCGCCGGAAACCGACATGTCGGCAAGGTTTGCGGTCAGGCTGCCGCCGCGCCAGTTGATCCGCACGGTTTCGTCGATCAGGAAACGCTCCTCGCGACGCATGCGCGGGCGCTCGATCGCCAGCAACATCACCAGCGACAGGATCAGCAGGTTCCAGCAGCTCCAGAACACATACAGCGTCGGGTCGCCGCCATCGGGCAGCAGGCCGTCGATCAGATGGCTGTGGAAGGCCAGCACCGCCACCGCGGTCAGCACGAACAGGGTGCCGGCCTCGAGGAAGACCGGCCAGTTGACCTGGATGCTGGTGGAAAGCAGGCCTTTGCCGGTAACGCGGAAAGGCTGCACCTTGCGGAACAGCAGGGCCGACCATACCGAGGGCGCGACGCGCGAGGCGCAGATGAATTCTGTGAGATCGGTGAGAATTGGCACGATACGGCCCGATGACACCCACACGAACAACGCCGTGGAGGAGAAGAAGGCCGGGATGAAATGGTAGGTATAGGGCGCCAGCTCGGCACGCAGGATCGAGATGCCGCCATACCAGTAGAGCAGGGGGGCGAATAACGAAAACAGGCAGAAGGTTGGCAGGCTCAGCCAGTAATTCGCGGTCTCGAGAAACAGCAGGCGCTGCAACGGCTTCAGGTTGTTGCGCCCGAACGGGCCAACCTGCACGAACAGCGACTGGATGGCGCCGATGCCCCAGCGGCTGCGCTGCTTGATGTATTCGTTGATCGTCTCCGGTGCCAGGCCGGTGGACAGCTTCTCATTGAGATAGCGCGAGATATAGCCGGTATCGATCAGCTTGAAGCTGAGCAGGATATCCTCGGTGATGGTTTCGGTGGGGTAGCCGCCGACGGCCTCAATGGCGGCGCGGCGAGCCACGAAGGAAGTGCCGCAGCAATAGGATACGTCCCAGCCGTCTTTCGCCGGCTGCAGCGTATCGAAGAAGAAGCGCTGCTCATCGACCCAGCTTTCCGACAGCATGAAATTATGCTGCAGCATGTTCGGGTTGAAGAAGAATTGCGGTGTCTGTACCAGGGCTACGCGCTGGTCGTCAAAGAAGCCGATGGTGCGGCGCAGGAAATTTCGCTTTGGCACGAAATCGGCATCCAGCACCATGATGAAGGGAGCGCCGGTTTCCTGCTTCGAGATAGTCAGGGCGTTATTCAGGTTGCCAGCCTTGGCCCCCTTGTTGTCCGGCCGCCGCAGATAGCGCACGCCGATCTCGGCGCATTTTTCCTGCAGCCAGTCGCGCCGCGTGTCATCCAGCACCCAGACCTTGAAATGCGGATAATCCAGCGCCTTGGCACCGAGGATGCTGCGCTCCAGTACTTCCCAGGATTCGTTATAGGTGGGGATGAACACATCCACCGCCGGCAGATCGGTGCGGCGGTGGCTTTCGATTTCATTGCGTTCGGCCTGTGGGCGGTTGTCGCGGTGGCGCCAGAAGGTCAGCAGGCACATATAGGTGCTGAAGGCCAGCATCAGTTCCAGGCCGAGGAACAGCAGGCCGAAGATGAAATCCAGCGGCTTTTCGATCTCCGGGATGGTGTCTGCGATGCGCCACCAGAAATACCGGATCGACAGCGCCAGCACGAGCAGGATCAAGGCGCGGCGCACCAGCAGATTGTTTGGCGAGATCGCCGGCAGCAGCAGCAGCAGGGCGGCGAGGAACGCCGCGCCGGGAATCCAGGCGATCCAGTCCTGCATCGGCGTTATTGCTTGAAGCGCGCGATGATGCCGTCGATGCCGGCCTGCGCTTTGGCAATCAGGCGGGCAAGGCCCGGGCCGCTGCTGCTGAGATAGCCGGTCTGGCCGACTGGGCAGCTCAGCGTCGGCTCGCTTGCCGGCGCCAGGGCATAGATCAGGCGGAGCTGGCTGGCCTGCAGGTTGCCGGCGATGGCGATGTCGCCCCGGTCGCTATCCTGCTCGCCTCGGATCGCTGCCAGCCTTGCCTGCCGCGAGGTCTGCTGCCGGCCATCATGGAAGCTGATCTCGACATTGGTGCCGATGCCAGGTGTCTCCTCGCCACGGCGCTCCTGGATCACCTCAAAGAACAACCGGCCACAATCCACCACCTGCAACAATGGCGCGCTGGTGCCGATGGTGGCGCCTTCGCTTTCCATCTGGCGCCACAGGATGCCGGCAACCGGTGCCTGCATCACCGCGCCATCCACCTGCAGCCGGCGGCGGCGCTCGGCCTCCACCTGGCGGCGAAGCTGCGCCACCTCGGCTTCCAGGTCGGCGCGGCGGGTGGCAAGCGTCAGGCGCTGCAATTCCACATCGTCGCGGCGCTGCTGCGAATAGGGGGCATTGTTATAGGAGTCGTTGAGGTAGATGCCTTTCTCCGCCGCTTCGCGCTCTTTGCGCAGGCGCTCCAGCGCCTTCTGGTCAGCAGCCAGGTCGGCGCGGCTGATATTCAGGGTGGCAAGGCGCTGGTCCAGTTCTGCCGGCGTGGCATAGGCGGCGGCGACCAATGGCTGGATGCGCTTGTACTGTGCTTCGGCCAGCACGATGGCGGCTTCGGAACGCTTCACCTTGGCTACGGCCTGGGCAACCTGTGCATCCAGGCTGGCAATCACGGCGGCCTGGAAGCCTTTATTCTCGCCATCCAGACGCGTCACGATCGGCGACAAGGCCTCCTGCTGCGCCGTGATGCTGGCCAGGCGCTCAGTCAGTGCCTTGAACTGGGCTTCCAGATCGGCAAGGCGCACGTCGCGGTCCGGCGGTGAGGTGACAGTCGCCAGCGATTGCCCGGCGGTAACACGTTCGCCGATACGTGCGGTGCTGAACGTGACGCGGCCATCAATGGGCGAGCGCAGCGTGATCAGTTCGGCGTTGATGCGGCCGCTTTGCCCGCCGCCGGTGATTGTGCCAGGCAGCAGGGTGTAGGCGAACAGCGCCAGCAGGAACAGCCCGAGCGCGATGCGTAGCGGCCGGCCGATGGTGGAGAAGGAAAGCTTGGGCATGAAAGTTCCTGGTGGTCAAACAATCCACGGTTAACACAATTAACCACGGCGCGAACGACTTGGCCTCTAAAAACGCCGTGAGTAGCAAGCCGGGGCAGAGGATTCCCTCTGCTGCCGGCCAGCGTCAACCTGGAACTAACGGTAATACAGTTTCAAAATGCTTCAGCAGCATGGTTAACAGGCTGAATAAGCACAACTTAATGTGCGAAGCCGGGATCCATGCGCGGCATTCAGTGCGCGTCGTCCCAATTGTCGCCGACGCCGGCCTCGACATCGAGCGGCACGCTCAAGCTTGCCGCACCTTCCATCACCCGTTTGGCAACAGCGATGGTTGCATCAACCTCGGCCTCCGGGGCCTCGAATACCAGTTCGTCATGCACCTGCAGCAGCATGCGGGCGCTCAGCTTCTCGGCACGGAGCGCATCGGGCAGCCGGGCCATGGCGCGCTTGATCACGTCGGCCGCCGTGCCCTGGATCGGTGCGTTGATCGCGGCGCGCTCCAGGAAGGAGCGTTCGGCGGGATTCTTCGAGTTGATGTTCGGTAGATGGATGCGGCGGCCGAAGGCCGTGCTGACATAACCGATTTCATGCGCCTGCTTCTTGGTCCGGTCCATATAGTCGCGGATGCCGGGATAGCGCTTGAAGTAGGCATCGATATAGTTGGCGGCCTCGCGCTGCGGGATGCCGAGCTGGGCGGCGAGGCCAAAGGCGCTCATGCCATAGATGATGCCAAAATTGATCGCCTTGGCGGAACGGCGCACGATCGGGTCCATGCCTTCGATCGGCACGTTGAATACCTGGCTGGCGGTCAGGGCATGGATGTCCACGCCATCAAGGAAGGCCTGCTTCAGCGCGCCGATATCGGCGATATGCGCCAGGATGCGCAATTCGATCTGTGAATAGTCGGCGCTGATCAGCTTGTGTCCCGGTTCGGCCACGAAGGCGCGGCGGATCTTGCGGCCCTCCTCGGTGCGGATCGGGATATTCTGCAGGTTGGGATCGGAAGAGGCAAAGCGGCCGGTACTGGTGGCGGCCAGCGAATAGGAGGTATGGACGCGGCCATCGCTGCCGATCTGCTCCTGCAGCGCATCGGTGTAGGTGCCCTTCAGCTTCTGCAACTGGCGCCAGTCCAGCACCACCTGCGGCAGCTTGTGGCCTGCCGCCGCCAATTCTTCCAGCACATCGGCGCCGGTGCCATAGGCGCCGGTCTTGCCCTTCTTGCCGCCGGGCAGTGACATCTTGTCGAACAGGATTTCGCCAAGCTGCTTCGGCGAGCCGAGATTGAAGCTCTCCTCGGCCAGTTCATGCGCCTCGCGTTCCAGCGCAGCCATGCGGTTGGCGAAATCGGCGCTCAGGCGATTAAGCTCGGCCTTGTCCACCTTCACGCCGGCCAGCTCCATCGCCGCCACCACGCGCGGCATCGGCCGCTCGATGGTCTCATACAGCGTGGTCATCTTGTCGCTCAGCAGCCGTGGCTTCAGCGCGCGGTGCAGTCGCAGCGTGATATCGGCATCCTCGGCGGCATAGGCCAGCGCCTTGTCCAGCGGCACGCGGTCAAACGTGATGCGCGCCTTGCCGGTGCCGGTCACGTCGTCGAACTTGATCGTGGTATGGCCGAGATGGCGTTCGGCCAGATCGTCCATGTTGTGATTATGCTTGCCGGCATCCAGCGTGTAGGACAGCAGCATGGTGTCGTCATAGGGCGCCACGCTGAGGCCGTAGCGCGCCAGCACCACCATGTCGTATTTGATGTTCTGGCCGATCTTCAGCACGGTTTCATCGGCCAGCAGCGGCTTCAGCGCAGCGACCACCTGATCCAGCGGAATCTGTTTCGGCCGGCCACCGCCGCCAAGATCCAGGCCGTCGCCGTTCGGCGCCGTATGCCCCACCGGGATGTAGCAGGCCTCGCCTGGCGCCACACTCATCGACACGCCGACCAGTTCGGCGCGGGTGGCGATCAGGTCGGTGGTCTCGGTATCCACCGCCACGATGCCGGCCTTGACCGCGTGGCGGATCCAGGCTTCCAGTCGCTCCAGATCCTGCACCAGTTCATACTGCGCTTCCGCCGGCGCCGCTGCCATTTCCGGCGCATCCTGCAGGCGCGCTGTATCCGGATCGGTGAGCTGAGCCTTGCTCGCCGGCACCAGGCCCTTCACGCGCGCTTCCAGGCGGCCGCGCAGGGTGCGGAATTCCATCGAGGCGAGGAAGGCATCAAGCGTCGGCCAGTCGAGCGGGCGGATGGCGAAATCGTCCAGTGTCTCCTTCACCGGCACGTCGTCCTTCAGCAGCACCAACTGGCGGCTGATGCGGGCCTTCTCGGCATTGCTGAGCAGGCTTTCGCGCCGCTTCGGCTGCTTGATCTCGGCAGCGCGGGCCAGCAGCGTGTCGAGGTCGCCATAGGTGTTGATCAGTTCGGCCGCGGTCTTGATGCCGATGCCGGGCACGCCGGGCACATTGTCGGTGCTGTCGCCGGCCAGCGACTGCACATCCACCACCTTGTCTGGCGCGACGCCGAATTTTTCCATCACTTCCGGCGCACCGATGCTGCGGTTCTTCATCGGGTCATAGAGCGCCACGCCGGGGCGCACCAGTTGCATCAGGTCCTTGTCGGAGGAAACCACCACCACTTCCATGCCCTGCTCGCGGGCCTGGCGGGCATAAGTGGCGATCAGGTCGTCGGCCTCGAAGCCCTCCATCTCGATGCAGGCGAGCGAGAAGGCGCGCACGGCATCGCGGATTGGCGCGAATTGCGGGATCAGGTCTTCCGGCGTCTCGGAGCGGTTGGCCTTGTAGGCGGGATAGATCTCGTTGCGGAAGGTTTCGCGGCCGGCATCGAAGATCACCGCCATATGGCTCAGTGCGCCATCTGCCTCGGCGCGTTCGCGCAAACTCGCCAGCATGTTGCAGAAGCCGGAAACGGCACCGATAGGCATGCCGTCGCTTTTGCGTGTCAGCGGCGGCAGGGCATGGTAGGCGCGGAAGATATAGCCCGAGCCGTCGACCAGATAGAGGCGATGCGGGGCGGCGCTCACAAGCGGGTGCTTAATGCGCGTGCGCCGCAGCGCCGGCCTTCAGCACGTAGCGGCGGCCGCAATAGGGGCAGTCGATCTCGGTCTTCTCGCCCATATTGAGGTAGATGCGCGGATGGCCCAGCGCGGCGCCATCGCCGTCGCAGGCGATCCGGGTGCTGTCCACTTCCTTGGTTTCCACTGGTTCCATGGCGACCCTCGTCTGGCGGAATTTGACCGCAGCGTTATGGGGTGATACCTAGCCCAACGCCACGCCGGATGCCAGTCTCAGGCACCCATCTGTTCCGGTTTTTTTCTTCTGGCCGCCATGTCCGAACCCGCCGCCATCCGCCTTTCCGCGCTCAGCAAGACCTATGGTTCCGGCCCGCGCGCCAAGCTGGCCCTGGATGCCGTCGATCTTGAGATTCCGAAGGGCAGCTTCTTCGGTCTGCTGGGGCCGAACGGGGCGGGCAAATCCACCCTGATCAACATCCTGGCCGGGCTGGTGCGCAAGACCTCGGGCTCTGCCGCGATCTGGGGCCATGATATCGACAGCGATGCCCGCCGGGCCCGCGCCGCCATCGGCGTGGTGCCGCAGGAACTCAACCTCGATCCCTTCTTCACGCCGCGCGAGGCGATGGAATTCCAGGCCGGCCTCTACGGTGTGCCCAAGGCCGAACGCCAGACCGACGCCATTCTCGCCGCCGTCGGCCTCACCGAGAAGGCCGAGGCCTATGCCCGCACGCTTTCGGGCGGCATGCGGCGGCGGCTGCTGGTGGCCAAGGCGCTGGTGCATGCGCCGCCGGTGCTGGTGCTGGACGAGCCGACCGCCGGCGTCGATATCGAATTGCGCCAGCAGCTCTGGGCCTATGTGCGGCGGCTGAATCAAGCCGGCACCACGGTGGTGCTGACCACGCATTATTTGGAAGAAGCCGAGGCGCTCTGCGACCGCGTTGCCATCATCAACCACGGCCGCGTGGTGGCCTGCGACCGCACGCCTGCGCTGATCGGCCAGCTCGACCGCAAGGATGTGATCCTCACGCTGGCCGAGCCGCTTGAGGCGCCGCCCGAGGCGCTGGCCGATCTCGGCCCGGAATTGCTCGAGCCGAAGCGGCTCAGGCTGCAGTATCGCCCGAGTCTCTTGCCCTTCGATGCCGTGCTGGCGCGCTGCCAGGCGGCCAACTTAAGGATTCTCGATCTCTCCACCCAGGAAGCCGACCTCGAGGACCTGTTCCTCGAACTCACTCGGCGGCCGGCAGCCTGAACCGGAAATCCGCCGGATTCCGGCAGCGCCGGCTCATCGCCGATTCCGGCGGGCCTTGCCCGCTGCCGCCCCCTCGGCTATGGTCCGCCCCGGCTCCTGGCACCCGTAGCTCAGCTGGATAGAGCGCTGCCCTCCGAAGGCAGAGGTCACAAGTTCGAATCTTGTCGGGTGCGCCAGCTTCTTGGCCGATTACTAAATAAATTGAGCGTTTTTCATCTATAGTAGATGCATGCCGGATGCAGGGCGATTTAAGGAGCTCCGCAGATTCCCCTACGTTCAAGTGCATTTGCTATAGCGCACAATTCAGACATGATAGGCAGGTTTGTTGGGGCGCTATTATATGGCTGATCTCTGGTGGATTACTCCTACAACCTTGGTTTCCTCGCGTGGCGCCGGGCCAGTTCACCAATGATCCGCTCGGCCTCCTGAGGATTGGCATAGATGATCTCTTGTTCCATCGGCAGAAGCTGTTGGTTCAGTACGACCCAGCGGGCTTGCTCCATCGATTGCTGATTAAGGATATCGGAGACAGCAGAGAGCGCCGCGAGGGGTACAAGAGCTGTGACGAACGCCTCATTCATGGTGTCGCGCGTACGCCGGTTCTGTAGGAAGTAATCTAGAGACCACCCCAACTTGCCACGTTCCGGCTGTGTCGGATCATAAACAAAGGCCAAGATCGGGAGATTGCGCCGACCGGCCTCGACAGCCGCTTCTTCGAGTGATCCGAACGGTTTGTTTTCTTTGAAACTGTCCACCTCCGGTGGGAGAGCGCTTGGGTCACTGAGCGCCGCGCGGAGTCTAGAGGCCAGCCACGCCTGAACGGCCCTGTGAAAATCGTCACTATATTCCGGTTTGGTAAGGTCGGTCCGATAAACTGTTTCGCCTGCCATGCGCACAAGAAGCTCCTCGCCAGTGGGCACGACTTGGTATGTAACCGACAAGATGCGATCACTCGATCCATGTCTCGACCAGAATAGGGTGTTCTGCCCCCTTTCGCCGGTGACATCCCACCCAGTCTGGCTAATCGAGAGACTGTTGCCAATCGACTGCTGGACATCATTAAAGACTTGTTGCACACGTCTTAACCCCTCGCCGAACTTAGCGATCCTCTGAGCCAGGTTGCGGTTAACTTTGGTATCAAGTGTCTCACGAAGCACTGCTAGATCGACTTCGGTCGAATCTCCGCGTAGTTGCTCATTCATAAGCTGGCGCATTCGTTCGTGCATGACTTGTGTCGTAGAAAAGCGGTCCATGAGGCGCGGAGAAAAGGCTTCATCGAACAGAGCGAGAAGCTGTGGTAGTTGTGACGACGCAACATTCTGAAGCTTCGCTAGTGCGGCAGGTCGCTGGTGCGGCAATCGTCCCTCGCTATCTTCGAGCACATCAGGATGGTCACCGGTTAGCAGGTAAAAAAGAATGCCTGCCGCAAAACAAATATCGGAGCGCAAATCTTGCTTGGACAGGCTGCCCGCCGACAGTTCGGGGAGGCGCAAAAACCTGTTTCCGACTTCCTGCCAGTCTTCAGTTTGGAAGTCGATATTAGCGAGAGCGTGATAGCTAATGCCGAAGTCGAGTAGCCAGACTCGCGACGGATCGCCTCCTTCCAGAATGATGTTGTCAGGCTTCACGTCACGGTGGACACATCCTTCCGAGTGGCAGGCTTGCAGGATGGAGAGTAGTCTTGATGTGATAATTACTGCCGTTTCGAGTGATACTGTCGTTTGCGCCTCGCGCCAGGACCGGAGCGTGCTTCCGTCAATGAATTCGGTTGCAATAAACAGAGCGAAGCTCTCATCTGCGTGACGATGCGCGTTACTCTCTATAAGAGGAGGGATTCCTGCAATTCCAAGACTATCATAGGCAGTCGCCTCTCGGAAAAAGCGCGCTCGGCGCTCAGAGTTTTTATTCGATTTAATGGTCTTTAGAAAACCGATTTTGCCATCAGATTGGCGGCGTGCGCGATACGCTTCGCCTTGTCCACCTCCGTCCAAAGTCTCGAGTTTTTCCCAACGCTCTTTCCATGTCGGGGCGTTGACCCATGATAGTGTGTTGGTCATGGTCAATCTTTACCGTGTTGGTTGCTGCTTTAGCGATATCTCAATAATTCTGGCAATTAGCGCAGCTTCATTTTAGAGGTCATAGTTTAGGTGTATCTATCACCATATATCTGGAGCGGTGCGCCAATTTCCCTTGAAAAATCCGTCTAAGGCCTCGGCCCGATCATGCTGCGCGGATCGGCGAGGCGGTCGTAGTCCTCGGCGCTGAGCAGCCCGAGCGCGATGGCGGCCTGTTTCGGGCTGATATTCTCGGCGAAGGATTTGTTGACGATCTGCGCCACGCGGTCATAGCCGAGATGCGGGTTGAGCGCGGTGGCGAGCATGATGGAATGCTCGACATTGCGGCTGAGCGTGGCGGTATTCGGCTCGATGCCGGCCACCATGTCGTCGCCGAACAGCTTCACTGCGTCGGCCAGCAGCGCGATGGAGCGCAGGATGTTGTGCACGATCACCGGCTTGGCGACGTTGAGTTCGAAATGCCCGGCCGCCGCTGCATGGGTCACAGTCACGTGGTTGCCCATCACTTGATAGCAGACCTGTAGCGTCGCTTCCGCCAGCGTCGGGTTGCGCTTGCCCGGCATGATCGATGACGTGAGGCCATCATGCGGCAGCAGCAATTCCGCCAGGCCGGCGCGCGGGCCGGAACCGAGGAAGCGGATGTCGTTGGCGATCTTGGCCAGCGAGACCGCCAGCGTGTTGAGCATGCCGCTGGCTTCCACCAGGGCGTCATGCGCGCCCATGCCCTCGAACTTGTCCGGGTTGGCGCGGAAGGGCTGGCCGCTCAAACTCGCCAGTTCTTCGGCGAAGGCCACGTCGAAGCCGGCCTTGGCATTCAGCCCGGTGCCCACCGCCGTGCCGCCCTGGGCCAAGGCATAAAGCCGCGGCAGGGTATCCTCCAGCCGCGCCTGGCCGAGTTCGATCTGCCGTGCCATGGCGCCAAAACCCTGGCCCAAGGTCATCGGCGTCGCATCCTGCAGATGGGTGCGGGCGATTTTCACGATATCGGCCCAGGCCGCTGCCTTGATGCTGAGCTGGCTCTGCAGGCTGGCGAGCGCGGGCTTCAGCCGCCCGACCAGTTCCAGCACGGTGACAATGTGCATCACGGTGGGGAAGGTGTCGTTCGACGACTGGCCGCGATTGACATGGTCATTCGGATGCACCGGCTTCTTGGTCGCCAGCGGCTGGCCGAGCAATTGGTTGGCGCGGTTGGCGATCACCTCATTGGCATTCATGTTGGTGGCGGTGCCGGAGCCGATCTGCCACACCGGCAGCGGGAAATGCGCGTCGAACTTGCCCTCCCAGACTTCGCGCGCCGCCTGCTCGATTGGCGCCACCAGGTCGGGCGGCAATTCGCCGAGCCGGGCATTGGCGCGCGCGGCGGCCAGCTTCTGCAGCCCGATGGCATGCACCAGGGCCGGCGGCAATTGCTCGTCGCCGATGCGGAAAAGCTGCAGCGCGCGCTGGGTCTGGGCGCCCCAGTATTTGTCGGCGGGCACGGCGACGCTGCCGAAGGCATCGCGTTCCTGGCGGGTCTCGGTCATGCTTCATCCTCGAATGCTTCGACGCGGAGCGAAATATCGGGCCGCGTCCTCTGCTACATTGCGCCGGTCGCCCCATTCTAGCGTGGAATTGTTGCCGATGTCGTTGTTTGCCGTTGATTCTCCTTCTTTGCTGATTTTCACTGCCCTGGTGCTATTGCTGGCCGGTTTCGTCAAAGGCGTGATCGGCCTGGGCTTGCCTACCATCTCGGTCGGGCTGCTCGGCCTGATCATGGCCCCGGTGGAAGCGGCGGCCTTGCTGGTGGTGCCTAACCTGGTCACCAATGTGTGGCAGTTGCTCGCCGGGCCGAGCGTGCGGGCGCTGGTGGCGCGGCTCTGGCCGATGATGCTCGGTGTATTGCTCGGCACCCTGGCCGGCGCGCAGTTCTTCCCGCTCGGTGCCTATGCCTGGGCCACGGCCTTGCTGGGTGTGGCGCTGGCGCTCTATGCCGGACTTGGACTGGCGGCGAAGCAATGGCCGCTCAAGCCCGAACAGGAAGCCTGGATGGGGCCGCTGGTCGGCTTCGCCACCGGCGTGGTGACGATCCTCACCGGGGTCTTTGTCATTCCTGCCGTGCCGTATCTGCAGGCCTTGAGGCTGGAGAAGGATGATCTGGTGCAGGCGCTCGGCCTGTCCTTCCTGGTCTCCACTGTGGCCTTGGCATTGGCTTTGTTCGGCAACGGCCTGTTCGCCACAGCTATTGCGGGTTCCTCGCTGCTCGCCCTGGCGCCGGCCCTGGGCGGCATGCTGATCGGCCAGGCCTTGCGCAACCGCATCTCGGCCGCCAGCTTCCGCCGCTGGTTCTTCAGCGGCCTGCTGCTGCTCGGTGCTTATCTGGTGCTGAAGGCGCTGTGGTGAGCTATTCGCTCCAGCCGCCGCCGAGTGCCTTGTAGAGATCGACCAAAGCCGTGAAGCGGGCCAGCATCGCCTGCGCTAGGGCATCGTTGGCCTGGAACACGGTGCGCTGGGCATCCAGCAGGTTCAGGAACGGCACGGTGCCGGCCCGGTAGCGCGCTTCCACGATGCGGTAGGCTTCGCGCGCCTGATCATAGGCTTCGCGGGCATAGCCCTGGCGCTGCGCCGCGTTGGCGGTGTCGGTCAAGGCGTCTTCCACATCGCCGAAAGCGGTGACGGCGGCCTTGGCATAGGTCTCGGCCAATTCAGCAAAGCGGGCGCGGTTCAGCTCTTCCTGGCCTTCCAGCCTGCCACCCTCGAAGAGCGGCGCGGTGATCGAGGCGGCCAGCGAATAGAGCGCGCTTTGCGGCTGCAGCAGGGTATGCAGGGCTGTGCTTTGCAGGCCGCCGGAAGCGGTGAGGGCCAGGCTTGGCAGCCTTGCCGCCTCGGCCACGGCAATATCGCGGTTGGCGGCCAGCAGGTCGGTTTCGGCCTTGCGGATATCGGGGCGGCGGGCCAGCAGGGTAGAAGGCAGGCCGGCCTTCACGCCCGGCAGCCGCAGGTCGTCCAGCGATTGCGCCGTGACGCTGAAGCCCTGCGGTGCGCGGCCGAGCAGCAGCGCCAGCGCGGTCAGGGTCTCGCGCTCGCTCTGGCGCAGCACCGGAATGGTGGCACGCTGGGTCGCCACGCTGTTGCGCTGCTGTGCCACTTCCAGGTCGGAGGCAGCGCCAAGCTGGCGCTGGCGTTCCAGCACGTTCAGCACATCCTGGGCATTCTGCAGCGTGTCTTCCGCCAGGCGGATACGGTCGCGCAGCGAAAGCAGTTGAAAATAGCTGGCGGCGAGATCGGCATGCAGGGTCAGCATCACGGTTTCGCGGTCGTAGCGGCTGGATTGCAGCCGTGCCAGGGCAGCATCCGAGGCAGCGCGGTTGCCGCCGAACAGATCGACCTGGTAGCCGGCGGTAAGGCCGACATCGAAAGTGTTGCGCACGATGCGGCCCGAACTGGCGCGCTGGGTGGAGCTGGAAGAGCTTGAGGACGACGGCGACCAGGAGCGGCTGGCGCCGCCATCGGCACCAAGTGTCGGCAGCAGGGCGGCGCCGGCAATCTTCGCTGAAGCTTCGGCCTGGCGGATACGGGCCAGGGCGGCGCCGAGGTCGCGGTTGCCGGTTTCGGCGGCACTCATCAGGCCATCGAGTTCGCTGCTGCCGAAATCGCGCCACCAGGTGGTGTCGGGCCAGAGCCCGGCGCCGGCATTGCCGGCATCCCAGGCGGCAGGCGCGGCGGTCTGCGGTTTCACGAACGGGTCGCCGATATCGCAGCCCGCCAGGATCAGGGAAGCAGCGAGCAGCGCGGCCATCGGGGCGCGGCGGGAAAGCTTGGTCATCTGGGTCATTCCGAAGCGAGGGCGACCACGGGGTCGAGGCCGGCGGCCTTGCGCGCCGGTAGATAGCCGAATGTGAGGCCGGTGAGGAAGGCGCAGCCGAAGGCAAGCAGCACCGGTCCGGTGGAATAGATCACCGGCTTGCCGAAAGCCTCGAACACCGCCGTGGCACCAAGGCCGAGCAGCACGCCGATGATGCCGCCGAGCGTGCAGATCGCCAGCGCTTCGGTATTGAATTGCAGCAGGATATCCAGCCGCCGGGCTCCGGTGGCCATGCGCACGCCGATCTCGCGGGTGCGCTCGGTGACGCTCACCAGCATGATGTTCATCACACCGATGCCGCCAACGATCAGCGAGATGATGGCAATGGAGCCAAGCAGCAGGGTGAGGGTGTTCTGCGTCTCGGTGGCGGTCTGCAGGATCGCTGCCATGTTGCGGATCTGGAAATCCTCGGCGCGGTGGCGACCGATCAGCGTCTGGCGGATCGCTTCCTGGGTCTCGTCGATACGAGCCACATCCTTCACCTGCACAGTGATGGTGCGCACGTAGCGCTGGCCGAACAGCCGCAGCATGCCGGTGGATAGCGGCACCAGGATGGTGTCGTCCAGGTCGGTGCCGAAGGGCGAGGCGCCCTTGGCGTCCAGCACGCCAATCACCAGGAAGGGGATATTGTTGACCAGCACATACTTGCCGAGCGGATCGGTGCCGGCATCGAACAATGCCTTCACCGTGGTTTGGCCCAGGACCGCGACCGGGGCAAAATTCCGTACATCCTCGTCGTTGAAAAACACACCGGAGGCGATCTTCCAGTCACGCGCCTCGGCGAAGCCAGCGCCGGCGGCATTGGCCTGAGTCAGGTAGTCGTTGCTGCCAAAGCGCAAAGTGACCTGACCAGTATATTCGCCCACGGCAACATTCACATTGGCCAGTTCGGCGATGGCGTCCGCATCCTCGGCCACCAGCGTGGCGGTGATGCCGCCGGCCTGGCGCATGTTCGGCGCGCCGGGCCGGATCAGCAGCAGATTGGTGCCCATGGCGGAGATACGGTCGAGCACCGATTGGCGGGCGCCGTCGCCGATCGCCAGCATCGCCACCACGGAAGCAACGCCGATGATGATGCCGAGCAGGGTGAGCAGCGTGCGCAGCAGATTGCTATGCAGCGCCTGCAAGGCCATGCGGCTGGCTTCCAGCAGGCTGGCGCTGGGCGCCTTGCGGCTGGCGGCGTCGTGGCGTGGCAACGCGCCGGTAACCTCGGCTTCATCCAGCCGTGTATCCGAAACGATGTTGCCATCGCGGATTTCCACCACGCGCCTGGCCTGGCGGGCCACTTCGGCATCATGGGTGATGAGCAGGATGGTATGGCCGCGCTGGTTCAGATCGCGCAGCAGCTTCATCACTTCGGCGCCGCTTTTCGAGTCGAGCGCGCCGGTCGGCTCATCGGCCAGGATCACCGGGCCGCCATTCATCAGCGCGCGGGCGATGGAAACGCGCTGCTGCTGCCCGCCGGAAAGCTGGGTCGGCTTGTGGTCCAGCCGCTCGGCGAGGCCGAGGCCGGAGAGCAGCTCCACGGCTCGGTCATGCCGCGCTTCGCGGTTCAGGCCGGCATAGATCGCCGGCAGTTCCACATTGGCGGTGGCACTGGCCGATGGCAGCAGATTGTATTGCTGGAAGATGAAGCCGAAGGCTTCGCGGCGCAGCAGGGCGCGGCCATCGGCATCCAGCGCCGAAACCTCACGGCCCTCGAAACGGTAGCTGCCGGAGGTCGGGCGGTCGAGCAGTCCGATCAGGTTCATCAGCGTCGACTTGCCCGAGCCCGAGGCACCCATGATAGCGACGAATTCGCCGGGATGGATATCCAGAGAAATGCCATGCAGCACCTCGACGCTGATGTCGCCGCGGCTGAAGTTCTTGGTGATGCCTTGCAGCGAGATCAGCGGAATGTCAGGAGATACGGGTGCCGCCGGTCGCTGCAGCGGGAGTTGCGCGGTCATAGGCGGGGTGTCCTGGCGAAGTTGCCACCGGCGGCAGTCGCACCGCGCGGCTGGTCCAGCACCAGTTCATCGCCGGCTTTCAGGCCGGAGCGGATTTCCGTCATCACCCGGTTGTTGGCGCCGATCTCGACGCTGCGCTCCGCCGGCTGGCCGTTTTCCATCACCCGGGCGGTATAGCGGTTGCGGCTGCCCGGCATCTGGCGCAAAGCGGCCAGCGGTACCACGGGCACATTCTCGGCATGGGCGACGATGAAGAAGACCTGGGCGCTCATCTGCGGCAGCAGGTCCTGGCCCGGATTCGGCACGTCGAACAAGGCTGAATAAAGCACCACGTTGTTCACCACCTGGGGTGTGGGCAGAATCTGGCGCAGCGTGCCGGTGCGGCGGCGGTTGGGCTGGCCCAGCGTGGTGAAATAGGCCGGCATGCCGATTTTCAGGCGCGAGACATCGGCTTCCGATACCTGGGTCTGCACTGTCATCGTATCCAGGTCGGCGATGCGCAGGATAATCGGCGCCTGCTGATTGGCATTCAGGGTCTGGCCCTGGCGCGCGGTCACGTCGATCACCGTGCCGGTCATCGGTGCGTAGATCTTGGTATAGCTCAGGTTGGCGAGGTCACCCTTGAGCGTCGACTCGGTCTGCTGCACCTGGGCATTCAGGGCGTCGATCTGCGCCGTGATCGCTTTCAGGTTGGCTTCCGCGGTATCGAAGCTGTCCTCGCTGGTGGCGCGGTCGGCAAGCAGGCGGCGCTGGCGCTCGAACTGCTTCTGCGCCAGTTTCTGCTGCACACTCTTCTCGGCGATCTGGGCCTTGAGATTGAGCAGTTGTGCCTGGTCGGCACTGACCCGCGCCTCATAGACGGTGGGGTCGATCTGGGCGAGCAACTGGCCTTTTTCCACCCGGGCGCCGAAATCGACCAGGATCTGGCGGAGCTGGCCGGAAACCTGGGTGCCGACATCGACATAATTCAGCGGCTGCAGGGTGCCCACCGCCGAAACGGTGTCTTCCACCAGGCCGAGCGCCACGGTCTGGGTGCGGGGCGGGGCTGCCGTATTGGCGCGGGCCTGCCAATACCACCAGCCGCCACCGGCAACGCCGGCCAGCAGGACCATGGTAGCGAGGTATTTGACGGTGCGAGACATGGGCATTCTACATAAGCTTACTGGGGAGGTGGTTGAGCGTCATAGTTTATCACGCCGGCCGGCTGCCAATCCTACGGCTGTAGCAGGGCTTTTCATGTAACAGATGATGACAGTGACAGGTAGAACAAGCCCCACCACGGAAGTTGCATTTTCATGCATTTCGGGTCTTAGCGATAAGTAATTGGCTTTCCTATACCCCTCCCGCCTACGCTGAGGTATGTCGCAATCCGCGCCCGACACGCAGGCCATCGGCCTCGTCCTTGCCCAGCTCGATACCCACGGCATCGCTGCCTGCTACATCGACGCTGCCGAGCGGTTGCAGCTTTGGAATCAAGCGTATCTGCGGTTCTTCCCCGAGCATATCGGCATTGTCCATGCCGGCTGGCCCTACATGGACAATCTGCGCCACTATTTCACCACCAATCACAGCCATGCCACCAGCCCGCAGCAGTTGGAGGACATGATCGCTACTTCCGTGATGCGCCACCGCACCCAGAGCGGGCCGCTGGATTTCCAGAAACTCGATGGCCGCTGGTTGCGCTCCCAGGTCAACCGCTTCGACGATGGCGGCATGGTGAAGACCTGGGCCGATGTCACCGCCGAGGTGCTGCATTCCGAAAGTTCGGTGATCGAGGCGTTGTCCACCCTGCAGCAGGCCTTGCTCTGCTACGACCAGGAGGGCCGCTTCCGTTTTGCCAATAACCGCGCCAGCAGTTTCTTTCCCACCCTGATCAGCCGGTTCCGTCCCGATTCCGGCTTTGCCGATCATCTGCGGCATCTCTCGGCTGAAACCGAGGCGAGCGAGGACCGCGACATCCTGCGCCAGCTTGCCGCGCGTTCCTGGCCGGCCGATCCCGGCCCGTATCAGCCGCTGCTGATCAACATGCGCGGCGGCCGGGTGGTGCAGTTGGAGATGACGCCGACCCGCGATGGCGGGCTCACGGCGGTCTGGACCGACATGACCGAGGCGCATCGGCTGCTGGCCGAACGCAGCCGGGCCGAGGCCGAGGCCACTGCCAAGTCTGAATTCCTGGCCGTGATGAGCCATGAAATCCGCACGCCGCTGAATGGCGTGCTGGGTGCCATCGGTCTGCTCGACCGCGTTACCCTGGCGCCGCGCGACCGCGATCTGCTGGATACCGCGCGTGGTTCGGCCGAACATTTGCTGCATCTGCTGAACGATATCCTGGATTTTTCCAAGCTCGAGGCCGGCCGCGTCGAGTTGGAGGAGGTCGATTTCGATCTGCGTCGCCTTGTTGAAGGCCTGGCGGCATCGCTGCGGAGCCGCGTCGCCGAGAAGGGCCTGCAACTCGACTGGAAGGTGGCGCCGGAATTGCCGGCGATATTGCGGGGTGACCCTGGCCGGCTGCGCCAGGTGCTGCTGAACCTGCTGGGCAATGCCATCAAGTTCACGGAGCGCGGCTGGGTGCGGCTGGAAGCCGGGCTGGACCCCGCCAGCGGCAAGCTGCAATTCAGCGTCGCCGATTCCGGCATCGGCATCGCGCCGGAAGTCCGCCCGCTGCTGTTCCGGCATTTCACCCAAGGCGACCGTTCGATCACCCGGCGCTATGGCGGTACTGGCTTGGGCCTTGCCATCTGTGGCCAGCTTGCCGCGCTGATGCAGGGCGAGATCACGGTGGAGAGCGAATTGGGCCAGGGCAGTGTGTTCCGCTTCAGCCTGCCGATCCATGCCGGTGCCGCTTCGCCGGCGCAGCCTTCGACACAGCCGCTGGTGGAGATGGCGCGGCGCGGCGCTGCCCTGCGCATCCTGGTGGCGGAGGACAACCCGACCAACCAACTGATCCTCTCAACCATGCTGCATGAACTTGGTCATCAGGTCGCGATTGCCGACAATGGCCTGGAAGCCTGCGCACGGCTGCGCCAGGATCGTTTCGATATCGTGCTGATGGACATGCAGATGCCTGAAATGGACGGCATGGCGGCCAGCCGCACCATACGTGCCATGGCGGAACCCTATGCCTCGGTGCCGATCATCGCCATCACCGCCAATGCGCTGGCGGGCGACCGCGAACGCTGCCTTGCCGCCGGCATGGATGGCTACATCACCAAGCCGATTGACCTGCCGCTGCTGATTCAGGCCATGGATCAGGCCCTGCACCGTCGACCGGCGGCGGTGGCCCGGGCTGCGGCACCGAGCCTGGGGGCCGACCTCACGCCGGCCGCCGCCAAGGCGCTTGGCGCCCTGGCCGACAAGCTGAAGCTCACCAGCGCCGCCCGCTGATCCGTCTTCCTAGCGCCGCTGCCTGCGGTTATCCTGCCCGGTAGAGAATAAAAATCCGCCGGGAGGAACAGCATGGCCAAGGGATTCGCGTCGACCAACGACCTGGAGGAAAAGGTCGTTTCCTTCACCCAGCTTGGCGAAGGACTCTACGCCTTCACCGCCCAGGGCGACCCCAATACCGGCGTCATCGTCGGCGATGATGGCGTTATGGTGATCGATGCCCAGGCAACGCCGACAATGGCCGCCAGCGTGATCGAGTATATCCGTGGCGTTACCGACAAGCCGATAAAGTATGTGGTGCTGTCGCATTACCATGCTGTGCGCGTGCTGGGTGCGTCTGCCTATGGCGCCGAGCAGGTGATCGCTTCGGATGCCACGCGCGGCCTGATTGTCGAGCGCGGCCAGGAGGATTGGGATTCCGAATATGGCCGTTTCCCACGCCTGTTCCGATCCGCCGAGAGCATTCCCGGCCTGACCTGGCCGACCATGACCTTTCCGCGCAAGATGAGCATCTATCTCGGTCGCCGCCGTGTTGACCTGATGCATCTCGGACGCGGCCATACAGCAGGCGATATCGTTGCCTGGGTACCCGATGCCGGCGTGATGTTTTCCGGCGATCTGGTCGAGTACCATTCCGCCTGCTATTGCGGCGATGCGCATTTCGCCGACTGGCCGAAAACCCTTGATGCAATTGCCGAGTTCAATCCGGCGGCCTTGGTGCCAGGGCGCGGCGATGCGCTGGTGCATCGCGATCAGGTTGGCGATGGCTTGAAACTGACCCGCGACTTCCTCACAACGCTTTATGGCTCGGTAGCCGAAAGCGCCGCCAAGGGCTTGCCGCTCAAAGATGCCTTCGACCGCGCCAATGCCGCCATGGCGCCGCGTTTCGGCAATTTCGCCATCTTCGATCATTGCATGCCGTTCAATGTCGCACGGGCCTATGACGAGGCCAGTGGCTTGGCGCATCCGCGCATCTGGACTGCCGAACGCGACCAGGATATGTGGGCGAGGCTGCAGGGGTGATTCCGGCTGAGATTGTCGTCGGTCTTAGCAATATGGGGCTGGGCCGGCCGCTTGCCGGCGAGCCGCTCACCGGCGGCGTGTCTTCCGATATCTGGCGGATCGAGCTCGAGAGCGGCCCGGTCTGCGTAAAGCGCGCCTTGCCGAAGCTGCGCGTTGCCGCCGATTGGCAGGCGCCGGTAGAGCGCAACCGCTACGAGGCACGCTGGATGCTGGTGGCGGCCAGTGCGGCGCCGGCCGCAGTGCCGGCTTTGCTGGGGCAGGATGAGGCTACCGGCTGCCTTGCCATGGCCTACCTGCCGGCGGAGCAGCATCCACTCTGGAAGGCGCAGCTGCGCGATGGGCTGGCCGATGCGGATTTTGCTACCGCAGTGGCCGCCAAGCTGGCCGCGATCCATGCAGCCACTGCCAACAGCGCCACTATCGCTGCGGATTTCCCCACCGACCGGATCTTTTTCGATATCCGCCTCGATCCCTATCTTGGTGCCACCGGGCGCGCCCATGGTGATCTCGCGGCCCGCTTCCAGGCGCTGATCGCCACCACCCAGGGCAATAAACGCGCCCTGGTGCATGGCGATGTCAGCCCGAAGAATATCCTGGTCGGCCCGGTGGGGCCGGTTTTCCTGGATGCCGAATGTGCCTGGTATGGCGATCCAGCTTTCGATCTGGCCTTCTGCCTCAATCATCTGCTGCTGAAAAGCCTCTGGAACCGCGCTGCCCATGGCGCTTTTCAGGCCTGTTTCGCGGCACTCCACCGGCGTTATCTCGCCGGTGTGACCTGGGAGCCGCCGGTGGTGCTGGAGGCGCGCGCCGCCGCCTTGCTGCCCGGGCTGCTGCTGGCACGGGTGGACGGCAAGTCGCCGGTGGAATATGTCACCCGGGACGAGGACAGGGAGCTGGTGCGCCGGGTGGCGCGGCCGCTGCTTCTCGACCCGCCGGTGCGGCTGGCAGCCGTGGCGGCGGCCTGGAACGGGGAATTCGGCGCATGAGCGCGAGACAGATCGTTGCGGTGCGGGGCCGGCGGGTGTGGGATTCGCGCGGTCGGCCCACCGTGGAGGCGGACGTGACGCTCGCCGATGGCAGCAGCGGGCGCGGTATTGCGCCGGCCGGCGCCTCGCGCGGGCGGCATGAGGCCATCGATCTGCGCGATGGCGGTGTGGTGCTCGGCGGCTTCGATGTCGGCCAGGCGGTGGCGCATGTGAACGGCGTTCTCGCCGACGCCGTGCGCGGCCTCGATGCGGGCGATCAGTCGGCCGTGGATGCGGCGCTCTGTGCCGCAGATGGCACGCCGAACAAGGCACGGCTTGGCGGCAATGCGGTGATTGCCGTGTCGCTGGCGGTGCTGCAGGCAGCAGCCGTGGCTGAGAAGCTGCCGCTCTGGCGTTATCTCGCGGGCGATGCCGAGGTGGCTTTGCCGCTGCCGGAAATCCAAATCTTCGGCGGCGGCGCCCATGCGGCACGGCGGGTTGATATCCAGGATTTCATGGTCATGCCGCTCGGCGCGCAGAGTTTCGACGAAGCCATGGTGATCACGGCTGAAATCTACCGCGCCGCCGGCAAGCTGATGGCGGATGCCGGCAAGCTCGCCGGCGTCGCGGACGAGGGCGGCTTCTGGCCCAGCTTCGAGTCGAACGAGCAGGCGCTCGACATGCTGACCCGCGCCATTGAGGCGGCCGGCTACCGGCCCGGCGAGGGCGCGGCGATTTCGCTGGATATCGCGGCCTCCGAATTCCATGATGGCCAGGATTACGTGCTCGGCCTCGAGCGCCGCCGGCTGGCGACGCCGGAAATGATCGACATGCTGCTCGGCTGGCTCGGACGCTACCCCATCGTTTCGATTGAAGACCCGGTGGCGGAAACCGACGCGGAAGGCATGCGTGCCTTCACCAAGGCAGTACGCGGCCGCTGCCAGGTGATCGGCGATGATTATCTGGTGAGTAATGCCGCACGCACTGCAGCCGCGATTGCCGGCGGTGACTGCACCGCTGTACTGCTGAAGCCGAACCAGGCCGGTACAGTGAGCGAAACCGCCGCCACCATGCGCGTGGCAAAAGCCGCCGGCTGGGGCCGTATCGTATCGGCGCGCTCGGGCGAGACAGAGGACGTTGCCATCGCCCATCTCAGCACCGGCTGGAATGCCGGCCAGCTTAAAGTCGGCTCCTTCGCGCGCTCCGAGCGCATGGCGAAGTGGAACGAGGTGCTGCGTATCGAGGAAGCCATGGGCAGCCGGGCGCGCTTCTGGGGCCGCGCTGCCCTGGCCTTCGGGTGAAGGCCATGATCCAGGTGACGCAGCGGATTGCGCTACGCGACGACGAAATCCAGTTGAGCTTCATCCGTGCTTCCGGGCCTGGCGGGCAGAATGTAAATAAGGTGTCGTCGGCTGTGCAGTTGCGCTTCGACGCCAAGGGCTCGCCTTCATTACCCGAGGAGGTGCGTGACAAGCTGCTCACCCTGGCGGGTCAGAGGCTGACCAATGACGGCATCATCGTCATCACCGCGCAGGCGCACCGCAGTCAGGAGCGTAACCGCGAGGACGCGATTGCCCGCCTCGTTGACCTGATCCGTCAGGCGACGCACAAGCCGAAGCCACGCCGCGCCACCAAGCCGACCAAGGGCTCGCAGCAGCGGCGCATGGATTCAAAGGCGAAGCGCGGCAACGTGAAAGCCAACCGCGGCCGCCCGAATCTGGATTAGGTTTCAGTGCGCAAGCTGAGCCCGCGCGCGTCAGCGCGCAAGCTGAGCCTGATCGGCAGTCAGCAGCCGGTAACCGACACCGAGTTCGGTGGCGATGTAGCGCGGCCGGGTCGGATCGGGTTCGATCTTCTGGCGCAGCTTGCGCATGAAGATGCGCAGATAATGCACATCCTCGGCATGGGCAGCGCCCCAGACATGGCGCAAGAGCTGGTCATGGGTCAGCACCTTGCCGGCATGTAGCGCAAGCTGGCTCAGCAGCTTGTATTCCTTGGGCGAGAGCCGCACCGGCTCGCCGCGCATCGACACCACGCGATGCGCCATGTCGATGGCCAGTTCGCCGACATTGAATACCGGCTCGCCGGTCACCGCATCGGCCTTGCGCCGCCGCATCAGTGCCTTCACGCGGGCGACGAATTCCGCCATGCCGAATGGCTTCACCACGTAATCATCGGCGCCGAGTTCGAAGGCCCGCACCTTCTCCACCTCGCGGTTGCGTACCGAGAGGATGAAGACCGGCACCGCGCTCCATTCGCGCAGGCGGTTCAGCACATCCAGGCCGTCCATGTCGCCAAGCTGCAAATCCAGCACCACCAGGTCGGGTGGCGAGGCGGCGGCGAGTCGCAAGCCTTCCTGGCCGGATTCGGCTTCGGCGACATCGTAACCGTGCACCGACAGGCCGGTGCGCAGGAAACGGCGGATCGGCGCTTCGTCGTCGATCACCAGGATTTTCTGGATCGTGTTCTTCTGGGTCATCATGCCTCCAACGCCGGTTCAGCCGGCGGTACTGGTAGGGAAATACGGAAAATGGAGCCTTGGCCGGGGCCGGGGCTGCTGGCCGTGAGCGTGCCGCCATTGGCTTCGACGAAGGCGCGGCTGATCATCAGGCCGAGGCCCTTGCCGGCGGGGCGTGGCTCCAGGCCATCGCCGCTACGGCCGGCGCGATAGAAAGGTTCGAAGATGCGCTCGATCTCGTCGGCACCAATGCCGATGCCTTGATCGGCGATTTCGATCACCACGCGCTCGCGGCCCATTTCGATCTGCTGGCGTGCGGTGAGGCTTACGCTGGTACCGGCGGGGGCGTATTTCGACGCATTCTCCAGCAGGTTTTCCAGCGCGTGTTCCAGCATCAGGGCATCGAGATGCAGCATCGGCAGGTCTACGGGCAGCGATACCTCAACGTGATGCGCGCGCAGCACGCGGGCGGTGTGGCGCAGCACGGCGTCGACGATATCGGCCAGTTCCAGCCGCTCCAGCTTCGGCACCAGTTCGCCGGCACCGATCTGGCTCATGTCGAACAGTTTGGAGAAGTTTCGCCCCAAGCGTTCGCTTTCCTCGCGGATGGTGCCGAGCAGTTCGACGCGCTGCGGCTCGTCCACCAGGCTGCCGAAGCTTTCCAGCGTCGAGGCAGCGCCGATAATGGCCGCCAGCGGTGTTTGCAGATCATGGCTGATGGCGCCGATCACGGCTTCGCGCAGCCGCTCGGCATGTTTGGCGACGCGGGCATTTTCCATCGCCAGGGCAAGTTGCGCACGTTCCAGCGCGGTGGCCGCCTGATCCAGCAGCGCAGCGCCGTAATCGGTTTCGCCGATGGCACCGAGATCGTCGCGCCGTCGCGCCAGCAGGCCGATGGCGCGGCCACCGGCGCGCAGGAAGTGAAAGCGCCACGGGCCGACATCCGCCTGCACCCGCGCGGCACCGGAAGCCAGGGCGTCATTCCAGGCCTTGCGTGCTTCCTCGAACGGCAACGGCTGCTGTTGCGCAGCGGCGCTGGAGGCAATCGGCTCCAGGCTGCCGCGCTGCGGTTCGAACAGATGCGCGGGTTTCGCGGCGCCGCCAAGATGCTCGACAATCACCCGGCCGACGCCGGCCGGATCGGCGGTATCGGCCAAGCGGCGGCTGAAACGCTGCAGGTCGGCGAGATCGGCCTCACGGCGCCGGGCTTCCAGCGCGTGGCGGCGTGCGAAGGCAGCAAGATGGCTTGCCACCACCGCCACGGCGGTGAACACCACCAAGTCGACCAGCTCCTGCGGTTCGCCGATATGCAGATTGTAGAACGGCTTGTAGAAGAAGAAGCTCGACACCGCGACCGCCAGCACGGCGGCGAACAGTGAGGGCCCCAGGCCCCAGGCAATGGCGCTGGCCAGCACGGCGGGCAGAAACACCACGCTCAGGTGGTCGATCGGCAGCAGCAGTTCCAGCACATGCGCGATCAGTCCGCAGACCGCGGTGAGTGCAGCACTGCCGAGCACCGGCGCCACGCGGTGCCCCATCCAGCGGGGCCGCATATCCGGCTCTCCGGTATCTGAGACATGGAAAAAGACAGGCATGGCCATGCAGCGGCACCGCAACTCTTGGTATCGGCAGGCCAGTCTCCCGTAAACGCGCGCCCCCCGCAACCATGAGCAGGCAGGCGGCATGCGATGCCGTGCAACTGCAGGCATTACTTTTTGTTTATGCGGTGCGGGGGCTTTAGCCATGGAGAGTTTATGACCCCGCATGGGAGTCTGGAATCAGAGGCGTCAGGAATGCTGGCAGCGTACCCGGCAGCGTAAAAGGACCGGACCTGAACCATGAGCGAGGCGGTGGCAGGATTGGGGATGACAACGGCGGGCACAGGTGTTGCTGCCGGCTGGCGCCCTGTTGCCGCTGCGGCATTAGGCAGCCTGTTCGAATGGTATGATTTCTATATCTACTTGTTGCTGGCGCCGGTGCTGGCCGGGCAGTTCTTCCCCCTGGGCAGTGAAACCGCTGCCCTGCTTGCGGTTTTTGCCACTTATCTCTCCGGCCTGCTGACCCGGCCGCTGGGAGCATTGCTGTTTGGCCCGCTGGCGGATCGTCATGGCCGTCGCGCTGCCTTCCTGTTTTCCCTGCTGGTTTCAGGCCTCGCCACGTTGCTGCTTGGCCTACTGCCGGGTTTCGCCAGCATCGGTTGGGCGGCGCCGATGCTGTTGCTGTTGTTGCGTGCGCTGCAGGGTATCAGCCTGGGCGGCGGCCAAGGGGCCGCCATTGCCTATGTTGCGGAGCAGGCGCCGCAGGCCCAGCGCGGCCAGGCCACCGGCTGGCTGCAGGCGGCAGGTTCGCTCGGCCTGCTGCTCGCCCTGCTGGTGCTGACCATAAGCCGGGCGGCATTCACCCCGGTAGAATTCGCCGAACTCGGCTGGCGGCTGCCGTTTCTTGGCGGTGTGCTGCTGCTGGGGCTGTTCGCCATCACGCGCCTGCGCATGAACGAATCCGGCGTGTTCCAGCGGCTGCAGGCCGAGGGCCGCAATGCCGATGCGCCGTTGCGCGAAAGTCTGTTCCGCTATCCCAACAGCCGCCTGGTGCTGTTGGTGCTGCTTGGTGCCACCGCCGGCCCGGCCGTGGTGTGGTATGCCGGCCACATCTATGCGCTGAATTTCCTCACCGAAACACTGAAGCTCGATACCGGCATTGCCTACGGTCTGGTCGGTGCGGCCCTGTTGCTGGCGGCTCCGGGCTATGTGCTGTTCGGCTGGCTCTCGGATCGCATTGGCCGGCTGCGCATCATCATGGCTGGCTGCCTGCTGGCGGCGGTGGGCTACTTCCCGCTGTTCAATGCGCTGAGCCATGCCGCGCATCCGGCTCTGGCGGATTTCCAGCGGCGCATACCGATTGCCATCGCTGCCGATTGCGGCACCGCATTTCCGATGCTGGCCGGGCCGGAGCGGAACGCTTGCGACCAGGCCCGTGATTTCCTGCTGCGCGCGGGCTTGAGCTTCCATAGCCAACCGGCCTTGCCCGGCCATGCCTTCACGCTGCGCGTCGGTGCCCGTGAATTGCACAGTTTCGATCCGCCGCGGCTGCTGGCCGTGATGCGCGATAGCGGCTATCCCGTCACAGCCGATCCGGCTCAGGTGAATTATCCGTTCAGTTTGCTGTGGCTGACGTTGCTGGCCTTGCTGGGCGCGATGGTGTTGGCACCGCTGGCCGCTTTCCTGGCCGAAGCCTTTCCGGCACGGCTGCGTGTCTCCTCGCTGTCGTTGCCGCTGCAGCTTGGTTTTGGTGGTTTCGGCAGTCTGCTGCTACTGCTGGCGCCGGCTATGGTGACGGCGTCCGGGAATGTTTTCATGGGGCTTTGGTATCCGATCGCTATCGCGGTCATGTCGCTTGTCGTTGGTTCGTTGTTCCTCCGCGACAAGTTGGACCGCGACCTTCATGCCTGACTGAGCAGTCCTGCCCTGGCATGAGCCCGGCCGAACTCGTTTCGGCCGGGTATTTTTTTGCCCGCCGCAATGCTTGACCGCGGCCTGCTGCCGCGACGGATAATGCCGCCAAGATCAATGAGGGAGGGTGTGATGACGCTGGAAGGTGGATGCTATTGCGGCAAGCTGCGCTATCGCGCCGAGGGCGATCCGATCATGAAGGCGCAATGCCATTGCCGCGAATGCCAATATATCAGTGGCGGCGCGCCTAACCTGTTCATGCTCATGCCGGCCCAGGGCTTCAGCTATACCAGCGGCGAGCCGAAGTTATTCACCCGCAGCGATCTGGAGCAGCCGGTGACGCGGGAATTCTGCCCCGATTGCGGTACCCATCTGATCACCCGCCGTCCGGATCTGCCGGCCGTAGTGCTGAAGATCGGCACGCTGGACGAGCCGGCAAAGTTCGGCGGGCCGAAAATGGCGATCTACACGATGGACCGGCAGGATTTTCACGTCATCCCGGAACAACTGCCGCAATTTGAAGGGTTGCCGCCCCGGCGGTAATGCCGGCGCCTGGCTGGTTTTAATCCACCGTGGCGTCGTCGGTCGGCATGTCCACGGGCACGCCCGGCTCGCTCTTGGAGCAGCGGATGGTCAGCGCGGTCTTCACATGCGCCACATTCTGCAACGCCGTCAGTTCCTTGGTCAGGAAGGTCTGGTAGGCGTCCCAGTCGCGGGCCACCACCTTGAGAATGAAATCGTTCTCGCCGGCCAGCATGTGGCATTCGCGCACTTGCGCCCAGCCGGCCACGGTCTGCTCGAAGGCCACCAGGTCATGCTCGGCCTGGCTGTTCAGGCCCACCATGGCGAACACGGTGACGCCGTAGCCGAGCAACTGGGCGTTCAACTCGGCATGGTAGCCCTTGATATAGCCAGCCTCCTCCAGCGCTCGTACCCGGCGCAGGCAGGGCGGGGCGGAAATCCCCACCCGTTGGGCGAGATCCACGTTGGTCATGCGGCCATCGGCCTGCAGATCGGCAAGGATCTTGCGGTCGATCTGATCGAGCTTAACTTTTTGCATAAAAATTCCTACTGGCGCCCCGTCGCGCAATAATATTATACAAATGCCACCCGTTCCAAGGGGGTGGGCAGGGAAAAAACGAGGCCGAAGCGATTTATGTGGGGCGGTCGCAGTGCTACCGTCCCGCCGCACGCTTTCAGACTAAAGGCCCAGGCCCGCATGGCGCTCAAATTCGAGACGTTTTCCAACCAGGACGCCCGTGGCGGCTGGCGTCCGGGCAATAATTTCGGCGGCCATAGCCTGTTCAAGGCCTTAGGGCACCCCCGCACCATGGCGCAGGGACGGGAACTCGCCGCCAGTCTGGCAAAATTCCAGCGCCTGGTGGTCTACGACCCGGAACCCTCGCCGGCTGCCGAGCATTTCAATGCCTT
Organism: Ferrovibrio sp.; assembly: GCA_017991315.1. Classification (GTDB taxonomy): domain Bacteria; phylum Pseudomonadota; class Alphaproteobacteria; order Ferrovibrionales; family Ferrovibrionaceae; genus Ferrovibrio; species Ferrovibrio plantarum. The sequence goes on along the minus strand of JAGOQS010000002.1, from coordinate 721,525 downwards.
CTTCCCGGTGCCGCGCGACAATCTCGCTGCCGTGCTGGTGCAGCGCGTGGAGGATATCGGCCAGACCCGGCTTGGGCTCACCACCCGGCCGGTAACCGACATCAAGGCGCTCAAGCCCGATGGCGTGCTGATCACGGCGTTTGACGCGCAACTGTTGGCCAAGCAGATCGAACGCCTGCTGCCGCCGGGCTGCGAGGTGCTGACGCTTGATGCCATGCGGCTGCCCGATACCTGGCTCAGCAATCGCGGTCGCTACCTCGATCCGATCAATTTCGCCACCAATTTTGCTTTCCTGCGCGATGAAGCTGCCAGCGCGGCCAACGGCAACGATGGCCTGCATACCAAGGTGGTGACGGCGAATTACTGGACCGGCTATGGCGCCGAGGCACCGGCTTTGTGGTGCTGCCTGTTTGGTGCCGATGGCCGCGTGCTGGCGGAATGGACCGAGGAAAATCTTGGCGGTGCCTTCCACTCCATTGCCATCGACAGCCGTGATGTGCGCCAGCGTTTCGGCCTCGACGATTTCGTCGGCTCGCTGTTTCTGCATGCCCTGCGCGTGAGGGGCCATGATGTGGTCAAATACGCGCTCGACAGTTTCTCTGATTCGGGCCTGCAGCTTTCCTGCACCCATGACGCCAATGCCTGGCCGGCGGATCTCTATGCCGGCGTGCCGGCGCCGAAGGATGGCGAGAAGCTGCTGCTCTGGGTACAGAACAGCCACCCACTGACCATTCCGGCCGGCGCCATCGGCATCAATCTGATGGGTGCCCAGGCGATCTCCTGGTATGGCCAGGAAGTGCCGCCATTCGGCACCGTGGCGGTGGATCTCGGTGCGCTGCTGCCCGAGGCGCGTTTCCCGGACCAGATCGAAATTCAGGCCGGGCGCTATTTCGTGCGCCCGCGCTACGAAATCGTGCAGGGCGAGGGCAATGCCAAGCCGGGCCGCCGACGCATCGCGCATGCCAATGTTGAGCGTATCGACCTCAAGCCGGACCCGAACCTGCCGAAGCTCGGCGGCCTGATCGGCAAGGGTTACATCATGCCGCTGCCGATCCTGCCGGTGGATGAATGGCGTTCGGTGACCTTGCCGACGCCGATGTCGACGGCGCAGAACGAACTGCCGCTGCGCGTGGCCTTGATCGACGCTTCCGGCGAGACGGTGGCGGAGGAGTATCTCGGCCGTCTGGCGCGGCGCGAGTCGCGGCCCGCCGATATCGATGCCTGGGTGAAAGCTGCCGGCAAGGCCATGCCCTCAGGCTACGGCCATGTGGAATATCTCTACGACTTCCGCGAGGGCGGCGAAGGCGATGGCTGGCTGCATGCGCTCGGGCTTTATGAGCAGCGCGCCTCCGGCCATCAGGCCGAAACCATTTTCGGCGCACATATCTACAATATGCCGATCACCTACCGCGACGAGCCGCAAAGCTACACGCACCGGCCGCCGGGGCTGACAACCCGGCTGTTCCTGCGGTTGGGCGATGCTCCTTTCGACTCGATCTGCCATCTGGTCTATCCGGCCTCGCTGCCGGTCGACAGCTACGGCCCTGGTGCCTCGGAGACCAAGCTGACCCTGTTCGATGGCCAATACCGCCCGGTGGCGGAGTGCGACATTGCCATTCCTCATGGCGGCTCCTATTTCTTCAAGGTATCGGCGCTGTTTGGCGACTCGGCGCGTCAGCGCGCCGGCGCCGGCGCCTGGGTCCAGGTCCGCGATGTTACCTGCCGGCTGTTCGGCTTCCATGGCCTGCAGCACGGCCGGCAGAGCTTCTGCCTGGATCACATGTTCGGCTTCTGACGCGCTGCCAGACGAGTGACGCACTGCGAGACGAGAAAGTTAAAGAGATGGCACAGACCTTTCGCACCAAAGTCCTGATCCTCGGTTCCGGCCCGGCCGGCGCCACTGCCGCGATCTATGCCGCGCGCGCGTCGCTGAAGCCGATCATGGTGCATGGCCTGCAGCCTGGCGGCCAGCTCACCATCACCACGGATGTCGAGAACTATCCCGGCTTCGCCGAGGTGATCCAGGGCCCCTGGCTGATGGAGCAGATGGAAGCTCAGGCCAAGCATGTCGGCACCGAGATCATTCATGACATCATCACCGAGATCGACCTCTCGAAGCGGCCTTTCGTCGCCAAGGGCGATTCCGGCGATAGCTACATCGCTGACGCGCTGATCATCGCCACGGGTGCCCAGGCGCGCTGGCTCGGCCTGCCGAGCGAGCAGGCCTTCCAGGGTTTTGGCGTTTCCGCCTGCGCCACCTGCGACGGCTTCTTCTTCCGTGGCAAGAAGGTGGTGGTGGTCGGCGGCGGCAATACCGCCGTGGAAGAAGCGCTCTATCTCACCAATCACGCAGCGGAAGTCACCGTGGTGCATCGCCGCGACGGTTTCCGCGCCGAGAAGATCCTGCAGGATCGCCTCTTCGCCAATCCGAAGATCAAGGTGGTGTGGGACCATGTGATCGACGAGATCCAGGGCGGCGAGGAGCCGAAGGGCGTCAATGCCGTGCGGCTCAAGAACGTGAAGACCGGCGCGGTGCAGACGCTCGCCACCGATGGCGTGTTCATCGCCATTGGCCATACGCCGAATACCACGCTGTTCCAGGGCCAGTTGCCGCTGGATGCGGAAGGCTACATTACCACCAAGCCGGGTACGACGCAGACAACCATTCCCGGCGTATTCGCCGCCGGCGATGTGCAGGATAAAATCTATCGCCAGGCGGTAACGGCGGCCGGTACCGGTTGCATGGCGGCGCTGGAAGCGGAAAAATTCATCGCGGAGCATTCGCACCACGCCGCCGAAGCGGCTGATTAACCCCCCGACGCGGGGGAGGGGGCAACAGAACGATGTCGGCGCTGGACTGGGACAAGCTGCGCATTTTCCATGCGGTGGCGGAGGCTGGCAGCCTCACCCATGCCGGCGAGCAACTCGGCCTGTCGCAATCGGCAGTGAGCCGCCAGATCGGCGCGCTGGAAACCCAGCTCAACACCACGCTGTTCCACCGCCATGCCCGTGGCCTGATCCTCACCGAACAGGGTGAATTGCTGTTCCGCACCGCGCGCGACATCTTCTCGCGCCTGGCGGTGGCGGAAGCGATGATTGCCGACAGCAAGGACAAACCGTCTGGCGACCTGCGCGTCACCTCCACCGTCACCTTCGGCACCGTCTGGCTGGCACCGCGGCTGAAGGAATTCATGGATCTCTATCCTGATATCCGCATCTCGCTGCTGGTGGACGATCACGAACTCGATCTCTCGATGCGCGAAGCGGACGTGGCGATCCGCATGTGGAAGCCGACTCAGTCCGATCTGGTGCAACGCAAGCTTATCACCGTGCATAACCACATCTATGCGTCGGTGGATTACGTGACACGCCATGGCGCGCCGCAGACCGTGGCGGATCTCGATCGCCACCGCATCATCGTTTACGGTGAGGAAGCGCCGGCGCATTTCAACAACCTGAACTGGTTGCTCACGGCTGGTGAGTCGACGCGGCCGCGCGAGCCGGTGCTCAGCATCAACAATGTCTATGGCGTGCTGCAGGCAGTGGCGAGCGGACTCGGCATTGCCGCCATGCCGGACTACCTAGTGCAGAATAACCCGCGCGTGGTTCGCGTGCTGCCAAATGTCGATGGCCCGGCTTTCGACACATATCTTGTCTATCCAGAAGAATTACGTGCCACCAAGCGGCTGGCCGTGTTCCGGGATTTCCTGCTTCGCAAAGTCGCCGATTGGCAGTATTGAAGTCGCCTATGCGATCACAACCTGACCAGGTTATTCCGCGCCTGAACGAGCTGCTGGTGCGGGTGCGCCGGCCGTTCGATATGGTGGCGCAGGGCCTTGTCGCCTTCCTGGTCACGCAGTTGCTGCGCGATCATGTCGACGCTCTGTGGCGCTATAGCTATTTCGCCGGCATCGCGCTGGTGCTGGCGCTGCAATTCCTGCTGCATGCCCGTTTTCGCCTTGATCCCCGCCGCCGCGAGTTCGAACGTGCGGTCAACTGGCGGCGACTGTTCGGCGCGGCTTATTGCCTCAATGGCCTGCTGCTCGGCGCCATCCTGGCCGCCACGCTGATTGCACCACGCACCGAAGAGACCATGCTGGCCTTGCTTTGCATCATGGGCATGGTGGTGTCGGGTACACTGACCGTGGCGGCACATCTGCCGCTGTCCGGCCTGATCGGGGTGCCGGCGATCTTGCCGTCAATCCTGTTGATGGCGTGGCGTGGCGACCGCGCCAGCCTGATCCTGGCCTTGGTGGGGATGGTGCTGTTGGCGTTGCTGGCGGCTTTCGCCTGGCGGCTCAATCGCTATTTTTCGCGCGGTGCCCTGTTGGTCGGCCGGCTGCGCGCGACACTCCGCGAGCGCGATCGCGCCAGCGAGGCGGCGCAGGAAACCGAAAGCCGCCTGCGTTCGATCCTGGATACCGCGCCGTTCCCCATCGTGGTGGTGCGGCGCCGTGATGGCGGTTTCCTCTATTCCAATCGCCCAGCAGCGGAATTGTTCGGTATCGCCGTCGGTGTGGAAGCGATCCGCTCCAGGCTCGACCCGGCGCATCATGCCCGCATTTTCGGCGGCAGTGATGCGAATCAGGAATTCCAGCTGATCACTGCGCGCGGCATGGTGATCTGGGCCACCATGGCGGCGGTGCCGATGCGCTATGCGGAAGAGGAATCGGCGCTGGTGGTGGTGAACGACATCACCGCGCGGCGTACCTCGGAAGTGAAGCTGCGGGAAGTGGAACAGCGCCTGCTCGATGCCGTCAGCGCCATTCCCGATGGCGTGGCGCTATTTGGCCCGGATCAGAAGCTGCTGATCTGCAACCATGCCTATGCCGGCATTATCGGCCTGGCGCCGGATGCGGCCCGTGGCCTGAGCCATATCGATGTCTGCGCCGCATCGGTGCGGGCCCGGCCGCTGCCTGCGGAGGCCGGGGTGCAGACCGACTATGCTGCCTGGACCGCCGAGCGCATCCGCATCTTCGATGCGGCGCGCGGGGAGCCGCATATCTTCTACGACACCCGCGACCGCTGCTGGCTGCAGATCCGTGATTTCCGCCTGAGCGATGGCGGCACTGCCTCGCTGATCACCGACATCAGCGAGTTGAAGCGGCGCGAGCGCGACCTGCATGCTGCCAATGAGAGCCTGGGAAAACAGGCCGAGGAACTCGCGGCCCGCACCGAGACGCTGGAGACAGCGCGGCGTACCGCGATCAAGGCGTTGCAGGAGGCGGAATTCGCCAACCGTGCCAAGAGCCAGTTCCTGGCGCATATGAGCCACGAATTGCGCACCCCGCTGAATGCCATCATCGGCTTCTCGGAAATCATGGCGCTGCAATTGCTCGGCAGTTCCGGCGTGCCGCAATACGACCGCTATGCCGGCGATATCCTGGCTGCCGGCCGGCATTTGCTGGCGGTAATCGACGATATCCTTGACCTGTCCAAGGTCGAGGCCGGCAAGATGAAGCTGCATCTTGCCCAAGTACCCTGGAGCCGACTCAAGGCCGATTGTCTCACCCTGGTGCGGCCGCTGGCTGCTGATCGCCTGGTGCAGCTTGTCGGGCCGACCGATTTCGATGGTCTGCCAATCACCGCCGATGAACGCCTGGCCAAGCAGATGCTGGTGAACCTGCTGACCAACGCGGTGAAATACACGCCATCCGGCGGGCGTGTGACCTTTTATCCCGAAATCCGCGAGGATGGGGGTGTCAGCCTCGTGGTCGAGGATACTGGCGTCGGTATGAGCCCGGCGGATATCGGCAAGGCACTGGAGCCGTTTGGCCAGGTGGACAGCGCCCTAGTTTCCCAGATGCGCGGCACTGGCCTTGGCCTGCCGCTGGTTAAGAGCTTGATTGAATTGCACAAAGGCCAGTTGGAGATCGACTCCGAGCGCGGCCGCGGCACTTGTGTGAAACTACATTTTCCGGTTGAACCGGCAGGGCCTGTCGAGCGACTGACTCCCTGAGTGTAGTTATGCAGTCGATGCATGGCTGGCCTGACAAATCGACGGATACTCAAATCGCCGTAACGGCATTATATCCATCCTCGTTAGATGTTGCGTCGCAGCATCTTCCGGTTTTTGGCTTCGGCCAGAAACTTGGCTGCGGACAGCTCCCCCGCTGTCCCGGCCGTCCGCGCGTCTCGCGCGCGGAGCCTCCCTGTTAAGACTTAACCGGCTGGGTTTCCCGGCCGGTTTTTTTTTGAGCAGACTGGATCAGTTCAGCTGCCCCAGCAGCGCGCCCATGTCGCGCAGCAATTCGCAGCCCAGGGCAGTGAAGGCCTGGTCGGCGCCAGAGGGTTCCGGGCGGAAGGCCAGCACCCGCATGCCGGCGCGGATACCGGCCGTGGCGCCGGGCAGGCTGTCTTCCACCACCAGGCAATCATCCGGCACCGCCCCCATCCGCGCCGCCGCATGCAGAAACACATCGGGCTCCGGCTTGCCGCGCGCCACCTGTTCCGCACTGAAGATATGCGCGCCGAAATGCGGCCGCAGCCCGGTCAGTTCCAGGCTCAGCGCAATTTTCTCAAGGTCTGAGGAGGAGGCGACGCAGCGCGGCAGGGCGAGGGCTTCCAGCATTGCCGGCACGCCTGGGATCGGCTGCAATTCGGCGCGCATGCGGGCATAGGTGGCTTCCTGCAGCGCGTCCCGGAAACCCTCGGGGATTTCCAGGCCATAATGCTCGCGCGCATGCTTGAAGCAGCTCTGCAGGTTGAGGCCGGTGAAATCTTCCGTCACCCGTGCTTGATTGATGCTGGCATCCAGACCCAGCGTCACCAGCTTTTCATAGAAGACGCGGTTGGCCAGCGGCTCGGAATCCACCAGCGTGCCGTCTAGATCGAAGATAACCAACTTAGGCGCAGCCATGTCGCGTCCCGCGAAAACATCAGGGACGCGAACTATAGCGCGCCGCCGCTACATGAACAGCTTCCGGCCGGTGCCGCCCTCGATATCCTTGTAGAGTGCAGCCACCTGCTCGCCATAGCCGTTATAGATCACGCTCGGGATGCGCTTGCCGGTGCCGATGATCTCTTCCGTCGCCTGGCTCCAGCGCGGATGCGCCACCGCCGGATTCACATTGGCCCAGAAGCCGTATTCATCCGGCGCCAGGCCTTCCCAGAAGGTGCGCGGGCGTTCGTTGGTGAAGGAAAAGCGCACGATGGATTTCACCGACTTGAAGCCATATTTCCACGGTGTAGCGAGCCGGATCGGGGCGCCCATCTGTTTGGGCAGCGGCTTGCCATAGGCGCCGGTGACCATGAAGGCCATCTCGTTCATTGCTTCCGCCATGCTGAGGCCTTCGGTATAGGGCCAGGGATACCAGTCCTGGCGCTGGCCGCGGGCCTCGTCGCTGCGCACGAAGGTTTGCATGCGCAGGTATTTCGGATCGCCCGCCGGCTTGGCGAATTTCACCAGCTCGCTGAGCTGGAAGCCGCTCCATGGCACCGTCATCGCCCAGGCTTCAACGCAACGGAAGCGGTAGATGCGTTCTTCGACCGGCATCTTGCGGATCAGTTCCTCGGCATCGATCTCGATCGGCTTTTCCACCATGCCGTCGATCTGGATGCGCCAGGGCTTGATGGTCAGCTTCTGGGCCGAGTCCGCGATGTATTTGTTGGTGCCGAATTCGTAGAAATTGTTGTAGTTGGTTGCGACCTTCTCTTCGGTCAGGTCGCGGCCAGCCTGATAGGCCTCGTTGCGCTTGGCCGGGTAGAGTTCCGGCGCCACCAGGGGAGCATTCTTGGCCTGCGCCAGGGCTGTACGCCCAATCCCGCCAGTGGCGGCCACGGCGGCGGCACCGGCCAGGCCGAAAATCGCCGAGCGCCGGTCGAGGAAATACCGCTCCGGCGTGATCTCGCTTTCCTTGATCTCCCAGCCGCGCTTGCGTTTGATCAGCATTGCTGTTCCTGCCCTGAAATGAAAACACCCGGCGTGGAAGGTAGTCCTTCCGCCGCCGGGTGCCAATCAAGCTTGAGTGAGCGGCACGGCCGCCCGCTCACGAAAAGCGGCGCTTACTTCTCCAGCAGCGAACGCAGCATCCACGCGGTCTTTTCATGCACCTGCAGGCGCTGGGTCAGCAGATCGGCGGTCGGCTCGTCGCTGGCCTTCTCGGCCGCAGGGAACACGGCCCGGGCGGTGCGCGCCACGGCCTCGTGACCCTTCACCAGATCCTTGATCATGTCGGTGGCGGACGGGATCGATTCCACTTCCTTGATGCTGGAGAGCTTCACGAACTTGGCGTAGGTGCCCGGCGCCGGGAAGCCCAGGGCACGGATACGCTCGGCAATGGCATCCACCGCCAGGGCAAGTTCGTTGTAATGGGTCTCGAACATCAGATGCAGGGTCTGGAACATCGGGCCGGTGACGTTCCAGTGGTAGTTATGGGTCTTGAGGTAGAGCGTGTAGGTGTCGGCGAGCAGGCGCGACAGGCCATCCGCGATCTTCTTCCGGTCCTTTTCGGCAATGCCAATATCGATTTCCATGGGGACACTCCTTCTTATATGCCGTGCTTGTCTGTTTGGGACGAGACTAGAATTACTCTAGAAATGTGGCAACAGATTGGTTTAGCAATGAGTTTTCCGCTATTTTCTATAGCGGTTCCAATTCGCAAGGCAGGCGAGATGGTTGCGATGCCGAATCGAACGCGATAGGAACGCCGGTATGACGGATCTGGCCCCCATGCTCGGCTGGGATTGGTCGCGGCCCATTGTCATGGGCATCGTCAATGCCACCGACGACAGCTTCTCCGGCGATGGCCTCGGTGCCGCCACGGATGCCGCCATTGCCCAGGCCCGCAGCATGGTGGCGCAGGGCGCAGACGTAATCGATATCGGCGCGGAATCGACCCGTCCTGGCGCCCCGGCGATTGCGCCCGAGGCGGAAATCACCCGCCTGTTGCCAATCCTCGATGGCCTGCGGGAACTCGGCCGCCCGATCAGTATCGACACCCGCCATGCCGCCACGATGCGTGCTGTACTCCAGGCTGGCGCCGCCATCATCAACGATATCAGTGCGCTGGAAGACGATCCGGCGGCCATGGATGCTGTTGCCGGCAGCAGCTGCATGGTGGTGCTGATGCACAAGCAGGGCCAGCCTGCCAGCATGCAGCAGGCGCCGCGCTATGATGACGTGGTGGCGGAGGTGCTCGGCTATCTGGCGCACCGCATTGCCGCCTGCGAAGCGGCCGGCATTGCCAAGGCCCGCCTGATCGTCGATCCCGGTATCGGTTTCGGCAAGACCCAGGCGCATAACCTGGCCCTGATGCAGGCCCTGCCGCGTTTCGGCGACCTGGGTTGCCCGGTGCTGCTGGGCGTCTCGCGCAAGAGTTTCATTGGCCACCTGACCGGCGAGACGGTGCCGACCATGCGGATTCCCGGCTCGGTCGCTGCCGCGCTCTGGGGGGCTGCCCATGGCGCCCATATCCTGCGGGTGCATGATGTAGACAAGACCGTTCAGGCGCTGCGGGTTTGGCAGGGTCTGGAGGGTAGCGTATAATTCCGCCACATTCTCACCGAGTCGCCCGAGGCTCCCCGGCTTTCCCAGAGGCTTTATGTCACGACGCTTTTTCGGCACCGATGGTATCCGCGGCCTGGCCAATGCCGAGCCGATCTCGGCGGCGACGGCGCTGAAAGTCGGCATGGCCGCCGGTGCCTATTTCACCCGTGGCGATCATCGTCACCGGGTGCTGATCGGCAAGGACACCCGGCTTTCCGGCTACATGCTGGAGCCCGCCCTGGTGGCCGGCTTCACTGCCGTGGGCATGGATGTGTTCATGGTCGGGCCGATGCCGACGCCGGCGGTAGCGATGCTGACCCGGGCGCTCCGCTGCGATCTCGGCGTCATGATCTCGGCCTCGCACAATCCCTATCACGACAACGGCATCAAGCTGTTCGGTCCCGATGGCTACAAGCTCTCGGATGCCGCCGAGTCCGAGATCGAGGCGATGATCCTCGGCGAAGCGCAGCCGCCGCTGGCAGACTCCGCCAGGCTCGGCCGCGCCAAGCGCCTGGAAGACGCCGGTGGCCGCTATGTCGAATTCGCCAAGGCGACCTTGCCCAAGGGCCAGAAGCTCGCGGGCCTCAAGGTGGTGGTCGATTGTGCCAATGGTGCCGCCTACAAGGTCGCACCCAATGTGCTGTGGGAACTGGAAGCCGATGTCATTGCCATCGGCGTGAAGCCCGATGGTTTCAACATCAACAAGGAATGCGGCTCCACCCATCCGCGCGGGCTGCAGCAGGCGGTGCTGGAACATGGCGCCGATCTCGGCCTGGCGCTGGATGGCGATGCCGACCGCCTGGTGATGGTGGACGAGCGCGGCCAGGTGATTGACGGCGACCAGCTCATGGCCATCGTCGCCGAAAGCTGGCTCGCCCAGGGCAAGCTCAGCCGGGGCGGCCTGGCGGCCACGGTGATGTCCAATCTTGGCCTGGAGAAATTCGTCAACGGCCTCGGCCTCGAACTCACCCGCACCAAGGTCGGCGACCGCTATGTGCTCGAAGCGATGCGCGAGCATGGCTACAATCTCGGCGGCGAACAGTCTGGCCATATCATCCTGTCCGACTTCGCCACCACCGGCGATGGCCTGATCGCCGGCCTGCAGGTGATGTCGGCGTTGGTCGACTCGGGCCGTAAGGCTTCCGAATTCTGCCGCCGCTTCGAGCCGTTTCCGCAGGTGCTGAAGAATGTGCGCGTGCAGGGCGCCGAGCCGCTGCAGCTTCCCGCCGTGCGTGACGCGATCAAGGCCGGCGAGGCGCGGCTGGCCGGCAATGGCCGCGTGTTGATCCGCCCGTCCGGCACCGAGCCGCTGATCCGCGTGATGGCCGAGGGCGAGGATGAGCGCCTGGTCAGCGATGTGGTGGACAGCATCGTCGCTGCGCTTGAGCGCGCCGCGTGAGTCGCCGCCAATGAGCGTGAACAACCGCAACCGCGGCCGCGTGCTGATTGTCGCCGGATCGGATTCCGGCGGTGGTGCTGGCATCCAGGCTGATATCAAAACCGTCACGGCTCTTGGTGGCTATGCTGCCACGGCAATCACGGCGCTGACCGCGCAGGACACCATCACGGTACACGCGGTGCATGATGTGCCGGCGGAATTCGTGGCGCAGCAGATGCGCGTGGTGCTGCGCGATATCGGCGCCGATGCGATCAAGACCGGTATGCTGAACCGGCCCGAGGTGATCCATGCCATTGTCGAGGTGCTGGATGAACTGGCACCCGACGTGCCGCTGGTGGTCGATCCGGTGATGGTGGCCAAGGGCGGAGCGCGGCTGTTGCAGCCCGAAGCCGAGGTGGCGCTGATCGAGCAATTGATCCCGCGCGCGGCGGTGATCACGCCGAATCTGCCGGAAGCCAGCGCGCTGATCGGCCGCACTATTGCCGATGCGGCGGCAATGGAGCCGGCGGCACGCGACCTGCTGGCGCTGCGCCCGCGTGCCGTGCTGCTGAAAGGCGGCCATCTGGAGGGCGATGAACTGGTCGACCTGCTGCTCGATCGCCATGGCGTGCAGCGCTTTACCAGTACAAAACTGCATACCCGCTCGACGCACGGCACCGGCTGCACGCTGGCCTCCGCGATTGCCACCGGCCTGGCGCTGGGCCAGCCGCTGGCCGAGGCTGTGACAGATGCACGCCGCTATGTGCGCCGCGCCATGGAAACCGCGCCCGGCTTCGGCCAGGGCCACGGCCCGCTCAACCATGGGCATCGAATAGTCTAAGCGTTCAACAGCAGGATCAGCAGTGCCACCAGCATGGCACTGGCCAGCATCAGCCCGCCATAACCGAGTGAGGCGCGCAGCACGGCGCGCTCCTGTCCAGGAATGCCAGCGAAGGCGCAGGCCAGCGCCAGCTTGCCGGGGAACAGGCTGTTGATCAGGCTGCCGGTGGTGTTTTGCAAACCGGCCAGCCACAGCACTGGCATGCCGCTCTGTTCCGCCAGCGCCACCTGGATCGGCAGCATCAAGCTGTTGGACGCTGTGTTCGAGCCGGTGAGCAGGCCAGCGAGGCCGGAAAAAAGTGGCGTGCCGAGCGGCGCCAGGCTGCCGGCAAAGCCATTCCATTGCATTGCGAGCTCGGCTGCCATGCCGGAGCCGGCATAGAGCCGCGCCATGATCAGGAATAGCAGGGTGGCGCCGATGGAAAGCCGGCCGCCACGCCAACTTTGCGTTACGATGGCCGGCAGGCGGGCGAGGCCGCCTTGCAGGGCCAGGGTGATCAGCGCCGCCAGCAGCAGCAGCGTGCCGGCATAATGCAGCAGCGGAAAGGCCGGCATGTCCGGAAAGGGACGCCAGACCAGCACGGACTGCAAGGTGGAGGCGATGCCGGGCAGCAGGCGGGTGAACAGCAACAGCCCCAGCAGCAGGCCATAGGGCAACACCAGCCGCCAGGCGACGCGGCCGGTAAGGGCATCGCGCCAATGCAGCAATGCCAGCAGCGGCGCAGTGGCAAGCAGGCCGGCAGCATCGACAATGCCGGCATAATTGGCGGCGATCAGCAGGCCGATCAGCGCTAGCAGCAGCACCAGTTCACTGAACTTGTCGCGCCGGTCACCCGTGATGCCGCTCAAGTCGAGGCCGCGCCAGAACCAGGCCAGCATTACCAGCAGCGATGGCGCGATCACCAGGGCGGAATGAAAGCCGAAGCCCTGCAGCGGCAGATGTACCAGCGAGGCACCGATCAGCGTGCCAATGCCGAGGGCGCCCCAGGGCACCAGCATCTGGCTGGCCAGACTCAAGACCGCGGCACGCAGCGGCGCGATGCCGAGGCGCAGCAAGCCGCCGATGGCGACGGCGAAGCCGACGCCGAAGCCGATGGCGGATTCCACCACCGGCGCGGCGATGAAACAGAGCACGAAGGCATGCAGATGCGGGCGGCGCGGTGCGGTATCGGGGCTGCCACTGCTGCTGCCGAGGGTGTGATGAAAGATCAGGCCGCCCAGCACCATGGCGCCGGAAAGCAGTGCCAGCCAGGCGCCTTGCAGCATTTCAGTCCAGACCAGCGGCCAGTAATCCTGCTGGGTCAGTGCTGCTGCCAGCAGGGTGGCGAGCAATCCGGCGCCACCGGCATAGAGCAGCGGCAGCCGGCTGCCGAGCACCAGCGCGCCGACCAGCAGGATCGGCGCCAGGTAGGCAAGCGTGTTAAACAACGCCGCGGCGGGCTTCGGGGCGGCGGTCGAGCAGGCCGCGCAGGCGGCGCAGGCCTTCGGTCAGTTCCTCGCGGCTCGGCGAGGGGGCGAGCGACACGCGCACCCACGGCGCCGGATTCTGCCGGTGGTCCGGCACGAAAGACGTGCAGCCGGCAATGCGCACGCCCTGCATCAGCGCCTGTGCCGTGAAATCATTCGACTGCCACGGCTCGGGCAGCTCGACGAAGCAATGCAGGCTGGCCGGATGGCTCTTCAGGCGGTAGCCGGCGAAGATCTCGGCGGCAAGCTGCTGGCGTGCAGCGGTTTCGGCGCGCAATTGCTCCAGCATCGTGGCGGCGGTGCCGTCCTCGATCCATTGCCGCACGATTTCCTGGTTAAGGCGCGGGTTATTCACGGCGACGGCATGCTGCGCATCGGCGAAACGCTCGATCAGCGCCAGCGGCGCCGCCAGCCAGCCGACCCGCAGGCCCGGCGCCATGCATTTCGAGGCACTGGTGATGTAGATGGTGCGCTCCGGCGCCAGTGCGGCGATTGGCAAGGGCCGCTCAGAGATGATGAAGCCGTACACATCGTCCTCGACGATGGTGAGGTCATGCCGCCGCGCCACGTCGATGATCGCCTGGCGGCGTTCCAGCGGCATGGTGGCATTGGTCGGATTATGGATGGTCGGCTGCAGCATCACCATGCGGGCGCCGGTCTCGCGCACGGCTTCGTCCAGCGCGTCGGGCAGCATGCCATGCTCATCCATCGCCACCGCATGCAGCGTTGCCGAGCGAAGCCGGGCATTCTCATGGATGCCGCCATAGGTGAGGCTTTCCACCAGCACGGTCTCGCCCGGTTCGACCAGGGCAATCATCACGATGGCGATGGCCTGTTGCGCCCCGGCAGTGGCGATCACCTGTTCGGGTGAAAGCTTGAGCCCGGTGCGGCCGATCCATTGCGCGGCTGCCGCGCGGTGTGCCGGATCGCCGAGGCTGCGGCTGTAGCCGAGCAGATGCTCCAGGCCGCCGCGCGCCGCCAGGGTGCGCAGCGAGCGCCGCAGGATGGCATCATAGTCGGGCAGCATCGGTTCGTTATGTGACAGCTCGATCAGGCTGGGCAGGCGCAGGCTTTGCACCGGCGCCAGCTCGCCAAGCACTTCGCTCGCCGGCGAGTCGTCGTTGCTGGTGCGCACGAAGGTGCCGCGGCCGACCTCGCCGGAAAGCAGGCCCTTCTGCTCAGCCAGCATGTAGCCGCGACTCACCGTGCCAACCGTGACGCCCAGCTTCCAGGCCAGGTCGCGCTGCGGCGGCAGGCGGCTGCCGGGCGGCAATTCGCCGGAGCGGACAGCGGTTTCGATGGCCGTGGCCAATGCCTGGTAGCGCGGGCCAGGGAATTGTTCGAGGTTGGGCGTCCATATTGTCATGGTGACAATATTTGCATTGACTGCATCAATGTGTCAATGACAAATTCAATCCAGACATTGAACCAATGCAATGTCACTCAAATTGACGGAGAAAGAGACAGTGTCATGGCTGAATGCATCGATACAATTGGACGGAGCGTCTATTTAGGTCCGGCGGAACGGCTGTTCGGGTCGTTTGGTCGGGCCATGGACAAGGCGGGAGCTGCGATCGCCGTAGGGGCGAGCGCCATGGTGGTTTCGCTGCTCGAGTGGCAGCGGCGGGCCGAGGAACGGGCGGCGTTGCACGCCGTGTCCGATGAACTGCTGAAGGATGTTGGCTTGACCCGCGCGGATGTCGCCGCCGAGGCCGGCAAGCCCTTTTGGCTTCGATAAATTCTGAACGGCTGGGCTAGCGGAGTCCTGCAATGCAATTGCCGATCTACCAGGTCGACGCCTTTGCCGATGCCGTATTCGCCGGCAATCCGGCAGCCATTGTGCCCCTCGAGGCCTGGCTGCCGGATGCCACGATGCAGGCCATCGCGGCAGAGAATAATCTCGCCGAAACGGCCTTCTTCGTGCCGGAGGGCGGGGCGCGCTATGGCCTGCGCTGGTTCACCCCGGCAGCCGAAGTCGATCTCTGCGGCCATGCAACGCTCGCCACCGCCTGGCTGATTTTTAACAAGCAGCGGCAGGATCTGAATGCCGCCACCTTTGCCACCCGCAGCGGCGACCTGCATGTGACGCTGTCTGGCGAGTCGGGCCGCATCACCATGGATTTCCCCGCCCGTATCGGCCAGATGATGGCTGCGCCGCCGCCGGTCTTGCTGGCAGCACTGGGCGGCCAGCCGCTTGGCGTGCTCGAATCCGCCGCCTATATGGCGGTCTATGCCACGGCAGACGAAGTCCGCGCGCTGAAGCCGGATATGGCCGGCCTGGCCAGCTTGGAGAAATACGGCATCATCGCCACCGCGCCGGGCGACCGGCCGGGCATCGACTGTGTTTCGCGTTTCTTCGCGCCACGTGTCGGCGTGCCGGAAGATCCGGTCACCGGCTCGGCGCATTGTTCCATCGTGCCCTATTGGGCCGACCGTCTCGGCAAGGCCGAGATCATCGCCTACCAGGCCTCTGCCCGTGGTGGCACGCTGTATTGCCGGGCCGCCGGCGAGCGCGTGTTCATGGCTGGCAAGGCGGTGCTGTTCCTGGAGGGCAGCATCCGCCTCTAGAATGCGAATCGGCCGCGTCGATGTCCCCCGAAGGACGCGGTTGTAGGGCGGGGTGCGCTGTCCCTGTTGCGCGCCCCGCCCGCACTCATTCGCAGAGGCCCATGCAATGCCCAATGTCATTATCCGTCCCGCCAGCAGCGATGCCGATCTCGATGAGGTCCGCCGTCTGTTCCGGGCCTATGCCGATTCGCTGGATTTCAGCCTCTGTTTCCAGGATTTCGACGCCGAGCTTGCTGACTTGCCAGGCAAATATACCGGCGCTAAGCGCGGCTGCCTGCTGCTCGGGCTGGTCGATGGCAAGGCGCTTGGTGTCGTCGGCCTGCGCGATCTAGGCGAGGGCATCGCCGAGATGAAACGGCTCTATGTCGCGCCGGAGGCACGTGGGCTGAAACTCGGCCTGCAACTGGCGGAAGCGGTGATCGAGGAGGCGCGGATGCTGGGCTATCAAGCCCTGCGGCTCGATACGCTCCAGCGCATGGTGGAGGCCAACCGGCTCTACGACCACCTCGGCTTCAGCGATATTCCCGCCTACTACCACAATCCGATGCCTGACACCCGGTATCGCGAGCTGAAATTATGAACATTGTTCATTTTAATGAACGATGATAGTATCCGGCCCATCAATAAGGATGGGAGGCAATAAATGAGCAAAGAACCGCCGAGCAGCAAAGAGCCTGTGGTGCTCTACGAGCGCGATGGCCGCATCGCCCGTATCACCCTGAACCGGCCGGAACATCTCAACGCCATCAACGACGAACTGCCCGATGCCCTGAAAGCCGCCGTCGAGCGCGCCAATTGGGATGATGCAGTACATGTCATCGCGCTGACTGGCGCCGGCCGCGCCTTCTGCGCCGGCTATGACCTCAAGGCCTATGCCGAGGCGCCGCGCCCGGTGAAGGGCAGCCAGGACATGCCCTGGGACCCGATGGTGGATTACCAGTGGATGCGCCATTGCACCGATTGCTATTTCAGCCTCTGGCGCTCGCTCAAACCCGTGGTGACCAAGGTGCGCGGCTTTGCCGTGGCAGGCGGCAGCGACATCGCACTTTGCTCCGATCTGGTGGTAATGGCCGAGGATGCCCGCATCGGCTATCCGCCAGCCCGCATCTGGGGCTGCCCGACCACGGCGATGTGGGTTTATCGCCTGGGCGCGGAACGCGCCAAGCGCATGCTGCTGACCGGCGACCTGATTGATGGCCGCACCGCCAAGGAATATGGCCTGGTGATCGAGAGCGTGCCGGAGTCGCAGTTGGACGACTATGTCGAGGACCTGCTCGGCCGTATCGCCAGCGTGCCGAAGAATCAGTTGATGATGCAGAAGCTGATGGTGAACCAGGCGCTGGACAATATGGGGCTGAATTCCACCCAGACGTTGGCCACCGTGTTCGACGGCATCACGCGGCATACGCCGGAAGGCATTGCCTTCAAGGACCGTTGCGAACAGGTCGGCTTCAAGGCGGCGGTAAAGGAACGCGATGGCGGCGATCCGCTGTCGTGGAAGAATGCCCGCTAGCACTGAACAGAAACAGGGCCGCCGCGCGGCATTGCGGAGCTTCAAGCGCGAAGCCATCCTCGATGCCGCGCGCGGTGTCTTCGCCGCGCAGGGGCTGGAAGGCGCCACCATCCGCGCCATCGCCGAAGCCGCCGGCATCGCGCCCGGCACGGTGTATCTGCAATTCGAGTCCAAGGAGGCGATCTATGCCGAGATGCTGCAGTCATCGCTGGCCGACCTGCTGAAAAGCATGCGCGAGGCGGTGGACCCGGCGGCCCCGCCGGAAGCACGCCTGCTGGCCGGCGCGCTCGGCTTCTACCGTTTCTATCAGCGCCGCCCCGAGGATCTGCATCTCGGCCTCTATCTCGCCCAGGGACTGAAGCCCATCGGCCTCAGCCCGCAACTGGACCGCATGCTGAATGGCCGCCTGATCCAGTGTTTCGCGCTGCTTGGCGATGCTATCGGCGGGCTTGGCGTTACAGAGCCTGAGCGTGTGCGTGCCGAAACGGTTGAATTGGCCACCAGCATTTGCGGCACGCTGCTGCTGCAGGCCACCGGAAGGCTGCGGATGCTCGGCGACGAGGGCGAAATGGTCCTTACCCGCCAGGTCGGGCACGTGGTCGAGCGCTTGCGCGGGCGGCGATAAACCGCGAACATGGCGGGATATTCCGCCTCTCGAGACAGAAGAGTCCTCCCGTGTCAGCCTTTTTGTCAGCCTTTCGCGAAACCTATCGCGGCTCGGTCGCAGCCTGGGAATGCGACCAATATGGCCATCTCAATGTGCAGTTCTATGTCGGCCGCCTCAGCGATGCGGTGGCCAGCATGCTGCTGGAAGGCGGGCTTGGCCGCAAAGGACTGGAGGAGCGCCGCCTTGGTATGGTGGCGGTGAACCAGAACCTAGATTACATGAAGGAATTGCGCGCCGGCACGCTGCTGCGGTTGGAAAGCGCGGTGAAGCTGATCGAAGGGCGCAAGATGGTGCTGCACCACCGCCTGTTCGATGCCGAAAGCGGCGAGATTGCGTTCAAGGCTGATGTGCTGGGCCTCTGCTTCGATCTCGAAGCGCGCAAGTCGGTGCCGTTCCCCGATGATCTGCAACAAGGCTTCTCCCGGCTGCTGATCAAGGGCGACGAGCCGCTGGTGCAGCATGCCGTGCCGAAGCTGGAGCCGGGCTGGATCGCCAGCCACCGCAGCCCGGTGAATGCCTGGGAATGCGACCGCATGGGGCATCTCAATGTGCAATTTTATCTGGGCCGTGCGGCGGAAGCGGACCGCCAGGTGCTGAATGCCATCGGGCTTGGCCCGAAGGCATTGAAGGCGCTCGGTCTGCGCATCCAGGCGCAGCGCTATCGGCTGTCTTTCAAGCGCGAGATGCATGCGGCCGCCGTCACCACTGTACGCAGCGGCATCCGCTCTGCTGGCAGCGATGGGCTGCAGCTCTATCATGAAGTGATTGATCCGGAGACCGGCATCCTGGCCGCCAGCGTCGAAGCCGGCATCATGCTGGAGCGTAGCGACAGCGGTGCCGCCGCGCCGTTTCCGCCCGAGGCCCTGGCGCGCGCGCAAGCCTATGTCGCCGCTTTCGCCGGGCCTGCGCCGGCGCCGCCCAATGGTGTGCCGGCCGCCCCCACCACGGTGCAGCCGGGCATGTATGAAACCTGCCGTGGCGGGGTGGACCAATGGGAATGTTATGATGATGGCCGCATGGCCGAGCGTTTCCTGATGGCGCGGTTCTCCTCGGCGGCGATGAACCTGCTGTCCGGCTCGGAATACAATGCCGTATCGATGCGCGAGGCCGGGCTTGGTTCGGCAGCGCTGGACTACACTATCGAAATCAAGCGCGCGATGCGGGTCGGCGATGCCTATAATTGCCGTACCGGCGTGCTGGAATTGCGCGACAAGACCTGGCGCTTCTGCCATGTGCTGCTCGACAGCAATACCGGCGAGACCATCGCCACCGCCGAAGTGCTGGCGGTGCTGTTCGATCTCAAGGCACGCAAATCGGTGCCACTACCGGAGCCGGCACGCGCCAGCTTCGGCAAGCGGCTGCTGCAACTGGCCTGAGGCCGCAAGGGGGAGGGAGGCGTGCCATGGAAACATTGCTGACCGTTTCGCTGCCCTTCTTCGGCTTGATTTTCACCGGCTATGGTGCCGGCCATTTCCGCCTCATCACCGCCAATGCCCATGTCGGGTTGAACGCCTTCGTGATCTGGTTTGCGTTGCCGGTGATGCTGTTCATGAAGATGTCGTCGGCACCGGTGGTGGAGGCGTTTGATCCGCGCTTCGTCGCTGCCTATACCGGTGGCGGCCTGATCACCTATGGCCTCGTGGTGTTTCTCAGCCGGCTATTGTTCCCGCGCTTGAACTGGGGTGAGCGTGGCGTACAGGGCATGGGCGCAGCCTTCGGCAATGTCGGCTATATGGGACTGCCGATCATGATCGCGCTGTTCGGCGATGCCGCCGTGCTGCCGGCGGTGCTGGTGATTGTGTTCGATCATGTGGTGCTGATCCCGCTCACCACCGCCATCATCGAAGGCACCGGCGGTCGCCATGCCTCGGTGAAGGCCATTTTCAAACGCGTGCTGATCGGCATGGCGCGCAATCCGCTGATCATCGCCACCTTTGCCGGCCTGGCCTGGGGCTTCACCGGCTGGTCGCTGCCAGCCCCGGTCGATGCTTTCGGCAACCTGCTGGCCGCCGCGTCGGCGCCCTGCGCCCTGTTCTCGCTCGGCCTCACCCTGGTCGGCCGCCCATTGAGCGATGGGCTGGAAGAGGTGACCCTCACCACAATCGGCAAACTGGCGATCCATCCGCTGGTGGTCTGGATGCTGGCCAGCCTGGTGCTGAAACTCGATCCCTTCCTTACCGCTGTGGCGGTGATCCAGGCCTCGATGCCCACGGCGGCCAATGTTTATATCCTGGCGACGACCCAGAATACCTATGTCGAGCGCGCCTCGACGACGATTCTGGTCACTACCGTGATAGCCACGATCACGGTCTCCGCCTTTATGGTGCTTTTCACGGCCTACTGATTGGCTATTGATTGGGCAAACCGGCACGATCCGGGCCTTTCGCATCTGCGAAAAGGTTGGACATCCACCGATATCGCACGAAGTCGTGAGATTTATTGATCACTTGGATATTTGTCCTTGCCAGCCTCCGGCTGCCTCCGTAATCATTCCTCCACTCACTCGTAAGTATTGAGTCAACAATAATAAGAACCCGGTCGCGAACCGCGGCCGATACAACGGAGGAAACCTAATGACCGAGCAGCAAAAGCCGGCAGCGAAGACTGTTGCCGATACCACGACCGCTCTCGACAAGGGCAAGAGCAGCCGCCGCCGCTTTCTCAGCGGGGCTGGTATTGCCGCCGGCGCAGCGGTCGCCACGGTGGCGATGCCGAATGTCAGCCGTGCCCAGACCGTGACCCTGAAATTCCAGTCGACCTGGCCGTCGAAGGATATCTTCCACGAGATGGCTGGCGATTATGCCACCCGCGTCAATGAGATGTCGGGCGGCCGCCTCAAGCTCGAATTGCTCGCCGCCGGTTCCGTGGTGCCGGCCTTCCAGATGCAGGATGCGGTGCATAGCGGCGTGCTGGATGCCGGCCATGGCGTCAGCGCCTACTGGTATGGCAAGCACAAGGCCTTCTCGCTGTTTGGCACCGTGCCGCCCTTCGGCTGGGATGCCAATGGCGTGCTGGCCTGGATGGCCTATGGCGGCGGCTACAAGTTCTACAACGAACTGCTGCACGACATCCTGAAGCTGAACATTGTTGGCTTCATGTCGGCGCCGATGCCGTGCCAGCCGCTCGGCTGGTTCAAGAAGGAAGTGAAGACGGCGGACGACTTCAAGAACCTGAAATACCGTACCGTCGGCCTCTCGGCGGACGTGTTCAAGGAAATGGGCGCCGCTGTCACCATCGTCGCCGGCGGCGAAATCGTGCCGGCCATGGATCGTGGCCTGCTGGATGCGGCGGAGTTCAACAATCCGTCTTCCGACCGCGTGCTGGGCTTCCCGGACGTCTCGAAGGTGTTCATGCTGCAGAGCTGGCACCAGTCGGCGGAATGCTTCGAGATCATCTTCAACAAGACCAAGTTCGATGCTCTCTCGGCCGAGCAGAAGGCGGTCATCAAGTATGCTGCCGAAGCCGCCTCATCCGACATGTCGTGGAAGGCGCTCGACCGCTATTCCCGCGACCTGCAGGAATTGCAGAGCAAGGACAAGGTGAAGGTCTACACCACGCCGCGTTCGGTGCAGGAAGCCCAGCTCAAGGCCTGGGATGTCGTGCTCAAGGCGCAGCGCGAAGAGCCGTTCTTCGACAAGGTGGTGAAGTCGCAGCTCGACTGGGTGCGCCGCACGGTGCGCTATGAACTGCTCAACACCCCGAGCAAGCAGATGGCCTACAACCACACCTTCGCGCCGAAGAAGGGCTGATACAGTTAGTATTTTGCTTCCGGGCGGGAGCCGTCGGCATGGCCGGCGGTTCCCGTTCTGCTACTGGGGGCCAGTTCTGTATAAAAAGCGTAAAAATATAAGCGGGGAGTGACGATGAACAGGGAGAGTTTCGATGGCCGTCTGGTCTACTGGATCGACAGCCTCAATACCTGGGTGGGAAAGATTTTCGGCTGGTGCATTCTGCTGCTCACCGCCGCCACTTCTTACGAAGTGTTCTCGCGCTATGTGCTGAAAGCGCCCACGGACTGGGCCTTTGATGCCGCCTATATCCTCTATGGCACACTGTTCATGATGGCTGGCGCCTATACGCTGGCACGCAATGGCCATGTCCGTGGTGACTGGCTCTATCGCAGTTGGCAGCCGGCGACCCAGGCGCGCTTCGACCTGGCGCTCTACTTCCTGTTCTTCTTCCCGGGCATCATCACCCTGATCTATTCCGGCTGGGACTATGCCGCGCATTCCTGGGCGATGAAGGAGCGCAGCCTGTTCAGTCCGAACGGGCCGCCAATCTATCATTTCAAGACCATCATCCCGATCACCGGCGTGCTGTTCCTGCTGCAGGGTGTGGCGGAAGTGCTGCGCTGCCTCTACTGCATCCGTAACAATGTCTGGCCGCCGCGTCTTGGCGACGTGGAGGAACTCGAACAGGTGTTGCAGAAGCAGTATGGAGCCGACGGCCAGGAGGCCAGCCGATGACCGATCCCCAGGTTGGCATTACCATGCTGGTGGTGTTCCTTTTCGCCATCGCGTTCGGTTTTCCCATCGCCTTCACCCTGATGGCCATGGGCGTCGGCTTTGGCTACTACGCCATGGGCGACCATATCTTCCAGCTTTTCGTGCAGCGCACCTTCTCGGTCATGGCCAATGACGTGCTGATCTCGGTGCCGCTGTTTCTGTTCATGGGCTATATCGTCGAGCGCGCCAATATCCTCGACCGATTATTCCTCAGTATCGAGTTGGCGGCGAAACACATACCCGGTTCGCTTGCCGTCGCCACCTTGCTTACCTGCGCCATGTTCGCCACCGCCACCGGCATTGTCGGCGCGGTGGTGACGCTGATGAGCCTGCTGGCGCTGCCTTCCATGCTGCGTGCCGGTTATGACAAGAAGCTGGCCACCGGTGTGGTCTGCGCCGGCGGCTGCCTTGGCATCCTGATTCCGCCCAGCGTGCTGCTGATCCTCTATGGCGCCACGGCCGGCGTTTCGGTGGTGAAGCTTTATGCCGGTGCCTTCTTCCCGGGCCTGATGCTGGCCGGCCTCTACATGTTCTATGTGATAATGCGGGCTGTTTTGAACCCGCAACTGGCACCGAAGCCGCCGAAGGAAATCCTCGACGTGCCCTTCACCCAGGTGATGTGGGCGTTGTTCACCTCCTTCGTACCGCTTGCAGCCCTGATCATCTCGGTGCTGGGTGCCATTCTCGCTGGACTAGCCACGCCGACGGAAGCGGCGGCCGTGGGCGCCGCCGGTGCCATCGTGCTGGCCATCGCCTATCGCAGCTTCAGCATCGAGAAACTGAAGGAGTCGGTGTTCCTTACCGCCCGCTCGGCGGCGATGGTCTGCTGGCTGTTCGTCGGCTCCGCCACCTTCTCGGCGGTGTTCGCCTATCTCAACGGCCATGAAGTGGTGAAGGATCTGATCGATTATCTCGATCTCTCCAGCACGCAATTCATGCTGCTGGCGCAGTTCCTGATCTTCCTGCTCGGCTGGCCGCTGGAATGGACCGAAATCATCGTCATTTTCGTGCCGATCTTCCTGCCGCTGCTGCAGCATTACGGTGTCGACCCGCTGTTCTTCGGCATCCTGGTGGCGCTCAATCTGCAGACGTCATTCCTCACACCACCGGTGGCGATGGCGGCCTTCTATTGTAAAGGCGTGGCGCCGAAGAATATTTCGATCGACGAGATTTTCGCCGGCATTTATCCCTTCGTCGCCATCGTTCTGGTCGCCATGGCCTTGCTCTATTTCTTCCCGGAAATCGCCTTGTGGCTACCCGAACAGCTTTATGGCGGCGGGGGTGGCGTCGGCTCGGAGAATGTCATCCCGGTCGACGGCTTGCCGGTGGGCATAGAGAACAGCGGTGATCTGCCACTGCCGGATACGCCGGACGAGGAGGGCGGTGAAGTCCCCCTGCCTGAAGAGGATTAAAATACAGGAACCCCGGGCCAACCCCGGGGTTCTTTGTGCCTGGAACATTAAACGGAATTAACCTGGCGTTCAGGTGCCATGGAGCCGGCGCTTCCTATGTTGCAAGGGACCGAACACCCCTCGGCAACCACAGGAGCTGACCCATGTCGCTGAAACGCACCCTTGCCGCTGTCCTGCTCGCCACCACCGTACTCTCCGGTACCGGCGGGTATATCGTTGCCCGCGCACAATCCAATGGCGCGCCGCTGAACCTGCCGGCGGCACCGGCACCTGTCCTGGCGCAGTCCGCCCGCCCCGGCTTCGCCGATCTGGTGGAAAAAGTGAAGCCGGCGGTGGTGAACATCGCCACCACCGAGAAGGCCGAAGCCAAGCCGCGCCGCGCGCCGGAACCGCCGACCTCGATGGAAGACTTTTTCCGCCAGTTCATGGAACAGCAGCAGCGCCCGCGTGGGCCGCAGCATGCGCTGGGTTCCGGCTTCATCATTGATCCGGCCGGCTACATCGTCACCAACAACCACGTGGTGGAAGGCGCCAGCAAGATCGTCGTCACCCTGGAAGACGGCAGCGAGCACCCAGCCATCGTGAAGGGCCGCGACCCCAAGACCGATGTGGCTTTGCTGAAAATCGAGGTGGCCAAGCCGCTGCCCTATGTTGCTTTCGGCAATTCCGATACGGCGCGGGTCGGCGACTGGGTGATCGCGGTCGGCAACCCGTTCGGGCTCGGCGGCTCGGTCACGGCCGGCATTCTCTCGGCACGTGGCCGCGATCTCAACAACAGCCCCTATGACAGCTTCCTGCAGATCGACGCGCCGATCAATCCGGGCAATTCCGGCGGCCCGATCTTCGATGCCGCAGGCAATGTCATCGGCATCTCCACCGCGATCTATTCGCCGAGCGGCGGCAGTGTCGGCATCGGTTTCGGCGTGCCGGCGAATATGGCACAGCAGATCGTCGCGCAGCTCAAGGAGGGCGGCAAGGTCGAACGTGGCTGGCTCGGCGTCAGCATGCAGCCGCTGACCGAGAGCCTCGCCAAGGCGCTCGGCCGTCCGAACACCCATGGCGTGCTGGTGAACGATGTGATGGCCGATGGTCCGGCGGCCAAGGCCGGTCTGCAGCAAGGCGATATCGTCACCGCCGTGAATGGCCGTCCGGTGCAGGATGCCCGCGATCTCGCCACCCAGGTGGCCGGGCTGAAGGCGGGCGACAATGCCAAGCTGACCTACTGGCGGGAGGGCCGCGAGAAAGTGCTGGCTGTCACCATCGGCAGTCAGCCGGCGGACCAGACTGCCTCGGCCGGTGACGCCGATAGCGGCGAGGCCAAGGTGGGCCTGAGCCTGGCACCGCTCAACCCGGAACTGCGCGGCCGGCTTGGGCTGGATAATGCCGCCAAGGGCGTCGTCGTGTCCGAGGTGGCGCCGAGCAGCAAGGCCGAGGATAGCGGCGTGCGGCCGGGCGACATCATCGTCGGCATTGCCGGCAAGCCGGTAGCGACGCCATCCCAGGCGGTGGCCGCGATCAAGGCGGCGCAGCATGAGAAGAAGGAGGCAGTGCCGCTGCTGGTGAACCGCGCCGGCACCACCTACTACCTGGCGCTTCAGCTTGCCTGACCCCTCAACATCGCACCGGGGCGGTTGCCAAGCCGCCCCGGTGTCTTATCCTGAAGCCATGAAATTCCTGCTCGTCGAAGACAATCCCCAGGTGGCGCAATTCGTGCGCAAGGGCCTGACTGAATCGGGCCATGTGGTCGATCATGCCGATAATGGCCGCGACGGGCTGTTCCTCGCCACCACCGAGAAATACGACGCCATCATCCTCGACCGCATGCTGCCCGGCGGCATTGACGGCCTCGGCATCATCGAGGCTTTACGGCGCACCGGCAATGCCACGCCGATCCTGATCCTTTCGGCGCTCGCCGATGTTGATGAGCGCATCCGTGGCCTCAAGGCCGGCGGCGATGATTACCTCACCAAGCCTTTCGCCTATGGTGAACTGGAGGCGCGGCTGCTGGCGCTTACCCGCCGCGCCTTGACGAGTACCGCAGAGACCCAGTTGCAGGTGGCCGATCTGAGCCTCAACCTGCTCAGCCGCAAGGTGACGCGGGCCGGCCAGCCCATCGCGCTGAAGCCGCGCGAATACAAGCTGCTGGAATACCTGATGCGCCATGCCGGCCAGGTGGTGACGCGCACCATGCTGCTGGAGAATGTGTGGGATTATCATTTCGATCCGCAGACCAATGTGATCGATGTGCATATTTCCAACCTGCGGCAGAAGATCGATGCCGGCTTCGCTCAAACCTTGCTGCATACCGTGCGCGGCGCCGGCTACCGGCTGGGGCCGCAAGCCTGATGCAGAGAATGGCGGCGCGATGCTGAAATACTGGCGCTCGACCTCGCTGCGCGTCGCGCTGCTGTTCGCGGTGTTCTTCATCATCGGTGCCGCCTTCCTGGCCAGCCTGCTATGGTGGAACACTGCTGGCTATCTCGACCGCGAGACTGACGCGGTGATCGCTGCCGATACCCGCGCCATTGGTGATCGTTTGCGCGACTTTGGCCTGCCTGGCGCAGTGCAGATGCTGCAGGAGCGCGTGGCAACTGCTGCCAGCCCCAATGCCGACCGCCGCGCCATCTACCTGCTCACCGATCCGCGCCTGCGTCCGCTGGCCGGCAATGTCGATGCCTGGCCGCTGAAGATCGGCGCCGCACCGGGCTGGTATGAAATCGAACTGGTGCATCGCGACAAGCTGCATGCCACGCGCATGCTGCATGTGGTGCTGCCCGGCAATTTCCAGCTTCTGGTCGGCCGCGATGTGCAGGATAGGGCGCAGATCCGCAATCTGGTGCTGCGCAGCCTGGCCTGGTCGGGCCTTGCCATGCTGGTGTTGGCGCTGGCGGGCGGCTGGCTGATCCGTCGCGCCGTGCTGCATCGCGTCGAAGGCATCAACCGCACCGCTTCAGCCATTCGCCAGGGCGATTTGGCGCAAAGGCTGCCGCAGCGCGGCAGCGACGATGAATTCGACCAGCTTGTCGTCACCATCAACCGCATGCTGGATCAGATCCAGCAACTCGTTGAAGGCGTGCGCAATGTGTCGAATGCCATCGCCCATGACCTGCGTACGCCGCTGGCCGAGACACGGGCGCGGCTCGAGGGTTTGCTGCGCCATCCAGGTGAGGGCGAAGAGGAAATTGCAGCAGCGATTGCCGATATCGACCGGCTGATTGGCGTGTTCAATGCCCTGCTGCGGCTGGCCGAACTGGATTCCGGGCTGCGCCGCGCCGGCTTCCAGCCGCTTGATCCGGCCTTGCTGGTGGAGGAGGCGGCGGAGCTATACACCCCCTTCGCCGAGGCCAAGGGTATCAGCCTGGACGTACAGGCGGTGGCGGGTTCGAGCATCACCGGCGACCGGCAATTGCTCGCCCAGGCCATCGGCAATCTGCTCGACAATGCCATCAAGTACACGCCACAGGGTGGCCGTATCGTGGTGGCGGCGACAGCCGAGGCCATCACCGTGGCCGATAGCGGCCCCGGTATGACAGAGGAAGAACGCGGCCTGGCAGCCCAGCGTTTCTATCGCGGCGATGCGGCGCGCGGCGCTGCCGGTTTTGGCCTAGGCTTGAGCCTGGTGGAAGCCATCGCCCGCCTGCATGGCGGCGCCCTGAGCCTCGAAGACAACGCGCCGGGCTTGCGCGCGGTGCTGAAACTGGCATGAAAAAAGCCCCGGATTTGGTCCGGGGCTTCTTCATGGAAGTGGTATCAAGCGTAGAAACGCTTGCCCTGGTCTGCCATCTCGCGCAGCAGCTTCGGCGGCGTGAAGCGGGCGCCGAATTTCTGCGCCAGCTTGTCGCATTCCGCCACGAAGGGCTTCAGGCCGACCGTGTCGATATTGCTTACCGTACCGCCACGGAACGGCGGGAAGCCCCAGCCCATGATCGAGCCGACATCGGCGTCGCGCACATCGATCACCACCTTTTCCTCCAGGCAGCGCGCGGTCTCCACCGACTGGATGTAGACCAGCCGCTTGATCACGTCCTGCACGTCCGGCTGTTCCGCCTTCACCGGGAAGGCTTCGCCAAGGCCGGCCCAGAGCCGCTTCTTGCCGTCGGTCGGGTAGTCATAGAAGCCCTTGCCGGCCTTCTTGCCGATGCGGCCGAGCTTTTCCACCATGGCGGAGAGCACTGGCTCGGAGCCATCCGGTTTGTAGGCATCGCCGAGGTCTTTGCGGGTCTGCTGGCGCACGCGGTGCATCAGCTCCATGGAGACTTCGTCGGCCAGCGCCAGCGGGCCCACCGGCATACCGGCCATCTTGCCGGCATTCTCGATCAGTGCCGGATTGACGCCTTCGGCCAGCATGGTCAGGCCCTCGGTGACATAGGTGGCGAAGACGCGGCTGGTGTAGAAGCCACGGCTGTCGTTGACCACGATCGGCGTCTTGCGGATCTTCTTCACGAAGTCCATCGAGCGCGCCAGGGTCTCGTCCGAGGTCTGCTTGCCACGGATGATTTCCACCAGTGGCATTTTGTCGACGGGCGAGAAGAAATGCAGGCCGATGAAATTGGCCGGGCGGGCCGAGGCTTCCGCAAGGCCGGTGATAGGCAGGGTGGAGGTATTGGAGGCGAATATGGCGTCGGCGCTGAGCTGTGCTTCGGCCTTCTTGGTCACGTCCGCCTTGATGCCGCGGTCCTCGAACACCGCCTCGACCACGATTTCGCAGCCTTTCAGCAGGGCATAATCGGTGGTCGGCGTGATCAGCGCCAGTTGTGCATCGCGCGCTTCCGGCTTCAGCTTCTTAGACGCCACCCGCTTATCCAGCAGGCCGGCGCTGTAGTTCTTGCCCTTCTCGGCGGCTTCCTGGGTGCTGTCGAGTAACACCACCTGGAGGCCGGCGGAGGAGGCGGCGAAGGCAATGCCCGCGCCCATCATGCCGGCGCCGAGGATGCCAACCTTGGTGTAGCTCTGGGTCGGCACGCCCTTCGGCCGGTTGGCCAGCTTGTTGGCTTCACCGACCGAGACGAACAGGCTGCGGATCATGTTGCGCGCCGCATCCGAGCGGGCACAGGCGATGAAGTAGCGCGTCTCGATACGCAACGCGGTGTCGATATCGACGATGCTGCCCTCGAACACGCAGGACATGATATGCTGCGCCGCCGGGTAGTTGCCTTGAGTCTTGGCCCGCAGCATGGCATTGCCGGCGGTGAAGGTCTGGGCGCCAGCCGGGGTATTGGCGCCATCCTTCATGCGGAAGCCCTTCTGGTCCCAGGGCTTCACGCAATTGGCCGGGCCATCGCTGAGCAGCCATTCCTTGGCCCGCTTCAGCAGGTCAGCCGCCGGCACCACTTCGTCCAGGATGCCCATGCCGAGCGCGGTCTTGGGATCGACCTTGCGGCCTTCCAGCAGCATCGGCAGCGCGTTGCGTACACCGATGATGCGCGGCAGGCGCTGGGTGCCGCCAGCGCCCGGCAACAGGCCGATGGTCACTTCCGGCAGGCCGATCAGCGCCTTCGGATTGTCGGCGGCGATGCGGCGATGGCAGGCGAGGCAGATTTCCAGGCCGCCGCCCAAAGCCGTGCCGGGGATGGCGGCGACGAAGGGCTTGCCGGCTTTTTCGATGTCGCGGAACAGCTTCTGCAGGTTCATCGAGAAGTCGAACATGGTTTGCGGTTCGACATTCTTGAACAGGTTGATCAGGTCGGCACCGGCAACGAAATCCGGCTTGGCCGAGGCGATGATCACGCCTTTCACCGCCTTGTCGGCGATGGCCTTGTGTACCGCCGCCTTGAATTCGGCGATGGACTGCTCGTTGAGCACGTTCATCGAGCGGTCGGTCATGTTCCAAGTGATGGTGGCGACGCCGTCGCCATCAACGATGTAATCGATCATGGTGTGATACCTCAGACGCGTTCGATGATGGTGGCGGTGCCCATGCCGGCGCCGACGCAGAGCGTCACCAGCGCGGTGCTCTTGCCGGAACGCTCCAGCTCATCCACCACAGTGCCCAGGATCATGCCGCCGGTGGCGCCCAGCGGATGCCCCATGGCGATGGCGCCACCATTCACGTTGATCTTATCATGCGGGATGTTCAATGCCTGCATGAAGCGCAGCACCACCGAGGCGAAAGCCTCGTTCAGTTCGTAGATGTCGATGTCGGACGGCTTCATGCCGGCCAGCCGCAGCGCCTTCTCGGCGGCAAAGGAAGGGCCAGTGAGCATGATGGTCGGTTCCGAGCCGATGGAAGCGAAGCTGCGGATGCGGGCGCGCGGCTTCATGCCGGTCTTCTTGCCGGCCTCGGCATTGCCGATCAGCACGGCGGAGGCGCCATCGACGATGCCGGATGAATTGCCGGCATGGTGCACATGCTCGATGCGCTCCACTTCCGGGTAGCGCTGCAACGCCACGGCATTGAAGCCGAATTGCTCGCCCGGCACAGTGAAGGACGGATCAAGCTGCGCCAGGGTCTGCATCGTGGTGTCGGGGCGCATATGCTCGTCATGCGCCAGGATCGGCAGGCCGTTTATATCCTTCACCGGTACGATGGACTTTTTGAAGCGGTTCTCGTCCCAGGCGCGTTTGGCGCGCTTCTGGCTTTCGACGGCATAGGAATCGACGTCGGCGCGGCTCATGCCATACTTGGTGGCGATGAGGTCGGCGGAAATCCCCTGCGGCACGAAATAGGTTGGGATCGCCACGGCCGGATCGGTAGCCCAGGCGCCGCCGTCCGAGCCCATCGGCACGCGGCTCATGCTTTCCACGCCGCCGCCAATCGCCATCTGGCTCTGGCCGCTCATCACCTGCGCGGCTGCCATGTTGCAGGCTTCGAGGCCCGAGGCGCAGAAGCGGTTGATCTGCACGCCGGCAGTGGTTTCGGCATAGCCGGACTGGATCACGGCGACGCGGGCGATATCCGCGCCCTGTTCGCCGACGGGCATGACGCAGCCGAGCACCACGTCGTCGACGAGAGAGGTATCGAGTTCGTTGCGGTCGCGCACCGCCTGCAGCACGGTGGTGGCCAGGCGCATCGGGGTGACTTCATGCAGGGCGCCGCTGGCGCGGCCCTTGCCGCGCGGCGTGCGCACGGCGTCATAGATGAAGGCTTCGGTCATCTGTTTCTCTCCCAGTAAATCGGTCTGCTGAAATTAAAACCGAACGATCGTTTGGTGACAAGGCGCAATTTGCCGGCACGGGTGGAAAAAGCACGGCTGACGCGGGTTTACGTTGCGTCAGCCGAAAATTTCACCGCATTGACACTTTTACCAGATGGAAACGGGTCAGCCTCACAGGGTGCGGCTGATCAGTTCCTTCATGATCTCGTTGGTACCGCCATAGATGCGCTGTACGCGGGCATCGGCATAGGCGCGGGCGATCGGGTATTCCCACATGAAGCCATAGCCGCCATGGAGCTGCAGGCAGCGGTCGATCACCTTGTTCTGCAGGTCGCTGCACCAGTATTTCGCCATCGCGGCGGTGGCGACATCCAGCTTGTTCTGCGCTACCAGTTCGATGCACTTGTCGACGAAGACGCGGGCCACCTGGGTCTCGGTCTTGATCTCGGCGAGCTGGAAGCGGGTATTCTGGAAATCGCCGATGGATTTGCCGAAAGCCTTGCGGTTGCGGGTGTATTCCACCGTCCATTTCAGCGCCGCTTCGCAGCCGGCCACCGACATGATGGCGATCTGCAGGCGCTCCCAGGCCAGTTCCTGCATCAGCATGTAGAAGCCCTGACCTTCGCCGCCCAGCATGTTTTCCGGCGGCACGCGCACGTCGCTGAAGAACAGTTCCGATGTATCCTGGGCGTGCATGCCCAGCTTTTCCAGGTTGCGCCCCTTGGTGAAGCCCTCGCGGCCGGCTTCCACCAGGAACAGCGACATGCCCTTGGCACCTTCCTTCGGGTTGGTCTTGGTCACCACGATCACCAGGTCGGCATTCTGGCCGTTGGTGATGAAGGTCTTCTGGCCGTTGATGACGAATTCGTTGCCGTCGCGGACCGCGGTGGTCTTGACGCCCTGCAGGTCGGAGCCGGTGCCGGGTTCAGTCATGGCGATGGCGCCGATCACTTCGCCTGAAGCCATCTTCGGCAGCCACTTCTTCTTCTGCTCTTCCGTGCCGTAATTCAGGATATAGGGCGCCACGATGTCGGAATGCAGCGAGAAGCCGGGGCCCGACGCGCCGATATAGCCCTGTTCCTCCATCAGGATGGTGGAATAGAGCCGGTCGGCGCCAGAGCCGCCATATTCTTCCGGCATGGTGGCGCAGAGGAAGCCGGCGGCGCCAGCCTTCAACCATGCCTCGCGCGGCACGATGCCGTCCTTTTCCCACTGGGCGTGGTATGGCGCGATCTCGCGCTCGAAGAAGCGGCGTGCCGCATCGCGGAACTGATTATGCTCATCCGAGAAGATGGTGCGCGGGATGGCAAACTCGGTCATTTTTATTTTCCCTGTTCCCTAGACTCAGGCCGCCTAACGGCTGTTAGAAATTAGCTGCCTCCAGATGCATTGTCGAGCCGGCCCCCGCCTGAATCTTGGCGAGCTGCGAGGCCGTGTCGGGCAGCATTCGGTCCATGAAGAACTTGCCGGTGGCCAGCTTGTTTTCCATGAAGGTCTTGTCGTCGTCGTTGGCCGCCAGCTTGGCATGGGCCACCTTGGCCATGCGGCACCACATCAGGCCGATGGCGACCAGGCCGAACATGCAGAGATAATCCCAGGAAGCCGCGCCGGCCTCGTCGGGATTCTTCATGCCCTTTTCGCTGATGTAGCCGGTGGCGGTCTGCAGCCGGGCGAAGGCCTTGGCCAGCGGCATCACGAAATCCTTGCCGATCTTCGGGTCCGCCATGTTGGCCTGGATGAAGCCATCCACCTGGTGGAAGAAGCGGCGGGCAAGGCGGCCGATGCCCGTCGGCAGCTTGCGGCCGACCAAGTCGAGCGCCTGGATGCCATTGGCGCCTTCATAGATCATGGCGATGCGGGCATCGCGCACGAACTGCTCCATGCCCCATTCGGCGATATAGCCATGGCCGCCATAGACCTGCTGCGCCATGGTGGTGGACTGGTAGCCGTATTCGGTGAGGTAGGCCTTGATCATCGGCGTCAGGAACGCCACCAGGTCGTCGGAAACCTGGCGCTGCTCCGGATCGGGATGCTTGCCGGCAACATCGATTTCCAGGCCGGTCCACAGCGCCAGCGCGCGGGCGCCTTCGGTGAAGGCCTTGATGCTCATGAGCATGCGGCGGATATCGGGATGCACGATCAGCGGATCGGCGGGCTTGTCCGGCGCCTTGGTGCCGGTGATCGAGCGGCCCTGCAGGCGGTCCTTGGCGTAGGTGACGGCATTCTGATAGGCGACTTCGGCCTGGGCCAGGCCCTGGATGCCGACGCCGAGGCGGGCGGCATTCATCATCACGAACATCGCCTGCATGCCCTTGTGCATCTGGCCGACCAGCCAGCCCTTGGCATTGTCGTAGTTCAGCACGCAGGTGGAATTGCCGTGGATGCCCATCTTGTGTTCGATGGAGCCGACCGCGACGCCGTTGCGCTGGCCCAGCGAGCCATCGGCATTGACCAGGAATTTCGGCACCACGAACAGGCTGACGCCCTTGATGCCTTCCGGGCCGCCCGGAATCTTCGCCAGCACCAGATGGATGATGTTCTGCGACATGTCATGTTCGCCGGCCGAGATGAAAATCTTGGTGCCGGAGATCAGGTAGCTGCCATCGGCCTGCGGTTCGGCCTTGGTGCGCATCAGGCCCAGATCGGTGCCGCAATGCGGCTCGGTCAGGTTCATGGTGCCGGTCCATTCGCCCGACAGCATTTTCGGCAGATAGGTGCGCTTCTGCTCGTCGGTGCCGTAGCGGTGCAGCGCCTCGTAGGCGCCATGGGTCAGGCCGGGATACATGGCAAAAGCCATGTTGGCTGCCGACTGCATCTCCGCC
Organism: Ferrovibrio sp.; assembly: GCA_017991315.1. Lineage (GTDB taxonomy): Bacteria > Pseudomonadota > Alphaproteobacteria > Ferrovibrionales > Ferrovibrionaceae > Ferrovibrio > Ferrovibrio plantarum. Next base: position 687,772 of record JAGOQS010000002.1, on the reverse strand, counting down.
ATGGCGAAGCCGACCACATGCGGCAGGCCCTGGCCGCCATATTCCGGATCACCGGTGAGGCCGCCCCAACCGGCTTCGCAATATTGCTGATAGGCTTCCTTGAAGCCGGTCGGCGTGCGCACCACGCCGTTTTCCAGCTTGCAGCCCTCGCGGTCGCCCACCTGGTTCAGCGGCTGCAGCACCTCGCTCATGAACTTGCCACCCTCTTTGAGGATGGCGTCGATGGTGTCGCGGCTGGCTTCCTCGAAGCCGGGCATGGAGGTGTAGCTTTCCAGGTTCAGCACATCGTGCAGCACGAACTGGAAGTCCTTCACCGGAGCGGTATAGGTCGGCATGTCGAATCCTCCTCAGTTGCGCCCGATCAGTTGCGGAGCGGCCGGCCCTTGGTCAGCATATGCTCAATGCGGTCCAGGGTGGCGTTGGTCTTGATCAGCGACATGAAATTCTCGCGCTCGAGTTCCAGCAGGCGCTTTTCCGTCACCACCTCGGTGATGTCGGTGTTGCCGCCGGAGACCACGTTGGCGAGCGCGGCGGAAACCACCACGTCATGCTTGGTCGCCTTGCCCTGCTGTGCGAAACCTTCCACGGCCAGGCTCATTGCCGCCTTGGCGGCCGGGCCGGGCAGGCTGATTTCCACCGGCTTGGGCGGGGCGTAGTTTTCCACCAGCTTCAGCGCCTTGGCCTTGGCATCGGCCAGCAGACGGCGGCGGTTCATGGTGATGCCATCGCCATCGCGCAGGATCAGCATGTCGCGGGCTTCCATGGCGGATGTCGCCACCTTGGCGGTCGAGATCGCCTCGAATACCTGGGCCAAGGCCGGCATCGGGCCGCCGGGGCGGCGCTTGTTGGTGATGGCGCGGGTGATCAGTTCCTTGCAGCCACCCCAGCCGGGGATGACGCCGACACCCACTTCCACCAGGCCCATATAGCTTTCGGCATGGGCCTGGATGGCATCGGAATGCAGCGCCAGTTCGCAGCCGCCGCCCAAGGCCATGCCCGCCACCGCCGCAACCACGGGGAAGGGGGCATATTTCAGCTTCATATAGGCGTCCTGGCCCTCGGCGATACCCTGCTCGATGGCCGGCCACATGGCGATATTGGCCTGGAACAGCGCAATGCCGACATTGGCGCCGACAGAGAAGTTGTCGTAGTCGCCGCCAATGATCAGGGCCTTGAAGCCCTTCTTGTCGATCTTGGCCGCTTCCTTCACCATGGCGATGATATCGGCATCCACCGCATTCATCTTGGTGTGCAGTTCAAGGCAGGCGACGCCGTCGCCGACATCCCACAGGCTGGCGCCCTTGTTGGAGAGGATCGGCTGCTTGCCCCGCTTCACGTCGGCCAGCATCCAGGCACCTTCCTGCACCACGATCTCGGCGTACTCGCCGGCGGGGGTGAGGCGATAGGCCTTGCCGTTTTCTTCCTTGTAGAAGGGCCGGCCATTGGCGACCTGCACCATCTTCGGCACCGGCATGCCTTCGGCCTTCAGCTTCTCGGCAAACCAGGCGGTGCCAAGCTGGTCGATCTGCTCATAGGGGCCGTATTTCCAGGCATAGCCGGTCTTCATCGCCACATCCACGGCGGCGATGTCGTCGACAATTTCCGGCACTAGGTCAGCGGCGTAGGAGAGCACGCGGCTTAAGACGCCCCAGGCATATTTGCCGCCCTTGTCGTCGAATTCGACCAGGGCACGCAGGCCCTTGCGGGCCGCCTTCACAGAAGCCAGGTTGGCCTTCTGCTTCGGGCGATATTCGCCGGTCTGCAGGTCCAGGGCTTCCTTGCCCTTGTTGCGGTAGAAGCCGCCCTTGCCCTTGCGGCCGGTATAGCCGTCCTTGATCATCTTCTGCATCAAGGCGTTCAGCGGATGATCGGCCTTGTGGAACTGCGGCAGCGGATCGCTGGCGGGCAGGGTCTTGAGCATCGAGCCGACCACATAGGGGCCGAGGTCGATGCCGGTGAGGTCGGCGAGGCCGAAAATGCCGGTCTTCGGGATGCCGGTCGGCTTGCCGATGATGCTGTCGGCTTCCTCGACGGTGAGGCCCATGTCATAGGCGAGCGCAGTGGCCACCGTGGACCAGTAGATGCCGATGCGGTTGGCGATGAAGCCTGGGCGGTCCTTGCAGTCGACCACTTCCTTGCCGAGCTTCTCGTCGCCGAACTTGCGCAAAGCGGCAATGGCATCGCTGCGGGTCTTGGGGCCCTTCACCAGTTCGAACAGGCGCATGTAGCGCGGCGGGTTGAAGAAATGCGTCACCGCGAAATCGGCAGCGAAGCTTTCCGGCAGCCCTTGAGTCAGCAGGTCGAGCGGGATCGTCGAGGTGTTCGAGGTGACGATCGACCCCTTCTTGCGGTTCTGCTCCAGCTTGGCATAGAGGTCGCGCTTCAACTCGACATTCTCGATGATCGCTTCGCAGATCCAGTCGACATCGGCGAGCTTGGCGAGGTCGTCCTCGATATTGCCCGGCGTGACCAGCTTGGCGACACGCGGATGCATGAACGGCGCCGGCTTGGTCTTGAGCATCTTCTGGATCGCGCCCTCGGCGAGCGCGTTGCGGTTATTCGCTCCCTTGGGAACAATATCCAGCAGCAGCACCGGAATGCCGGCATTGGCGACATGGGCGGCGATGCCGGAACCCATGACGCCGGAGCCGATGACGGCAACTTTCTTGATCTCGGTCATATGCGTCGCGCTCCGCTTACACGGCTTCCAGCACGGTGGCGATGCCCTGGCCGCCGCCGATGCACTGGGTGGCCAGCGCGAACTGCTTGCCTTCGCGCTTCAGCAGCGCAGCAGCCTTGCCGGTGATGCGGGCGCCGGTGGCGCCCATCGGATGGCCGAGCGCAATGGCGCCGCCGTCGATATTCACCTTGCTCATGTCGTAATCGGCCTGCTTCACGCAAGCCAGCGCCTGGGCGGCGAAGGCTTCGTTCAGCTCGATGATGTCGATGTCCTTCAGGCTGAGGCCGGCGCGCTTCAGCGCCTTCTCGGTCGCCGGCACCGGGCCGATGCCCATCAGTTCCGGCGCGCAGCCGGCGACAGCCACCGACTTGATGCGGGCGAGCGGCTTCAGGCCATGGGCCTTGGCGAAGTCTTCCGAGCATACCAGCGTCGCGGAAGCGCCATCGGTGAGCGGCGAGGAGGTACCGGCGGTGACGGTGCCGGCCTGGTCGAAGGCCGGGTTGAGGCCGGCGAGGCCCTCAACGGAGGTATCCGGGCGGATGCAGCCATCCAGCTCAACACGGTTGTTGCCGTCGATGATGGCGACGATTTCATCCTTCAGCTTGCCGGCCTGCTGCGCGGCGGTAGCCTTGCGATGGCTTTCCACCGCCATCTGCTCCTGCGCCTTGCGGTCGATGGAATACTTCTTCGCCAGGTTTTCGGCGGTGATGCCCATGGAGACATAGGCCTGCGGATAATCCTGCAGCAGCTTCGGGTTGGGCAGCGTGTTGAAGCCGCCCATCGGCACGCGGGTCATGCTCTCCACGCCGGCACAGATAAAGGCTTCGCCGGCATTCATCTGGATGGCGCCAGCGGCCTGGTGGATCGACTGCATCGACGAACCGCAGAAGCGGTTGACGGTGGTGCCGGCGGCTTCCTGCGGCAGGCCGGCCAGGAAGGAAATCAGGCGGGCGACGTTGAGGCCCTGCTCGCCCTCGGGGAAGGCGCAGCCGACGATCACGTCCTCAATGGCCTTCGGATCGACGCCGCTGCGCTCGACCAGCGCCTTCACCACCTGCGCCGTCAGGTCATCGGGCCGCACCTTGGTCAGCGCGCCCTTGCGGGCCAGCGTGAAAGGCGAACGGGCATAGGCGGCGATGACGACATTGCGCATGGCGGTTTTCTCCCTAGGGGTACGAGATAGATAAAGATCGAGACGGTTTGGTTTTGCTGACTGCTTATTCAGCGACGTTCAGCATCGCGTCGCTGCGGGTCTTCACGAAGTCATCAATGTTCGGCACCTTGCCGCCACGGTCCTTGAGGCCAAGATATTCCTCAAGTATGGCAACCGAGCGACGCAGCTCGTCGATGGCGGCATCGACATCGCGGCGCTGCGCTTCCAGCGCCTTGAGCCGTTCCGCCGAGCGCCGCAGCGTGACGCGGAGCTGTTCGCCCTGGCCGTCGCCGAGATCATAGAGATTGATCATCTCGCGGATCTCCGCGAGGCTGAAACCGAGCCGCTTGCCGCGCAGAATCAGGATCAGGCGGGCGCGGTCGCGCTTGGTGTAGACCCGGTTCATGCCCTGGCGGGAGGGATGCAGCAGGCCCTTGTCTTCGTAGAAACGGATCGCGCGGGCAGTAACTTTGAATTCCTGCGCGAGGTCGGTGATGGTGAAGGTCTTCTCGGTCACGGAACGCCTCCCACTGCCTCCGGCCGCATCGTCTTCGGGCGATGCCGGCCTTGCGTCTTGCTGGGGCCGACTCTTAGTTTACGTTAACGTAAACGTCAACTGGATTCTTATTCACAATTGCACCCAAGCTATCGTCGCGGCTTCCACGCCTTAAAAACCTGCCGCAAGGGCAGCAGGGGGGCGCATATGGGGTGGAATCGGCTGTGGAAAACCAAGGCTGGCAGGTCTATGCTGCCGGCCAGCCGCGCCAGCGCATGGAGGAAATTGCCATGGCGGATGAACGCATTACCACCTACGCCGCCTTCTGGCCTTACTACCTAAGGGAGCATTCAAACCCGAAGGCTCGCGCATTGCACTATTTCGGCACCAGCCTGGCCCTGATTGCCCTGGCGGCACTGATTGTCACCGGCAATGCCTGGTACCTGCCAGTGGCGCTGGTCTCGGGCTACGGTCCGGCCTGGATCGCGCATTTCTTCATCGAGAAGAACCGCCCGGCGACCTTCAAATATCCATACTGGTCGCTGGTTTCCGACTTCCGCATGTATTTCTGTTTCATCACCGGCCGGCTCGGGCCAGAGCTTGAGCGCGCCGGCGTTACCAGCAGCAGCCAGACCGGTCACGCCGCAGTGTAACCCTTAAACAAGGGCGTTTTAGAGTCCGATGCAGATTTACCTGCCCATCGCTGAGCTGTCGGTCAATATCTGGCTGCTGCTTGGCCTGGGCGGGGCGGTTGGCTATCTCTCCGGCCTGTTCGGCGTCGGCGGCGGTTTCCTGCTGACGCCATTGCTGATTTTCATCGGCGTGCCGCCGGCGGTGGCGGTGGCGACCTCTGCCAACCAAGTGGTGGCGGCCAGTGTTTCCGGCTTCTATGCCCATTGGCGCAAGGCCAATGTCGATTTCCGCATGGGTGGCATGCTGCTGGCCGGCGGCCTTGCCGGCTCCGGGTTCGGCGCCTGGCTGTTCAGCTACATGCGCCAGGCCGGCCATCTCGATCTGGTGATCAGCCTCTCCTATGTGGTGATTCTCGGCACTGTCGGCGGCCTGATGGCAGTGGATGCGCTGCGCGCGCTGCGCCGCCGCGCCGATGCCGTGCCGCCGCGCAAGATCAAGCGTTTCCATGATCACCCGCTGCTCAAGGCGCTGCCTTTCAAGATGCGCTTCCGTCGCTCGCAGCTCTATATCAGCGCCTTGCTGCCGCTGCTGCTCGGCTTCGTTGTGGGTGTGCTGGCGGCGATCATGGGCGTGGGCGCTGGCTTCCTGCTGGTGCCGGCGATGATTTATCTGCTCGGCATGCCGGCTGCCGTGGTGGTTGGTACCTCGCTGTTCCAGATCATCTTCGTCACCGCCAATGTCACCATGCTGCATGCCATCACCACGCAGACCGTGGATGTCACCCTGGCGCTGATGCTGCTGGTCGGTTCGGTGGTCGGGGCGCAATTCGGTGCCCGTGCCGGTGCGGCTTTGCGCGGCGAGCATCTGCGTGGCCTGCTGGCGGCCCTGGTGCTTGGCGTTGCGATTTTCCTGGCGCTGGAATTGTTCATTCCGCCGGCGGATATCTACTCGCTCGAGCCGGGGAATCTGCGATGACGCGCCGGTTCGCCACGCTGTTCACCTTGCTGTTGCTGCTGGTATGTACCGGCGAGGCGCGGGCGCAGCGTGGCCTGTCTTCCACCGTGGTACCGGCCGATGCGCCGCTGGTCACCGATCTTTCGGCGCATCTGATCGCCATCACCTCCAGTTTCACCGGCACTGAATTGCTGCTGTTCGGTTCGGTGGATGAGCCTGGCGATATCGTGGTGGTGGTGCGTGGCCCATCGGGCCCGGCCATCGTGCGGCAGAAGAAGCGCGAAGCCGGCATCTGGCTCAATCGCTCGCCTTTGCGTTTCGAGGGCGTGCCGGCCTATTACGCCGTTGCCTCGACCCGGCCATTGAAGGAAGTGGCCTCGCCGAGCTTGCTGGCGCGGCTGCAGATCGGCGGCGAGAATCTGCGCTTCCGTTTCACCCGGCCAGCCGAGGAGCCCGATACCAGTCCGCACCGCGCTGCCATCCTGCGGCACAAGGCGCTGGGCGGCCTCTACCGCGAGGAGACCAGCGTGGTTTTCCTGGGGCCTAAGTTGTTCCGCACCGAGATCAGCTTCCCGTCCACCGTGCCGGTCGGCACCTACACGACGGAAGTCTACCTGATCCGCGACGACCGTGTGATCGCGGCGCAATCGACGCCGCTATTTGTCGACAAGCAGGGCATCGAGCAGGAAATCTTCGACTTTTCCCGCCGCGAGCCGGCGGTCTATGGTTTCATATCCGTACTGCTGGCGGTGACGGCTGGCTGGGCCGCAGCTTTGCTGTTCCGCAGGTGATGGCTGTGGGTGGGGGTAAAGGCATTGCCCTACCCCCATGTTCTGACGCCACCTCTTTTCCCAGCAACACTTTCTCCTGGGGATGCAATATGCGAAATTGCATTTCATTTCTCTGACATGAGTGCCATTGCGATGGACAAGGATATTCTCGATCAGTTTCGCACCACGTTGCGCCGCTTCGTGCGTGAGCGCCTGGTGCCGCTGGAGCGCCAGGTGGCGGATGACGACCGGATTCCGGATGAGATCCGCGCCGCCTTCGCCGAGATGGGCCTGTTCGGCCTGTCGATCCCCGAAGAATATGGCGGTCTTGGCCTCGACATGGCCGAGGAAGTCGAACTGGTGATGGAGCTAGGCTGGACCTCGCCGGCCTTCCGCAGCATGTTCGGCACCAATGTCGGCATCGGCAGCCAGGGCATCCTAATCGATGGTACCGAGGAGCAGAAGCGCGCCTATCTGCCGAAGCTGGCGGCGGGCGAGATGGTGGCCAGCTTCGCGCTCACCGAGCCGGAAGCAGGCTCCGATGCCGCTTCTCTGCGCACCCGCGCCGACCTGGATGGCGATCATTACGTGGTGAATGGCACCAAGCGCTTCATCACCAACGCGCCGCATGCTTCGATCTTCACCCTGATGGCACGCACGGATACCGGCAACAAAGGGGCGGGCGGCATTTCCGCCTTTATCGTCGACGCCAAGTCGCCGGGTATACGCATTGGCAAGCCGGACAAGAAGATGGGCCAGCGCGGCGCCCATACCGCCGATGTGATCTTCGACAATGTGAAAGTGCCGGCGGCGAATATCATCGGCCTCAAGCCGGGGCAGGGGTTCAAGACGGCGATGAAGGTGCTGGACCGTGGCCGCCTGCATATCGCGGCGCTTTGCGTCGGTACGGCGGAGCGGCTGATCCATGAGAGCTTAAGCTATGCCCGCGAGCGCAAGCAGTTCGGCCAGCCTATTGCCGAATTCCAGCTTGTGCAGGCGATGCTGGCCGATAGCCGCACGGAAGCCTATGCCGCGCGCTGCATGGTGCAGGATGCGGCCCGGCGCTATGCCGCCGGCGAGGTGGTGGCGACCGAGGCTTCCTGCTGCAAGCTGTTTGCCTCCGAGATGGTTGGCCGCGTTGCCGACCGCGCGGTGCAGATCCATGGCGGTTCGGGCTACATGCAGGAATATGCCGTCGAACGCTTCTACCGCGATGTGCGCCTGTTCCGGCTTTATGAGGGCACCAGCCAGGTGCAGCAGATCGTGATCGCGCGCAACATGCTGCGCGATGCTGCGGCACAGGCATGACCATGCCGGACGACGGATCAAGTAGTACAACGCTGGTACCGCCCCGCCTGCCGATGGCGGTGGCGACGATCTGCTTCCTGTTCAGTGTCATCAATCGCGGCTTGAGCGAATGCTTCACCGCCTTCCTGCTGCCGTTGACCCGTGAATTCGCCGCCGACCGTGCCCATGTTGCCACCATCTATTCGCTGATGATGCTGATCGCCGGCTTCGGTGCGCCGTTGGCCGGCTATGGTTTCGACCGTTTCGGGGCGCGGCGCATCTATGTCACCGGCCTGGTGCTGTTCATCCTCGGTCTCGGCCTCGCCTCCTTCGCCCGGGAACTGTGGCAGCTCTATATCGCCATCGGGCTGCTGGTCGGCTGTGGCTCGGCGGCGCTTGGCAATGCCGCGCATTCCGCCTTCCTGGCGCGCTGGTTCGAGGGCGCCAAACTCTCCCGGAGCGTCAGTCTGGTTTATGCCGGACTCGGCATCGGCACATTGCTGATCGTGCCGTTGTCGCAGTGGATGATCGAGACGTTTGGTTGGCGTATCGCCTATCTCGGCCTTGCGGCTTTGCCGCTGGTCGGCGTGATGCTGCTGCCGATACTGGACTGGCGCCGCGCCCAGGCGGGCTCGCCCGGCTGGCAGGCAGCACGGCTGGCGATGTCGAGCGGCAGCAGCGGCCAGCATGAATGGACGCTCGGCAAGGCGTTGCGCGAGCCGGCCTTCTGGGGCCTGGCTTCGGTATTCTTCTTCACCGGCTCCGGCATCTTCTCGGTGATGGTGCAGGGTGTCGCCTATCTGGTCGAACTCGGCTATCCGCCACTCAAGGCGGCTTCGGTCTACGGTCTGGTCGGCATCCTGACGCCGATCGGCATCATCGGTTTCGCCTGGGCCGATGGCCGCATCGGGCGCCATGCCTCGGCCCTGCTGTCCTATATCTTCAGCCTCACCGGCCTGCTGGCGCTATGGGCGTTGCAGTTCTATTTCAATGAGCTGCTGATCGCGGTTTTCGTGCTCTGCATCGGCCTCACCTTCGGTGCCCGTGGCCCGATGGTCAGTTCCACGGCGGCGCGCATCTTCCAGGGCCGGCGGCTTGGTAACATCTTCGGCACGGTGATGCTCGGCAGTGGCCTTGGCATCGCGGCCGGCAGCTATCTCGGTGCGCTGCTGCACGATCTTACCGGCAGCTACAACGCGGTTTTCGTCTATTCCGGTATCTGCGTGGTGCTGGGCGCCCTGCCATTCTGGACCTATCGGGCGCTGCGGGAGGCGGCTTGAAACACCAGCCGGAATCCCTATCATCATTCCCAATCTGACTCCCCGTTTTAAGCCCCGCTTCCAAGGAATACGCGCATGAGCAAGTTCGGCCTCAGCCAGCCGGTCCGCCGGGTGGAGGACAAGCGTTTCATTACCGGCCAGGGCCGCTACACCGACGATATCAGCCTGCCGGGCCAGGCCTTCGGCTATTTCCTGCGCTCGCCCCATGCCCATGCCCGCATCCTTGGCATCGATACCTCGGAAGCCCGCCAGGCGCCGGGTGTGCTGGCGGTCTACACCGTGGCCGACCTGCGCGATGCCAAGATCGGCGATCTGCCCTGCACCATTCCGTTGAAGAACCGCGACGGCAGCAAGCGCGCCGATCCGCCGCGCCCGGCGCTCGCCGAAGGCTTCGTGCGCCATGTAGGCGATCCGGTCGCTTTCGTTGTCGCCGAGACCCTGGCACAGGCGCGCGACGGCGCCGAACTGGTGGCGGTAGACTATGATCCGCTGCCGGCGGCGCCCGACATGGCCACTGCGATGCAGCCCGGCCAGCCGCAGATCTGGCCCGAGGCGCCGAACAACCGCGTGTTCGATTGGGAAGTTGGCAAGAAGGACAAGGTGGACGAACTCTTCGCCGCCGCCGCCCACACAGTGAAGCTGCGCCTGACCAACAACCGCATCGTCGTCGCCTCGATGGAGGCGCGTGCCGCGCTGGCGGCGCATGATGCCGAAAGCAACCGCTTCACGCTCTACACCCCGACCCAGGGCGTCTGGGTGCAGAAGAATTTGCTGTCGAAGATTTTCAGCGTCGAGCCGGCGCAATTCTCGGTGCATACCACCGATGTTGGCGGCGGCTTCGGCATGAAGATCTTCATCTATCCGGAGCAGGTGATGACGCTGTTCGCCGCGCGCGAACTGAAGCGTCCAGTGAAGTGGACGTCGGACCGCGCCGAGGCCTTCCTCACCGATACCCATGGCCGCGCCAATCTCACCGAGGCCGAGCTGGCATTGGACAAGGACCATAATTTCCTGGCGCTGCGTGTGCATAACATCGCCGATATGGGCGCCTATCTTTCCACTTATGCGCCGATGATCCCGACCATGGCCGGCACCAAGGTGCTGTCATCGGTCTACCGCTTCCAGGCGGTGCATGCCCGCGTCGAGGGCGTATTCACCAACACGGTGCCGGTGGATGCCTATCGCGGTGCCGGCCGCCCGGAATCGAACTACATCATGGAGCGCCTGATCGACGTGGCGGCGGTGGAACTCGGCGTCGAGCGTTCGGAATTGCGGCGCAAGAACTATATCCCGCCCTCGGCCTTCCCGTGGACCAGCGCCATGGGCCTCACCTATGACTCGGGCGAGTTCGAGAATACCTCGGCCACAGCGCTGAAGGCGTTCGATTGGGCTGGTGCGGAAGCACGGCGCAAGGAAGCCGCCAAGCGCGGCAAGCGGCTGGGCGTCGGCATGGCCTATTATCTCGAAGCCACCGGTGGTGCCCCGACCGAGCGGGCGGAAATCCTGTTCCATGAGGGCGGCGATGTGGAAGTGCTGGTCGGCACCCAGTCGACCGGCCAGGGCCATGAGACCGCCTACATGCAGCTCATCCACAACAAGCTTGGCGTGCCGTTCGAGAAAATCCGCGTCACCCAGGGCGATTCCGACCGCATCCCCACGGGCGGCGGCACCGGCGGCGCGCGTTCGCTCTATTCCGAGGGCGGCGCCATTCTCGCCGCCAGCGACAAGGTGATTGAGAAGGGCAAGGATATCGCCGCCGACATGCTGGAAGCGGCCGTGGCCGATATCGAGTTCAATGATGGCCGGTTCCGTATCGCCGGCACCGACCGAGGCGCCAGCATCCTGGAAGTGGCGGCCACCGCGCGGTTGCGCTCAGGCGCCGCGGCGGATCAGCCGGCTGGCCTCGACACGGCAGCCGATTTCCAGGTCCAGGCGATCACCTTCCCCAATGGCTGCCATGTGGCGGAAGTGGAAGTGGACGAAGCCACCGGCATCGCCACCGTCACCCGCTATGTCGTCGCCGACGACATGGGCAAGGTGATCAACCCGATGATCGTGGAAGGCCAGATCCAGGGTGGTGTCGCTCAGGGCATTGGCCAGGCGCTGTATGAGCGCGTGGTCTATGATGCCGATGGCCAGTTGCTCACCGGCAGTTTCACCGATTATTGCATGCCGCGTGCAGACGATATGCCGGACATCCAAGTGATCCTCTGCGAGGTGCCGTGCAAGACCAACCCGCTGGGCGTCAAGGGCGCTGGCGAGGCGGGTGCGGTGGGTGCGCCGCCGGCGGTGATGAACGCGCTGGCCGATGCGCTGAACGTCAGGCATGTCGACATGCCGGCGACACCGGAACGCATCTGGGAAATCCTGCAGCAGCGTCAGGCTGCGGAATAACTGATCCGCAGGCTGTTCAGGCCGCGCACCACGATTGAGTCGCTCCAGTCCGGGGCGGCGGCCAGTTCGATATGCGGCAGCCGGCGCAGCAGGGCGGGGAAGGCGGTTTGGCCTTCCAACCGTGCCAGTGGTGCGCCGATACAGAAGTGGATGCCATAGCCAAAGGTCAGGTGCGGATTGTGTTTGCGCCGGATGTCAAAACGGTCCGGCTGCTCGAACACGCGCGGATCGCGGTTGGCCGCACAGAGCATCTGGAATACCCGGTCGCCGCGCTTGATCTGCTTGCCTTCGAGCTCGATATCCTCAGCCGCAACGCGTACCTGCGCGAGTGATGGCCCGTCCCAGCGCAGCATTTCCTCTATGGCAGTTGCGGCCAGCGTCGCATCGTCGCGCAGCATATGCATCTGCTCCGGATGCTTGAGCAGCGCCAGCAGGCCGTTGCCAAGCAGATGCGTGGTGGTCTCGTGTCCGGCAAACAGCAGCAACACGCAGGCGCCCACCAGTTCTTCGGTGGAAAGGAAGTCGCCGCGCTGTTCCGCTTGCACCATGCCGGTGGTGACATCTGCCTCTGGCTGGCGCCGCCGGGCTTCCACCAGATCGGTAAAATAGGCGTTCATCTCCAGCAGGGCGCTGTTGGCCTGACGGTATTTGTCGGCGGACATGCGCGAGGTCAGCACGAAGGCACCGAGGTGGTCTGACCAATGTTTCAGTTTCTCTACATCGGCGGCCGGCACGCCCAGCATGCTGGCAATGACATGGGCCGGTAGCGGATAGGCGAAATCCTGGATGAAATCGGTTTCCCCACCGCGTTTGGCGAGGTCATCGAGCAGCCGCTCGACGATGGCTGCCACGCGCGGTCGCATGGCCTCCAGCGCGCTGGTGGTGAAGGCCTTGTTCATCAGCCCGCGCACCCTTGTATGCGCCGGTGGATCGTTGAACACCGCCCAGAGCCGCATGCTGGCATCAAGTTCACGCAAGTCGGCGCGTTCCGCATCCGGCATGCGGTCGAAGAAGGGCCGCATGCGGTCGGAGGAAAAGCGCCGGTCACGCAGGGACTGGCGGATATGGTCGTAGCGCGTCAGTATCCAACCGCCGAGCTTGTCGCTCCAATGCACCGGATCATGCTCCATCAGGGCATGCAGTGAGGGGTACGGATCGGCGATCACCGCCGCGTCGCGGGCGTTGAAGGTCACGGTCATGGCGCTTCCCGGCGTCTGTTATTTTGCCCGAGTATGGAGATGGATCGATGCCGCGTGAATACCCCTCCGCTCCGATAGTCGGCCTTGGCGCCGTGGTCTGGCATGAGGGCAAGGTATTGATGATCCGCCGGGGCCAGCCGCCGCGTCAGGGGCTGTGGAGTCTGCCGGGCGGGGGGCAATTATTGGGCGAGACGGTGGAACAGGGTATCCGGCGGGAATTGCTGGAGGAGACCGGTGTCGAAATTGATTTACTCGGACTGGTTGCAGTGATCGACTCGGTCCAGCGCGATACGGAAGGCCGTGTGCTGTATCATTACACCATCATCGACTATGCCGCGCGCTGGCGCTCTGGCGACACAGTGGCGGGCGATGATGCGGCCGAGGCCGCCTGGTTTACGCCGAAAGAACTAGAAGAACTTGATCTCTGGGAGGAGACGCTGCGGGTGGTGGAGCAGTCTCGTCGCTTTTTGTCGCAATGAGTATGTGAAGGATTAACTGTCAGTCGGATACAGACATTTCCGGCGCGGGCCAATTGTGCTTTAGTGGCTTGCAACAGACCTATTATTCTACCCTCAGGGGCAGGGAATGAATTTTCCAAAAGGCGCCGGCTCGCAGTTTCAGCCGACGAAATTCGAGGAGCGTGGCACCGCTGTCAGTTTCACCACGCCGGCCATCAGCCAGGCGCGTGTGCGCGTGGATAGCCGCGAGCAGCTTGAACTCACGGTCTCCGCCTTCTCCGGTGTGAAGGGCAATTACGTCATCCGCTGGAAGGATGTGCCGGAAATCTTCTCGCTGACGATGCATGATCGTTCGCTGCATGAAGAGATCCTGAAGCGCAATTCCTGTCTGCCGCCACATGTGCGCAGTGCCACGCTGGAGGCGGCGAAATCAGGCCTCGCCGGCCCGGAAGCGCAGAAGTCCGCCGAGGAAGCATTGGCGGAAGATGAAAACGAGATGCTGCTGACGCGCTTCTTCCTGTTCAAGGGGGCGCTGGAGAAGATGTCGGGCGGCCAGATGAATCTGCGCGTCTCCGACTTCGTGTCCGACTCCGGGCGAGACCGGGTGAAGCATGCCATGGGCGACATCGCCCAGCGGTTACAGGCTACGACGAATCTGCTTTACGACCGGCTGGAATCCTGGGGCAACCTGATCTCGCCGCTTGGCGTGCCCGGCATGAGCAAGGATTGCCGCCTGCGCCGCATCGTCAATGCCATCGCCGGGCTCGAGGAAGCCATGGCCAAATGGTCTGCCGAGGACAAGTCGGAAGCCGCGGAACTGGCTCGCCCGATTGGCAAGATTTGCGGGTTTACCGGCGATTATGCCAAGGAACTCATTGCTTCCGCGATGCGCCCTCTGGAACATCCCGAGCGGGTGCTGATGAACTGGGAGAAGATTTCCGGCTCGATCCAAAAGGACCTGGAACGGCTGTGGTGGACGGTTGATGGCTGGGAATACGTTATCCTGCTGTGGCAGGATGTGCAGGATAAGGACCGGGATACCCAGCGGGCGGCGATAACGGAAATTTATCGAATTCTGCCCATCATCCCGGAAAAGGAAGCGGCCAACCGCCCGAATGCCCAGGCGATGCAGGAAAACACCAAGCTCCAGGTGCGGGCGCTTGAGAGTTGGAATTCAGGCACGTTGGATATGGAAATGCTGCGACGGGTCGAATCCACGAAAAGGAGGCAGGTATGACCGATCTTGCTTCCGAACTGCGGGATATCGAACGCAAGCTGTTCGAGATACCCGACGAGAAGGTGGCGCAGCTCACACTGCTCATCGAGCGATCGCGCGCTATCGTCCTCTCTGCCGCTGTTGCCAATGCCGCGCTTGGCACCCTGCGCCCGCGTCTGGTGAAAACCCGGCCGCCGCGTTACCTCACGCTGCAGCGCGTGTTCTGCCATCCGTTTGAGGATCTGCTGGTGATGGGCGATGACGGCGTGAAGCCGTTCGGCCGCATCGCTCGCTCGTCGCTGGCGCCCTGCTGGGAATTCGTGCTGTCCAGCCTGGATGCCGCCGCCGTGAAGCAGCTTGAAGCCTCGCTGCGCGCCGCGCCGGCCCCCGATATCGGGTCCAGCAGCGATCCGCGTATTCCGCGCCTGGGTGCTACGCTTTGGAAAGTCGCGGCGCAGCGCCTGCGCGAGGAATTGAACAAGGCTGCCGCCGATCCCGGCCAGCATGCCGCCCTGGTGGAGAAGCTGGGGGGTGAGAACGTGCTGGGTGACCTCACCGACATGACCTGCCTGCTGGAACTGGCGCCGGAAACCGAAAAGCTGCGTGAGGCGATGTCGCCGAAGCCGGTCGGCCGCCTGCTGGATGAGCAGGTGGAGGAGATCAAGCAGATCTACAGCGATGTGGCGACCACGGGCAAAGGCATGCCCGGCTGCCTGATTGCCATCACCGTGGCGCGCCTCACCGATGGCTTCCAGGCGCTGCCGATTTTCGACTCCCTGGCTGAATTGCCCACCGGCATCGAAGGCATGAAGCCCGGCCAGTATGTCCGCGCCATGCTGTCGGGCGATTCCAAGCGCTTTTTCGGTGCCGTCACCCGTACCGATCCTTCAAAGGTAGACGATGCCAAGGTGGCTGACATGGTGGGCGATTTCGTGTCGCTGATCGGCCGGCTGAAGAAGGACGGCATGGCCGAGGGGCCGCAGCCCGAGATGGATGCGGCCAGCCGTCAGCTCAAGGATATGGTGCGCATCGGCGTGCTCGGCGGCATCGACGAGAAGGTGCTGGGCGGCATTGATGCAGTGCTGTCGCTGCCGCCGGCAGAAAACAGCGAGGATGCCAAGAAGGCGGTGTTCGACGCCAAGCTCGAGGCCGAGAATCGCGTCTATGCGCTGCAGCGTGTTGCCAGGGTGGCGACCGAGATCGGCGCCGACAAGGATGTCAACGGCGCGATCAAGCAGCTTACCAGCCAGATCGATGGCACCGGCAACACGCTGCTGGCCGATATCAAGGCGGGCAAGCTGAATGCGGAAGGCCCGGAAGCGGCGCGCACCAAGCTGTTTGCGGCGGTGCGCATGCTGGAACTGGTCGCCGGCAGCCAGTATGCCAACAAGCTGATGAAAGACGGGATGGCCGCTATCGCACGGATGCCGCAGGCATAAGCAGCACCGAGGGCGGCCTCATTGGGGGGATGGGCCGATGAGCGAAGGCACAGGTGGATCGCGTGGCAGCCGCAAGAAATTGAGCCACAGCGAGATCGCGCAGGCAATCAAGGCGCATGAGAATTACCGCAACGGCATCATGGGCGGTCGCCGCGCCATATTGTCGTTCCACGATCTTTCCAATCTGATCCTGTCTGGCGCCAATCTCAGCGATGCCGATTTCACCGGTTGCGTGCTGTATGGCACCAAACTGCAGGACTGCAATCTTGACCGCGCGGTGCTGTTCGGCGCCGATCTGCGCGAGGCGGATTTAACCGGCGCCAGCCTGGTGCGGGCCGATCTGCGCGGCGCCTGTCTGCATGGCGCCAATCTCACCCGGGCCAATCTGTTCGACGCAGACCTGCGCGATGGCATGATCGCCGAACGTGACCGCCACGGTAACATTCATGCGCTCGGCTTCGATGTCGGCCCGGCGGAAATGAATGGCGCCAAGATGCGCGG
This sequence comes from Ferrovibrio sp., assembly GCA_017991315.1. Classification (GTDB taxonomy): domain Bacteria; phylum Pseudomonadota; class Alphaproteobacteria; order Ferrovibrionales; family Ferrovibrionaceae; genus Ferrovibrio; species Ferrovibrio plantarum. The sequence continues at coordinate 671,312 of JAGOQS010000002.1, read as the reverse complement.
TGCCAACCTTACCTCGGCGAAGATGACCGGTTCGGTGGCGACCCATACCGATTTCACCGATGCCATCATGATCGGCGCCAACCTGGTGCGCGCCAATCTGGCCAATGCCAATCTCACCGGCGCCAATCTGGCCGGCGCCGATCTTTCCGGTGCCAGCCTGAAAGGCGCGGCACTGACCAATGCCGTGATCACCGGCGCCAAGATGCAGATGGCTGATCTCACCGGCGCCAACACCGATGGCCTGCTTTCCGACAAGCCGGCAGGCAAGCCGCTGGAAGACCTCGGCCTGACGCCGGAAGAGGCGCTGCGACTGCATAGTCTGTGGGTCACGAGCGGCGGCAAGGAAGGCAAGCTGACCGATTTCAGCGGCTATGACCTGCGCAAGCTTGGCAGCCTCTACAAGGCCCTGCTGGTCGGCCTGGTGGCGAACAAGGCCGTGCTGTTTGGCCTCAACATGGAAGGCGCGCTGCTGCAGGGTGCCAAGCTGGCGGAAGCCGATCTGCGGAACAGCAAGCTGGCCGGCGCCGATCTGCGTGGCAGCAGCCTGAAGGGCGCCAAGTTGGCCCATGCCGATCTGCGCGATGCCAATCTCAGCGCGCTGGTGGTTGGTGCCGACCGCTATTTCCCCGCCAATCTGGAAGGTGCCAACCTGCGCCGCTGCGATCTGCGCGGCGCCAAGCTCAGCCGCGCCAACCTGCGCGGTGCCGACCTGACGGAAGCTGATCTCGCTACGGCGGATCTTGCCGAAGCAGACCTGACCGATGCCATTGGCTTTGTGCGCTAGCTATTTCTGGCCCGAGAGCTGGCGCACATCGTAAAGCGTCGGCTCGGCGCCGAACTCGCCGAGTTCGGTGGTGCCCAGACCAAGGCTGATCGATTCCGCGCCATCGCGGTCGATGGTGATACGAGCATTGAAGGCCTGGTGCGAAAAGCCGTGCTTGTCCATGATACGGTAGACCGTGACGCCGTTGCGCACTTCCACTGCTGACGTGACGCTGGCGCGGATATTGGTGATACGGTAACCGCCCAGCTCCTGGCCGATCAGCGGCTGCACCAGCTTTTCGGCGCGGGCAAGAAACAGGATGGTGTCGATCTCGCTCTGGTTCACCAACTGGTCCGACGAGCGGTTGAACTGCCCGATCAGCACCTGCTGCGCCTGGGCCTTGCCGATGATGCGGGCCAGACCGATGGTCACATCGCCAACGATATACTCGAAGCCGCGCGGATTGTTGCCTTCTACCTGGTGGTAGGAGAAATGCGGGCCGACTGTGAAGGCGGCACGCAGGATCGGCACCAGGCGCGGATTGCCCTTGCGCCGCGCCAGCGCGTTATCGGCAAGGATCAGAATCAGCGCGATATAGGTGCGCATATCCGCTTCAACGCCCTTGGCGCGGTTCCAGACATAGAAACCATCGCCCACGGTGGAGCGTGCCAGTTCGTTGCGCAGGCCGACTTCGTTGAGGCGTTTGCTGGCGGAGTTGATCGAGTATTCCAGCGACGAAAGCTGCGCCACCTGCTCCAGCGGCGAATGCTTGGAGAAGCCGACGATATCGAACAGCATCACGGCGCGGTTGGCGGTTTCAACCACGGCATAGCGCTTGACCAAATTCTCGATCATCGCCGGGTTCACGTCGTTGCGGCCCTGACCGACGCTGAACGGCACGTCCATGGTCAGCGGTCGGATGCCCAGCACTTTGCAGGTTTCGGCGAAAGTCTTGCCGCCCATCAGGCGGCGGCCACGGATCAGACGCGGATAGGCTTCCGCATTGCCCAGCACATTGTAGGGCGCGGAGAAGGCGAAGGAGATCTGATTGTTTTCATGGCTCCAGCCGGCAAGGATGTGCTTGCCCAGGCGCCAGGAGGAATACAGGACAAAGTCGATCTCCCGCATTCCCTGTCGGACGGCGTCCATGTCGCTCATGACGCGACGGCTTCCCCTTGCACACGCTTATTGGCGAAATACCCTGGCGCGGCTGGCGGCTTGGTTCACCGAAGCGTTGCCCGGCGGACCAGTGCAATCAGCGCGCTGGTTGCGCCGTCATGATGCGGTTGCCGGCTCGGGTCCGTCAACTCTTCCAGGATCGGTCCGGCCAGACGCTTGCCCAGTTCTACGCCCCACTGGTCGAAGGAGTTCACCCCCCAGATCACGCCCTGGCAGAAAATCTTATGCTCGTAGAGCGCGATAAGCATCCCAAGATGGTAAGGATCAAGGATCGGCAGGGCGATCAGCGTGCTTGGCCGATTGCCAGAGAATACCTTGTGTGGCGCCAGGGCCGCTGCGGCCTCATCGCTCATGCCGCTGGCCCGCAGGTCGGCGGTGACTTCCTCCAGCGTACGGCCCAGCATCAGCGCCTCGGCCTGTGCCAGCACATTCGCGGTGAGCATGGCGTGGTGCTGGCCCAGCGGATAGCGGCTTTCCAGTGGCAGGATGAAATCCGCTGGCACCACCGGGGTGCCCTGATGCAGCAACTGGTAGAAGGCATGCTGACCATTGGTGCCCGGCTCGCCGAATACCAGCGGTCCGGTGGCATAGCCGACGCTGCGGCCCCAGCGGTCGGTGGACTTGCCGTTGCTCTCCATGTCGGCCTGCTGCAGATAGGCCGGCAGGCGACCGAGGCCCTGGTCATAGGGCAGCACGGCCAGGGAGTTGAAGCCGAGGAAGTTGACATTCCAGATGCCGGCGAGCGCCATCAGCACCGGCAGGTTGCCAATCAGCGGCGCCGTGCGGAAATGTTCGTCCATGGCATGGGCGCCGGCGAGCAGATCGCGGAATTTCTCCATGCCGATGCTGAGCGCGATGGGAAAGCCAATGCTCGACCACAGCGAATAGCGGCCGCCCACCCAGTCCCAGAAGGTCAGGCGGCGTTCTGCCTTGAGGCCGAAAGCCGCCACCGCCTTGGGCGCGGCGGAGAGCGCGACAAAATGCGCCGCCCAGTCGGCCTTTTCGCCCAGGGCCTGTTGCAGCCAGTGCCGCGCGCTGGCGGCATTGGCCATGGTTTCCTGAGTGGTGAAGGTCTTGGAGGCGACAATGATCAGGGTGCGTGCCGGCTCGCAGCTTGCCAGTACCCGCATCAGATCAGCGCCGTCCACATTGCTGACGAATTTTACGTCAAGGCCGGGCTCATGGTCGGCGGCCAGGGCATCGACCACCATGCGCGGCCCGAGGTCGGAACCGCCGATGCCGATATTCACCACATAGCGGAAAGTCTCGCCGGTGGCGCCGCGCCAGGTCCCATTGCGCACCGCCTGCACCATGGCTTCCATGCGGTCGAGTTCGCCATGCACTTGCTGCACCACGTCAGTGCCATCAACCACCAGGGTTTCCTCGCGCGGCAGCCGCAAAGCGGTATGCAGCACGGCGCGGTCCTCGGTGCTGTTGATATGCACACCAGCGAACATGCGCTCGCGCCAGCCTTCCAGATCGGCGGCGCGGGCCAGCTTCAGCAGCAGGCCGAGTGTCTGGGCCGAAAGCCGCTGGCGCGAGAGATCGAGCAGCATGTCGCCATGCTGGAAAGAGAAGCGTTCGAAACGCTTTGGATCGGCGGTGAAAAGCTGGCGCAGCGTGATGTCGCGCTCGGCTGCCGCCTGGGCCGCCAAGGCGCGCCATTCTTCGGTCTGATCGATGGAGGGCGAGAGGGGGGGCGGCAGCAGGGTCATGGGTCAGGTCACCACATCGGGGCCGGCCCGGCCGCTGCGGCGGCGTAGGCCAAGCTGGCTTTCAGCAAAATCGATCAGCGGTTTCAGGCGGGCCTGCACGTCATCATGTTGGCGTGCAGGGTCGGCCTCGAAGCGTTCAAAATAGAGCCGCACCGTGGCCCCTTCGGTACCGGTGCCGGAAAGGCGGGCGATGACGCGCGCCGCCTCACCGCAGATCACGCGCAGCCCTTGAGCCTTGGAAACGCTGCCATCGATGGGATCGGTATAGGCGAAGTCATCGGCCTGGGTGATCGCCATGCCGTCAATCGAGCGCCCGACCAGGCCGGGCAGTGCCTTGGCAAGATCGGCCATCGTTGCCTGCGCCGTGGCGGTCTCCACCGCCTCGTAATCGTGGCGTGAATAATAATGCCGGCCAAATTGCCGCCAATGCTGCGCCAAGATATTCGCCACCGGCTCACGCCGCTTGGCCAGCAGGTTGAGCCAGAACAATACGGCCCAGAGCCCATCCTTCTCGCGCACATGGTTCGACGAGGTGCCATAGCTTTCCTCGCCGCATAAGGTGATGCGGCCGGCATCCAGCAGGTTGCCAAAGAATTTCCAGCCGGTCGGCGTCTCGAAACAGGGAAGGCCGAGCTGCTTCGCCACGGCATCGGCGGCGCGGCTGGTCGGCATCGAGCGGGCAATGCCGGCAATGCCTGCGGCATAGCCCGGCGCCAGCGTCGCATTGGCGGCCAGCACCGCCAGGCTGTCGGAAGGGCTCACGGCAATGCCGGGGCCGAGAATCATGTTGCGGTCGCCATCGCCATCCGAGGCGGCGCCGAAATCCAGGCCTGGCATCAGGCCCACCAGCTCTTCGGCATGGGCGGGATTGGGATCGGGATGGCCGCCGCCGAAATCCGGCAGCGGCACCGCGTTGAGCAGCAGGCTTTCTGGCGCCCCCAGCATGTCCACAAGGACACGGCGGGCATAAGGCCCGGTCACGGCATGCATGCCGTCGAAACGCATGCGGAAGCCGGAATGCAGCAGGTCGCGGATGGCATCGAAATCGAACAGCGTCTGCAGCAGCGCGGCATGATCGGCCACCGGGTCGATGATCGAGATGCGCATGCTGCCGAGCGTGGCCGCGCCGAGACGGTCGAGGTCGATATCGGCGGCGTCGATGGTGAGATAGCGGTCGATTTCCTGGCTGCGGCGATAGATCGCTTCTGTCACCGCTTCCGGCGCCGGGCCGCCATTGCCGATATTATATTTGATGCCGAAGTCGCCCTGCGGGCCGCCAGGATTGTGGCTGGCCGAAAGCACAATGCCGCCCTGGGCATCATGGGCGCGGATCACGGCGGAAGCTGCCGGCGTCGAGAGCAGGCCGCCCTGGCCGAGCAGCACATGCGCCACGCCATTCGCCGCCGCCAGCCGCAGGATGATCTGCACGGCTTCGCGGTTGAAGTAGCGGCCATCGCCGCCAAGCGCCAGTGTGCCGCCCTTGAGATCGGCCCGGGTATCGAACAGCGACTGCACGAAGGCTTCGAGATAGCCCGGCTGCTGGAATTCGCGCACCTTTTTGCGCAGGCCAGACGTGCCTGGCTTCTGCCCGGCAAAGGGCTGCAATGCAACGCTGCGGATGTTCATTGGTGCGACAAGTTGGGGCGCAACTGGCTGACCAGATCGTGCCGCGCCTGGGTGGCAGCCATCAGGATCACGGTATGCAGCCGCACGATGCCGCGATGGATCTGCACGCCGCGGCAAAGCGGGCCGCTGTTGATGCCGGTAGCGATGAAGATGGCATCGTCGCTTTTCACCAGTTCCTGGCCCGAGAGCCAGCGGCTGCTGTCGAGGCCGAATTCCTTCACCTTGGCGGCCTCGTCTTCGCTCTGCGGATCGACGCGGCCAAAGAATTCGCCGCCCATGGCGCGGGCGAAGATCGCGGTGATGACGCCTTCCGGCGAGCCACCGGTACCAAACAGTGCATCCACGTTGCTGCCGCCATCCACCGCCATGAAGGCGCCGGCCACGTCGCCATTCTCCTGCAGCATGGTGCGCGCGCCGGCGGCATGGATTTCCTTGATCATGGCATGGTGCCGCTTGCGGTTCAGCACGAAGATGCGCAACTCACGCACCGGCTTGTTCAGGGCTTCGGCCAGTGCCTCCAGCTTGCGCTTAACCGGCCAGGTCGGATCCACCTTGCCCTTGGCGGCGGCGGGCAGCACCAGCTTGTCCATGTAGAAGCTGGGGCCGAGGTCGAACATGGCGCCGCGTGGCGCCAGGGCCATCACCGCCATGGAATTATCGACGCCGTTGGCCATGTTGGTGGTGCCCTCGATGGGGTCCACTGCGATTTCGATTTCCGGTTCACCCTTGCCGATGCGTTCGCCGCGATAGAGCAGGGGAGCGTTGTCCTTTTCGCCCTCGCCGATCATCACCACCGCATTGATGTTGATCTCGCCCAGTGCCTTGCGCATCGCCTCGACAGCGGCGCCATCGCCGGCTTCCTTTTCGCTACGGCCAACCCAGTCATGGGCCGCAACGGCTGCCGCTTCGGTCACATGCCGCAGGGCAAAGGGGAAATCGGCGCGGGCAAACGGGCTCGGCATCGGGCACTCCATTCTCGGGCTTCGTTCTTGTCGCCTGGAAATACGGCAAAATTCCGCCCGCGCCAAGGCGGGCCAGGGGTTTAGGGGCGGAATTTAGGGGGGTTACTGGTCGAAGCGGCGGCGCCAGAATTCCTGGCTCTGGCGTTCACCGGCATCGCAGCCCTTGGGGTAGCGGTAAGCGCCCTGGGCAAGTTGTAATGGGTGCTGCAAACGCACCGGCGGGCCGGCCTGGCCCCATTGCCGGGGCACGATGGGAGCAGATGCAATTTCGAGCACCAACTTGCGCCGTACCGCCTCATGGAAGGTATCGAAGCTCTCCGCTACCACCACGAAGGAGCCAGGGCCGCCGATCACACAGCCCTCGTAATAGCGGTCCAGGTCTTCCATCACCGGCATGCCCCAGGGATTGGGCCGGTCGTTAATGATCGGCAGGCCGTTGATCACGATGCCCTGGGCCAGCGCCTTGTCGCGCGCCAGGTCCACCGGGTCGCCGGCATTGTTCGGGCCGTCGCCGGAAATATCCAGCACTTTGCGCAGGCCTTGGTAGGGCGAGGCCTTGAAGCGCGGGATGGCCGCGTTGATGGCGCCGCTGATGCTGGTGCGCCGGCCGATGCGGATCGGCACTTCCAACAGCTTGGCCGCCACCGCCTTGGCGCTGGCCATATCGCTGATCACCGTCCAGTCCAGCACGGTATTCTCGGTATAGGCGTCGGCCCATTCGAAATAGGAAATCGCGATGCGGCCATGGATACCGCTGCCGATGGCCTTTACCACCTGGGGATCGACCAGGGCCTTGGCATAGCCTTCGCGCTGCAATTTGGCCTCGTCGGGATCGACGCTGCCGGAGATGTCGATGGCGAGCAGCAGTTCCAGGTCGACGGCCAACTTCTCCCCGGCCGCCCAGGCGGCGGAGGGAAGGAGGAAACCCGGCGCAAGCAACGCCAGGGATAAAACCGCAAGCCATCGCCACTGCATGACTCGGAGTCTATACCCGGCCCGGCCCAGGCGTCCATGACCATTTGCCGCGCCGGCCATGCCTAGAACAGGACCGCTGCCGGGGCTAAAATCGTGCCATGGCTGAAATCATCCAGACGGAAGTGGCAATTGTCGGCGGCGGCCTGGCCGGGCTGACGCTTGGCATTGCCCTGGCGCGTCACGGCGTCGATACCCTGCTGATCGACCGCGAGGACCCGGCCCGGGCGCTGAATGCCGGCTTCGATGGCCGCGTCTCGGCCATCGCGCTCGCCTCCCAGCGCATGCTGGCGGCCATCGGCCTGTGGCAGCATGTCAGCGAAGCCCAGCCGATGTGGGATATCCGCGTCTCGGACGGCGACTCGCCGCTTTTCGTGCATTACGACCACAAGACGCTGGGCGAGGACCCGTTCGGCTGGCTGGTGGAAAATCGCGTCATGCGCGCCGCCCAGCAGGCCGCCTTGGCCGAATTGCCCAAAGCCCGGCTGCTGGCGCCTTTGGGTGTCGCGGCGGTGGAGCGTGGTCAGCCCGGCTCCGGCGCGCCGGCACGGCTGACGCTAGGCGATGGCAGAGAGGTGCGCGCCCGGCTGGTGGTCGGTGCCGATGGCCGGCAATCGTTCATGCGCCAGCAGGCTGGTATCAAGGCAATGGAATGGAGCTATGCCCAGACCGGCATCGTCTGCACTGTGCGTCATGAGAAGCCGCATCATGGTGTGGCGCAGGAGCGTTTCCTGCCGGCCGGTCCCTTCGCCATCCTGCCGATGACCGATGATGCTGAGGGCCGACACCGCTCCTCCCTGGTCTGGACCGAGCCGCCGGAACGCGCCAAGGCGATCCTGGCGCTTGATGATGTCGCCTTCGTCGCGGAGATGCGGCAGCGTTTCGGCGACCATTTCGGCACGCTGGCCGTGACCGGCCCGCGCTGGTCCTATCCGCTCACCTTCCTGCATGCCGAACGCTATATTGATCATCGCCTCGCGCTGGTCGGCGATGCCGCCCATGGCATCCATCCGATTGCCGGCCAGGGCCTCAATCTCGGGCTGCGCGATGTTGCCGCCCTGGTCGAAGCGGTGGTGACGGCACGACGCGTCGGCCTCGATCCGGGGCAGCAGGATGTGCTGGAGGCTTACGAGAACTGGCGTCGCGTCGATACCGCCGTGTTGTCGGCGGTGACCGATGGGCTGACGCGGCTGTTCTCAAACGATATCGCGCCGGTGAAACTGGCGCGCGACCTGGGGCTTGGCCTGGTCGAGCGGCTGAAGCCGGCCAAGACCTTCTTCATGCGCCATGCCATGGGCGATGTCGGCAAGTTGCCGAAGCTGCTGCAGGGGCAGGCGCTTTAGAAAAATCAGCGCGGGTCGCGCTTGAGGCCGCGTTCTTCCAGCGCCGCCAGATACCGCGCCCAGAGTTCGTCCTGGTCGTGGCCGCGGTCGTAGAAATATTCCCAGCTATAGATGCCGGTATCGTGCAGGTCGTCGAATTTCAGCCGCACGGCATAGGTGCCCACCGGCTCGATGGCGATGATGTTCACATGGCGCCGGCCGCCGATATAGGTGCGCTGATGCGGGCCGTGGCCCTGCACTTCCGCGGACGGGCTTTCCACGCGCAGGAATTCCGCCGTGAAGCGGAATGACTTGCCATTGGCGTAATCGACTTCCAGCACCTTCTCCTGCGACTTCAGCCGCAATTCGGTGCAGGCCGGGCGCCCGGCGAGGGTATAGGGGGAAGACTGGTCCACGGATTTCAGCCCTCGATCTGGCGGGCCTCGTCCACCAGCATGATCGGAATGCCGTCGCGGATCGGGAAGGCCAGTCGCGCCTTCTCGCTCACCAGTTCATTGGCTTCGCGGTCATAGCGCAGGGTGGTCTTGGTCAGCGGGCAGACCAGCAGTTCCAGCAGCTTGGGGTCGACCGGGGCAGGCGTGGTCTGGGGTGTTTCCGACATGGCGTGTTCCCGTCAGTTGAAGCGGCCAATCAATTAAACCGACTCGTGCTGCTGTCCGGGCGCTCCAGCAGCGCCATTTCCAGCAAGGCCGTGAGCAGGGCGCCGCGCGCGGCAAAGCTTTCCGCTTCCAGCAGCGCCTGCTTTTCGCTCGGCGCGAAGGGGCAGAGCATGGCCAGCGAATGCACCAGCACTTCGTCATTCGCCGCCGCGATGGAAGGCCAGTCGGCGGGCAGGTTCTGGCGTTCGAGATAGCCGCGCAAGGCATTGACCAGGCGCTGGCGGTCGATCTGGCCGTTTGGCGCCGAGGCCAAGTCGCTGGCGAAGGGCGCGTAATCCGCGGTCACCTGACGGTAGGGCTCGGTCATCGCTTGTTCATTCGCCACGGCGAAGCGGCAGACGCCTCTGAGCGTGATCAGCACGCGGCCATCCTCGGTATCGACCGAGGCGTTGATGCGGCCCAAACAGCCGATGCGGTAGACCGGCGGTTTGGCCTCGCGGCTGAAGGCTTCTTGCGGCTGGATCATACCAATCAGCTTCGAGCCTGCCAGGGCATCCCGCGTCATCGCCAGGTAGCGCGGCTCGAAGATGTTGAGCGGCAGCATGCCGCGCGGCAGCAGCAGCACACCGGTAAGCGGAAAGATTGGTATGGTGCCGTCGAGCGCGGCGATGTCGGTGATTTCCGGCTCCTGGTCCGCCATGCCGCGGGCGTCAGGCGAACAGGATCGAGGAAAGGCGGCGGCGGGCGTCCACCACCAGCGGGTCCATCGGGCCAAGCGCCTCGAAGATCTTCACCAACTGCTTGCGCGCCGCCTCATCGTTCCATTTGCGGTCAAGCTTCACCAGCTCGAGCAACTGGTCCAGCGCATCGCCCTGGCGGTTATCGCCAAGCAGCGCCAGCGCATAGTCATAGCGCGCCTGATGGTTCTTCGGATCGGCGTTGACGGCGGCTTCCAGGCCAGCCAGTTCACCGGCGGCACCGGCGCTTTCGCGCGCGAGCTGCAGCGCCGAGCGCGCCGAGGCAACATCGGGATGATTCTCATGCGCCGGGGGCACCTGGGCGAGGATTTCGTCCACCGCTTCCAGTTCACCCAGGCCGACCATGGCGCGGGCCAGGCCACCCAGCGCTGCCGGATTCTCGGCTTCCTCGCCGAGCGCGCCGGAGAAGGCTTCGCCGGCTGCCGCCCAGTCCTGGGCCGCCAGCGCCGCCTTGCCAGCCTCAATCAGCTGCACGGCTTCGCTGTCGCCCACCGCCTCGCCGACCACCTGCTCAATGAACTTCTTCAACTGGCTGTCGGGCAGGGCGCCGACAAAGCCATCCACCGGCTGGCCCTTGGAAAAGGCATAGACCGCCGGGATCGACTGGATGCGCAACTGCTGCGCCAGCGGCTGATTGCGCGGGTCGTCGATATTGACCTTCACCAGCTTGAACTTGCCCTTGGCAGCCACGGCGGCCTTTTCCAGTGCCGGCCCGAGCTGCTTGCAGGGGCCGCACCACGGCGCCCAGAAATCCACCAGTACCGGCTGCTTCATCGAAGCCTGCACCACATCCTGCATGAAGGTGGAGATATCGATTTCCTTCACCAGATCCCCAGCCGGAGAAGCGCCCGGGGCGGCGGCGGGAGCGGCGGGGGTGCCGCCGAGATTCAGGCTGATGGGTTCCATGATGCTGCGGTCCAATAAAGGCTCTGGTGGCCGTTTTTTGCGTGGTCTCTGACATAATGCGCCGCAGGGGAAATGCCAACACCCCGGTTTCGGCTAATTTTTAGCCATCATGCCTAAGGCAAGGCCGCTTGCCGCCACATTGGGCCGAATATCGCGGGTTTAGCACTGGTATGCCTCTTGCTTAAGCAAGGTTGTGTTCGGTCTCCCCCGGAATCCATGTCCATAGAACGCGTAGACCTTGTCTGGATCATGGTGGCCACCTGCATGATTTTTGTCATGCAGGCCGGTTTCTGCTGTCTGGAAAGCGGCTTTGTCCGAGCCAAGAACAGCATCAACGTGGCGTTGAAAAACCTGGTCGATTTCTGCATCGCCGGCCTGCTGTTCTGGATGTGCGGTTTCGCCTTGATGTTCGGCGTCAGCCAGAACGGCTGGGTCGGTGCTTCGGCCTGGATGTACGACGCCCGCCAGGATGCCTCGATCGGCGGCTTCCTGCTGTTTCAGCTCATGTTCTGCGGCACGGCGGCTACCATCGTTTCCGGCGCGGTGGCCGAGCGCGTGGCGTTCAGTTCCTATGTCATCATCACGGTCATCATCTCCGGCCTGATCTACCCGGTCTTTGGCCATTGGGCCTGGAATAACGGCCAGCTCGGCGGCGAGGCTGGCTGGCTGGTCAAGCTCGGCTTCATCGATTTCGCCGGCTCCACTGTGGTGCATTCGGTCGGCGGCTGGGTGTCGCTGGCCGCCGTGCTGGTGATCGGTCCGCGCATGGGCCGGTTCAAGAAGGGCGTGGCGATGATCCGCGGCCACGACCTCACCATGTCCACCCTCGGCGTCATGCTGCTGTGGTTCGGCTGGTTCGGCTTCAACGGCGGCAGCACGCTGGCGATGTCGGCGGATGTCCCAAGTGTGCTGATCAACACCACATTAGGCGGCTGCGCCGGCGGCGTTGCCGGGCTGATCGCCTCGCGGCTGATGTATCCGTTGCCGCGCGTCGAGGATTTCCTCAATGGCACGCTGGCTGGCCTCGTCGCCATTACGGCCAATTGCCATGACACCTCGGCTTTGGCCGCGGTGATCATCGGCGGTGTTGGCGCCGTGGTGGCGATCCTGTTCGGCGAATGGCTGGAGCGGCTGCGCATCGACGATGCAGTCGGCGCCGTCCCGGCGCATCTCGGCGCCGGCATCTGGGGCACGCTGGCCGTGGCTTTGTTTGGTGACCCGGCCAATTGGCCCGTGCAGCATGACCGCATCAGCCAGTTCGGCATCCAGCTTCTCGGCTGTGCTGCGGCTGCGGTCTATTGCTTCGGCCTGGCCTATGTGGGGCTCAAGATCATCAACCGCTTCCATCCCCTGCGCGTCTCGCCGGAGGCCGAGCAGGCCGGCCTGAACCAGGCCGAGCATGGCGCCACCTCGGCGATGCTCGATCTGGTCAACGACATGGAGCGCCACCGTGTTGAAGGCCGCTTCGATGCGCCGGTCAACGTGGTGATTGGTTCCGAGGTGGAGCCGATCGCCTTGCAGTACAATCGTGTCATCCAGCGCGTGAACCGTGACTCCGAACGGCTCAAGCGCGTGATTGATGCGCTGAAACAGGCCAAGGGCGAAGCCGAGGCGGCGAACCAGGCCAAGACCGCATTCCTTGGCAATATGAGCCACGAATTGCGCACGCCGCTCAACGCCATCATCGGCTTTTCAGAAATCCTTACCGGCGAATTGTTCGGCAAGCTCGGCGATGGCCGCTACAAGGAATATGCCGCCGACATCCTGGCCAGCGGCAAGCATCTGCTCAGCCTGGTCAACGACCTGCTGGATCATACCCGCATCGAGGCCGGTCGCGTCGAATTGACTGAAGAGGAAGTCGATATCTACGAGCAATGCCATGCCGTATTGCGCATGCTGCGCGACAAGGCCGAGGAGAGCAACGTGGCGCTGGTGGCGGAATTGCCCGATGGCTTGCCTTATCTCCGCGCTGATATTCGCGCCTTGCGGCAGATGCTGCTGAACCTGCTGTCCAATGCGCTGAAATTCACGCCGGCCGGGGGCAGCGTCACACTCGGCGCGGAAGTCGAGGGCGATGGCCGCTTCGCCATCTGGGTGCGCGACACCGGCATCGGCATGAAGCGCGAGGATGTGCCGCGCGCACTGGAGCCGTTCGTGCAGTTGCACCACCATCTCTCCAAGAGCTATGGCGGTGCCGGCCTCGGCCTGCCGCTGGTGCAGTCGCTGATGCGGCTGCACCAGGGATCGCTCACCATCGATAGCCGCGAGGGCAGTGGCACCAAGGTGACACTGCGCTTCCCGCGCAGCCGCAGTGCGGATATTTAGGCGGCGAAATTCACTTCGCAGCGGCCCAGGCCCTGGATTTCGATGGCGATGGCGTCGCCCGGCTTGGCCGGCTGCATCGGGCAATAAGTGCCGGTCATCACCACATCACCAGCGCGCAACGGCAATTCGGCCTTGACCTGCTTCGCCGCCAGCCAGGCCAGTGCATTGATCGGGTTGCCCCACACCGCAGCGCCAGTGCCCTGGCCGATTACCTCGTCGCCACGATAGAGCAGGCCGCTCGCCCGGCGCAGGTCCAGGCCGTCCAGCTTGCGGGCCACACTGCCGAGCACGAAGAAAGCACCGCTGACATTGTCAGCGACCAGATCGACGATATTGGTGGCGGTGTTGATAATGCGGCTGTCCACCACCTCGATGGCCGGCACCACGTAGCCCACGGCGCGCAGCGTATCCACCAGGGTCGGGTTCGGCATGTCGAGGTCGCGCTCCAGCACCACCGCCACTTCCGCTTCCAAGCGTGGCTGGATCAGCCGGCCGGCGGGAATTGTGTCGCCGTCATTCAGCACCATGTCGTGATACAGCATGGCGTAGGTCGGCGCGCTGATGCCGAACATCTTCAGTGCTGCCGGGCTCGAGGTGCCGATCTTGCGGCCGATCAGGCGGCGGCCCTGGCTGATGAAATGCTCGCGGTTGGCGCGCTGCACGGCATAGGCGGTGCGCAGGTCGGTCTCGGTGCCCAGCAGGCCGCGCACCGGCTCGCAGGCGGTGACGCTGGATTCCGCCTGGCGCAGGCGTTCGGCGGCTTGGGCAATCGCGTCGCTCATCGTTTTGATCTCCTCGGAATTACAGGCCGGCCAGGCGGCGCGTTTCAGCAGCCTTATGGCCGAGCATTTCGGCAGCGGCAACGATCTCGTTCCAGGTTGTCACATCGATCGGGATGCCGCTGATATTACGTTCGGCGCGCATGCGGCGCTCCGGTTCCCCGGCAACCAGCACGCCACCGGTCTTGTTATCCGGTGCCGGCGGCGAATCCTTCACGAAATTCACGAAGGCTTCTGCCTCTTGCTGCCAGCTATCGGCGCCGCCGAGTTTGGCTGGATCGAACACGATGGAGAGCATGTTGTTGGTGATGGTGCCGACATCCCAGCGGTTGCGGCCGGTGCCGCCGCCGCTTAAAGGCCCGGAAAGCAGTTCGGCGATCAGCGCCAGGCCGAAACCCTTGTGTTCGCCGAAGGCACGGATGGCGCCGATGGGCTGGTTGAACATCACCTTCGGGTCGGTGGTCGGGTTGCCCTGGCTGTCGATCAGGATGCCGGGCGGCACCTGTTCGCCCTTGTTCATTGCCACGCGCACCTTGCCCATGGCGATGGTGCTGGTGGCCATGTCGAGCACGATGGGCTCGGCATCGCCAAGGCCCGGAATGGCGCAGCAATAGGGATTGGTGGCGAAGCGCGCATCCGAACCGCCGAACGGCGCCACCAGTGGCGAGCGGTTCACCACGTTGACGTAATGTGTCGAGATCATGCCGGCCGAGGCGCATTGCTCGCCCCAATGGCCGATGCGGCCGATATGGTGGCTTTCACGGATCGCCATGACGCAGACGCCATGCTCGCGGGCGCGCAGGATCGCCAGTTCCATCGCCTCATGGCCAATCACCTGGCCATAGCCATAACCGCCATCAATGGTCACCATGGCGCCGTTATCCAGGGCCACGCGGGCGCTCTGATTCACCTTGAGCCGTTTCTCATGCACCGCCAGCCAGTATTGCGGCAGCATGCCGACGCCGTGGCTGTCATGGCCGCTCAAGTTAGCTAGCACCAGGTTGTCGGCCACCAGGGCCGCTTCGCGCTCGTTGCTGCCGCCCTGGCGGCAAACCGCGCGCACTGTCTGGCGCAGGGCTTCGGGCATCACCGTCACATACTCGGCCATTGTTCCTCCTGGAGGATGCTTCTCGGGGGCGCTGGGGCGCTTCTATGGCCAAGCTGTAACGCAAAGGCCCCAGGGCTGCAATTCGGGGTCGGCAATTCTGGGGCCGCAATTGCGGCACCGGGCGTGCCGGCGTTTGACGACGGCAGCGGCTTCCGGCATGCTCCGCCGCCATGAAACACGTCCTTGCGCTTGCTTTCCTAGTGGTACTCGCCGGCTGTTCTTCCGGCCAGGAAGAACTGGCCCTGCGCGGCCAGAAGGAACTTGTCGGCCTGTCCGAGCAGCAATTGCTTTCCTGCGCCGGCGAACCGACTGCACGCAATCGTGAAAACGGCGTCGACCTGCTGAGCTACTTCCGTGAAAGCTCGGCCTATGCCTCGATGAACAGCGGTACCGACCGGGATTACTCGCCGCTCAGTCGCCCAGGCGGCGAATACGAGTATTTCCGCTATTGCGAGACCACCTTCGCCCTGCGCCAGGGCCGCGTCACCGAGGTGGCGATGAAGGGCCGCACCGCCACCGGGCGCGAGACCCTGGTGGCCTGCGGCCAGATCGTGGCGCGCTGCCTCAGGGCGAAATAGCTCTCTCCATCGTGACAGAGACGGCGCTTGCCTTGGCGTCGCGCGCTTGCGATTTTCCCTGCCATGGCTTTTCCCTGGCAAGAACGCGATGGTCGCCTGTCGCCGCTGAAGGCGGCCTGCTTCGTGCTGCTTTGGCTGCCCGGCCTGTGGCTGGCGGCGCGGCTGGCGCTGAATGACCTGGGGCCGCGCCCGATCGACGAACTGACCCATGAATCCGGCCGCTGGGCGGTATGGCTGCTGCTCGGTTCGCTCGGCATCACGCCGCTGCGCCGGCTGCTCGATTGGCCGGCGCTGATCAAGCTGCGGCGCCAGATCGGCGTTGCCGCCATGGCCTATGCATTGCTGCATCTCAGCATCTATATCGCCGACCTCAAGTTCGATCTGGTGCGCGTCGCCACCGAGATCGTACTGCGCTTCTATCTCACGATTGGTTTTGTTGCTGTGCTTGGGCTGATCGCGCTCGGCATCACCTCCTTCGACTCGGCGATCCGCCGCATGGGCGGCAAGGCCTGGGGCCGGCTGCATCGCATTGTCTACCTCATCGCCGTGATCGCCCTGGTACATTATCTGCTGCAGGCCAAGCGCGAGATCGATCCGCCGATGCTGCAGGTCGGCATTTTCCTGTGGCTGATGCTCTACCGCCTCGGCTATGCCATGGGCCGGTTGCGCAAGGCCTGGGAAGCCTGGCCGCTGGCATTGCTGGCCGGCCTGGCGGCGGCGGGTGCCGAACTCGGCTGGGCTGCCTGCTGCACGCAACTGCCCTGGCGGCGCCTGGCCGCGGCGAACTGGATGTTCGATTTCCGCATCTCGCCTGGCTGGCTCACATTGGGCGCGGCACTGGCTATGGCTTTGCTGGCGCAGGGGCGGGCCAGTTGGCACAGGCGATCCCGAGCAGGATCGCCGCCAGCCCCAGCGGCAGCGCGCCGCTGATCGGCTCATGCAGCAGAAGGGCGCCGAGCGTCATGGCACTCACCGGGTTGAGTGCCACCGTAATAGCCACCTGGGTTGGCGAGGCATGCTCCAGCCCCAGGCTCCAGAGATAGAAGATCAGCGCCGCGCCGACGATGCCGAGATAGGCGATGGCGGCCCAGGCCAGCAGCGGCAATGTCGTGGCGGCATGGCGTGACGGTTCGCCCCAGGCGATGGTGTTGAGCAGCACGGCGCCAAACAGCATGCCCCAGGCGGTGAAACCCAGCGCACCGTATTTCGCCATGTAGGGCCGCGCCAGGGCATTGAACACGGCACCGAGCAGGGCAGTGGCGACCATCAGCAGGTCGCCGCGCCAGGCACCATCGGGTGCCGCCAAATCGCGGCCCGAGATCAGCGCCAGGCTGACGCCGCTTAAGGCCAGCAACACGCCGGTAAGCTTCAGCGCCGTGAGTTTCTCGCGCCCCAGTGCGGCGGCGCAGAGCAGGGTGAGGAAGGGCAGGGTGGAGAGCGCCAGCGCGCCGCGCGCCGCCGAGGTATAGGCCAGGCTGGCGCTGAACAGGGCCGGGAAGGCGGCAAAGAACAGGGCGCCAAGCAGGAACACCGCCAGCCAGTCGCGCCGTTCCAGCCGTGTTGCCCGCCGCAGCAGCAGGACCAGGACGCCGAGCACGATGGCGCCGAGGCCATAGCGCAGAGCTGCCAGCGCCACCGGATCGAGGCCGGCCACGGCATAGCGGGTGGCGACCACGGCGCTGCCGCCCAGCAGGCTGGAGCAGCAGGCGGCGGTGAGGCCGAGCAACGGGCGTCGGGTGTCAGGCAGAGTCATGGGATACAGGCCGGAGAGTCGGGCGGGGAGGCGGTTTGTTGTTGCCTGATCCTGCCCGGAAGCGCATCATCATGAAAGAGAATGTTGAGAATAGTATTAATCAAGGAAATTGATGATGGAGACCCGGCTTGATCCGGACCTGCTGGCAGCCTTCGTGGCGGTGCTGGACCAGGGCGGTTTCACGGCGGCCGCCCGGGCGCTGAACCGCACGCAGTCAGCGGTGAGCATGCAGGTGCAAAGGCTGGAGGCGGTGGCCGGCGTGAAGCTGCTCGACCGTGACCGCCGCCGTCCGGCAGCGACGCCGGAGGGCGAGGCGATGCTGGGTTATGCCCGGCGTTTGCTGGCGTTACAGCGCGAGGCCTTGCAGAGCGTGGCGCGGCCCGGCCTGCGCGGCCGGGTGCGGCTTGGCGTGATGGCGGATTATTCGGCCACCCTGGTGCCGCCGATCCTGGCGCGTTTCGCCGCCAGCCATCCTGGCATCGAGGTGGAGGTGATTACCGGCCTGACCGCTGAAATGCCCCGGCAATTGGGGCGCGAACTCGATCTCGCCATTGTCATGCACGACGCGGCAAAGCTGGATGACAGCACTGGCGAGCTGCTGCGCTATGAAACGCCGGTCTGGGCCACGGCACGCGGCCATGCGGTGCCCCAGCGGCGGCCCCTGCCGCTGGCGCTCTCGCCCAGTGGCTGCCTGTTCCGGGCCTGGGCCATCGCGGCGCTGGAACAGGCAGCCATTCCCTGGCGCATGGCCTATCTCAGTGCCAATTACGCGGCGGTAGAGGCAGCGGTGCGGGCCGGGCTGGCGGTTTCGGTGTTCAAGGCCGGCACCATGGCCCGCGACCTGCGTCCGCTTGGGCTCGCCGATGGCTTCCCACCACTGCCGCGTGCCGCCATCTGCCTGCATCTGCCGCCAGTGCGAGCAGGATCCGGACCCGGCCAGGCAGCTATCGCATTACGCGAGCATATCCGCGTGGCATTGAATGATACGGTAGAAACCCAATCAGCGATTGTGGCGACCGGGTAAGGCGGGTAAAATCCTGGCCCGCGAGAGGGGGCAGTCGCGGTCGATGCAGCTTTATGATCTTGGTTCAGTCAGTGTTCTGGTGGTCGATGACAACCGGTTCATGCGCAACATCGTCGCCAATACCTTGAACGGCATCGGCGTGCGCAGTGTGGCGCAGGCCGATAGCGTCGATCAGGCCCTGGAGCAGCTTGCCGAAATCGCCGTCGATCTGGTGATTAGCGACTGGGATATGGGCGAGAAATCCGGCATCGAGCTGATCCGCCGGATCCGTGCAAACAAGTCGATGCGGCTGCTGCCGATCATCATGCTTACCGCCAACACCACGCGCACCAACATTTTTACCGCGCGCGATGCCGGCGTCACCGAGTTCCTCGCCAAGCCGATCTCGGCCCAGGCCTTGTATGGCCGTGTGGTGGAAGTGATCGAGCGGCCCAGGCAGTTCGTGAAGACCAAGAGTTTCTTCGGGCCGGATCGCCGCCGCCGCCGGGCGGACAGCTATCGCGGCCCGAAGCGGCGCAAGGAAGACCAATGAGCGACGACGTTGAATTCATCGGCAATCCCAACCTGATCGCGCGCAAGGCGCGGCCGGTGGGCAAGAATGCCGACGACATGCTGAAGACTGCCGACCAGCGCGTGGCTGCGCTGAAGAACGAATTCGGCAGCATCCTCAAGCGCGATACCCAGACGATCATTGAGTTGCTGCGCAATGCCGAGACCGATCTGGCCGGCCGCCAGCGTTACCTGCTCGACCTGCGTCGTGTGGCGCATGAATTGCGCGGCCAGGGCGGCACTTTCGGCTATCCGCTGGTCACGGCGGTCTGCGATTCCTATTGCAAGCTGCTCGATATGATCAAGGATGTGGACGAAGCCCGGCTGCCGCTGGTCCGCACACATGTCGATGCCCTGCGCGCCGTGGTCGGCGCCGATATCAAGGGCGATGGCGGCGCTATCGGCCGCGAGCTGATGGAATCCCTGCGCGTGATCCGCCAGAAGGTGGCCGAGGAAACCGGCAGCGAACTCTGACCGGGTCTAGCGGTTCTGGCCCGGCACCCAGAGCACATCGCTGGCGCCATTGTTGTTGGCATGCCGCGCGGCCACGAACAGGTGGTCGGAGAGCCGGTTGAGGTATTTCACCACCATCGGATTGATCGTCTCGCGTTCGGCGAGTTCGACGGCAAGCCGCTCGGCGCGGCGCGACAGCGTGCGCGCCAGATGCAGATAGGCGGCGGCCGGCGAACCGCCCGGCAGGATGAAGGAATGCAGCGGCGGGATCTGCGCGTTCATCGCATCGATCTCGGCTTCCAGTCGGTCGACCTGCGCCTGCACGATGCGCAACGGCTCCCATTTCGGTGCCTCCTGCTCCGGCGTGGCAAGGTCGGCGCCGAGATCGAACAGATCATTCTGGATACGCCCGAGCATGGCATCGAGGTCCGGCAGGTCCTTGGTATGCAGGCGTGCCAGTCCGAGCGCCGCATTGGTCTCGTCGGCGGTGCCGTAGGCGGCGACGCGCAGGTCATGCTTGGGCACGCGGGTGCCGTCGACCAGCGAGGTCTGGCCCTTGTCGCCGCCGCGCGTATAGATCTTGTCCAGCTTGACCATGGGGCTACTTCCCCAGCACCAGGCCGGCCAGGGCGATCAGGCAGATGGCGATGAATTGCAGCAGGATGCGCCAGCGCATCAGCAGGTTGGAATAGGACCGGTTGAACCGCCCGCCGCGGAACAGGGCATAGATGCCAATGCACAGCACGATGAAGGTGGCGCCGATGGCAACCGGAATCATGGCATGGACGAATGAGCTCATGGTCTGATCATAGCGCGCGCCGGCTTGCGGTCCAGCCCCGGGCAGGTTAGCAGGTGGCGGCATACCGCCGCAGAAGGCCGCCGCATAAGGAACTCGCGCATGATCAATCGAGAGGCCATTGCCGCTACCGAGGGGCGCATCCGCCCGCATGTGCGGCGCACCCCGGTGATCGCCGTGGCGGCCAGTGATTTCGGCCTCGATGGTGGCGATATCCAGCTTAAACTGGAATTGCTGCAGCATACCGGCTCGTTCAAGCCGCGTGGCGCCTTCACCAACCTGCTTGGCAGCACTGTGCCAAAAGCGGGTGTGGTGGCGGCCTCCGGCGGCAATCACGGCGCGGCGGTGGCCTATGCGGCGATGCGGCTCGGCCTGCCGGCGCGCATCTATGTGCCGAGTGTCGCCTCGCCCGCCAAGATCGCCCGTATCCGCGCCTATGGCGCCGATCTGGTGATCGAAGGCGAACGCTACGCCGACGCCTTGGCGGCATCGGAGGCCTGGCGCGTGGAAAGCGGCGCGCTGCCGGTGCATGCCTATGACCAGCCGGAAACTTTGCTCGGCCAAGGCACCTGCGGCCTCGAATTCGAGCAGCAGGTACCGGACCTCGATAGCGTGCTGGTTGCGGTCGGTGGCGGCGGTTTCATCGGTGGCATCGCCGCCTGGTATCGGGGCCGCACGCGCGTCATCGCCGTCGAGCCGGAAACCGCGCCGACACTAAACATGGCGCTCAAGGCCGGACAGCCGGTGGATGCGCCGGCCGGCGGCATCGCGGCGGACTCGCTGGCGCCGCGTCAGGTCGGGCAGTTGATGTTCCCGATCGCGCAGCAATTCGTTGCCGAAAGCATTTTGGTGCCCGACGACGCCATCCGCACAGCCCAGGCGGTGCTGTGGGACAAGCTGCGGCTCGCCACCGAACCGGGCGGCGCCACGGCTTTCGCGGCGTTGCTCTCTGGCGCCTACAAGCCGGCGCATGGTGAGCGCGTCGGCATCATGGTCTGCGGCGGCAATGCCGCCGACCATGGCTACATGCAGCTTTAAGCCGCGCGCACCAGCATCTCGGTGCCATCGCCGGCGGCCAGCCGCAGCAGGCCATTGGTGTCGAGATCGTCAAGTCCGGCAGTGACGCCTTCATGTGCCACCACGCGGCCATTCATCCGTGCCTTGGCGGAGCGGATCAGGTGGCGCGCATCGCTGCGGTCATTGGCCAGTCGGGTGGTGACCAGCAGGTCAACCAGGTCCATGCCCTGGCGCAATGCCTCGCGCGGCAGGTCCAGGGTTTCAATTGAGGCTGCCAGGGCTGTGGTAAGCGTGCTCACGGTACTTCTCCTTGGGGTTTCCGCCGGAGGCCGGAAGCATCGAATTATGTGGGAAAAAACGAATGCCGCCGGTTGGCTGCGGCGGCATTGGGTCGTTTGTCACATACGAACCGTCACCGCTATGTCAGCAGTGTAAAATACCAATAGTTAAAGACGGCGCGGCTGTGCATGGCAGGAAAGCTAGGGCGTAAATGGACCGATGTCAACGCCCCAGAATCTCGTCCCGCCTGTATCCTTGCGCATAGAGCAGCGCGGTGAGGTCGCCATGCTGGATGCTGAAGCGGGCCTGGGCCTGCACCACCGGCTTGGCGCGGAAGGCGATGCCCATGCCGGCGGCCTGCAGCATGGCAAGGTCGTTGGCGCCATCGCCGACCGTGAGACAATCGGCGAGATCGACATGGCGCGCGATGGCGATGCGCTTCAATGCCTCGAGCTTGGCTTCGCGGCCCAGGATCGGCTCGCGCACGCTGCCGGCCAGGCGGTCGAAGGTCACCACCAGATGATTGGCCTGCTGCTCGTCGAAGCTGAAACGTTCCTGGATCATCCGGGTGAAGAAATCGAAGCCGCCGGAAACCAGGGCGCAATAGACGCCCTGGCTTTTCAGCGTGCGCAGCAAGGTGGCCGCACCCGGCATCGGCTGGATGCGCGCGGCAGCGCGGTCGAGCAGGGCTTCCGGCAGGTCCTTCAGCAGTGCCACACGCTCACGCAACGCGGCCTCGAAATCCAGTTCGCCATTCATGGCGCGGCGCGTGATCTCGGCGATGCCGGGGCCGAGATCGGCGAGGTCGGCCAGCTCGTCCAGCATCTCGTTCTTGATGATGGTGGATTCCATGTCCGCCACCAGCACCTGCTTGCGGCGGTTCTCCGGGTTCACCACCAGCAGGTCCACCGGGGCGCCGCGCAAGGCCACCTTGGCGGCCTGGGTCGCGGTGGCGGGGGCGATGCGGTCGAACGGGATGTCGCAGGCCACGCCGGGGTCCAGCCAGTCAGCCTTGGCCACCCGGGCGCCGGCCAGTGCCAGGGCATCGCGTACCGCGCCGGCCATGCGTTCGCTCAGGATGCCGCCGCGCGGATCGCTGATCAGGGTGAGGATGTTTTGCATGGGGGCCAACCAGGGTAAGAAGAACGGATGACCGATATACCTTCCAGCCTGCCGCTTGTCATCGTTGCCGGGCCGACCGCCAGCGGCAAGTCGGCCCTGGCGTTGGCAATTGCCGAACGGTTCCGGGGCATGGTGATCAATGCCGACAGCATGCAGGTCTACCGCGACCTGCATGTACTGACCGCCCGGCCAAGCCCGGCGGAGGAGGCCCGCGCGCCGCACCGGCTCTATGGCGTGCTGGATGCCGCCGAGCATGGCACCGCCTCGGTCTGGTGCGGGCTGGCCCGACAAGCCATCGCGGAGGCGGCCGAAAAAGGCCTGCTGCCGATCCTGTGCGGTGGCACCGGCATGTATATGCGGGCGCTGACCGAGGGCCTGGCGCGGATTCCGGCCATCCCGGCGGATATCCGCAACGAGGCGGTAGCGGCGCTGACCGAGCTGGGTACCGCCGGCCTGCATGGCAGACTGGCAGCCGCCGACCCCGAAACCGCGGCAAGGCTCAAAACCGGCGACAGCCAGCGGGTGCTACGGGCCTGGGAAGTCTGGCTGGCGACGGGCCGGGGCCTGGCCGCCTGGCAGCGCGAGGCGGCCGAGCCGGGCCTGCCCAATCCGGTCTGCCGCATCCTGCTGCGGCCGCCGCGCGGGCCGCTTTACGCCCGGATTGACCGGCGCTTTGAGGCGATGATGGCCGCCGGCGCCCTTGAGGAAGCCAGGAAATTCGCGGAACGGCGGGATATTCCGGCCGATGCGCCAGTGCGCAAGGCGCATGGCCTGCCGGAATTGCTGCAATACCTGCGCGGTGAACTGCCATTGGCCCAGGCGATTGCGATTGCTCAAACGAATACAAGGCATTACGCTAAGCGCCAGACCACATGGTTCCGGCATCAGATGCAGCCGGACCTGGTTGAGGAAACCGACCTCGGGGAGAAAGAAAATTTCAACCCAGAGGCAAAAATCTTTCCATTTCTTATGGGATATCTGTTGACCGTCGGCTATGGCGGTGTTTAGGGTGGCGCGCTTTTTTACAGGGGTGCGCGAGGGTTTCGTGTGCCCGCAACTTAAGGAATGGAGTTATGCAGACCGAGCAGCGTGAACAGCAGACCATGTCCGGCGCGGAGCTGGTGATCAAGGCGCTTGTAGATCAGGGCGTCGAGGTCATTTTCGGCTATCCGGGCGGCGCGGTACTGCCGATTTACGATGCCCTGTTCAAGCAGAACGCCATTCGCCATGTCCTGGTGCGCCATGAGCAGGGCGCCGTGCATGCGGCGGAAGGCTATGCCCGTTCCACCGGCAAGCCCGGCGTGGTGCTGGTCACCTCCGGTCCCGGCGCCACCAATGCCGTCACCGGCCTCACCGACGCGCTGCTGGATTCGATCCCGATCATCTGCCTCACCGGCCAGGTGGCGACGCATCTGGTTGGTACCGATGCCTTCCAGGAATGCGACACCACCGGCATCACCCGGCCCTGCACCAAGCATAACTACCTGGTGAAGAGCCCGGCCGACCTGGCGCGCATCGTCCATGAAGCCTTCTATGTCGCCACCAATGGCCGGCCCGGCCCAGTGGTGATCGACCTGCCGAAGGACGTGCAGGTGGCGCATGGCCCCTATACCGGCCCGGCCAATGTGCGCCACAAGACCTACAGCCCGCGTGTCGAAGGCGACGACAACAAGATCCGCGAAGCGGTGGCGCTGATGGCACAGGCCGAGCGCCCGGTTTTCTACACCGGCGGCGGCATCATCAATGCCGGCCCGAAGGCCGCCAAGCTGCTGCGCGAACTGGTGAAACTCACCGGTTTCCCGATCACCTCGACCCTGATGGGCCTGGGCGCCTATCCGGCCACTGACCGGCAGTTCCTCGGCATGCTTGGCATGCACGGCACCTGGGAAGCCAATCATGCCATGCATGATTGCGACGTGATGATCAATATCGGCGCGCGTTTCGACGACCGCATCACCGGCCGCCTCAACGCCTTCTCGCCTGGTTCGAAGAAGATCCATGTCGATATCGACCCGTCGTCGCATAACAAGACGGTGCGGGCCGATCTCTGCATCGTCGGCGATGCCGCCCGCGTGCTGGAACGCATGATCGCGGTGTGGAAGGAAGCCGGCTATAAGCCGAAGGTGAAGGCGCTGGATGCCTGGTGGCAGCAGATCGACCAGTGGCGTGCCCGCGACTGCCTGCGTTTCACCCAGGACGACAAGATCATCAAGCCGCAATACGCCATCCAGCGGCTGTATGAAAAGACCAAGCACCGCGAGACCTTCATCACCACGGAAGTGGGCCAGCACCAGATGTGGGCGGCGCAGTTCTACAAGTTCGATGAACCGAACCGCTGGATGACCTCGGGCGGCCTTGGCACCATGGGCTACGGCCTGCCGGCGGCGATCGGCGCGCAGCTTGGCCATCCCGGCAAGCTGGTGGTGGATATCGCCGGCGAAGCCTCGATCCTGATGAACATCCAGGAGCTCGGTACTGCGGCGCAATACCGTTTGCCGGTGAAGGTGTTCATCCTGAATAACGAATATATGGGCATGGTGCGCCAGTGGCAGGAGTTGCTGCATGGCAGTCGCTATTCCGAAAGCTATTCCGAAGCCCTGCCGGACTTCGTGAAGCTGGCGGAAGCCTTCCATTGCGTCGGTCTGCGCTGCACCAAGCCGGGCGACCTTGATGGCGTGATCGACGAGATGATCAAGATCGACCGCCCGGTATTGGTCGATGTTGCGGTCTCGAAGAACGAGAACTGCTTCCCGATGGTGCCTTCGGGCGCCGCCCATAACGAAATGATCCTGCCCAACCACGGCGACGCTGATCCGGAGCCGGCGGTGAGCGAAGAGGGCATGGCGCTCGTCTGAGCGCTGATCAAGGAATACGGGAAACCATCATCATGTTTGCGCAAGTCACGCTGCCGGTTCAGTCGCATATCCTTTCCGTGCTGGTCGATAACGAGCCCGGCATCCTCGCCCGCGTCGTTGGCCTGTTCTCCGGCCGCGGCTACAATATTGAGAGCCTTACGGTGGCGGAGGTGTCGCATGCCGCCCATCTTTCGCGTATCACCATCGTCACCTCCGGCCCCGATGCGGTGATCGAACAGATCAAGGCGCAGCTTGGCCGTCTGGTGCCGGTGCATAGCGTGCATGATCTGTCGGTCGAAGGCCCGCATATCGCCCGCGAACTGGCGCTGGTGAAGGTGGCCGGTGTCGGCGACAAGCGGGTCGAATCCTTGCGCATCGCCGATATCTTCCGCGCCCGCGCCGTCGACTCAACCATTGAATCCTTCGTCTTCGAGGTTACCGGCACGCCGGAGAAGATCGATGCCTTCATCAAGCTGATGCAGCCGCTCGGCCTGGTGGAAGTATCGCGTACCGGTGTGGTCGCGATCAGCCGCGGCCCGCAGGCCCTCTAACCGATCTATTGCAAACCACGACGCATTAAAGGGAGAAGAAACCATGCGTGTGTACTACGACCGCGACGCCGACCTGAACCTGATCAAGGGCAAGAAGGTCGCCATCGTCGGCTACGGCAGCCAGGGCCATGCCCATGCCCAGAACCTCAAGGACAGCGGCGTGAAGAACCTCGCCGTGGCGCTGCGCAAGGGTTCGCCGGGCAACAAGAAGGCCAAGGATGCCGGCTTCAAGACCATGACCCCGGTCGAAGCCGCCAAGTGGGCCGATGTGATCATGGTGCTGACCCCGGATGAAGGCCAGTCGGCCCTGTGGGAGAATGACCTGCGCGACAACATGAAGGAGGGCGCCGCCCTTGCCTTCGCGCATGGCCTGAACATCCACTTCAACCTGATCGAGCCGCGCAAGGACATCGACGTGTTCATGATCGCGCCGAAGGGTCCGGGCCACACCGTGCGCTCCGAATACCTGAAGGGCGGCGGCGTGCCGTCGCTGGTTGCCGTGCACCAGAATGCCTCGGGCAACGCGCTGGAAATCGCGCTCAGCTATGCCTCGGCCAATGGCGGTGGCAAGGCCGGCATCATCGAGACCACTTTCCAGGAAGAATGCGAAACCGACCTGTTCGGCGAGCAGGTGGTGCTCTGTGGCGGCCTGGTCGAACTGATCAAGGCCGGCTACGAGACCCTGGTGGAAGCCGGTTACGCGCCGGAAATGGCCTATTTCGAGTGCCTGCATGAAGTGAAGCTGATCGTGGACCTGATCTACGAAGGCGGCATCGCGAATATGAATTACTCGATCTCCAACACCGCTGAATACGGTGAATACGTCACCGGCCCGCGCATCATCACCGCCGAGACCAAGGCCGAGATGAAGCGTGTGCTGGAAGACATCCAGTCGGGCCGTTTCACCCGCAACTGGATGCTGGAGAACAAGGTCAACCAGACCTCGTTCAAGGCTACCCGCGCCAAGATGGCCGCCCATCCGATCGAGGAAGTGGGCACCAAGCTGCGCGGCATGATGCCGTGGATCGCCAAGAACAAGCTGGTCGACAAGAACCGCTCGAACTAAGCGGCATTCCGCTTAACAGGACGGCCGCCGGAGTGATCCGGCGGCCGTTTGCTTTTGTGCGGCCCGCTTATGCTATTGCGACGCCTTCATGCCGCAGCAGCCATTCCTTGCGGTGCAGCCCGCCGCCATAGCCGGAGAGGCTGCCATCGGCGCCAATGAGGCGGTGGCAGGGGATCACCACGCTGATCGGGTTGGCGCCATTGGCCAGGCCGACAGCGCGGGCAGAGGCCGGCGACAGCTTGAGCCGTTTCGCCAGCGCGCCATAGGTCAGCGTTTTACCAGCCGGGATGGCGCGCAACGCCTGCCAGATGCGCTGCTGGAATGCCGTGCCCTCGAAGGCGCAGGGCAGGGCATCGATACTGCGCAGATCACCGCAGAAATAGGCCATGAGCTGCTTGCGCAATGCGGCTGGCGCATGGCCCGGCGTCAGGTGCAGGCCAGCTTTGTATTGCCTGACGGCAAGGCGGCGCATGCGCGCCTCATGCTCTTCCCAGTCGAGGATACGCAAATGACCCTGATCGTCGCTGGCGATCAGGGCTGTGCCAATGGGCGTCTTGATTGTATCGAGAGTGAAGGCGGGGTCGCTCATTGCCCGATTGTGGCGGGCAAAAAGCGACAACGAAAGTGCCTGTTCCGGTTCGATCCCGGCGCTTACCTTCGCGATGTTTTCGAGCGACCGCCTCACCATGCGACCGCTGACCGGGCCCTCGCTCAGCCGTCAGATCGGTCTGCTGCAACTCAAGGGTCGGTCGCTTTCCACGCCTGCCAATGCCCTGGTTGCCGAAATCCGTTTGGCTTTCGCCAAAAGGCGTAAACTTGCTGCATGAATCTGACGGATTCTGCGTAATCAATCGCCGCAGCCATTCCACATAAATTCGATATAGTCACCAGTAGAATTGTCTCTCAACAAAGCTAATATTGCGCGTTACACAGCAATGCCGCGTTGCCGGCGCAGGACGCCCATGCATGCCGCTTGATGACCGCACCCCACCTGAAGGCCCTGGCTTCGATGTGCGTATGGAGGAGCGCTTCCGCTCCCGCGCGCCGACCACGGTCAAGGTCATCGACTTCACCCGCAAGAGTCTGATCGGCGCCAATTTCGAAGGCCGCGTCCTCACCAAGGCGAAACTTTCCGGCTCGGATCTGACGCGCGCCAGGCTGGCCAAGGCCGATCTGGTGGAAGCCGATCTGTTCGGCGCCAATCTTGAACAAGCCGATCTCAAGCATGCCAACCTGACCAATGCGATCCTGCGCGGTGTCAACCTCAAGGGCGCCAACCTCAATCATGCCAAGCTCAGCGGTGCCGATTTCCGCGGTGGCGTGATGATGGGTGCGCAGGGCGGCCGCACGGGTCTTGAAACCTCCGACCTCACCGACTGCCTGCTGGAATTCGCCAACGCATCGCGTGCCGAGTTTTCCGGCGTCGATCTTTCCGGCGCCAGCATGATCGGTGCCGATCTCTCGGGCGCGAATTTCTTCGGCACCAACCTGCGCAATGCCGACCTGTCGCACGCCAATCTCTCCGGCGCCAATCTCGGCGATACCAAACTGATCGGCACCAAGCTGATCGGCACCAATCTGGCGGGCGCCCAGATCGTCAATGCCACGGTCAGCGGCGTGGTCAGTCTTGGCACCGAATTCACCAATGCGGTGATCAAGGGCGTGGCGATCGAGCAGCTCACCGCCAGCCCGCCGCTGCTCACCGAGCCGCAGGATTTTCCAGAGTTCCTCAAAAGCGAATTGCTGTTGCATACCGACTGGGTGGAAACGCGCGGCCAGCAGGGCCGCCGGTTGATCCTGAAGGATGCGCAACTGCGCTACTTCAACTTTTCCGGTCTGATGCTGGATGCGGTGGATTTCAGCGGTGCCGATCTTTGCGGCTCGCGTTTTGCCGCAGCCTCGATGAAGCTGACGAACTTCTCAAATGCCAAGCTGATTGGTGCCGATTTTACCGAGGCGCATATTAGTGGCACCAACTTCACCGGCGCGACGTTGCGGCTGTCGAATTTCCGGGGTGCACAAAGCGGCAGCGTGCCGATCTACAGTCCCACCGGGCAATTCACCGGACGGCAGTTCGCAACGAATTTCTCCGGTGCCGATCTGGTGCGGGCCGAACTCGATGGCTTCGACTTGTCTGCCTGCGTGAAGTCCTAGGCTTCAGTCTGGGGCTTGAATCATGTCGGTGTGCTGCAGGCCGCCGAAGATCGGTTCAGCACCAACCGGATGTGCGTTGAGCTTGGCGTTGAAGCAGCGATGCTCGAAGCCATGCTTGTCGAGCACTGTTATCGCCTGTGGCGGATAGCTGCCGTCGGCTGCACGCTGTCCGGTCAGGTAAAAGGCGAGGCGTTCCACTGGCATGTTTAACAGCCGCAACTCGCCAAGGCCATTGATGCGCTCGGATACGGCGGCGAGGAATACTTCCGTGCCGCAGAGCGTGCCGCCATCCGAGATTGGACGGCGGAAATCGCCGACCAGGATCTGCCCCGCCTTGGCCGCACCGATCAGGCGGGCGATTTCTATGGTGACATTGCCGACGATGAATTCACCCGCCATGCCGCCATTGGCGCGTGGCTGGCCATACTGGAAATGGCTGCCGATGCCGAGGCAGAGC
The DNA here is from genome assembly GCA_017991315.1 of Ferrovibrio sp. GTDB lineage: Bacteria > Pseudomonadota > Alphaproteobacteria > Ferrovibrionales > Ferrovibrionaceae > Ferrovibrio > Ferrovibrio plantarum. The sequence goes on along the minus strand of JAGOQS010000002.1, from coordinate 641,623 downwards.
CGCAGTTCCGGAATCGCCGCAGGCACGCGCGTAGTGCGCTCCAGCGTCTTGAACATCATCACGAACAGCGCGAAGCAGCAGAAGAAATCGATATCCTCGGTGAAGCCCTTGAGCCGGTTCCAGACATAGAAGCCGTCGCCGGTAGTGGTGCGGGCCAGTTCCACCTTGAGGCCGCGCTTGCGGCTTATTTCCTCAGCCAGATTGATGGCGAATTCCAGGGTGGCGAGCTGGGCCGCCTGTTCCGCCGGGCTGCGATGCGAGAAGCCGACAATATCGATCAGCAGCACGGCGCGGTGCTGGGTTAGCGTTACCGCGAAGGCCGCGAAAAGCTCATCGACGCGCTCGGGATGCGCTTCGCCCGGCTCGGTGCCGATGGCCTGATCAAGACGGATCTCGATCGGCTGCACATTCAGTTCCTGCGCCACCATGTCGAAGGTATGCCCGCCCATCTGGCGGCTGCCCGCGAAGATTCGTGGATTGGCGGTGTCGGCAAAGAACAGCCGCACCTTGGGCACGGTGATGACTTCGATGCCGAGACGGCTGGGACGCCAGCCGACCAGGGCGTTGCTGCCGAAGCGCCACAGATCGAACAGCACATTGTAGATTTCGCCATAGCCGGCGCTATCGCCGCTGCGTTCGTCGCCTTGCATGCGACCTCGATCGAAGGCCGTGCCTTCGCGTCAAAGCGGGTGTCAGTCGATCTCTTCCAGCGACGGGCCGGCGACTTCGCCCGGCTGTGCACCGGCGGCCTTCACCAGATCGAAGATATGGCGGCGCAGGCTTTTCGAGTCGATGCGGCTGAAGTAGCGCACCAGTTCCATGGCCTGGCGCTGCGATACGCGGCCCGAAGTCTCGGCATCGATCTCATCGACAGCCGGGGTGGCGGCAATCGCGGCGCCTTCATCCATCTGGCCTTCGAAGAAATAGGACGGCGGCACATTCAGGATATGGGCGAATTGCTGCAAGCGGCTGGCGCCGATGCGGTTCATGCCCTTCTCATATTTCTGGATCTGCTGGAAGGTGAGGCCAACCGCTTCGCCCAGCCGGGTCTGGCTGATGCCGGCAAGGGTGCGGGCGGCACGCAGCCGGCGGCCGACATGGCTATCGAACTGGTTGGGGCCGCGGCTCTTGGCGCCCTTGGAGCGACCGGCGATGCTGCCCTCGGTGGTAGTCGGCACGATATTCTCCTTCAAGAGTCAGGCATGCCGGCTTTGGGCGACTAGATTTAACAAATCTAGACTGTATTTTATAATTTTCCCACCTGCCGGATGCCTTTGGCATCTTTCAGGGGGATTTTATCTTTGATTTTAATGAGTTACGCGTTAATTATCGCTAATATCGAGTCACGCGTTCCTATATCGTTGGTTATGCTCGGCTCGTGGTACCGCAACCATAACCTTTTTAGTTGTATTACCATGAAATTGCCGTAATCGCCCGGCAACCTGACATGGTTAACTGTTCACGCTCTTTTAAGCCCGGCAAAGCACAGTGTTAGGCGTCACCAATCCGTATTGCCGCCATCCCGGCCAGCCGGGATCGCCTTTGCCGAGGACCCGTCGAAGCGTGTACACTATCGCTAAACCACGGAAATATTGGTCGGATCGGGTTAGACGCGGGCATTGGCGCGCAGCCCGGCCCGTGATCCCCATGGCCGTGGCGGTTATGCGTCAGGGTGGAGAGGGCCTGTCATGAACAGCATTGCAGCAAACAACCTGAGCGGCGAATCGAAAATCCCGGCGCGTGAACGCGTCATTATTTTCGACACCACATTGCGCGATGGCGAGCAATCGCCAGGCTGCTCGATGAATCTGGAAGAGAAGCTGCGCATTGCTGAGACGCTGGAAGCGATGGGCGTTGATGTCATCGAGGCCGGTTTTCCGATTGCATCGAACGGTGACTTCGAAGCCGTGCATGAAATTGCCAAGCGGGTGAAGAATTCCGTGGTCTGCGGCCTCAGCCGCGCCGGTCGCAAGGATATCGACCGCGCCTGGGAAGCATTGCAGCCGGCGAAGCGCGCCCGCATTCACACCTTCATCTCCACCAGCCCGCTGCATATGAAATACAAGCTGCAGATGGAGCCGGATGCGGTGCATCAGGCGGTGATCGATTCCGTCACCCATGCTCGCAATCTTTGCGACGATGTTGAGTGGAGTTGCGAGGACGGCACCCGCTCTGATCCCGACTTCCTCTGCCGCCTGATCGAGAGCGCGATCAAGGCCGGCGCACGCACCATCAATGTACCCGATACGGTCGGCTACACCGTGCCGGCGGAATATACACGGCTGATGCGCTATCTCATTGAAAACGTGCCAAACAGTGATTTGGCGTGCTTTTCTGCGCATTGCCATAATGATCTCGGCTTGGCTGTAGCGAATTCGCTGGCGGCCGTCATCGGCGGCGCGCGGCAGGTGGAATGCACCATCAACGGCATCGGCGAACGCGCCGGCAATGCCGCGCTGGAAGAGATTGTGATGGCGCTGCGCACGCGCGGCGATGCGATGGCTTTCGATACCGGTATCCGCACCACCGACATCACCAAGGCGTCGCGGCTGCTCTCCTCGGTCACCGGCTTCAACGTGCAGCCGAACAAGGCCATCGTCGGCGCTAATGCCTTCGCGCATGAAAGCGGCATCCACCAGGATGGCATGCTGAAGCATGCCGGTACTTACGAGATCATGACGCCGGAATCGGTCGGCCTGAACCGTTCGACCCTGGTGATGGGCAAGCATTCCGGCCGCCATGCCTTCCGCAAGAAGCTGGAGGAGCTCGGCTTCCAGCTTGCCGACAACCAGCTCAACGATGCCTTCGCGCGATTCAAGGATCTCGCCGACCGCAAGAAGGATGTGTTCGACGAGGATCTGGTGGCGCTGGTGGACGACACCACGGGCCGCGAAAATGACCGTATCCGCTTCCAGAGCCTGCAGGTGGTGGCCGGTTCCAAGGGGCCGCAATCGGCGGAACTGGAACTCGAGATCGATGGCAAGCCGGCCGCCGTGAAGGCCACCGGCAACGGCCCGGTGGATGCCACGTTCAATGCCATCAAGGCGCTTTATCCACACGACGCCAAGTTGCAGCTCTATCAGGTCCATGCGGTTACCGAAGGCACCGATGCCCAAGCCGAGGTGACGGTGCGACTCGCCGAAGGCGGCAAAACCGTGAACGGACAGGGCGCCGATGCTGATACCCTGGTGGCTTCGGCCCGTGCGTATATCCATGCGTTGAACAAGCTGCTGGTGAAGCGGGAGAAAACCGCGCCGGCTGCGCTGAGTGCGTAATCCCCTGGCGTTAAGGCCGCGGAAATAGCGGGGTCGAAGCCTTGCTTATCCAGTCCTGACGCCGCATAACGGCCCGAATATCCGGTTCAAGAGGTGAAGTGTCGATGTTTTCGCGATTGATGGGTTTCATGTCGGCCGATATGGCCATCGACCTCGGCACGGCCAACACGCTGGTCTACGTGAAGGGCCGTGGCATTGTGCTGAACGAGCCCTCGGTGGTGGCGATCAGCAATGTGCGCGGCAAGAAGGAAGTGCTGGCCGTGGGCGACGAGGCCAAGCAGATGCTGGGCCGTACCCCGGGCAACATCGAGGCCATCCGTCCGCTGCGCGACGGCGTCATCGCCGACTTCAATGTCGCCGAGGAAATGATCAAGCACTTTATCCGCAAGGTGCATAACCGCCGCAGCTTTGCCTCGCCGCAGGTCATCATCTGTGTGCCGTCGGGTTCCACCGCCGTGGAGCGCCGCGCCATCATGGAATCCGCCGAGTCGGCAGGCGCGCGCCGCGTGCAGTTGATCGAGGAGCCGATGGCTGCTGCTATCGGCGCTGGCCTGCCGGTCACCGAGCCGACCGGTTCGATGGTAGTGGATATCGGCGGCGGCACCACCGAAGTGGCGGTGCTTTCGCTGGGCGGCATCGTCTATTCGCGCAGCGTGCGCGTCGGCGGTGACAAGATGGATGAGGCGATCATCGCCTATATCCGCCGCAACAATAACCTGCTGGTGGGCGAGGCCTCGGCCGAGCGCATCAAGAAGCAGATCGGTTCGGCCTGTCCGCCGGAAGAGGGCAATGGCCTTTCGATGGAGATCAAGGGCCGCGATCTGATGAACGGTGTGCCGAAGGAACTGGTGATCAACCAGCGCCAGATCGCTGAAAGCCTGGCCGAGCCGGTTGGTGCCATTGTCGAGGCAGTGAAGGTGGCGCTGGAACATACCGCGCCGGAACTCGCCGCCGATATCGTGGACAAGGGCATCGTGCTTACCGGCGGCGGCGCGCTGCTTGGCAATCTCGATCTGGTGCTGCGGCATGCCACCGGCCTGCCGGTGACCATTGCCGATGAGCCGTTGTCCTGCGTGGCGCTGGGCACCGGGCGTGCGTTGGAAGGTATGAAGACGACATTCAAGCAGGTGCTCTACAATCCCTCCTACTAGGCTGGGATTGGGAGCGGGGGCCGCAACCAGGGGACTGGATTTAATAGGGGCTTAGATGCGGTTGAGGAGTGGACGTGGCATGGGGCTGGCTGCGCCGATCAAGGCGCTGGCGCAGCGTTTTGCTTTCCTCTTGCTCGTCGGTGCTGCGCTTGGCCTTATCCTGCTGAGCCGCATTGACCGCCCGGCCGTGGAGCGCGTGCGCGCCGTCACCGCCGATATCTTCGAGCCGGTGCTGTCGGCGGTCTCGCAGCCCATCGCCTTCGTCGGCAACATTGTCGGCATCGTCGACGATCTGCTGTTCGCCCATGAGGAAAACGTCCGGCTGCGTGTCGAGAATGCCCGCCTGCTGCAATGGCAGGACGTGGCCCGCCGCCTGGAACAGGACAATGCCAGCCTGCGCCGTCTGCTTGCTGCCGGCCCGGATCTCAGCCACAGCTTCGTCACTGGCCGTGTCATCGCCGATGGCGGCGGCCCCTTCGTGCGCACCGCGCTGATCAATATCGGCGCCAAGGAAGGCGTGAAGAAGGGCCAGGCCAGCATCGGCGAGGGGGGCTATGTCGGCCGCGTTGCCGAAGTCGGCCAGCGCGCGGCGCGCATCCTGCTGCTCACGGACTTGAATTCGCGCCTGCCGGTGATGATCCAGGAAGGCGGACACCGCGCCGTGCTGGCGGGCGACAACTCGCCGCAGCCGAAGCTGGAATACCTGCCCGCCGGCGCCAAGCCGCAGGTCGGCCAGATGGTCGTCACCTCCGGCGATGGCGGTCAGTTCCCGGCCGGCATCCCGGTCGGCGAAATCGTTTCCGCCTCGGAAGGCAATGTGCGGCTGCGGCCCTTTGTCGATCTGGGCCGGCTGGATTTCCTGCGCGTGGTGCAGTTCGACGAAACCCGGCTGGATACCGAGGAGGCGCCGCGGCCCGCCGCGCGTAAGCCGTGACCCTGATTTCTGGGGCGCAGCCATGAAGCCCCTGGCGAACGCAACCCGACGGATGCGCGGGTTCCTGCCCATCGTTTCCTGCCTGCTGCTGGTCGCGGTCGGCCTGGCCCCTGTTGGCCTGCCGTATTTCGCCACCGTCTCCCCGGCGCTTGCCCTGATGGCGGTATTTTACTGGAGCATCTTCCGCGCCGACCTGATGTCGATGCTGGGCGCTTTCCTGATCGGCCTGGTGGTTGATCTGATCACTGCCGGCCCGCTCGGCCTCAACGCGCTGATCCTGCTGCTGACCCACGAACTCGGTGTGTCGCAGCGCCGCGTCTTCCTCGGTTCCTCCTTCCTGGTCAATTGGTGGGCCTTCGCGTTGGTCGCCATCGGCGCCAGCCTGATCGGCTGGGTGGTGGCGAGCCTGCTGCACTGGCAGATCCATGCCTTCCGTCCGCTGCTGGCGCAGCTCCTGCTTTCGCTGGGCCTCTATCCGGCGATCTACTGGCTGCTGAGCCGCCTGGAGCAGCGCTATCTGCGCCCCGGTCTGCCTACATGAGTAGGGCGGCGGCATGAACCGGCGCGACCAGGATTTGCAACGCGTGTTCACCCGCCGGGCGCTGATGCTCGGCGTCGGCCAATTGGCCCTGTTCGGCGCCCTGGCCGGGCGGCTGTATTATTTGCAGGTCCTCGAATCCGGCCGTTACACGCTGCTCTCGGATGAGAACCGCATCTCGATGCGGCTGTTGCCGCCGCGCCGTGGCCGCGTGCTCGACCGCTTCGGCACCGAACTCGCCTCCAACCGGCGCAATTACCGTGTGCTGATCGTGGCCGAGCAGGCGCGCAATGTCGATGCCACGCTGACCAAGCTGGCCGATCTGATCCATATCGACGATACCCAGCGCGCCCGCGTGAAGCGCGAGGTTGAGCGGCGGCGCAAATTCGTGCCGGTGGTGGTGGCGGAAAACCTCTCCTGGGAGGATTTCGCTCGTATCAACCTGCATTCCCCGGACCTGCCCGGCGTGCAGCTCGATGTTGGCGAGACGCGCGACTATGGCATGGGCGCGGTGTTCAGCCATGTCGTCGGCTATGTCGGCGCTGTGGCGGAAAACGAGCTTGGCGATGATCCGTTGCTGGAATTGCCGGGCTTCCGCATCGGCAAGAGCGGTATCGAGAAGCTGTTCGACGAGGATATGCGCGGTCGCGCCGGCCACAGCCAGATCGAGGTCAACGCCTATGGCCGCGCCATCCGCGAGCTGGACCGTACCGATGGCCTCACCGGCGACGATGTGGTGCTGACCATCGATGCCGAGCTGCAGCGTTTCACCGCCGAACGGCTGAAGGATGAAAGTGCGGCAGCCGTGGTGATGGATGTGCATACCGGCGAAGTGCTGACGCTGGTGTCGAATCCCGGTTTCGATCCGAATTGGTTCAATGTCGGCATCACCACGGCGCAGTGGCGCCAACTCAACGGCGACAAATACCGCCCGCTGACCAACAAAGCGGTGCAGGGCCAGTACCCGCCCGGTTCCACCTTCAAGATGGTGGTGGGCCTGGCCGCATTGGAGGCTGGCGCCGTCACGCCCGATAGCCGTGTGTTCTGCCCTGGCCATATGGAATTCGGCAACAACACCTTCCATTGCTGGAAGAAGGGCGGCCATGGCAGCATGAATCTGGTGCAGGCCCTGGAAGAGAGTTGCGACGTCTATTTCTACGAAGCTGCCCGCCGCATCGGTGTCGACAAGATCGCCGACATGGCCAAGCGGCTCGGCCTTGGCGATGTCAGTGGCCTGGATGTTACCGGCGAGCGCCGCGGCCTGATCCCGACCCGTGCCTGGAAGCAGGGCGCTCTGGGCCAGCCCTGGGCGCAAGGCGAAACCCTGGTGGTCGGCATCGGCCAGGGCTATGTGCTGGCAACGCCACTGCAGCTTTGTGTCATGACAGCACGGCTGGCCAATGGCGGCTATGCGGTGCGACCGCGTCTGGTGCGGCATGACGATGTGCTGGGCCCGTCGCCGGAACAGCGCCCCGCCAGCCAGCTTTACAATTCGCTCAATATCAAGCGCGAACATCTCGAGGTGGTTCAGGAAGGCATGGTGCGTGTCACCACGCCGCCGCGCGGCACCGCCCACGGCGCCCGCATCACCCAGCCGCAATTCGCCATGGCCGGCAAGACCGGCTCCAGCCAGGTGCGCCGCATTTCCAAGGCGGAACGCGATACCCGTGTGCGCAAGAACGAAGAAAAGCCCTGGGAAGAGCGCGACCACGCCTTGTTCGTGGCCTATGCCCCGATCGGCAATCCACGCTATTGCATTGCCGTGATCGTCGAGCATGGCGGTTCCGGCTCCAAGGCGGCGGCGCCGATTGCCCGCGACATCCTGCTGGAAACCCAGCGCCTCGACCCCTCGCGCCGCAACCGCGCGCCCGGTCCGCCGCCTGGCACCACTGCCGATACGCCGTCAGCGCCGCAACCGGCGCCTGCGCCGAAGCCGCGGGAGGGCTGAGCATGCGCCGTACCTCCCTGCTCAGCCGTGGCAACGACCTCACTTTTGGCCGCAAGCTGCGCGATATCACCTGGGGCCTGGTGCTGCTGATCTGCATGATCGCCAGCGTCGGCTTCATCCAGCTTTACTCGGCTGCCGGCGGCGATATCGATCCCTGGGCCGACCGCCAGATGCTGCGCTTTGCCATCGGCCTCTGCGTCATGACCATCATCGCAATCACCGATATCCGCGTCTGGATGCGGGCGGCCTATCTGTTCTACGCCGTGGCCCTGGTGCTGTTGGTGGCCGTCGAACTGGTTGGCCGTGTCGGCATGGGGGCGCAGCGCTGGCTTGATCTCGGCGTCATCCATATCCAGCCTTCCGAGATCATGAAGATTTCCATTGTGCTGGCCCTGGCGCGCTACTTCCATGGCCTGTCGCATGAGGAAGTCGGCATGATCCGCTGGCTGTTCATCCCGCTGGGCCTGGTGGTTGCGCCGGTGGTGCTGGTGATGAAGCAGCCTGATCTTGGCACCGCCATGCTGCTTCTCGCCACTTCGGGCGCGGTGTTCTTCTATGCCGGCGTGCGATTGTGGAAATTCCTGCTGGTGATCATCGCGGGTGGTTCGGCATTACCGATTGCCTGGAACCTGATGCACGATTACCAGCGCAAGCGCGTGCTCACTTTCATGAACCCGGAGCAGGATCCGCTCGGCGCCGGCTATCACATCCTGCAATCCAAGATCGCGCTTGGTTCCGGCGGCTTCATGGGCAAGGGTTTTCTGCAGGGCAGCCAGAGCCACTTGAGTTTCCTGCCGGAAAAGCAGACCGACTTCATCTTCACCATGCTGGCGGAAGAACAGGGTCTGGTCGGCGCGCTCGGCCTGATCACGCTCTATATCCTGGTGCTGGCCTACGGCTATGCCATCGCCATGCGCTCGCGCAACCAGTTCGGTCGCCTGGTGGCCGGCGGCCTCACCACCATGCTGTTCCTCTATGTCTTCATCAACATCGCCATGGTGTCCGGCATGGTGCCGGTGGTGGGCGTGCCGTTGCCGCTGGTCAGCTATGGTGGCACGGCGATGATGACGCTGCTGATCGGTATCGGCCTGCTGATTGGCGTCTATGTCCACCGCGACGTGGAAATCCCCAGGCATATGAGCGGCTTATAGGTTATCCCCAGGGCATGAATTTGCCCTGCTGATAGCCCTTGCAATCGCTGCGAATCCGAGTATCTTCCGCGCCGGATTTGACTGGGCGCATAGCTCAGTTGGTAGAGCAGCTGACTCTTAATCAGCGGGTCCCAGGTTCGAGCCCTGGTGCGCCCACCATTCCCCCTCGGGAATGACTTCCAGTCGATCCATTCCACAAAATCAGGCGCTCAGACTGCCGGTTTCGGCAATCTTACGCGCAGCGCGCGCGGCTCCACGGCATAGTCGATGGGGCCGGGCAGCATGTCGATTTCGCCGTCATTGGCGACCGGCTTGGGCCGCGGGAAGTCGATACGCAGGCGGTCGGCCTTGATCACTTCCAGGCGCGGGTCGCTGTCCAGCGTGCCGAGGAACAGCTTGGCCAACTGGCTGGCCGAGCCGAGCCAGTTCTTTTCATGCGAGATATAAACAGTGAGTTCGCCGCTCTGCAGGTCGGGGCGGCCGAAAAGCTGCCCGGTACGGAATTCATAGGCACCCACCGCCACCACGATGGCGGGCGAGAGGATCTCACGCCGCTGGCCCTGATGCTGAATGGCGATCTGCATCATGCGGTGGCGGCGCACCGCGCGCCACGCGGCACGCAGCATGGCGCCCCATTTGCTCAAGCCCCAGAGACGGCGACGGCGTTCGCGGTCCACCACCATGTCCGGGTAGAGGCCGAGTGCCGACTTGTTGAGGAACAGTCGGTCGTTGATCCGGCCGAGATCGATGGCGGTAACATCACCCTGGCAGAGCGCCGCCACGGCATGCTCGATTTCCAGCGGAATATTGAGGTCACGGGCCAGCAGGTTCATGGTGCCGAGCGGCAGTACGCCGAGGATGCCGCCTTGCTGGTTGCCACGTTTTTTAAGCAGTTCCGCCGCGCTGCGCAAAGTGCCATCGCCGCCGCCGACCCAGACTTCCTCGGCCTCATTGGCGGCGCGGTGCAAGGTGCCTTGCAGCGCCTCCGGTGGCACTACATGCACGCGCATATCGGTCTGGCCTTGGGCCAGGGCGGCCTCGCGGATCAAGCCGCCAAGCGCCTCCGGGCCATAGCGCCGTGCTGTGCCTGAGGCGGCGTTTATCACCACTTGCGTGGCCATGCCGTTACCAGGGCAGCAGGTCGGCGATGCCGGTGCCGGCACGCCAGGCGGCAAGGCCGAGGCCGACGCAGATGCCGGTGCTGATCAGGCCCAGTGTCTGGCCGGCCAGCACGCCGAGCCCATCGCGGGTCAGCAGGCCAAGCGCGATCAGGATGATGCCGACAGCGAAGGGCGCGTTGGCAAACGGGATCGGCAGCGCCAGACCGATGGCCTGAATCATAATGCCGAGCAGCGCCAAGGCCAGGCCGAGGCCGCCAAGCATCCAGGTCAGGCGCGGGCGGAAGTGGCGTTCCACCCAGCGCAGGCGGGGAATCATGTAGCGCAGGAAGCGGTCGAGGAAGCCGCTCGATAGCTCGCGCCGGGCCAGCATGCCGGGCAGCAGGGCCTGGCCATGGTCGCGCCGCAGCAGCAGGGCCAGCAGCATGCCGCCGGCAATTGCCACGATCAGCGAGCCGGTGAGGAAGCCAAGCGGCAGGCCCGGCGATGGCATCAGCCCGAGCAGGCCGAGGAACAGCAGCAGCAGCAGGGCCGAGCGTTCGGCGAACAATTCGGCGGCCTCCGCCAGCGTCACCGGGCGGTCGCGGCCCAAGCGGCGCAGCTTGGCCAGATCACGGGCGATCGAGGCCGGGCGTTGTCCCGCAGCGTTGTTCGGGGCGCTGCTGGTGGCAGGGGATTGCATAATCATGTCCGCTACTTGGCCCGGAAATTGGGGCGGGATCATGGCGGCCCGGTGACGCTTGTTAGGAGCTTGTTAAACTTTGCAGACTCGCCTCGGACCCGCCTTGCCGGGTAGGATACGGCCATGAGCATCGCGCCGCGCTTCTTCGCTGCCCTGGGCACCGTGCCGCATGCCGAGCGGCTGGCTTTCCTGACTCAGGATGTGCGCGCCGCCGGCACGGTATTCGGTTTCTATGGTGCCGCCGCCGCCATCGGTGCGCGGCCGACCGAGATGGCGCTGATCGTGGTGCGCCGCTACCGGCCCGAGGATCTCCACCGCCAGGTGGTGCTGGTGTTCCAGCAGGACCGCAAATTCGCCGAGGCTTTGTCCAAGCTCTATGCCGCCCATGGCAAGCCGCTGGGTTTCGAGGGCCAGTACCGCTGGTGCGCGATTCCGGAACCGGCCTTCATGGCGCCGGAAACCTTTGCCTTGCTGGCGCAGCGTTTCCCCACCCTGCTGATGATCGAGGAGCAGGAGGAGAAGGCGCGGATCGTGGTTTACGGCTCGGAAGGCTTCAAGCAGCGCCCGCCGCTGAAATTAGCGCCGCTGCCCAAGCCGGTGCCGCCAAAGCCGCAGATCGCCGTGCCGCCGCCGAAGCCGAAGGCACCGCCGGCTGCCGCTAAAGTCGTGCCGCTGCGCCCCTTCGCGGCGCCGCCCGGAGCCAACCGCGCGCCGTTGCCGCCGCTGCCGCTCAGCCGCCGCCGCCGGCTGCGCAGCGTGGTGGCGCTGAACGAGAAGGTGGAACGCCAGGTGGTGAACGAGTTCCGCCGCCTGCTCACCGTGCTGGCCTATTACGGCTAAAGCGGTTCCGTCCGCATATAGCGGCCATCCTGGTAGACCAGCGGCGCGATGGCGTCGCGGGTTTGCACCCGCAGCACCCGGCCGATGAAGATGCCGTGCGAGCCATAGGCATGCACGGCTTCCACGGCGCAGAAGATATTGGCCTGGGCATCGTGCAGGTAGGGCACGGCCTCGTCATCGTCGCGCCAGTCGCCGGTATTGAACCGGGCTTCGCCTTCGGCGCCGCCGCTGCAGATTTCCGAAATCGGCTGCTGCCCGGTATGCAGCAGGTTGATGCAGAAGCGGTTGCCGAGGCCCAGATGAGCATGCAAAGCCGCCGAGCGGTTGACGCAGGCGAGCAGGGCCGGTGGTGCGGCCGAGACCGACGTGACCGCCGTGGCGGTCATGCCGCAGCGCCGGCCCAGCGGGTCGCGGGCCGACAGCACGGTGACCGTGGCGGCGAGCCGGCGCATGGCGGCGCGGAAGTCGCCATCCAGACCAGGGGGGGAGGCAGGAAAGCAGGGGTCAGACATGGCCCCAAGATGCGGCTGATTCGCAAATAGCGCAATCTTTTCGGCGGCTTGACTTCGCTGGGTAGGCCACCATCTTGCAAACCAGACCAAAATGGTCTTATTTGCGCGCGAACAAGCAACCCGAATACGCAAAGGTGGAACCGGATTATGCTGCGGCTCAGCCGATTGGCGGATTATGGCGTGATGGTGATGGCCCATGTGGCTGCCGCCCCCGCCGCCGTGCATACGGCGGATGCCGCCGCTGCCGCCACCGGCCTGCCGGGGCCGACGGTGGCCAAGCTGATGGCCAAGCTGTGCCGCGCCGGCCTGCTTGCGTCCCAGCGCGGTGCGCGGGGTGGCTATTCGCTCAGCCGCGAGCCGCAGGCGATGACGGTGGCCGATATCGTCTCGGCGCTGGATGGCCCAATCGCGCTGACGCAATGTTCCGAACACCAGCCGAGCGCCTGCGACCGCGAAAACCTCTGCGTCTCGCGGCGCGGCATCCACAAGATCAACAGCGCCATCCGTCAGGCGCTGGAATCGGTCAGCCTCGCCGAACTGGCGCGGCCGGCCTACGACTTCATGCAGCCGCCAGCCGAGCGACCGGCGGCGAGCCGCCCGACTTGAACCAGTAGCAGCCCAGGTGCCCCATGCCTGCCGCCCTTGAAACCATCGACACCGTCGCCAAGCTTGGCGACTACAAATACGGCTTCGTCACCGACATCGAATCCGAGGTTCTGCCCAAGGGTCTGAACGAGGATGTGGTGCGCTTCATTTCGGCCAAGAAGAACGAGCCGGAATGGATGCTGGAATGGCGCCTCAAGGCTTTCCGGATGTGGCAGAAGATGGAAGACCGCGAGCCGACCTGGGCCCGCGTCAGCTATCCCAAGATCGATTTCCAGGACATCCACTATTACGCCTCGCCGAAGCAGAAGAAGGGTCCGAAAAGCCTGGACGAAGTGGATCCCGAACTGCTCGCCACCTATGAGAAACTCGGCATCCCGCTGCGCGAGCGCGAAGCCCTGCTCGGCATCGAGAAGGGCGGCAGCAACGTGGCGGTGGATGCGGTGTTCGACAGCGTTTCGGTCGCCACCACCTTCAAGGGCAAGCTGAAGGAGATGGGCATCATCTTCTGCTCGATGTCGGAAGCGATCCGCGAATATCCCGAACTGGTGCAGAAATATCTCGGCTCCGTGGTGCCGATGGCGGATAACTACTACGCCACGCTGAACTGCGCTGTGTTCTCGGACGGCAGCTTCGTCTATGTGCCGCCGGGCGTGCGCTGCCCGATGGAGCTTTCCACCTATTTCCGCATCAACGAGGCCAAGACCGGCCAGTTCGAACGCACACTGATCGTCGTCGACAAGGGCGCCTATGTGTCCTATCTCGAAGGCTGCACCGCGCCGATGCGTGATGACAACCAGCTTCACGCGGCGGTGGTCGAACTGGTGGCGATGGAAGACGCCGAGATCCGTTATGCCACGGTGCAGAACTGGTATCCGGGCGACAAGAACGGCAAGGGCGGCATCTACAATTTCGTCACCAAGCGCGGCGCCTGCCGTGGCGCGCGGTCGAAGATTTCCTGGACCCAGGTCGAGACCGGCTCGGCGATCACCTGGAAGTATCCCAGCGTGATTCTGCAGGGCGACGACTCTGTTGGCGAGTTCTACTCGGTGGCGGTGGCGAATAACGCGCAGCAGGCCGATACCGGCACCAAGATGATCCATCTCGGCGCCAACACCAAGTCGACCATCATCTCCAAGGGCATTTCCGCCGGTCGGGCGCAGAATACCTATCGCGGCCTGGTGCGCATGCAGGGCGGCGCCAGGAACGCGCGCAACTATTCACAATGCGATAGCCTGCTGATCGGCGACAAGTGCGGCGGCCATACCGTGCCGTATATCGAGGTGCGCAACCGTTCCGCCAAGGTGGAGCATGAGGCCACCACCTCGCGCATTTCCGACGACCAGCTGTTCTATTGCCGCCAGCGCGGCCTGTCGGCGGAAGATGCCGTCTCAACAATAGTCAACGGCTTCTGCAAGGATGTGCTGCAGAAGCTGCCCATGGAATTCGCCGTCGAGGCGCAGAAGCTGCTGGGCGTCAGCCTCGAAGGCTCGGTAGGTTAAGGATGAGTGCCATGCTTGAGATCAAGAACCTGCATGCCCGCGTCGATGGCAAGGACATCCTGCGCGGCATCAACCTGGTGATGAACCCCGGCGAAGTGCACGCCATCATGGGGCCGAACGGTTCGGGCAAGTCGACGCTGTCCTATGTGCTGGCCGGCCGCGATGGCTATGAAGTCACCGAGGGCGACATTCTGTTCAATGGCCAGAGCCTGCTGAGCATGGAGCCGGAAGAGCGTGCCCGCGAAGGCGTGTTCCTGGCCTTCCAGTATCCGGTGGAGATTCCCGGTGTCGCCAATGCGGTGTTCCTGCGCTCTGCCGTCAATGCCGTGCGCAAGCATCGCGGCATACCGGAACTCGATGCCATGAGCTTTCTTAAGGCGGCGCGGGCCAAGATGAAGCAGCTGCAGATGGATGAGAAGTTCCTGCAGCGCCCGGTGAATGTCGGTTTCTCGGGCGGCGAGAAGAAGCGCAACGAAGTGTTCCAGATGCTGATGCTGGAGCCGAGCCTGATGCTGCTGGACGAGACCGACAGCGGCCTCGATATCGACGCGCTGAAGATCGTCGCGGAGGGCGTCAATGCGCTGCGTGGCCCGGAACGTTCTGCCCTGGTGATCACCCATTACCAGCGCCTGCTGGATTACATCGTGCCGGATCATGTGCATGTGCTGGCCAAAGGCCGCATCGTGAAGTCGGGCGGCAAGGAACTGGCGCTCGAACTCGAGGCCAAGGGCTATGCCGATATCGTGTCGGAGGCGGCGTGAGCGGTTTCGCCGACCATATCGCCACGCTGCAGGCTGAGCTGCCGGCCTTGCCCGCCGCACAGGCGCTGCGCAAGGGCGGGCTGGCCGATCTGCGCCGCACCGGCCTGCCGGGGCGCAAGGTCGAGGCATGGAAATTCACCTCGCTGCAGCCGGTGGAAAAGCGCGGCTGGCGTCTGGCCGCCAATGGTGCTGCGCCGTTTGCTGCGCCGTTGCCTGAAGGCGTGAAGCTGGTGCCGATTGCCGAGGCTCTGGCCGAGCAGGGCGAGGCCCTGGCCAAGACCCTGGCGCCTGCGGGCCATGATGCTGCTGATGCGTTGGTATCGCTGAACGCAGCTTTGCTCAGGGATGGCTGGCTGCTGGATGTGGCACCCGGCGTGCAGTTGCCGAAGCCGATCCATCTCGACCTGCGCAACGACGACGCGGAAGGCCTGGCCAATATCACCTGCCTGCTGCGGCTGGGCGAAGGTGCTTCCGCTGCCTTGTTCGAAAGCCATGAAGGCGGCGGTTTCTCGAATAGCCGGATCAAGATCGAACTGGCCCCGGGCGCGAAGCTGTTCCATGCCCGCCTGCAGCGCCAGGCTGCCGATGCCTATCATGCCGGCCTCACCGAAGCGCGGCTCGGTGCCGGTGCCGAATACCGCCATATCTCGCTGATGCTGGGTGCTGCCATTGCACGCCACGAACTGGCGGTAACGCTGGCAGGCGAGGGCGCGCAGCTAGACGCCCAGGGCCTGAGCCTGGCGCGTGGCAAGGCGCATCTCGATCACACCTTGCGGCTGGCGCATGAGGCGCCGGGCTGCAACAGCAACCAGTTGTTCAAGAATGTGGTGGACGATC
Source organism: Ferrovibrio sp. (assembly GCA_017991315.1). Taxonomy (GTDB): domain Bacteria; phylum Pseudomonadota; class Alphaproteobacteria; order Ferrovibrionales; family Ferrovibrionaceae; genus Ferrovibrio; species Ferrovibrio plantarum. The sequence continues at coordinate 625,771 of JAGOQS010000002.1, read as the reverse complement.
ACGGCCATGCCGTGTTCCAGGGCCGCATCCGTGTGGCGCCTGGCGCGCAGCAGACCGATGCGCAGCAGCTCTGCCGCACGTTGCTGCTCTCCGACGATGCCGCCATCGACACCAAGCCCGAGCTTGAGATCCTGGCCGACGACGTGAAATGCAGCCATGGAGCCACGGTTGGTGACCTGGATGCCAACATGCTGTTCTATCTCCGCGCCCGTGGCATCGATGCGGCCCTGGCCCGCCGCCTGCTGCTGGAAGGCTTCGCTGCTGAAATCCTTGAGGCGATCCCGGCCGGCGATCTGCGGCTGCCCTTCATCGCCGCGCTTGAAGATTGGTTCGCCGCATGAGTGCCAAGCTGAATAGCATGCCGACCGGCTTCGATGTCGCCCGTATCCGCCAGGATTTCCCGATCCTGACGCAGCAGGTCTATGGCAAGCCGCTGGTATTCCTCGATTCAGGCGCCAGCGCGCAGAAGCCGCAAATGGTGATCGACGCCATGAGCACGGCCTTTGCCACGCAATATGCCAATGTGCATCGCGGTATCTACCAGCTCAGCCAGCTTGCCACCGATGCCTATGAGGCGGCGCGTGAAAAGGTGCGCGCCTTCATCAATGCCGGCGATCTGCGCGAAGTGGTGTTCACCCGCAATGCCACGGAAGCGGTGAACCTGGTCGCCAATTCCTATGGTTTCGGCATTTTGAAACCCGGCGATGAAGTGCTGATCAGCCATATGGAGCACCACGCCAATATCGTGCCGTGGCAGCTGCTGCGCGACCGCCATGGCATCGTGCTGAAAGTGGCGCCGGTGCTCGATGACGGCAGCCTCGACATGGCCGGCTTCAAGGCGTTGCTCGGGCCGCGCACCAGGCTGGTCGCCATCGCCCATGTCTCGAATGTGCTCGGCACCGTCAACCCGGTGGCCGAGATCATCCGGCTGGCCCATGCCGCCGGCGCCCATGCACTGATCGATGGCAGCCAGGCCGTGCAGCACATGCCTGTGGATGTGCAGGCCCTGGATGCCGACTTCTACGTCTTCACCGGCCACAAGCTGTATGGCCCCACCGGCATCGGTGTGCTGTATGGCAAGGCCGCCTTGCTGGAAGCCATGCCGCCCTGGCAGGGCGGCGGCGACATGATCCTCTCGGTCACTTTCGAGAAGAACGAATGGGCCGATCTGCCGCATAAATTCGAAGCCGGCACGCCTGCTTTCATCGAGGCCGTGGGGCTTGGCGCCGCTATCGACTATGTGCAGTCGGTCGGGATCGAACAGATCGCCGCCCATGAGCATGATCTGCTGCTCTATGCCACGGCGAAGCTGAAAGAGATCAACAGCCTGCGCATTATCGGCGAGGCGCCGGAAAAGGGTGCGGTGATTTCCTTCGTACTCGAAGGCATCCACGCCCATGATGTCGGCACCATTCTCGACCGCGAGGGCATCGCGGTACGGGTCGGCCAGCATTGCGCCCATCCGCTGATGGAGCGTTTCGGCGTCAATGCCACGGTGCGGGCGAGTTTCGGCATGTACAACACCCGGGCGGAAGTGGATGCGCTCTGCGCCGGGCTGAAGCGGGTGATGGAGATTTTCGGCTGATGGGCGCGAAGGCGAAAAAGCCGGCGGTGGCGCCGGAACAGATACGGGACCAGGTGATCGAGGCGCTGAAAACCGTCTACGACCCGGAAATCCCGGTTAACATTTTCGAATTGGGCCTTATATACAAAGTGGATGTGAACGACGACACCCACGATGTTGCCATCGAGATGACGCTTACTTCGCCCAATTGCCCGGCCGCGCAGTCGATGCCGGGCGAGGTCGAGGTCAAGGCGCGCGAGGTCGAGGGTGTCGGCGAAGTCACGGTCGAGGTCGTGTGGGATCCACCGTGGACGCAGGAAAACATGTCCGAGGCAGCCCGCCTCGAACTTGGTATGATGTAAAATTGGGCATGATGTAAGGGTGACGTCATGAGCATGGATACGCAACAGACTGAGGCGCCGAAGCCGGTGCGTCGCGCATTGCCGCCGCCGGTGACGCTCACCGAGGCTGCCGCGGAGCGCGTGCGCACACTGATCGCGCGCAGCGACAAGCCGGTGCTCGGCCTGCGCATCGGGGTCAAGACCAAGGGCTGCTCCGGCATGGCCTACGATGTGACCTATGCCGAGGAAAAGGCCAAGTTCGATGAGGAAGTGACCGACAAGGGCGTCACCATTTTCATCGACCCCAAGGCGCAGATGTTCATTTTCGGCACCGAGATCGACTGGGTAGAGGACAAGCTGCAGGCCGGCTTCGTGTTCCGCAATCCCAACGAAAAGGGCCGCTGCGGCTGCGGCGAAAGCTTCCACGTCTGATAGCTTTCATGCGCGCAATTTCCTCCCGTTATCGTCATGCGTGGACTTGATCCGGGCATCTCAAGACGAGCCTGAGATGCCCGGGTCAAGCCCGGGCATGACGCGATTTCTCTGTTTGCGTCGATAGTCATAATTGGATTATCTATAATCATATGCCTTCGTTTGATTATGGATCGTCCGACATGGATCCCCTTAGCGACATCATCGCGCTGCTGCGACCGAGTACGGCGATTTCCAAGCCGATCAGCGGCCGGGGGCGCTGGGGCGTGCGCTATGCGGCCTATGATGCGCCGGGCTTCACCATCATCCTGAAAGGCGAATGCTGGATTGCCTTCGGTGGCGCGGCACCGGTGAAATTCCAGCAGGGTGACTTCCTGCTGCTGCCCGCGACGCCGGCTTTCACGCTGAGCAGCCATCCTGGCATCAAAGGCGAACTGCGCGACCCGATGGATATGGCCGTGCGCCATGGCGAACAGGAAGGCGAGCCGGACTTCGTGTCGCTCGGCGGCACGTTCCGCATCGAACCAGTGAACGCGCCGCTGCTGCTCAGCCTGCTGCCGCGCCTTGTCCATATCCCGGCCTCGGAAGGCCGCTCGGCCAGGCTTGGCCGCGTGATCGAATTGATCATGGAGGAATGCGCCGGCGAGGAGCCTGGCAAGGAAATGATCCTGCAACGCTCGCTTGAAGTGCTGCTCATCGAGGCGCTGCGCTGGCGCGGCATTGCGGTCGATGCTGTCGAAGCCGGGCTGCTCAAGGGTCTGCGCGACCCAGCTCTCGGCCGCGTGCTGCGCGCCATGCATGCGGATGTGCGCGCCAGCTGGACCGTGGCCGGCTTGGCGCAGATCGCCGGGCTTTCCCGCTCGGCCTTCGCGGCCCGCTTCGGCGAAGCCCTGGGCTGCGGCCCCATCGAGTATCTCGCCCGCTGGCGGATGGCGCTGGCGAAAGACGCCCTGATCCGGGGCGCCAAGACGCTGGACCGGATTGCCGATGAGATCGGCTACGAATCCGCCAGTGCCTTCAGCACGGCCTTCCGCAAACGCCTGGGCTGTTCCCCCGGCAGGTTTGCCAGGGTAAGTGCCGAGGCGGCTTAAGAGTGAGTGGATTTGGACGATTGGACAATAAATAAGGACTATATATTATTTATCGTCCTAAATATTGCGCCTATCTAAGGACCATCCGAAGCAAATGGAGGTCCCCCATGAAAACCATCCTGATTACCGGCAGCTCGTCCGGCTATGGCCTTGAGACGGCGCGGCATTTCCTCAACAACGGCTGGCAGGTCATCGCCACCATGCGCAAGCCCAACACGGATCTGCTGCCGCGTTCGCCGGCGCTACGCATCCTGCCGCTCGATGTCACCGACGAGCAGAGCATCGCCGCGGCGATCGAGGCTGCCGGCCCGGTGGATGCCCTGGTCAACAATGCCGGCATCGGCATGGTCGGGACGGTGGAGGCGACGCCGCTATGGGCGATCCGCAAGATCTTCGACACCAACACTTTCGGCGTGATGGCGATGTGCCAGGCGATCATTCCGCAGATGCGCGAGCGGCGTGCCGGCGTCATCGTCAACGTGACGTCCAGCGCCACCCTGGCGCCGTTCCCGCTGGCGGCGCCCTATACCGCCAGCAAGCAGGCGATTGAGGGCTATACCGGCGCCCTGGCTGCCGAACTGGCCTATTTCGGCATCCGCACCAAGCTGGTCGAGCCTGGCTATGCGCCCACCACCCGGTTCACCGAGAATGTCACGGTGCCGGTCGAGCGCCTGATCCCCGAAGCCTATTACGGTTTCGCCGAACCGATCTTCAAGGCGTTCCAGGCACCGGCCCTGACGACCAAGGAGAGCGATGTCGCCGAGGCGGTGTGGGCCGCGGCGAACGATGCTTCCGACAGGCTTCGCTTCCCGGCCGGCGCGGATGCGGTAGCGCTCTCCCATGCCCGTTTCGGCGTGGCGGCGTAGCGCATGGCGATGAAGCGGTGCAGCCGGTCAGGAGGCCGGCTGCACCTGCGGGGTCGGCTGGCGGCGCTTGTAGATCACGTAGCGGTCGAATTCCATGAGCTGGTCATAGTCCTCGAACCGTTTGGCAAACAGCGGGTTGCGCAGGAAATAGTCGAGATAGTCGAAGGCCTCGCCCTGGCAGCGCGGGATGCCGGCAACCTTGTCGACGATCAGCAGCGCCGGCTTCTTCTTGTAGAAATCTTCGGCCACCGAGCGGAACACGAAGGATTCGCCCCGGCTCATGGCTTCCGGCGGATTGTACAACGGCGCGAATTCCGAGCAGTCGGCATAGGCGCCCTGCAGCACCCACATGCTCTCGAAGCGCATGGTCATGCGGGCGCCGGCATAGTTCATGATCGGGAAATGCGGGTAGATGCCGGGCGAGAGCACCAGCACGCGGTTGTTGTAGGCCTCCTGCTTGATGATATGCAGCAGGCGCGGCACTTCCGAATTGGCGTATTCGAGCTGCTTGAAGAAGGGCCGCGTATGCAGGCCTTCCTGGTAGAACACCAGCAGCATCAGCGCAGCGGCGAACAGGCGCGGGCCCTGCTGGCGCGGCTGGCCGCCGACGATGGTGCGGCGCGGCCACACCTGGTGGTCCATGACATGGGCGATGATCACGGCGGCGAGCAGCAGGGTGAGCGCCTGCGCCGGCATCGCCTGATAGGGCCAGCCCTTGCCCTGGGCATAGGCAGAGAACAACGCGCCGAGGCCGGCGAGCCAGATGACGCGCGCCAGATCCGAGCGGATGGCGAACCAGGCCGGAATGCCGAGCAGGGGCAGGATCACGCTGGGCGGGCCGAGATGCGGCCCGGTGATCAGGTTCAGCCAGTCGGTGTCGCTGACCACGGAATAGAATTCGCGCGCAATCGGCAGCGCGATGGTGAAGTATTCCGGCGTCACGAACAGCGCGAACAGTGCATGCGCCACGCCCACCGATAGCATGCTCCAGGGCACCGGATCACGCAGTTCTGCCCGCCAGCCGCGCCGCGCCAGTATGTAGATTTCCACCAGGGCCGGGATGGCGATGAAGTAGGGCTTGATGCAGAAACCCAATCCGGCCAGCAGGGCTGTGGTGATGCGCAATCGCTGGCTCAGGCTTTCGCCTTGGGCACGGCCGGAGGCGACCAGCAGATAGGGTATGCAGAGCACCAGCAGGATATGTTCGCGCTGGCCGAAGGTCTGGTTCGGAAACACGATCAGCAGGAACAGCAGCAGCAGCGGCAGCAGGGCGTCGGCGGTGGCATGCGCCGGGTCAAGGCTGGCGGCCAGCACCCAGCGGCAGGTCAGGTAGGAGGCGGCAATGCCGATGGCGAGGCAGACCACCAGCAACGTGGTGCCGGGCAGGCCGGTGACTTTCGCCAGTGCTTCGGGCAGCAGATGCAGCACAAAGGTCAGCGGCGTGTTCATGTCGATGGCATCGACATAGAGCTTGCCGCCCTCGAGCCAGACCTTGGAGATATAGAGCAGCACCGCCGTGTCATGATTGATCGGCGGGAAGAAGTAACCGACGATCCAGGCAGTGCAGAGCACCAGCAGGAAGCCATAGAGCAGGCGAGACCAGTCCAGCCGCATCAGCAGCGGACGGCTGGGGTCGCGGCGCTCCAATGCCATGTTGGCAGGCGGCAGGTCGGCGGGCTGGATATGGCTCATGCTATCGTTACGCCCCCTCCAGGGGGCCGGGACAAATCTACCGGGACTTGGTAAATCATTCACTTCATTCGGAATCAACGGGTATCTAGGGATGCAGCGCGAGGAATACCGCCGCATGGCGGCGCTGGAAGAGAGCATGTGGTGGTACCGGGCGCTGCATGCCGGCGTGTTGCAGCGCATCCAGCGGCTTGGGCTGGTTGCCGGTTCCCGGCTGCTGGATGCCGGCTGTGGTACCGGTGGCTTTCTCCGCTATCTGAAGCTGTCAGGACTGCCGGTTCTGCCCCAGGGGGTAGAGTATGACGCAGAAGCCGCTGCCGTCGCCCGAGACAAGACCGGCCTGCCGGTGGCAGTTGGCTCGGTGAACGGCCTGGCCTATGCCGAGGGCAGCTTCGATGTCATCGTTTCCAATGACGTGCTCAGCCATGCCGCCGTGGACGAGGCAGTGGCCCTGGCCGAGTTTCGCCGTTGCCTGGTGCCGGGCGGCCGGCTGCTGCTGAGCCTGCCGGCCTATGCCTGGATGGCCTCGGCCCATGACCGCCATGTGCATAATGCCCGCCGCTATACCGCCGGCTCTGCCCGGGCAGCGCTGGAGCGGGCCGGGTTCCAGGTCGAGGCCGTGGGCTATTGGAACAGCCTGCTGTTTCCTCTAATGCTGCTGCATCGGCTGACCGCCGGCCAGACGCAGCAGGAAAGCGACGTGAAACCGTTTCCGCCGCTGCTCGACCGGTTATTCTTTGCCGTCACCGCCCTGGAGCGCGCCCTGGCCCGGCTGGGTCTTGGCCTGCCTTTTGGCGGCTCCGTCTGGGTGCAAGCGAGAAAACCATGAACACCAGTCCTGCGCCGCTCTTTGCCCTGTCCATCGTGGTGCCGGTCTATAATGGTGCCAACAGCGTACCGACCCTGGTCGATGCGCTCGCCCGGCTCGAGGTCGAGGGTGGCCTGGAGATCGTGCTGGTAAATGATTGCAGCCCGGATAATTCGCTCGCCGTCTGCCGCGAACTCTGCGCCGCCAACAGCGTGGCGCTGAGCGTGGTCAACCTGTCGCGGAATTACGGCGAGCATAACGCGGTGATGGCCGGCCTGAAGCATGCCCGCGGCGCGCATATCATCACCATGGACGATGATCTTCAAAACCCGCCGGAAGAGGTGCTGCGGCTGTGGCGCCATACCCGGGATGGCGGCTTCGATGTCGTCTACACCTATTATGCCGAAAAGCAGCATGAGTCCTGGCGCAATCTCGGCAGCCGCTTCACCAACTGGTGTGCCGACCATCTGCTCGACAAGCCCAAGGGTCTCTACCTTTCCAGCTTCCGCTGCATGAGCGCCTTCCTTGCCCGCACCGTGGTGGATCACGATGGGCCGTTCCCTTATATCGACGGCCTGATCATGCAGATCACGCAGAATATCGGCCGGCTGCAGGTGGCGCATCTGCCGCGCGCCGAGGGCCGCAGCAACTACACGCTCGCCCGCCTGTTCCGCCTGTTCCTGTCGATGTTCCTGAATTTCTCGGTGATCCCGCTGCGTGTCGGCACCATGGTCGGCGTGGCGATGGCGGGCCTTGGTGTACTCGGCTTTGTCGTGGTGCTGGTGGAGGCACTGATCTCCGCCGACCGGCCGCAGGGCTGGGCCTCGCTGATGGCTGCGGTGCTGCTGCTGGCCGGCGTGCAGCTCATCATGCTCGGTCTGGTCGGCGAGTATCTCGGCCGCATGTTCCTGGCGGTGAACAAGCGGCCGCAATTCGTGGTGCGCGACGTGCAGCGCAATGAGAAAGCCGATGCGGGGGCCGCGCCATGATGCAGTTCTATATTGTGCTGGCGCTTGGCGTGCTGATCGGTGTCGCTGGACAGATGCTGCTGAAATCCGGCGCCGATGCTGGCCAGGAAGGGCTCTTGGCGCAATTCCTGGCGCCGCAATCGATCCTCGGCCTTGGGCTCTATTTCCTCGCCGCGCTTTGCTACATGTATGCCTTGCGCAAGCTGCCGGTCTCGGTCGCCTTCCCGATGGTGTCGCTGTCCTATGTGGTGGTGGCGCTGGCGGCCTACTGGCTCTATGGCGAGCCGCTCGGCCTGCCCAAGCTGGCCGGCATCGCGCTGATCTGCGCCGGCGTCATCCTCGTCACGCGCACCGCTTAACCGCTGCAATCAGCCGTCAGGCTGATTGCCTGACAGCCGCCACCACGGCATCCGCCTGAACATCGCTGAGCTGCGGGAACATCGGCAGGCTGAGGATGCCCTTGGCCGCGGCCTCGGTGCGCGCCAGGCCGCCGACGCCCAGCGGCACGCGACCCTGATAGGCCGGCTGCAGGTGGATCGGCACCGGATAATGGATCAGCGTGCCGACACCGGCCTTGGTCAATGCCTCGCGCATGGCATCGCGGCGTGCCGCGCCGACATCGATAACATATTGATGGTAGACCGGCTCGGCGCCGGCACGGGTCGCCGGCAGGCTGATGCCATCCAGGTTCTTCAGGCCGGCATCGTAGCGGGCGGCAATCGCCTGGCGCCGCGCCGTATCGGCCTTGAGGCGTGTCAGCTTCACGCGCAGGATCGCCGCCTGCAGTGGATCAAGACGGCTGTTCATGCCGGTGATGGCGCTGACATAGCGGTCACGCCAGCCATATTCGCGCAGTTCCTTCAGCCGGGTAGCCACTGCGGCATCCTCGGTGGTGATGATGCCGCCATCGCCGATGGCGCCGAGATTCTTGGTCGGGTAGAGCGAGTAGGCGGTGAGCTGACCCCAATGGCCGATACCGATGCCGCCGAGACGCGCGCCATGGGCCTGGCTGCCATCCTCGATGATGGCAAGGCCGTATTTGCCGGCAATGGCCGCGATGGCCGGCATGTCGGCAGCCTGGCCATAGAGATGCACCGGTACGATGGCCTTGAGCTTGGCGGCGCCCGAGGGCCAGGCAGCCAGGGTCTTTTCCAGTTGTGCCGTATCGATGCCGTAATAGGCATCCACATCCAGCAGCACCGGCGTGGCGCCGACCAGTTCGATGGCCGAGACAGTGGCGACAGCGGTATGCGACACCGTGAATACGGCATCGCCCGGACCAAGGCCGAGAGCGCGGAAGGCGAGGATCAGTGCATCGGTGCCGCTGGCCACCGCCACGCCCTGCTTGGCGCCGGCATAGGCGGCGAACTCGGCTTCGAAGGCACTCACTTCCTCACCGAGGATATAGCGCCCGCCTTCGAGCACGCGACGGATAGCGGCGTCGATCTCGGCCTGTTGCGCCAGGTAGGCGGCCTTGGGGTCGGTCTGCGGAATCATGATTCGGGGCCTCTTGCAATGCGCCGCTATGGCAGCACGGGATTATGCCGAAATCATGGCCCCTCACCAGGGTCAGCCAGCCTGTGCCAGGGCTTGCCAGTCATGGCGCGGAGCGGCAAAGTGGCCGCCATGCTGACCGATACCGCCCGTCCTCGCCGTCGTCTTGCCATCCTGCTGCTTGGCTGCGGCCTGCTTTCCGGCTGCGGCGGCGTTACCGGGGCGCTGAGCGATCCATATTTTATAACGGTGCAAGACCAGACACTGGATCCGGCCACGGCCCTGCCGTTGTTCTCGGTCTGCTACAATTCGACCCTGCACAAGGCGGAAGCGGTGCGGAATCTGGTGGTGCAGCATTGTGCCAACCCGAAGCCGCTGGAGAACCGCAGCGACCTGGATCACTGCTCCCTGGCCGCACCGGTGCGTGTCACCTACACCTGCACCGCGATCAGCCGCACGGCAGCGGAAGCCCGGCCGGCGCAATCCACCGATACCAGCAGCTTCAGCACCGGCCTGGTTTTCTAGTATAGCCCGGTTTTAAGCGCCCGGTTTCAAGTGCTGAGGCGCTTGCCGCTTTCCTTGTCGAACAGATGCAGTTGTGCGCTGTCGACACTGAGCGTCGGCTGGCTGTTGTCGTGGAAGCCGGCATTGCTCGGCACGCGCGCCACCACATCCTCGCCGCCGATCTTGCCATGCAGCAGCGTATCGGCGCCGAGTTCTTCCGCCACATCCACCTTCAGGCTGAGGCGGCCAGCCGCGGGTGCGCCGGTGTCACCGGGGCGGACAAGCAGCATATGCTCCGGGCGCAGGCCCAGCGTGTAGGCGCCGGCAGCACCGGCATAGGCCGGCGGCAGCGACAGCCGGCTGCCATCCTGCAATTGCGCCACGCCACCCGCCACCTGGCAGGTCAGGAAATTCATCGGCGGGCTGCCGATGAAGCCGCCGACATAGGTGGTGGCCGGCGTGGTGTAGACCTCGGCCGGCGTGCCGATCTGCTCGGCGCGGCCCTGGTTCATCACGATCAAACGGTCGGCCAGTGTCATCGCCTCCACCTGGTCATGGGTGACATAGACCGAGGTGACGCCGAGTTGCTGGTGCAGGCGCTTGATTTCAAGCCGCATCTGTACGCGCAGCTTGGCATCCAGGTTGGAAAGCGGCTCGTCGAACAGGAACACGCTCGGCTCGCGCACGATGGCACGGCCCATGGCGACGCGCTGGCGCTGGCCGCCGGAAAGTTCGCGCGGACGGCGCTGCAGGTAGGGCTGCAATTGCAGGATTTCAGCGGCGCGGGCGACGCGCTTGGCGATCTCGTCCTTGCCCATGCCACGGATGCGCAGGCCGTAGGACATGTTCTCATACACGCTCATATGCGGATAGAGCGCGTAATTCTGGAACACCATGGCGATGTCGCGATCGGCCGGTTCGATTTCGTTGACCACGCGCTCGCCGATGCTGATCGTGCCGTCGGTGATGGCTTCCAGGCCGGCGATCATGCGCAGCAGCGTAGACTTGCCGCAGCCTGACGGACCGACGATGACAATGAATTCGCCGTCCTTGATCTCCATGTCGACGCCATGGATGACCCGGAGCGAGCCGTAGTTCTTCTTAACGCTGTTGAGCGTCACTTTTGCCATGGCGGCTTACTTCTCCGTTTCCACAAGTCCCTTGACGAACCAGCGCTGCATCAGCACCACCACCGCCACCGGCGGCAGCAGTGCCAGCACGACCATGCCCATGATCACCGGCCATTCCAGGAAGGCGTCAGGCGCACGCACCAGGCGGCCGATGGCCAGCACGATGGTCTGGTAATTGGCATCCGAGGCGATCAGCAGCGGCCAGAGATACTGGTTCCAGCCGTAGATGAACTGGATCACGAACATCGCCGCGATGCTGGTGCGGGCCAGCGGCACCAGCACATCCCAGAAAAACCGCATCGGGCCAGCGCCATCGATGCGTGCCGCTTCCACCAGTTCGTCCGGCACGGTCATGAAGAACTGGCGGAACAGGAAGGTGGCAGTGGCAGAGGCGATCAGCGGCAGCACCAGGCCGGTATAGGTATCGAGCAGGCCAAGATCGGCGACGATCTTGTAGGTCGGGATGATGCGCACTTCGACCGGCAGCATCAGGGTGATGAAGATCATCCAGAAGAAGAAGTTCTTCAGCGGGAAGCGGAAATAGACGATGGCGAAGGCGGAAAGCAGCGAGATGATGATCTTGCCTACCGCAATGCTCACCGCCATCAACAGGCTGTTGGCCATCAGCACCAGTGCCGGCGTGCCACCGGAAACGCCGACCAATTGCGGCCCCTCGAACAGCGCTTGCGCGGTATTCTTGAAGAATTCGGCGCCGGGCAGCATCGGCATCGGCGATTGCGCCAGATCCGGGATGGTATGCGACGCGGCGATGATCGCCAGGTAGATCGGAAAAGCGACGATCAGTCCGGCCACGGTCAGCGTGGCATGGCTGATGAAATCGGCAACGGGGCGGCGCTCGATCATCAGTAATGCACCTTGCGCTCGATGTAGCGGAATTGCAGCACGGTCAGGCAGATAACAATCAGCATCAGTACCACTGACTGCGCCGATGAGCCGCCGAGATCCTGCGCCTCGAAGCCGTCGTACCACACCTTGTAGACCAGGATTTCGGTTGCCTTGGCCGGGCCGCCACGAGTGGTGGCATGCACCACGCCGAAGGTTTCGAAGAAGGCATAGACTACGTTCACCACCACCAGGAAGAACAGGGTGGGCGAGAGCAGCGGGAACACAATGGTCCAGAAGCGCCGGGTCGGGCTGGCGCCGTCGATGGCGGCGGCCTCGATCAGCGATTTCGGGATCGATTGCAGGCCAGCCAGGAAGAACAGGAAATTGTAGCTGATCTGCTTCCATGTGGCGGCGATCACCACCACGAACATGGCCTGGCCGGAATTGATCAGGAAGTTCCAGTCATAGCCCATCTGCTTCAGCAGGTAGGCGACAATGCCCTGGCCGGGCAGGAAGACGAAACTCCACAGCGCACCGGCGGCGGCGGGCGCCACGGCATAGGGCCAGATCAGGATGGTCTTGTAGGCCATGGCGCCGCGGATGATGCGGTCGGCCATCACGGCGAACAGCAGCGAGACGCTCAAGCCGATGGACGTCACCAGCAGGCTGAATACCGCCGTGACTTTGAAGGAATTCAGGTAGTACTCGTCTTCCAGCAGGTTGAGGAAATTCTCCAACCCGACGAACTGGCTGGAGGTGCCGAAAGCATCCTCGCGCAGCACCGACTGCACCACGGCCTGCCCTGCCGGCCAGAAGAAGAACACGATGGTAATCGCGATCTGCGGTGCCAGCAGCAGGTAGGGCAGCAGCTTATGCTTGAAGACGACGCGCTTTTCCATGCTCGCGATTCTCTAGATTTGCCCCAAGAAAAGGCCCGCGCCTGACAAAGTCAAGACGCGGGCCGATCCTCTCAGGTGCGCTTAAGAGCGCTTGTTGTCACGCTCGAACTGGCGCAGCAGGCGGTTGCCGCGCTCGACGGCGGTATCAAGGGCTTCCTTCGGCGACTTCTTGCCCGACCACACCGCTTCGAGTTCTTCATCCATCACGTCGCGGATCTGGACGAAGTTGCCGAGGCGCAGGCCCTTCGAGTTGGCAGTCGGCGGCTTCAGCATCATCTGCTGTACCGAAGTGTCGGTGCCCGGGTTGGCGGCGTAGAAGCCCTGGGCCTTGGTGGCCTCATAGGACATTGGGGTGATCGGCAGGTAGCCGGTCGCCTTGTGCCACGCAACCTGGCTTTCGGTAGCGGCCAGGTAATCGAAGAACTGGGCAACGCCCTTGTATTCTTCGGCCTTGTGCTTGGCCAGCACCCACAGCGAGGCGCCGCCGATGATCGAGTTCTGCGGCGCGCCGGCCACGTCGCTGTAGTAGGGCAGCATCGAAATGCCCCACTTGAACTTGGCGCCGCGGGCAAAGGTGGCATAGCCAGCCGAGCTTTCCATATGGATGGCGCACTCGCCCGAGACGAACTTGGCGTTCGGCTCGTTCTTGCGGCCGCCATAGGTCATCAGGCCTTCCTTCATCCAGTTGGAAAGCGTGGTGATGTGGCGCACATGCAGCGGGCTGTTGAACTGCAGCACGGTGTCGAAGCCGTCGAAGCCGTTGGACTTCGAGGCGAACGGCACGTTATGCAGGGCCGAGAAATTCTCGAGCTGAATCCAGGTCTGCCAGTTGGACTGGAACGGGCAGGTGGAGCCGGAAGCCTTGAGCTTGCGGACCACGCCGTCCATTTCCTGCCAGGTCTTCGGCGGCTGGTTCGGGTTCAGGCCGGCCTTCTCGAAGGCGTCCTTGTTGTAATACATCACCGGGGTGGAGGAATTGAACGGGAAGGACAGCATCTTGCCGTCCGAGGTGCTGTAATAGCCCGTCACCGCCGAGATATAGGAGCCCGGGTCGAACTTGTAGCCGTTCTGGGCCATCAGTTCATAGACCGGCTTGATGGCGGCGCGGGAGGCCATCATGGTGCCGGTGCCGACTTCGAACACCTGCACGACATGCGGGCCCTTGCCGGCGCGGAAGGCGGCCATGGCAGCGGTCAGGGTCTCAGGGTAGCTGCCCTTGTTGACCGCGACGATCTTGTACTTGTCCTGGCCCTTGTTGAAGCCGTCGGCAACTTCATTGACGCGGTCATTCAGCGCGCCGGTCATGGCATGCCACCACTGCAGCTCGATCCGGTTGTCCTTGGCCTGCGCCAGGGCAGCCGAGGAAGAGGCGATCAGCGCGGTGCCGGCAAGCAGCGTCAGCGCCAGGCGCGCGCCAAAGCCAACAGAAGTCCCTGTGGTTTTCATTATTCCGTCTCCAATGCTAAATTTCCCACCCTGTCGGGGGAGCCCGACTTATAGTTTTCATGCCGCGACGGTTCCGCGTCAGCATGGTTACAGTTATATGACAGGGGCCGTCTGTGACCAAGGGTTATTCGCACACAATCGAATGGGCCGCCGACCAGGTGCTCGTAGACGGTCGCTCCTATCCCTTTACGCTGCGTCGCGATGCACGGGCCCGCCGTATGCTGCTGCGCGTCATGCCGCGTGATGGTGCGGTTGTGCTGGTGCTGCCGAAACGCGCCAGCCTGCAGGCCGGGCGGCAGTTTATGGCGGAACAGGCCGGCTGGATCCTGGCGCGCCAGGCGGAACGGCCGCAATCCCCTCCGTGGGCGGATGGCGGCTCTGTGCCATTTCTCGGTGAAACACTCACTATCCGGCACTGCCCGCAGGCACGGGCACGCGGCGCGGTATGGCGCGAGGGCGGGGAACTGCTGGTCGCCGGCCAGCCGGAACATCTGGCGCGGCGGCTGCGCGACTGGCTGAAGGTGCGGGCGCGGGAGGAATTCACCGTCCAGGCCCGCAGCCTGGCCGCAGGCGAGGGACTCGCCATCAGTCGCGTCACGGTGCGCGATACGTCGAGCCGCTGGGGCAGTTGCTCGGCCGGCGGCAATCTCTCCTTCTCCTGGCGCCTGATCATGGCGCCGCCGGCCATCGTGCGTTACATGGTGGCGCATGAAGTGGCGCATCTGCGCCATATGGATCATAGCGACGCGTTCTGGCGGCTGGTGGCGCGCTTAAGCGGCGGTGAGGCGGAAATGCGCACCGCCCGGCACTGGCTCAAACGGCATGGCGCCGCCCTGCATCTGGTGGGATAGGCAAAAGCGGATGGCCAAGCTGAACAAGGATTCGCTGGCGATGGTGGTGCTGCTTGGCTGCATCACCGCGCTGGGCCCGCTTTCCACCGATATGTACCTCGCCTCGCTGCCGAGTCTGGCGCGTCTCTACCAGACCGATGCCGCCACGGTGCAGCTCACGCTATCCGCCTTCCTTGCCGGCTTCGCGGTCACACAACTTATTCATGGCCCGCTCTCCGACCGCTTCGGCCGCAAGCCGGTGCTGCTGGTCGGGGTCGCCATCTTTATCCTGGCCAGCATCGCCTGTGCCCTGTCGCCGAGTATCGAGGCACTGATTGCCTGGCGTTTCGTGCAGGCTTGTGGCGCCTGTGCCGGCGTGGTGCTGGGCCGCGCCGTGGTGCGTGACCTGTTCGACCGCGAACGCGCCGCGCGCATGATGTCGATGATCGCCATGGCGCTCGGCCTCACGCCGGCGGTGGCACCGGTGTTGGGCGGTTTCCTGCACAGCTATATCGGCTGGCAAGCCAACTTCATCGCCATGGCCTTGATCGGCCTCTCCTTGTGGCTGGCCATTGCGCTGCTGCTGGCGGAAAGCAATACACGGTTGGATCCCACCGCAACGCAGCCGCTGCCGATGCTGCGTAATTTCGGCGCCCTGCTGCGGCACCAGCGGTTCCGTGGCTATGCCGGCTGCATCGCCTTCTGCTACGGCGGCCTGTTCGCCTTCATCTCCGGCTCCAGCTTCGTGCTGATCGGGGTCTACGGCGTCTCGGAAACCGCCTATGGCTTCTACTTCGGCATGGTGGTGATCGGCTATATAACCGGTGCGCTGATCGGTGCGCGGTTCACTGTGCGCCTCGGCGTTGACCGCATGCTGCAACTCGGCGTCGGGTTATGCGCCGGCGGCGGCCTGCTGATGCTGGCGGCGGTCCTGTATTTCCTGGTCCGGGGCAGCCAGGGCCATTGGCTCGCCGTGGTGCTGCCGATGCTGCTTTATACGGCGGGTGTCGGGCTTACCATGCCGCAGGCCCAGGCCGGCGGCCTGCAGCCATTTCCGCAAATGGCCGGTGCAGCGGCGTCGCTGATGGGCTTCACGCAGATGACGGTAGCGGCCTGTGTTGGCATTTTCGTCGGCCATGCTTTGGATGGCACGGCCTTGCCGCTGGCGGCGACTATCGCTGCCATGGGCGTGCTGAACGCCGCGTCCTACTGGCTGATTGTGCGGCGCAGCTAATTAGTCACTGCCGAGCGCCGGGCCGAGCCATTCGCTCAGCGCCCGCAGCATTTCCTCGCCCACCGGGCCTGACAGGTCCGGCACCGTGCGGCTCTTGAAATTATGGCTGAGCTGCGGGAACAGGCGCAGGCTGTGCGGCGCCGGCCCGCGCGCGGCGAAGGCATTATCCAGCGCCGGGGCGTCGCGCTCGGCCGAGACCTGGGTGTCGCCCTGGCCCTGCAGCACCAGGACGGGGCCGGGGAAGCTGCGCGCCAGGCTGGCCGGTTCCAATTTCAGGAAAGCCTGCAGGAAGGGACCGGCATAGGCCGGGTAGAGCGGCGCCAGGCCACGCGGCATTTCGGCGGGCACCTGGCCGGTATTGATGATGGTTTCCATGATGCGGCGGTTGGCCGCCAGCAGCGCCCGGCTCTGGTTGGCCGGGGCCTGCTGTTCGATCAGCAGCCGCTCGAGCTGTTCCGGGATCACCGCATCCATGCGCCGGCCCGGCGTGGCAGCAAGCACCAGCACGGCCGGCGCTGGTTTCAACTGCGCCGCCGCCGACAGCGCAATCATGCCGCCTTCGGAATGGCCCAGGATGCCAGTGCGGCCACCGTCGATGCCAGGATGCTCGGCCAGGAAGCGGAAGGCAGCCATGGCGTCGCCGACAAAATTCTCCCAACGGAAGAAATCGGGATAGGCCGAGGCATCGGCGGGCAGGCTGGCATTATTGGCATGCATGCCGCGCTTGTCGTAGCGCAGCGTGGCAACACCCTGCGCCGCGAGATACTCGGCGATCTGGCGCAGCAGGTCGGTGCGAATATGCGGCGGCTGGTTGCCATCGCGGTCGGTGGGGCCGCTGCCCTGGATCAGCAGCAGGGCAGGCCAGCCCTTGGCCGGCTGCTGTTTGCCGGCAGGCATCACCAGGGTAAGAGCCAGCGGCGTGTTGCCGGCGCCTTGCGCAATACCTTGCAGCACGGTGGCGGTCTCCGATGCGCGGGCGAGGCCGGCGCTCAGCAGCAGGGTGAGAATAAAAGTGAGGCGGACAAACGGACGCATGGCGAGCATGTTATTGCCTAATCGGCTGCGGGCCAACCTGCCAGATCATGCGCGGTTCGGCGGGTTCCGGGGCTGCGGGCTGGGACATGCTGTTGTCTGACAAGGGCGTCTGGCGTGGTGGTGGTGGCGCATTGCCTTGTGCGGGTGAAGGCGCAGGCGTGGCGGGACGGCCATTGAACTGCTGCAGTATGCGGTCCCACAGCGAGGTGATGCCGGCCAGCGGCGTTTCGCTGCGCGGTGGCTGGCGGACCAGCGGCTTGGCCTCGCTGCCCTTCACCGCTTCCTGCATGAAGGCGCGCCAGATTTGCGCCGGCATGCCGCCGCCGGCAACCTTGTTCATCGGTGCGTTATTGTCGTTGCCAACCCAAACGCCGGTGATCAGATCCGGCGTATAGCCGATGAACCAGGCGTCGCGGTAATCCGACGTGGTGCCGGTCTTGCCCGCCACCGGGCGGCCGATACGGGCGGCGCGACCGGTGCCGTTATCCACCACGCCTTGCAGCAATTCGTTCAATTCGCTCAACGGCTCGGGGTCGATCATATGCGCCATCACGCTCTGTCCATCGCGGCGGAACAGCACGTTGCCCCTGGTGTCGCGGATTTCCAGCACGGCATAGGCCATCACGGTGTAGCCGCCATTGGCAAAGGTGGTGTAGGCGTTGGTGAGTTCGAGCAGGCCGGTCTCGAAGGCGCCCAGCGCCAGGGAGGGATGCGGCTTGAGGTCGCTGACGATACCAAGCCGCCGCGCCGTCTCGATCACGCGCTGGCGCCCGACGCGTTCGGAGAGTTGCACCGCCACGGTATTGGTGGATTGCGCAGCGGCTTCGCGGAACGTGGTCGGGCCCTGGAACTTGCCGTTGTAGTTGCGTGGCGCCCAGTTCTCCACGCTGATCGGGCCGTCGATGAAACTGTCCTCGGGGTGGATGCCGTTTTCCAGCGCGGTGAGAAACAGGATCGGCTTGAAGGCGCTGCCCGGCTGGCGGCGCATCTGGGTGGCGCGGTTGAAGCTCGATTCAAGATAGTCGCGGCCGCCCACCATGGCGCGCACAGCGCCATCGGGCGATAGCGCCACCAGCGCCGCCTGGTCGACATCCAGCTTCTCGCCATCGCGGCTCAAGGCCGCTTCCGCCGCCCGTTCGGCGGCTTGCTGCAGGCGTGCATCCAGCGTTGTCCACACGATCAGGTCGGGCTGGTCGCGGCCGACAAGCTGGTAGATTTCCTCCACCGCCCAATCGGCGAAGTAGCGTGCATTCGGCATCGGCAGGCGCGAACGGGCAAGCTGTGCTGGCTTGGCTGCCGCCGCTTTGGCGGCGGCTTCGTCGATAAAGCCGGCAGCCACCATGTTGTCGATCACCTGCGCCGCGCGGCTCTGCGCCGATTTGATGTTGCCGGTGGGCGCCAGGCGGGACGGTGCCTTCAGCAACCCGACCAGCATGGCGCTCTCGGTCAGATTCAGCTTGCTTGCCGGCTTGTCGAAATAACGCTGCGCCGCAGCCTCGACGCCATGGGCGCCGGCGCCGAAATAGACGCGGTTGAGATACATCTCCAGGATCTGGTCCTTGGTGAAATTGCGCTCCAGCCAGAAGGCGAGCAGCAATTCCTGCACCTTGCGCTTCATGGTGCGACTGGTATCGAGGAACACATTCTTGGCGAGCTGCTGCGTCAGCGTGGAGCCACCCTGCACCACGCGGCCGGCGCGGATATTGGCGAAGGTGGCACGGCCCAGGCCGATCGGATCGATGCCGAAATGGCTGTAGAAGCGCCGGTCCTCGGTGGCGATCAGCGCCTCCGGCAGATGCTTGGGCAATTCCTTGAGATTTCGGTGTTCGCCATAGAGGTCGCCGAAAGTGGCGAGCATGCTGCCATCCGCTGCGCGCAGCGAGATCGAGGAGCGCCGCTCGATGACATAAAGCTCGTTGAAGCTCGGCAAAGTATAGGCGTAGTAGGCCACCACGCCACCGACCATGACCACACCCCAGATGCCGAGCAGGGCAATGCCGACCAGTATCCGGCGCAGCCAACCGCCCCTCAGGAGCTTGCGCGCCTTGGGCGTGGACTTCTTGCGGCTGGACTTACCGGAGGAGGATGTGGACATGGGGCAGGCTTACAGGACCAGGGTTACGGAATGGTAGCCCCCATATGCTGAAACAAGGGGCGGCTTGAGGCCTGATTGGCGGCAGAATATGTCGGCTTTAGGGCAGGGGGCTTGACCGGGATGTTTTTCCCCGTATGTTATAAAGTAACATGCCCAATCAACACCACGATCATAGCCATCATCACCATGGCAGCCATGGCCCTTCGCCGGCTTTGGCTGGCGCGGGTATGGCGGTCAGCTTCCTGGCGGCCGGCCTGGTGCAGCGCCTGCTCTGGCTGCTGCCGTTGCTGGCGGCCCTCTGGGGCCTGATCGCCTGGGCCTTGCTCAGCGATTGAAGCCTGCCGCCATGAGCGCCGATATTTCCTGCCGCAATGTTACCGTTGCCTATGACCGCCACCCGGCGGTGCATCACCTGAGCGGCTGCTTCACAGCGGGCTCGCTCACCGCCGTGGTCGGGCCGAATGGCGCCGGCAAGAGCACGCTGCTGAAGGCCATGGCCGGCATGCTGCCGCTGGCCGGCGGCAGCATCGAACGCGGTCCACTGCGGCAGCGCGATATCGCCTATCTGCCGCAGCAGGCAAGTCTTGATCGCGCTTTCCCGATTTCGGTGCTGGAACTGGTGCTGCTCGGGCAATGGCAGCATGTTGGTCCCTTCGGCGGCATCGGCCGGCACGGCATTACCGCGGCGCGCGAAGCACTCGCCGCCGTCGGTCTCGAAGGTTTCGAAAAGCGCCCCCTGGCAACGCTGTCTGGCGGCCAGTTGCAACGCGCGCTGTTTGCCCGCGTGCTGGTGCAGGATGCCCGCCTGATCCTGCTGGACGAGCCGTTCAACGCGCTGGATGCCCGCACGGTGAGCGATCTGGTTGAGCTGCTGCACCGCTGGCATGGTGAAGCGCGTACCGTTGTGGCGGTACTGCATGATTTCGATCTGGTGCAGAGCCGCTTCCCGGAAGCGCTGTATCTGGCCCGCGAACCGGTTGCCTGGGGTCGCACGGCGGAAGTGCTGACGGCGGAAAACCAGTTGCGCGCCCGGCGCATGGCGGAATCCTGGTCCGAGCATGCGGCGGTCTGTGCCGCCGATACGGCGGCCTGACCATGCTCGAGTTCTTCATCCAGCCATTCATCGAATTCGCTTTCATGAAGCGGGCATTGGTTGCCTGCTTCGCCCTGGCGCTGGGCTCGGCACCGATCGGCGTGATCTTGATGCTGCGGCGCATGAGCCTGTTCGGCGAGGCAATGAGCCATGCCATCCTGCCCGGTGCCGCCACCGGCTTCCTGATCGCTGGTTTCTCGCTGCCGGCGATTTCCATCGGTGGCGTGATCGCCGGCCTGGTGGTGGTGCTGGCGGCGGGTGCAGCCACGCGCGCCACCGACCAGCGCGAAGACGCTTCGGTCGCGGCTTTCTACCTGATCGCCCTGGCGCTTGGTGTGGCGCTGATCTCGATGCGCGGCTCCAGCGTCGATGTGATGCATATTCTGTTCGGCAGCGTGCTGGCGGTGGATGAAGCCGCCCTGCTGCTGCTCGGCGTGATCAGCAGCATCAGCCTGGCATTGCTGGCGGCGCTCTACCGCCCGCTGCTGCTCGATGGCTTCGATCCCGAATTCCTGCGCAGCCTGCGTGGCACCGGCGGCGGCACGCTGTATCATCTGATTTTCCTTGGCCTGGTGGTGGTGAATCTGGTCGCCGCCTTCCAGGCACTCGGTACGCTGATGGCGGTCGGCCTGATGATGCTGCCGGCGGTGACGGCGCGCTTCTGGGCACGCTCGCTGCCGGGCATGATGGCGGTGGCGGCCTTGATCGCCGCGATTTCCGGCTATGCCGGCCTGCTGCTGTCTTTCCATGCCAATCTGCCATCCGGCCCGGCCATCGTGCTGGCCTGCGGCAGCCTTTACATCGTGTCGCTGTTCTTCGGCCGCGTGCAGGGCATCCTGCTGCGGCTGCTGCCGGCACGGCATCTGGAGGCCTAGGGTCCGGACCCATTGGGGATAGGCCCGTGACGTTGTGATTTTCTTGCCTGGCTAGGAGAAAGGCCGAAAGCGATGTGGGGCATCGGTGAGGGTTTTCGACAACGCCAGGCAAGAAAAGCACATCGCCCGCAAGGGTTGGTCTGGGAAGGCCGCCGGATGTCGTCGCAAATCTTGCCCGTAGTCCCACTACGCGCTGCGATTTGCTCCTAACCGGTGGCCTTCCCAGACCAATCCCGGGCCTATCCCCAATGAGTCTGGACCCTAACCATGCGCGCCATGCTGTTTGCCCTGATGTTGCTGTTCGCCGTCCTGCCGGCTCACGCCCAGGCCCAGACCCAGGAGAAGCTGAAGGTCATTGCCAGTTTCTCGATCCTGGCCGATATCGTCGAGCAGGTCGGCGGCGAGCGGCTCACCGTCACCACGCTGGTACCGGCTGGTGGTGATGCCCATGTCTTTCAGCCGAGCCCGGCCGATGCCCGCGCCGTTGCCAGTGCCGATATCCTGATTGCCAATGGTCTCAATTTTGAAACCTGGCTCGACCGCCTGGTGGCGGCATCCGGCTTCAAGGGCAGGCGTATCGTTGCTGCCCAGGGGATCCAGCCGCGCAAGCTGGCCGGCCATGATCATGCCGGCCATAGCCATGGGCCTGCCGATGCCAAGGCCAAGGCGGGCAAGGAACAGGATGATCCGCATGTCTGGCATGACCTGCAGCGCATGCAGGCTTATGTGGCGAATATCGTTGCCGGCCTGGCCGCAGCCGATCCGCAGCATGCCGAGGGCTATCGCCAGCGCGGCGCAGCCTATGCGGCACAGCTAAAGGACCTGGATACCTGGGCATCGGCGCAGTTCGACCTGGTGCCGCGTGCCCATCGCAAGGCGATCACCCAGCATGATGCCTTCGGCTACCTGGCCGACCGCTACCTGATCACCTTCCTGGCGCCGCAGGGCATGAATACGGAGTCGGAAGCCTCCGCCGAGACCGTGGCGCAGCTCATCCGCCAGATTAAGCGCCAGCGGGTACAGGCGCTGTTCTTCGAGAATGTGGTCAATCCGCGCCTGATCGAGCAGATCGCCAAGGAAGCCAAGGTGACGGTGGGTGGCCGGCTCTATTCCGACGCCCTGGGGCCTCGGGGCAGCGAGGCCGATAGCTACCTCAAGCTCTACCGCCTCAATGTCGAGCGCCTGGTCGGCGCCATGCGCCGCGAGAGCTAAGCTACCGGTGCCATGCGCCGCGAGAGCTAGATCCGGCAGCCGCCGCTTCATTTTAGCTGCATTCCGCTCTAACCTGCCTCAACCTTGAGGCGGGGGAGTGCCTTTGACCGACGATACCGAGCCCGATACCACCCCGGGCCTGCCCCTGAAGCCGTCCTTGAGCATCGGCAAGCTGATCTTTGGCGGCTTCCTGGCGCTGGTCGGCGTGATCATGATTTCCAATGCCATCGGCCTTGTCACCTTGCGCGAGATCGAGCGCAAGGCAGTGGCTTCGGCTGACCGCGCTTCCCTGGCCGCGCTGGCAACCGATGTCGAACGCGCCACCGCCGAATTGCGGCTGGCCGTGCTCACCTATGCTTCGGGCCGTCGCAATGAACAGCGCGACGAAATCGGCGCCCGCATTGCCACGCTGTCGCACACGCTGACTGAAGCGGTAGAGCGGTTCGGCAAGGTGGAAGGCAATCGTGGGCTTCGTATTCTTCAAGGCGAACTGGGTGGCTTCACCGAGCTTTTTGATGGCCTGGTGACAATGCAGGAGCAGCGCCAGCAGGCGCGGCAGGAGTGGCTGGCCAAGGTTGGTTTCGTGCTGAACGGCCTCGATACGCTCGGAGCCGGAGCGCTCGGCCGGGGCGATCTCGGCGCCGCGCGGCGAATCGGCGAGGTGCGTCAGCGCCTGATCCAGGCACAGGCCCTGGCCTTGGAAATCTTTGCCACCGGCACCCGCTCGCCGCTGCTGGAGGCGCATCAGCGCCTCAACCTGCTGCGGCCTGACCTGCTTGAGATCGAAGAGATGCTGCATGACGAGGCAGCGCGCCGCGCCATACAGCTCATGCAGGCCGATCACGGCGATGTGGAAAGCCGCTTCGGCGAGTTGGTGGAGCTGGATGACAGATTGCTGCGCCAGATTGCGGCCCTGGCCGAGCGTGGCCGGGTGATCGGCGCCGGTGCCGGCGATCTCCGCCGGCAGGCTGCCGCCGAGGAACAGCGTCTGGCGGCCGGCCTGTTGCGCGACCTGCAGACCAGCGCGGTGTTTAACCTGTTCATCGGCGTGCTCTGCCTGTTGCTTGGCCTGGGTTGCGCCTGGCTGGTGGTGCGCCGCACGGTGCGGCCGCTGGCGGATATGACCCAGGCGATGCGCAGCCTTGCTGCCGGTCGCCTTGAAACCGATATTCCGCATCTGGCCGAAGGCAATGAAATCGGCCAGATGGCGCGAGCCACCGATGTGTTCAAGGCGGCTCTGCTCGATGTTTCAGCAGCCCGGCGCAAGAGCGAGGCGGCCCTGGCCAATCTGCGCATCGCCCAGGCCGATCTCGCGGAAAAGTCGGCGGTGATCGATACCGCGCTGGAAGCCATGGGTCAGGGCCTGGTGATCTTCGATGCCCGGCGTGCCGTGGTAGTGGCCAATGCGCAATTCAGCAGCCTCCTGGCTCTGCCGCCGGGGCGGCCGGAAACCGGCGAGAGCGCCGACAGCTTGTTGTCATACAAGGCGGCCAGCCGGTTCCATGATCCCGCCGCCGTGCGCGATTATCTGCGCGACGCCGTGCTCGACCTGACGGCCGGGCGGGTCCATGAAGGCGAAATCCTGCGGCTGGATGGCACCATCCTGCGCATGCAGGCATATCCGCGTTCCGATGGCGGTTCGGTCTGTATCGTCACCGATATCACCGAATTGCGCCGCAGTATCTCGGCTGCCGAGGAAAGCCGCCTGTTGCTGCAGACAGTGCTGGATGAAGTGCCGGTCGCGCTGCAGGTGAAGGACCGCGAGCATCGCTATACCCTGGTCAACCGGCAATTCACCGAAGTGGTCGGGCGCGCCGCCAGTGAGTTGCTGGGCCATCGCGCCGCCGAAGTCGCGGGTACACATGCGCCGGTCAATGTTGCCGCTCTGGATGCCCGGGTGCTGGCTACCGGCCGTGCCACCGGCTTTGTTGAAACCACCTTCCCGGATGCCTCTGGCCGCAGCCGCGCCTGGCTGATCAACAAGGTGCCGATGCGCAATGCCGAGGGCATCATCGATCAGGTGTTGACGGTGGTGTTCGACATCACCGACCAGAAGCGGGCGCAGCGCGAGATCGAGCAGGCGCGGCGCATGCTGCAGATGGTGCTGGATGAATTGCCGATTTCGGTCAGCCTCAAGGATGACCAGCTTCGCTTTGTCATGGTCAACCGGCAATTCTCCGGCTTTGTCGGCCTGCCGGCGGAAAAGCTGCTTGGGAAGCGCATGGAGGAAGTGGCCGCCGGTGTGCCGCAGGGGCCCGGCATTGCCGACCGTACTAACGAGCAGGACCGCCAGATTCTCACCCATGGCATTGCCACCGGCTTTGTCGATATCGAGCGCCATTGGGAGGCGACCGGGCAGACCCAGCATCTGCTTTACAACAAGCTGCCGATCCGCGGCGAGGATGGCCGCGTAGCGCAGATCCTGACCGTCACCCTGGATGTGACCCGGCAGAAGCAGGCAGAGCGCGCCACCGAGGAAAGCCGCCGCCTGCTGCGTACGGTGCTGGATGGCATTCCGGTGATCATTAGCGTGAAAGACCGGGAATTACGCTACCGCCTGGTCAATCGCCATTTCCAGGAGATCAATGGCGTCAGCGCCGATCAGGCGCTGGGCCGCACCGCGCTGGAGCTGTTCCAGGCAACGCCGAGCCGGGTGGCGCCGCAGATGGACGATGCCGCTGTTCAGCATGGCGAGAGCAACATGTTCGACCAGACTTTCCCGGACGCACAGGGACGGCTGCGTGACTGGCAGACCAACAAGCTGCCGCTGCTGGCGGCGGATGGCAGTGTCGAAGGCGTGCTGTCGTTGTCCTTCGAGGTCACCGAACGCAAGCACGCTGAACGCCTGATCGAACTGAGCCGCCGGACATTGCAGACGGTGATGGATGCGCTGCCGGTAGCGATCCATCTCAAGGATATCGACCTGCGCTATGTGCTGGTGAACCGCTACTTCGCCGAAGAAGTTGTCGGCCTGCCGCCGGAACGCCTGCTCGGCAAGCTGGCAGGTGAAGTGTTCGGCGAGCGGCGCTCGGATTTCATTCATGATTACGAGGCCCAGGTGCTGCAGAGCGGTCGCGAGACCGGCTTCGTCGAAGTGCGCCACCCGGATGCCCAGGGCCGGCTGCGCGTCTGGCTCTACAACAAGCTGCCGATCAAGGACCGCGACGACGATATCCGCCAGATACTTACCGTGGCACTGGATATTACCGAGCTGACGGCCGCCAAGGAGGCCGCCGAGCAGGCGGCGCGGGCCAAGGCGGAATTCCTTGCCGTGATGAGCCATGAAATCCGCACGCCGATGAATGGCGTGCTGGGTATGACGCGGCTGCTGCTGCGCAGCGGCCTTAATGATGAACAGCGCGAGCGTGTCGAGACTGTGCTGTCCTCCGGCCGGGCCCTGCTGGCCATCCTGGATAACATCCTGGATTTTTCCAAGCTGGAAGCCGGGCGGGTGGAGGTCGAGAAGATCGACTTCTCGCTCGCCGAACTCTGCGGCTCTGTGCTCTCCATGCTGGCGCAGCGCGCCGCCGAGAAGCCGGCGCTGGTGCTACGCAGCGAGATCGATCCGATGCTCGGCGAATGGCATCGCGGCGATCCGACACGGCTGCGCCAGGTGCTGCTGAACCTCGTGGGCAATGCGCTGAAATTCACCGAGGCCGGTTCGGTGGTGCTGGATGTACAGCGCCTGGAAGGCGATGGCGAAGCCGAGCGGGTGCGGATCGCGGTGCGCGACACCGGCATCGGCATCACGCCGGAGCAGCGCGAGAAACTGTTCGCGGCCTTCTCCCAGGCGGATTCCTCGATCACCCGGCGCTATGGCGGCACCGGTCTGGGCTTGAGCATTTCCAAGAAGCTGGTCGAACTGCTCGGTGGCCGCATCGATGTCGATTCCGCACCCGGCGCCGGCTCCACTTTCTGGTTCGAGATCACCATGCCGCTCGGACAGGCACCGCAGCGCGAAAGCGGCGAGCCACCCCTGCGCTTGCCGCCGCGCCGCCTGCTGCTGGTGGAGGATAATCTGGTCAACCAGCGCATCGCCGCCACGATGTTGCGCGAGGATGGTCATGCCGTGGTGGTGGCCAGCGATGGTTTCGAGGCCTTGGCGGTGGTGCGTAGCGAGCCATTCGATGCGGTGCTGATGGATATGCAGATGCCGGGTATGGATGGCCTGGAAGCCACTCGTCGTATCCGCGCCCTTGGCGGCCGTTTCGCCTCATTGCCGATCGTGGCGATGACGGCGAACACCTTGCCCGAGGATGTGGAAGCCTGCCTCGCCGCTGGTATGAATGCCCATCTCGGCAAACCCTTCGAGCCGGCAACGCTTTACCGAGTGCTTGCCGGCCTGCTGGCTCTGCCGCCGGGTGAGGCGGCAGAGCCAGGCGGGGGAGAGCGTTTCGAAGAGGATCGCATCGCCCGGCTGGAGCGCCGGCTTGGCCGCGAGGAAACGGCGGCGATGCTGGCCGGCTTCCTGGATGATTTCAGCGCCAGGCTGGCGGAAGTGGCGCCGGGAGATCGCGCCGCGCTCGCCGGCTTGGCGCATACCATCAAGGGCAGCGCCGGCACATTGGGGCTGGATGAGGTGGCCGCTGCAGCCGACGAACTGGTTGCACGCTGCCGTGGCGAGGGAGATGCGGCAGGGGCGGCGAGCAGACTCGGCGATGTTATGACCGAAGCGCGGGCGGATATTGCCGCGCGCTATGGTCTCAAGCATTGAAGGCTGTGGAACGAAGGCAGGCGGCAGAGATGCGAACCGGCTGCCGTCACGCTTGCAAGGCGCGGGTCCCCGGAGGAGTGGGACGCAACGGCAGCCGGCGCATTAAGCCGGACAGAGATACTTAGAGCGCGTCGTCGTCGGTTTCGCCGGTACGAATGCGCAGGGCCTTTTCCAGGTCGAGGACGAAAATCTTGCCGTCGCCGATCTGGCCGGTCTTGGCGGCGGTCTGAATCGCCTCCACCACGCGGTCGGCCAGGGCCGACTTCACCGCCACTTCGATCTTCACCTTGGGCAGGAAGCTGACGGCGTATTCGGCGCCGCGGTAAATCTCAGTATGGCCCTTCTGCCGTCCGAAGCCCTTGACCTCGGTTACCGTGAGGCCTTCGACACCGAGGGCGGTAAGCGCCTCGCGTACTTCGTCGAGCTTGAATGGCTTGATGACAGCCGTGACCAGTTTCATGTCTCGCACTCCTCAACGTTATCGCCGGCCCGCCCCGGCCGCCTTAAGGGCGGAAATCGGGCTCGGGCGTTTCGCCTCATCACTCCTTCAAGAACCGTGCCGCTTTGAAACCCGGTTGGCAAGTCCGAGTCGTAGCGGGGTTAGAGGCAGATTCAGCGCCTAAGCGGACGACATCCGCGAGCAGGTGACGAATCACCGCCTAAAAAACGCGCATTTTGTGCAATAAATACCCAGGGTGGCCCACTGGGGCGGGAACCCGCCCCAGTGGTGCCGATACCCTGTGGTTAGCCGCCGGTCATCAGGCGATTGGCCGCTGAGGTTACCGCCTTGAGCGAGGCGGCGACGATATTGCGGTCACAGCCGACCCCGAACAGGGTGGAGCCATCCGGCCGCTTCAACTCGACGAAGGCGGCGGCCTCGGTGGAGCTGCCTTTGCCGATGGCATGCTCCCGGTAGTCGATCAGGTTCAGCGTCAGGCCGCTATGGCGGCTGAGCGCGTCGATATAGGCGTCGATCGGCCCGGTGCCGCTGCCCTCGAGCGAAACCTTCTCGCCATTCACCTCCACTTCGGCGGTGAGCAGGCGGCGGTCGGAGGCGTGCACATCCGGCAGGGTGCGGTGGCCCTTGAAGCGGTAGGCGGCTTCCGGCTGCTCGAGATATTCACCCTTGAAGCTGTTCCAAATCAGGTCCGGCGAGATTTCCTTGCCGGTATTCTCTGCGATCTTCTGGATCACCTGGCTGAATTCGATCTGCAGCCGGCGCGGCAGTTCGAAGCCGTAATCCTGTTCCATCACATAGGCGATGCCGCCCTTGCCGGACTGGCTGTTGATGCGGATCACCGGCTCGTAGGCGCGGCCGACATCGGCCGGGTCGATCGGCAGGTAGGGCACTTCCCAGACATTGTCGTTGCGCTGGCTCTGTGCCGCCATGCCCTTCTTGATCGCATCCTGGTGCGAGCCAGAGAAGGCGGTGAAGGCCAGTTCGCCCACATAAGGGTGGCGCGGATGCACCGGCAACTGGTTGCAGTATTCCGCCGTGCGGGCCGCTGCCGTGATGTCGGTAAAGTCCAGCTTTGGGTCGACGCCCTGGCTGAACAGGTTCATCGCCAGTGTCACCACATCGACATTACCGGTACGCTCGCCATTGCCGAACAGCGTGCCTTCCACGCGGTCGGCACCGGCCATCACGCCCAGTTCGGCGGCGGCAACACCGGTGCCGCGGTCGTTATGCGGGTGCAGGCTGAGGATGATGCTGTCGCGGTTTTTCACCTTGCGCAGGAAATACTCGATCTGGTCGGCGTAGATGTTTGGCGTGCTCATTTCCACCGTGGCCGGCAGGTTGAGGATCATCCGCCGCTCCGGCGTCGGCTGGATCACGTCCATCACCGCCTCGCAGATTTCCACCGCGTAATCCACTTCCGTGCCGGTGAAGCTTTCCGGCGAATACTGGAACACCCAGTCGGTTTCCGGCGCCTGGGCGGCGAGTTCTTTCACCAGCCTGGCGGCATCGGTAGCAATCTGGGTGATGCCTTCCTTCTCCATGCCGAACACCACGCGGCGCTGCAACGTGGAGGTGGAATTGTAGAAATGCACGATGGCGCGCTTGGCGCCCTTCAGGCTCTCGAAGGTGCGCTCGATCAATTCTGGCCGGCATTGCACCAGCACCTGGACGGTCACGTCATCGGGGATCAGGTTCTGCTCGATCAGTTCGCGGCAGAAGTCGAAATCGGTCTGGCTGGCGGCCGGGAAGCCGATCTCGATTTCCTTGAAGCCCAGCTTCACCAGGGTCTCGAACATGCGGCGCTTGCGCTCCGGGCCCATCGGCTCGATCAGCGCCTGGTTGCCGTCGCGCAGATCGACGCTGCACCAGATCGGCGCCTTGGTGATGACCCGGTTCGGCCAGGTGCGGTCGGGCAGCTTGATCGGCTGGAACGGGCGGTACTTGTGGAACGGCATGGTGTTGGCGGTGCTCATGGCACACTCCTGAAAGTCGGTATTTGTAGCGATAAGGGTGAGGGGCCCGATTACGGCCGCCGAGTGGCCCGGAAAAGACTCAGCGGCCGCCGCTAAGTCGTAGCGCGCCAAGCTGCGCCGCCAGGGCCGGGAGAATGCGGGCCGGGATATGGCTATGCGCCGGGGTAATGCGGGTAGACGAATGGCTGGACATGGTAGGCGACCGGAATTTGGGGAGGATAAGGGGACTTAAACGCGTGCGCTGCTGTTGCCCGACCCTGCTTACAGGATCGGGTTGATAAGGAGCAGCTGCGTAAGTCGCCGGTCGCGCTTCATAATAGGGTTATTCTGCCTGCCGGGCCGGCAGGCGTCAAGCGGCCCCTGGGCTGGGCCGGAGATATGACGTGTCCGTCAGGTCGGGCATTGCCACTTTGCGGTGCAACATGTAAGGTCCGCGCGATCAACACAATAGCGGTGAGGACCGGGAAATTATGGGGAAAGTCTATCCAAACGCTAAGGCGGCGCTGGACGGCCTGCTGCGCGACGACATGATGGTGATGTGCGGCGGCTTCGGCCTGTGCGGCATCCCTGAAAAGCTGCTGGTTGCCCTGCGCGACAGTGGCGTGAAGGGTATCACCGGCGTGTCCAACAATGCCGGCGTCGATGGTTTCGGCCTCGGCCTGCTGCTGGAGACGCGGCAGGTGAAGAAGATGATCTCGTCCTATGTCGGCGAGAACAAGATCTTCGCGCAGCAGTATCTGGCGGGTGAACTGGAACTGGAATTCAATCCCCAAGGTACGTTGGCCGAGCGCATCCGCGCCGGCGGCGCTGGCATCCCGGCCTTCTACACCAAGACCGGTGTCGGCACGCTGATCGCCGAGGGCAAGGAAGAACGCGTCTTCAACGGCGAGCGCTACATCATGGAGACCGGCCTGGTGGCCGACCTCTCGCTGGTGAAGGCGTGGAAGGCTGATACCGAAGGCAACCTCATCTACCGTAAGACCGCGCGCAACTTCAATCCGATGATGGCCACCGCCGGCCGCGTCACCGTGGTGGAAGTGGAGGAGATCGTGGAAGCCGGGCAGTTGCCGCCCGACCAGATCCACACGCCGGGCATCTACGTGCAGCGCCTGATCTGCGGTGCCCCCTATGAGAAGCGGATCGAGAACCGCACCACGCGCAAGCGCCCGGCTTAAGGAGATCTGACCATGGCTTGGACCCGCGATGAAATGGCCGCCCGTGCCGCGAAGGAACTGAAGGACGGTTTCTACGTCAATCTCGGCATCGGCATCCCCACCCTGGTGTCGAACTACATTCCCGACGGCATGCATGTGGTGCTGCAGTCGGAAAACGGCATGCTCGGTATGGGCCCCTTCCCCTATGAGGGCGAGGAAGACCCGGACCTGGTGAATGCCGGCAAGCAGACCATCACCGAACTGCCCTATTCCAGCTACTTCTCTTCCGCCGACAGCTTCGCGATGATCCGTGGCGGTCATATCGACCTGTCGATCCTCGGCGCCATGCAGGTGTCGGAGAATGGCGATCTGGCCAACTGGATGATTCCGGGCAAGATGGTGAAGGGCATGGGCGGTGCCATGGACCTCGTTGCTGGCGTGAAGCGCGTGGTGGTGGTGATGGAGCATGCCGCCAAGGATGGCGAGAAGAAGCTGCTGCATCGCTGCAACCTGCCGCTGACCGGCGCCGGTGTCGTCGATATGGTGGTGACCGATCTGGCGGTGTTCTCCGTCGACCGCAAGGGCGGCGGCATGGTGCTGCTGGAGCGTGCGCCGGGCGTGTCGCTCGAGGAAATCGCTTCCAAGACCGAAGCGACCTACAGCATCGCCGATACCGCCAAGTAAGCGGTTCGCTGCATTGAATAGCCAAGCCCCGGCGGGTAACCGCCGGGGCTTTTGCTTTTAGGAAGAGTGGGGCCGCTGTTCCGGCAGCGCGTGATCCGGCACCAGCATCCAGTCGCCAGCCAGTTTCAGGCCACGTTCGGCGGCTTCCTGTGCCAGCCAGCCGGCAACGGCGGCAGCAACGACCGGCGCTGCGGCTTTGGCGACAACCGGTGCCGCGACACCGGCTAAGGCTATCTTCGATGTGCTGGCGGCGAGCGTGGCGGCAAGGCCGCTGCCGGCGCCGCTGAAGGCGTCGCGACCGGCGGCCTTGCATGTCGTGCGCCAGTTCTGCTCGCCGCGCGCCTGGCGATGCAGGTTGAGCAGGGCGGCAATGGCGGCCGAACTCATGGCGCCGCCAAGTGAGCCGCCGCGCGCCGCATCCAGCAACGTCGCAGCGCTTTCGCGGCCGTGATGCAGCAGCATGCTGCCAATGGCGACGCCGACATCGCTGCCAAGTCGCAGCACTTTCAGGGTTGTGCCACGCTCGAGCAGCGATTGCACGCGTGCCGCCTGATCGGAAAATCGCCGCGCGGTTGCCTCGGCGGTTCCCTGCCAAATGTCTGCGGTGAAACGGAAACGCATCGTCATCGCTGATGCAGATGGGGACGCGGCAAAGCCAATTCAAGCGCTGGCTGCACACAATCATTCCCCGCCCCGGCCACATTCGGGCCACGTTCCGGAGCGGCAATGGAACCAGCGCCGGACAGCAAAAAAGCCCGGAGCCTCAACCTCAGCATCGGACCCGTTGTCCGGTGCCGTAACCGAAGACATAGACCAATCCAAGCATAAGGGAGCTTCCCATGACCGTTGTTCAGACTGTTGCGAAGAATGCCAATCATCC
This sequence comes from Ferrovibrio sp., assembly GCA_017991315.1. Lineage (GTDB taxonomy): Bacteria > Pseudomonadota > Alphaproteobacteria > Ferrovibrionales > Ferrovibrionaceae > Ferrovibrio > Ferrovibrio plantarum. The sequence goes on along the minus strand of JAGOQS010000002.1, from coordinate 593,454 downwards.
GCGCCCCTCGCGTCGTGCGACCTTGGCGTTGGTTGGCTTGATCGCTGCCATGCCACTAGCTGCCTGTGCCGCCGGGCCGCAGGAATCGGTGAGTGGCACCATTTCCACGCGCCATAGCATGGTGCTGCCGGCTGACTCGGTGCTGGTGGTGCGCCTGCTCGATGCTACGCGCGGCGACATGGCCGCCTATACCGTGACCGAGCAGCGTATCGCCGCGGCACCGCTGCCGGCTCGCTTCGACCTGCGCTACCATTTCGGCACCATCAATCCGAATGGCACCTATTATGTGCAGGCTCAGGTGGAGCAGGCTGGCCGCCTGCTGCTGATCAACGATCAGAATTACTCGGTGATCACGCGCAACTCGCCTGACCGTAACGTGCAGGTGACCCTGGTGCCGGCCGCCGGCACGGTGCTGGTGCCGAATGCCGCGGCGCCTGTGGCCGCGGCGCCTGGAACCACGGTGATCCAGACTGCGCCGGCGGCCCCAGCCACGACCACCACGGTCATTATCCCTGGCGGCGCCTATGTGATTACGCGCTAAAGCGCTAGGCGTAAGTCTAGTGGAGGAAAGCGGGCGGCGGCTCTCTAGCTTGAGTCGCCGCCCGCAATATTTTCGGCTATACTCTCTGGGCTTCGTCGCCACTGCGAGGGTGTCATGCCGTATAGCCGCCGCCAGGTTCTTCTCGGGTCAGCCGCCCTGCTGCTGTTTGCCGCGCCGGCATTTGCGCATCATGGCTGGGGTTCCTACGACGCCGCCACAGTGCTGACGCTTGATGGCGTGGTGGCGGAGATTGATCCCAATAACCCGCATGGTGAATTGCGCCTCAAGACGGCTGACAAGACCTGGACGGTGACGCTCTCGCCCCCGGCCCGCATGGCGGCACGCGGCAAGCCGATTGCGGATATCAAGGTCGGTGACAAGGTAGTGGCGGTGGGCTATCCGAGCCGCTCGCGTACGGACGAGATGCGCGCCGAACGCCTGACCCATAATGGCTTCACCGTAGAGCTGCGCTGACGCCGTGGCCGATCACGGCGCCATCCAGCACCCACTGCTGCTCGCGCTGGAGCATTCCAGCCTTGGCCGCGCCATGCGCGAGGAATTGCTGCTCTATCCGGCGGTGGAAGTGCTGCATATCCTCGGCTTCGTGGCTTTGTTTGCCGGTATTGCCATTTTCGACCTGCGCCTGCTCGGCTTCGGGCGATCACTCTCGCCGGTGCAATTGGCCCGGATCAGCATACCGCTGGCTGGCTATGGCCTCGGTCTCGCCATCGCCATGGGATTGCTCTTGTTCAGCACCGAGGCGACTCACCTCGCCGCCAACCCGGCTTTCCAGATCAAGCTGGTGCTTATCGCGCTCGGGCTGCTGAATGTGTTGCTGTTTCATTACGGTCCCTGGGGCAAAATCGCCGCCTGGAGCACTGAGCCGCCGCGCGCCGCCAAGATCGCGGCCGCTGCCTCGCTGCTGTTCTGGACCGGTGTGGTGATTTGCGGCCGGCTTATTGCCTATCTGTAGCGCATCCCGCTGCAATCAATTGGCTTGTTCATTGGTGTTGCGCAGCAGCATCAGGGCGACCAGCGAGATCACGCAGAGGCCGCTGGTGAATAGCAGGACGTAGTGGCCGTATTGCTCCAGCAGCAAGGCGAAAACGAAGGGCGCCGCTGCCTGCCCGAAGCGCGAAGGCGCCGCGAGGTATCCCTGGCGGCGGCCATAGCCAATCGGCCCGAAGATCGCCAGCGGCAGGGTGCCCTTGGCAATGCTGATTACACCGTTGCCGGATCCATGCAGGATCGTGAAGACATAGGCTGCGGCCGGTCCGAAGATCAGCAGCATGGCAAATCCGATCGGATGGGTGATTGTCGCCAGCCTTGCCGAGAGTAGCGGGTGATAGCGCTGCAGCACGCTATGTTCCAGTATGCGCGCCGCCACCTGCGCCGGCCCGACCAGCGAGGCTGCGGCAACTGCCACGGTCTTTGTCGCGCCGGCTGCCTCCAGTATCCGGGGAAGGTGGGCGGCCAGGGCCGTGCTGGTGATCCACATGGCCGCGAAAGAGATGCCGAGCAATATCATCGGGCGGCTGAACATGGATGTGTCAGGATTCGATGGCGCCTCACTGCTGGCGGATGGTGCGCTGACGGATGCTTGAGAGTCCGTCTTCGGTATCAACAGGCGATTGATCGGCAGGCCGATCAGCAGATGGGCGGCTGCCCAGACATAGCAGGCAACGCGCCAGCCCCATTCCGCTTCCACGATGGTTGAGATCGGCCAGCAGATGGTGCTGGCGAAGCCGGCAAGCAGCGTGATGCCGGTGATGGCGCTGCGGGCATCCTTGCCGTAGATGGCGGTAAGGGTGGCGAAGCCTGCTTCATACAGGCCCATGGCCATGCCCAGACCGATTGCCAGCCAGCCGATGACGAATACCACCAGATTGGGAGAGGCGCCAAGCAGGATCAGGCCCAGCGCAAAGACCAGGCTGGATGTGGTGAGAACACCGCGCCCGCCGAAGCGGTCAATCCGCTGGCCGACACCCGGGCCGAAGAAAGCCGTGATCAGCATGGCGATGGAAAAAACGCCATACACGAACCCGGTCGAAACCCCGAAAGTATCGGCCATGGGGGCTGCGAGAATAGCTGGCAGATAGTAGGTCGAACCCCAGGCAAGTGTCTGCGCTGTACCCAACGCGATGACGATCAGGGTGCGGCGCTCTTTTGCAATGGGCATGGATCAGCAGCAGCCTTGCGTGGTGGTCTGTTTCGCCTTGCTGGTGCCGCAGCCGGACACGACTTGAACCGCAGGCGACTCAGATTGGGTTGAGCAGGACGAAGACGAACAGGAGGAGGTTTCGACAGGCAGGTTCGTGCTGCACACGCCAGTTTCGGGTAGTTCAAGCTGGATGTCATCCGCTGCCGCAAGATCTCCCGCGATGGCAGCCGCGATGGAGCGCACCTGCTCATAGCCTGTTGCCAGCAGGAATGTGGGGGCGCGGCCATAGCTCTTGATGCCGGCGATATAGAAGCCGGCATCCGGCTGTGACAACTCCCGATGGCCATGCGGGCGCACGGTGCCGCAGGAATGCACATTCGGATCGATCATCGGCGCCAGGATACGCGGGCTTTCCGTGGCGGGGTCAAGATCCAGCCGAACCTCACGCAGCATCGTAAGGTCAGGGCGCTGCCCGGTGGCAACGATGATGCGGTCAACCTCTATCACCATTGGATCAAGGTGCTGGCGACGGAGTGTAACCGTCAAGGGTTCGCCGGTCTCAATATGCGCGATGCTGCTTTGCATATGAACCGTGATCTGCCCGCCGGCCACCATGTTCTCCAGGCTGCGCCCGAGTGCGCCGCGCGCCTCAAGCTTATCATTCGCGCCGCCGCCAAACAGGCGGGCAAGGCTTGCACCGCGCACGGCCCAGATGATTTCCGTCTGCGGCGCCCGCTGCCGCAGCGCCACCAGGTCGAGCAGGACATTCGCCGCCGAATGACCAGCGCCGGTGACCAGTATCCGCTGGTTGGCATAACGCACGTCGGTCAAGACATCTGGCGTGCCATAGGCGATGCGGTCACGGGCGGCGATTTCGCCAGGCACAGGCAAGCCATTGGTGCCGATCGGATTGTGCTGGCTCCAGGTGCCGGAGCAGTCAATCACCGCGCGGGCCAGTTCGATCCGCTCGGCGCCATCTGGTTTCCGCACCAGAATAGTAAATGGTGCCAGGTCACGGCCACTCGATTTCATCTTGTCAAAACCCAGGCGGCTTACGGCAATTACGCGGGCATCATACTCCACAACTGATGCAATCTCGGGCGTTTCGGCCAGCGGCTTCAGGTATTGGGTATATAACTCGGCGCCGGTCGGGTGCTGGCTTCGGCGTGGGGCCTGCCATCCGGTTTTCAGCAGCAGGGCGCGGCTGGCGGCATCGATGTTATAGGACCAAGGCGAAAATAGGCGGATATGGCCCCAGTCGCGCACATGGCTACCCACATCCGGGCCAGCTTCGAGAAGCTTGACGCCAATGCCGCGCGCCAGCAGATGCGCTGCGGCAGCAAGGCCGACAGGGCCGGCGCCAATGACGATCACGGGAAGGTCGTTGCCGAGATTGGGGTGGTTGATCGCATTCATGACATAGCCTTTCGTTATTCGCCGAAGGGCGAATGACTGGGGAAATTTTTTAAAGGTCGCCTATCAGGTGTTGCAGACGGCGCAGTTTCTTCACATCCACGCAATAGCAGGGGCGGGCATCGCTGATATCGCCTTTGACCAGCCCGGCTTCCTTGAGGATGGTGAGATGCTGCGAGGCGGTTGACGCGGCCACGGGGAGCAGGTCGGCGAGCTTGCCGAAATAGCAGGCGCCGATCCGCAGCAGGTTGCGGATGATGAGAATGCGAACCGGATGGCCAAGCGCTTTGGCCAGTTCGGCCAGTTCGTCATCCTCTGGGCGCGGAGCCTCCACCAGTTCCGAGGGGGCCGCACCAGGGGGGCAGCAATCGGCGTTGGGTTTCGGCTTTCTCGTGGTGGAGCGGGTGGTCACAGCTAGTCCATTCGTTATTCGACGAATAACATATAATGGCCACGCCAGGAGTCAAGCGCCGTTCTGCGCTGGCGTCTGGTGCTGGTCATTTGGCGCCCGGCATGGCGGCTATTAAAATGCCACCCGGCGGCTTGTTGCCTATCCCTGATCCACCCCTATCTTAGGCCTGCCCGCCTCAGCAACCCATTCCGGACAGATCACAGGATTCCCAGCATGACCGACTTATTCTCGCCCATTCGCCTGGGCCGCTATGATTTGAAGAACCGCATCGCCATGGCGCCGCTGACCCGCAACCGCGCCGCCCCAGGCAATGTGCCGACCGAGCTGATGGCGGAATATTACGGCCAGCGCGCCGATGCCGGCCTGATCATCGCCGAGGCGACGCAGATCGTGCCGGAAGGCCAGGGCTACCAGGATACGCCCGGCATCCACTCACCGGAGCAGATCGCCGGCTGGCGCAAGGTGACGGACGCGGTGCATGCCAAGGGCGGTCGCATCTTCCTGCAGCTCTGGCATGTCGGCCGCGTCAGCCACTCGTCGTTGCAACCGGGTGGCCAGGCGCCGGTGGCGCCCTCGGCTATCCGCGCCAAGACCAAGACCTTTGTGAATGGCGGCTTCGCCGATGTGTCCGAGCCACGCGCGCTCGACGCCAGCGAGATCCCGGCAATCATCGCCGCCTATGGCAAGGCGGCGGAGAATGCCATTGCCGCCGGCTTCGACGGCGTTGAGGCCCATGGCGCCAATGGCTATCTGCTGGATCAATTCCTGCGCGATGGTTCGAACCAGCGCACCGACGAGTATGGCGGCTCGATCCAGAACCGCGCCAAGGTACTGCTCGGTGCCATGAAGGCGATCACCGATGCCGTGGGCGCCGACCGCACCGCCATCCGCATCTCGCCGGTAACGCCGGCCAACGATGCCGCCGACAGCAATCCGCAGCCGCTGTTCAACTATGTGGTCGAGGAACTGAACAAGCTGAAGCCGGTCTATATCCACATCATCGAGGGCGCCACTGGCGGCGACCGCAATTTCGGCGCCGGCTTCGACTACAAGGCGCTGCGCCAGCGTTACAACGGCGTGTGGATCGCCAATAACGGCTATGACCGCGCCATGGCGCAGGCGGTACTGGCACAGAACGAAGCCGACATGATCGCCTTCGGCCGGCCGTTCATCGCCAATCCTGATCTGGTTGAACGCCTGCGCCGCGATGCGCCGCTCAATGCCGTGGAGCGCGCCACGCTCTATGGCGGCGGCGCCAAGGGTTATACCGATTACCCGACCCTGGCCCAGGCAGCGGAATAAACATCGCGTTTACGCCTGACCCTGCGTCAACTTGAGACGGTTTCGGCGGCGGTGCTAGCACCGCCGCCGTGTTTTTGTGTCCACATGGCCGTTCGCCACCAGGCGAGCGTCGTGCATCAATCAAGCGTCATCACGCTCTAGCGTCGCAAGGCGTTCAGATGCTCGGCGATATGGTAGGCCTGCAGCCGGGCATACTCGGCAGGAGCGACATCGCCATAGGCGAAATGCGGCTGCAGCGCTGCCCGGTTCTGCACTGCTGCCTCGAAGGCATCGATGGCCGCGAATAGCCGCGTATAGGCGGCGGCCATGTCACCCTCGCGGGGAATTTCCGGCGCGCCCGGGATCGGCGCATCCAGGCCATGCTTCAGCCGGCCGCGCGCCAGGAACACACGCGCCGCCAGTGGGCCGATGCTGGCGCGGAACCAGGCGGGCTTGAGCTGGGGAAAGCCGTGCAACCCGTATTCCAGGCTCTGGGCGCAGTGATGCAGCGCCTGATGCAGGCTGACCGGCCCAGCCATTGGATTACTGCTGCCTCGGCTTCGCAATTCTTCCAGCGCGCGGCGCGCGGCAGGGAGGTCGGCCAGCGGATTCATTTAGGGCAGGGCGCTTCGCGGAAGGAATAGACCTTGTCGTCGGCGGTGCTGATATCCGGTTTGCCGCCGGTGCTGCTGCCGCCGGGCGCCCCGATCCATTCCGGCGCGATATGCATCTGGTAGATGAAGCAGGACGGATGGCCGTCGCGCTCGCGGGCAACGAATTCCGCCTTGGCCACCAGCACATTGCCGGGGCGAAACACGCGGGTCTCCCCCTCGCTGACTTCCACGGTCCAGATTTCGGTGCTGTTGTCCTCGAAACGCACGATCACCTGGCCTGGATTGGCCGGGATGGTGGTGGCGCCGCCCAGCACATGGCCGGTGGCCAGCACGGTGCCCTCGGCCAGGAAGATGGTCGGGGCGGCCTTGAGCGGCGGCGGTGGGGCAGGCGGGTTCTGCGCCGCCAGCGGGGTGGCGGCAAGACAGAACGCGGCCGCCATGGGAAGCAGGGAGGCTGGGCGGAATCGCATGGCCACGTTTATAGCATGGCTGGCCCCGGGGCTTCATCCATCGGCAGTTCGCTACCCCCGGTTTTGTCGGGAACGCTTGACCGCCGTCACACTGCCGCGGACACTTGCCGTAACAGTGTAACGTGGGAGGAAAGCAGATGACCCTGGTGCTTATCGACGTGGCGTTGTCGCCCTTCGCCCAGAAGGTGAAAATCGCGCTGCGCGAAAAGAATATTCCATTTGAGATCCGGGGCACTGATCTTACGACCGCCGATCCGGTGCGCGCCGCCAACCCGCGCGGCGAAATCCCGCTGCTGCTGGATGGCGATGCGGCGGTATGGGATTCCAGCATCATCCTCGATTATATCGAGGATAAATGGCCGGAGCCGGCTTTGCTGCCGAAGGACCCGCTGGGCCGCGCCCGGGCGCGCCAGATTGAGGAACTCTGCGACGGCCCGTTCGAGGCGGTGATCTTCTGCACCAGCGAGGTGACGGTGTTCCGCCGGGCCCAGGGCGAGTTGCAGGCGGCGATCCTGGCCGAGGCAAAGAACAGCCTGCAGCAATTTTTCGCCTATCTCGAGCAGCAACTCGGGGATAAACCGTATTTTGGCGGTGAGGCCTGGGGCCGCGCCGATTGCGCGGTGTTTCCGCATGTGATGAATGCGCGCGGCCAGCGCACGCCGCCGCCAGAAGGCAGCAAACTCGCCGCGTGGCTGACCCGCGCGCTGGAGCGGCCGAGTGTGCAGCAGACCATGGCCGAGGCAAAGGCCGGCATAGCGGAATTCAAGGCAATGGCTGAAGCCTATGCCGGGTCGCAGGCCAAGCGGCAGTATCGCGATTACCGGCTAGACTGGATGCTGCGGGCAGGAGGTGTCAGCATTGTCCAGGAAGGCTTGGCCAAGGGCAATATCCGTTTTGGCGGCCTGATTGGTTAGCTTGAACCGGCCTCATCGCGGGCGGCCTTGAGCGCCGCCTGGGCGCGCTCGCGATGGGCCTCGGTTATATGGCCTTCCACGGCCTTGGCGGCCAGCAGCAGCACGGCAAGGTCGTCGGTGTAACCGAGCAGGACGAAGAAGTCCGGCACGGCATCCAGCGGCAGGATGAAATAGCCGATGGCGCCGGCCAGGATGGCTTTCACCCGGGCCGGGGTCTGGCTGTCGGTGGCGCAGTAATAGGCCGCCAGGAGCTGGTCGGCCCAGGGCAGATGGCTCAGGGCAGCCTTGAATTTGGCCCAGAAACGGGCGGGTTCGATATCGGCCATGCCCCGGATATGGGGGCTGGCCCGGCTATCGCCAAGGCTTGGGCGTTTCGGTTATAAGGCCGGCAGCTTTTTGTAATGCTAGTGAACTATCAGGAGGGAAGAACATGGATCTCAAGGGAGTGGGCGCCATCGTCACCGGCGGCGCATCGGGTCTGGGTGCCGCCACGGCGCGTGAACTGGCCAAGGCCGGTGCCAAGGTTGCGATCTTCGACATGAATCTCGAACTCGCCCAGCAGACCGCCAAGGAGATCGGCGGCGTTGCCATCAAGTGCGACGTGGCCGATGGCCCGGGCGGCGAGGCCGCCGTGAAGGAAGCGGCGGAGAAGGTCGGCCCGCTGCGCGTGCTGGTCAATTGCGCTGGCGTCGGCACGCCGATGAAGGCGGTGGGCAAGGACGGCCCGGTGGCGCTGGAGAAGTTCATCCGCGTGGTGCAGATCAACCTGGTCGGCACGTTCAACATGATCCGCCTGGTGGCGCATCACATGCAGCAGCAGGCCGAGATGGATGGCAAGGAGCGCGGCTGCATCATCAACACCGCTTCCGTCGCGGCCTTCGATGGCCAGATCGGCCAGCCGGCCTATGGCGCTTCCAAGGCCGGCGTGCATGGCATGACCCTGCCGCTGGCGCGTGAATTCGCCTCCTTCGGCATCCGCGTCTGCACCATCGCGCCGGGCCTGTTCGGCACCCCGATGATGTTCGCCCTGCCGCCGGAAGCGCAGGAAAGCCTGGGCAAGTCGGTGCCGTATCCGTCGCGCCTCGGCCGTCCGGAGGAATATGCCGCGCTGGCCCGTCATATCTGCGAAAACCAGATGCTGAACGGCGAGACCATCCGCCTCGACGGCGCCATCCGCATGGCGCCGAAGTAACAAAATACGCTTGAAAACCGGGGGCGCGGGCCTTGCCCGCCCGCGCTTTTCCCGCTACGCCTAGGCCCGGCTTTTTCCCTAGCAAAAATCCGGAGGTTTTCCCCATGGCGCGCAAGAAGATCGCCCTTATCGGCGGCGGCAATATCGGCGGTACGCTGGCCCTGCTGGCCGGCATGAAGGAACTGGGCGACATCACCATTTTCGACGTGGTCGAAGGCCTGCCGCAGGGCAAGGCGCTCGACATGGCGCAGGCTGGTGCGGTCGAAGGTTTCGATGCCAAGCTGAAAGGCACCCAGGACTACGCCGATATCGCGGGTTCGGATGTCATCATCGTCACCGCCGGCGTGGCGCGTAAGCCCGGCATGAGCCGCGACGACCTGCTCGGCATCAACATCAAGGTCATGCAGGCGGTTGGCGCCGGCATCAAGGCGCATGCGCCGGGTGCCTTCGTCATCTGCATCACCAACCCGCTCGACGCCATGGTGTGGGTGCTGCGCGAAGTCTGCGGCCTGCCGCACAACAAGGTGATCGGCATGGCCGGCGTGCTCGACAGCGCCCGCTTCCGCCACTTCCTGGCCGAGGAATTCAATGTCTCGGTCAACGACGTCAACGCCTTCGTGCTGGGCGGCCACGGCGACACCATGGTGCCGCTGATCCGCTACTCCACCGTTGCCGGCATCCCGGTGCCCGACCTGATCAAGATGGGCTGGTCGACCCAGGAGAAGATCGACAAGATCGTGCAGCGCACTCGCGATGGCGGCGCCGAGATCGTTGCCCTGCTCAAGACGGGCTCGGCCTTCTATGCCCCGGCTTCGTCCGCCATCGAGATGGCCGAGAGCTTCCTCAAGGACAAGCGCCGCGTGCTGCCCTGCGCCGCCTGGCTGGATGGTGGCAAGTATGGCCAGTCCGGCATGTATGTCGGCGTGCCGGTGGTGATTGGTGCCAATGGCGTCGAGAAGATCGTCGAGATCGAGCTGAACGCCGAAGAGAAGAAGATGTTCGAGCATTCCGCCAACGCCGTGAAGGGCCTGGTGGATGCCTGCAAGGCGATCGATCCGTCGCTCGGCAAGTAAGTTTATCCGGCTATGACTATCGCGGCGCGCCCGGCATCGTTGGGCGCGCCGTTTGTTTTGGCGTTGCTGCTGGCGGCGCTGTATCTGGCGCTGCCGCTGTTGGCCGTGCCGAAAATCGCCATCGTTGTAGTCAAGGGCGCGGTCTGCCCGCTGCTGGCGTTCAGCATCTGGCGCTGGCGCGGTGGCGATGCCATCGCCAAGTTCCTGGGCTTGGCGCTGCTATTCTCGGCTGCCGGCGATGTGTTCCTGGCGCTCGACCGGGTGCGCCTGTTCGTGCCGGCGCTGGCCAGTTTCCTGCTGGCGCATCTCGCCTATCTGGCGCTGTTCCTGAAACACCGTGCGCGGCCGTTGCTGCGGCAATGGCTGCTGATCGTGTTGCTGCTGGCCTATGCCGCCATCATGCTGTCAGTGCTGACGCCCGGTCTCGGCAAGCTGCTGCTGCCGGTTTATGGCTATGTCGCCGCCATCATCGCCATGGGCGTGGCGGCACTGGCACTGCCCGGCAAACCACTGGTTGGATTGGGCGCGGTCAGCTTCATCCTGTCAGACTCGCTTATTGCGCTGGACAAATTCGTGGAACCCATCGCCTGGGCCGGCCCGGCGATCTGGATCACCTATGTGGCGGCGCAAGTGCTGATCCTGTTGGGCTGGCGCAATGCGGCTGCCTCGGGATAAACTGGGCGTAATCATTCTCCAGGGAACCCAACATGCGCCTGCTGATCGCGATCTTCCTGCCCTTCCTGCTGTTCTTCACCATCGGCCGTCCGTTCTCCGGCATCATCTGCCTGATCCTGCAACTCACCCTGATCGGCTGGATTCCGGCCGCCCTCTGGGCGGTCTATACGCTGAGCCAGTACAATACCGACAAGAAGATCCGCGAAAGCCAGGGCGTCTAAGGCCGCTATCGTGAGCATTCTCCGGTGAGCGATCTGCCCGGTTATCCCGGCGCGCCAAGCAACGGCCCCGAAGACAGCGGCACGACGCGACGTCCACAGCGCTGGCGGGTGCGCGGCGTACCCTCCTCGCGGCCGCTGCAATTTCTCATCGCGGTGCTGATCGCGCCGCCGCTGGGTCTGGTCGCCGCCCATGCGCCGTTGCTGCTGCTGGTCGTCCTCGGCCCGCTCGGCTGGTCGCTGATGGCGGCCGGCTTCGCCCTGGCGCTGGGTGCCGCTGCCGTGATGTATGGCGCCATGCTGCTCGGCGGCCTGCCGCTGCTGCTGCTGATCTCCTGGGCAAAATTGCGTGGCCTGGCGCCCTATGGCGTGGCCGGCCTCAGCGTCGGACTGGCCACCGGGCTGCTGCTCGCCGACTGGGTGGGCCAGGATCCCGCTGGCTTCGGCGCCGTGCTGCTGGGCCTCGGCCTCGGGCTCTATGGCGCCTGGCTCGGCCTCTGCATGGGGGTGTTCGCGGGCCTGATCCTGCTGGCGGCGGAAGCGCAGCAGCGCGCCCAGGCCGCCGGCCCGGTGATCATCGAGGCCGAGCGCGATTTGAACTGAAGCTTCATCTTTTCGTAGAGAAAAGCGTATTTTTTATTTCTCAGAGTTGATTTAAGGTCAAAATATTGCTCCCCTAGGCCGATAAAGTTCCGAGCCTATAGTTCTTGAGGGGAAATGCGTTTCTTGCAGTGTGTGTCTGGCTTCAAGCCGATCTTTCTTATTGTCAGCTTGATGGTGTTGGGTGGTTGCGCGCAGTTCCCCAAGCAAGCCTTCAATAAAGCTGCCCATGACAATGTCCGTCACATTGCTCTGCTGTCTCCGGCCAAATCCGATGACTACACCGTTTACATGGCCCATCACCCCGGCATGAGCTTCGGCCTGATTGGCGGCATTATTGCCGCTGCCGATATGCAATCTAAATCCAGCGAATTCACGGCGAAGCTTAAGGAACGCGAATTCGATTTCGCGGCCCGGCTCACGGATGCCATCGAAGCCGAATTGTTGCGGCAGAATTTCAAGGTCACTCGGGTGAATGTCACGCGGGAGAAGCCTGAGTTGCTCACCGACTATTCCGTCGTCAAGGCAGACGCGGACGCTTACCTTGACTGGGTGATCAACTGGCAGGGCTACCTCACGGCTGCAGCGACCACTGATTATACCCCATCGGCACGCGTCGCCTTCCGCCTGGTCACGCCGCAGAAGAAGGAAGTCATCTATTCGGAGTTGATCGGTTATGGTTTCCAGATTGGCGCCAGTCAGGCGGTTACGCTGCCTGCCGACGCGAAATATACCTATTCCAATTTCAGCAAGTTGATCAGTTCTATTGATGAAGCGGTGGCCGGGCTTTCGGAGGGCGTCCCCCTCATATCGAAACAGGTTGGTATTGATCTCGCCCGCCAATGACCGGCAAACAGCGCATAATACTTGCCTTGGCCATTGCGGGTTTGCTCTCGGCTTGCGTCACCTCGGGTGCAAAAATATCGCAGGATGCAGAGGCAGCTTTGATACAGCGGCAGAACAGCGCCGTGACAGTAGAGAAGTTGGTGTTTCACCCACTCAAGGCGGGTGATGTTCTGCCGCTGGAATTGGGTGCTGCTGATCCTGTGTTGCTTGTGGACAATGAATATGCCTTCGTGAAGGCGTTTGCGTTGCCACAATGGAATGGCAGCTACATGATCAAAGTAGCGAGCTTTCGTGTTGGATCACCGATCGATCCGGCCATCCTATACCCAACGGTTGTTTTCCTGGATGAAGCGTTCAAGGAAACGCGGCGTTCGTCACCGCAGCAGTTTGTTTATCGCCGCGAGGGCCTGAATACCGGGGATGGCCTGCATGCCACCTTCTTCTTCAATGAGGCGAACCGTGGCGATCGGTATTTGATTCTAGCTTCGCGACGGCAATTGCCTGAGGGCAATACTCGTCTCAGCGGCTACACGGTGAACATGACGCCTATCACGGTGCCTGTTGGTGCTGGCGCGGTGACATGGGTTGTTCCAACCAGCGCTGCAAACCACAACGCCCCCATGGCAGCATCTGCTAGTGGCCGAGTGAGTTTGGAAGTACAGGCCTACCAACCAATACGGATCGAGCCGGCGGGCAAGTCGGGACAGTAAACAGCAAGCCGGTACAAAATCGAGACTTGCTTCTTTATGCCGGTGAGTTACATGTTGGCCATAATTTATCGGCATGGAGTCCCGAGATGAGTGCCCAATCCGCCCCTGCCTTCGGCTGGCGTACCCCGCTGGTCGTGATCGTTGCCGGCTGCACTATTGCGCTGCTGAATTTCGGCGTCCGCTCCGGCTTCGGCCTGTTCATGGAGCCGATCAGCGTAGCCAATGGCTGGGGCCGCGAAGTTTTCGCCTTCGCCATCGGCGTGCAGACCGTGTTGTGGGGCTTCGGGCAGCCGTTTGCGGGTGCCTTTGCCGACCGCTACGGCTCTGGCCGCGTGCTGGCAGTGGGGGCGGTGTTCTATGCTGTCGGTGTGGCGCTGACCGCGATTTCCAGCGACCCCGTGACCCTGACCCTGACTACCGGCGTGCTGGTCGGCGTGGGCCTGGCCGGCACTTCCTTCACCGTGGCGCTGGCTGCCATTGCCCGCATGGTCAGCCCGGAGCGCCGCTCCTGGGCGCTGGGGCTTGGTACGGCTGCCGGCTCGCTGGGCCAGTTCCTGATGGTGCCGCTGGGCCAAGCCTTCATCGCCGCCCATGGCTGGGCCTTCGCCCTGGTGCTGCTCAGCTTGTTCGCGCTGGCTATCGTGCCGCTCTCCACGGCGCTGGCCGGCAAGACGCCGGAAACCGCCGGGCCGAAGCAGTCGATGGGCGAGGCGCTGAAGGAGGCGGGCGGTGAGCGCAGCTATTGGCTGCTGATCGCCGGCTTCTTCGTCTGCGGTTTCCATGTCTCCTTCATCCAAACCCACCTGCCGGCCTATGTCGTCGACCGTGGCCTGGATCCGCGCACCGGCGCCTGGGCCCTGGCGCTGGTAGGCCTCGCCAACGTGATCGGCTCCTACACGGCCGGTGTGCTCGGCGGCAAGCACAGCAAGAAATACATGCTGAGCTTCATCTACTTCGCCCGCGCCATCGTCATCACCGTGTTCGTGCTGATGCCGATGACTCAGACCAGCGTGCTGATCTTCGCTTTCTTCATGGGTCTGCTGTGGCTCTCCACCGTGCCGCTCACCTCCGGCCTGGTGGCGCAGATTTTCGGCCCGCGCTACATGGCCACCCTGTTCGGCATCGTGTTCTTCAGCCACCAGGTCGGCGGCTTCCTCGGCGTCTGGCTCGGTGGCCGGCTGTTCGACCTCACCGGCTCCTATGACATCGTGTGGTGGATCAGCGCTGCGCTCGGCATCTTCTCCGCCATCGTGCATTACCCGATCGACGAGCGGCCGCTGGTACGTGCGGCGCCCGCCTCGGCCTGAACCGGCGGCGGCGGTCATGCGCGGGCATCTGCTCGCTGCGGGTTTCCTGCTGGCAGCACTGGCTGCCTGGGGGTTCAGCCTGTCCGCCACGCTGACCGAGGCCGATCTGCCCGATAGCGCCGAAGGCCGCCTGCTGGCGGTGTTTCCGCTGCGCCATGGCGGGCAGCAAAGCTTTGCCGCCGCCAGCCGGGCCGGCGGCGCCATCGCCCGCGAGTTATGGCTGCCCAACATGCTGGTGGTGGAGGACAGATCGCCGGGCTTTGCCGAGCGGCTGCGCCGGGCTGGGGCGGTGGCGGTTTATCGTGCCGAGCCGTTCGAGGCCTTCACGCTCTCAGGCTGCACCGGGATGCCGCCGAAACCGCTGTCATTCCGGCGCTTCGGCTAGCAGGTCGATCGGCGTATTCTCCAGCCGGTAATCGGATTGTGGCTGGCGCAGTACCAGGCAGAACAGCAGCATGTTCGGCTGTGCCGCTACGCCCAGCGGCAGCAGCAGCCGTTCGGCCCAGAGGTCGTTATGCTCCCGGGTGCGGTAGATGCCACGGAACAGCACCGGCTGCGCGGTTTGCCAGCAACGGCGGCAGGCCTCGCGGATCACATTGGCATAGCTGCCGCCGGTGGAGGCGCCGACCTGCCTGCCGGTCGGGTCTTCGCCGAAAGCGCGTGCGATGCCGGTGCCGACCAGCCGGTAGCTGAAATCCTCTCCGCCCTCCATCACGTCGATCAGGCCGATATGTTCCAGCAGGCGGGGTATCTCCAGCGGATCGATATCGGCGCGCGACGGGAATCGCCTGCCGTGCCGCTTGCCGCGCCAGTAATCGTAGAGCGCGCGCAGTTCCGGCATGCAGTTATTCAGCGGAGCGGGGTACAAGGGCCTCTCCCAAGGTCGTGGGGCCATGGTAGGCCCACGCGCTTGCGCGGTCCACCGCTGCCCGTTAGTTTGGCCCCAGGGGAAGGAACTGGGTGACCGTGGCTGAAGCGCCGCTTACCATCGTTATTGCCGACGACCATCCGCTGGTGCGCGAGGCGCTGTCCGGCGCATTGCGGCAATCCTTGGCCGGCGCCCGCGTTGTCGGTGCCGCGAACCTGCATGAGGCCCGGGTTGAACTGGATCGCCTGGAAAGTGTTGATCTGCTGATCCTTGATCTCGACATGCCGGGCATGGATGGTTTTGCCGGGTTGGCCGGGGTGCGGGCGGATTATCCGGTCGTACCGGTGGCGATTGTTTCCTCCACCCGCGAGCCGGCGGTGATGCGCCGCGCCATGGATTTTGGCGCCGCCGCCTTCGTGCCGAAATCGGCGGCGCTGGAAACCATTTCCTCGGCGCTGCAGGCGGTGCTGGATGGCGATGTCTGGCTGCCGGCGGAAGCCGAGGAAGCGGAAGGCTCGGGCGATGATTTCCCGCGCCGCGTGGCGGAACTGACGCCGCAGCAATTGCGCGTGCTGAACCTGCTTTCGCAAGGCAAGCTGAACAAGCAGATCGCCCATGAGCTTTCCGTCGGCGAGGCCACGGTGAAGGCGCATGTCACCGCCATCCTGAAGAAGCTGGGCGTGCGCAGCCGCACCCAGGCGGTGATCCTGGCGCGGCGCTTTTCGGTGAGTGGGGAATAACTCCTAGTCGCCGGTGGCGTCGAGTTTCGCGGTCGGGCGCCAGCGTTGGCTGATCAGCGCCCGCAAAGCCGCCGGGCGCACCGGCTTGTGCAGCAGGTCAATCCCCAGCCCCTGGCAACGCCGGCGCAGATCCTGGGCGCGGTCGGCGGTGATCAGCACCGCCGGAATCTGTCGGCCCCAATCCTGGCGCAGCCGGGCAATCACCTCCAGGCCATCCAGGCCATCGGCGCGGTCTTCCATGCCATCGCCGAGATGCAGGTCGGCCAGGATGATATCCGGGCCACGGCCGCGCTGTGCGGCTGTCTGGCGGGCGTTTTCCAGGTTTTCCACCGCCGCGACATCGCAATGCCAGCCACCGATCAGGGTATGCATCGCCTCGCGTACACCGGCCTCGTTGTCGATGCAGAGTACGAAACAGCCTTCCAGGCTGGCAGCAGTCATGCTCGGTGCCGGCTGCGCCGCCGGCTGCGGCGACGCTTCGGCGGCGGCCAGCGGCACGGTGATGGCGAAAACCGAGCCGCGCCCGACTTCGGAGCGCAACGTGATCGGGCTGTCGAGCATGCGGGCGACGCGCTCGACGATGGCGAGGCCCAGGCCCAGGCCGCGTTCGCCGGCATCCACCTGCGGATTTTCCAGGCGGGCGAATTCCTGAAAGATCACCTCGCGCTTGTCGGCGGGAATGCCGGGGCCGTTATCCCATACCTCGATGCGTACGGACTCACCGCTGCGGCGGCAGCCGATCAGCACGCGGCGGTTGCCGGCATCCAGGCGGCAATAGCGGATGGCATTGGCAACGAAATTCTGCAGCACGCGGCGCAGCAGCGCCGGATCGCTCTGTACCGTCAACTGCGTCGGCACCATTTTGAGCGAAACGCCGCGCCGCGCCGCCAAGGGCGCGAAGGCGGCAACCAGCGAGCCGAGCAACGGGTCGAGCGCCACCGGGCGCGGCTCCGGCCGCACCGCGCCGGCATCCAGCTTGGAGATATCGAGCAGGGCATCGAGCAGGGCTTCCACCGCGCCAAGGCCATGGTCGATGCGGGCGACCAGATCGTTTTCCGGTTCGCGCTCGGCCAGGGCGGCGGTGAATAGCCGTGCGGCATGCAGCGGCTGCAAAAGGTCATGGCTGGCAGCGGCAAGGAAGCGGGTTTTGCCGAGATTGGCGGCCTCTGCCTCGGCACGGGATTTTTCCAACTCGGCGGTGCGCTCGGCGACGCGGCGTTCCAGGCTGGCATAGGCGGCGCGCAGCGCGGCATCGGCCCGACGCCGCTCCGTGATGTCCTGATACAGCAGGAAGAATCCAGCAATGCTGCCGCTGGCATCGCGGTGCGGGATATAGGTGCCCTGCGCCACCTCGATCTTTTCGTCGTTAGTGGGGAATTCGATTTCGAAACTCTGGCGCCGTCCGGCCAGCGCCGCATCGATATAGGGCCGCAGGCGCTCGTAGCGTTCCGCCGATAGCATCTCGCGGATCGGCTTGCCGTCGATCTGCTCCTGCGGCAGGTTCAGCGCGCGGCGGAACGGCATGTTGGTGAAGCGGTAGCGCTCATCGCGATCCACATACGCGATCAGCACCGGCACGTTATCGGTATAGACACGGATGGCGCGTTCCGAGGCGCGCAAGGCCTCCGCCGCACGCACGCGCTCGGTCACGTCGGTGCAGGTGGCGACGAAACCGCCGTCCGGCATCGGGTCGATGCGGATTTCCAGTACAGCACCATCGCTGCGGCGGCGTTCATGGATGCGGCTGCCGGTGCCCGAGCGCGGCGCATGGGTAGCCAGGATCTGGGTCAGCTCCGGCGTACCGTGGCTCGCCATGTCGTCCACCCGCACGCCGATCTCGGCGAGATTGGCTGGCAGGCCGAGCAGGTCGAAGAACCGCTGGTTCCAGGCCGCGAGGCGACGCTGGTTATCGAACACGCCGATACCCTGGCCGATATGGTCGAGTGTGGTACGCAGCAGATCGAGATTGTGGCGGATCGCTTCCGAAGCCTCGCCCAGCATGGCGCGGGCGGCACGCGGGCTGAGATTGCCCTTGGCCTGGGCCGAGGCCATCACGATGCGCGCCGAGGCAGCACCAATGGCGCCGGAAAGCAGATGCTCGGTGAAGGCAACGGCTTCCGGCAGGCTCATGCGGCGGTTGCCGAAAGCGCGCTGCACGCGGTCGACACCAAGGAAGCGGACGGCAACGGCACGCAGTTCCTCGATGCGCGGATCATGCGTGGCGTCGTCATTGACTGGCGGTTGTGGCAGATCGCCATCGCCGCCAGATACGAAGATTTCCGCTTGCTCGATATCACGGGCGCGGGGTGCTGCCAGCAAGGACACCAGCACCAGCAGGATCAGGTTGACGATCTGGCAGGCAATGAAGCCCTGCAGGGTCGGATCAAAGCCATCCAGTGGCGCCGGCAGATAATCGGCCAGCGGCGGCTGCATTGGCGTGCCACGCTTGGCGCCCTCAATGGAGGGGAGCAGCAAGGTGTAGAGCCACACTGCGAAGCCGGCGGTGAGGCCGGCGATCACGCCATAGCGATGCGCGCCGCGCCAGTAGAGTCCGAGCAGCACTGCCGGCGCGAAATTCGCCACGGCGCAGAACGAGATCATGCCGATGGAGGCAAGCGGCAGATGGCCGGCGATCCAGGAATGGTAGATATAGGCCAGCAGCAGGATCACCACCACGGCGCCGCGTCGTACATTCAGCACCAGGCGACCGACCTCGCCGGAGCCGCCGGCGCGCGAGCGCAGCAGGAAGGGCGTGACCAGTTCATTCGACACCATGATCGATAGCGCCATGCATGCGACGATCACCATCGAGGTGGCCGCTGACAGGCCGCCGATGAAGGCGAAGGCGGCGACCGCTTGCTGCTCCGCCAGCAGCGGCAGGGTGATGACGAACAGGTCCGGGTTGGCGCCCTTGCCGATCAGCAGCAGGCCGGCGGCGGCAATCGGCACCACGAAAATGTTGATGACGATGAGATAGACCGGAAACAGCCAGCGGGCGGTCTGTAGCGAGGAGGGGTCGCCATGCTCCACCACCGCGACATGGAACTGACGCGGCAGGCAGAGGAAGGCAAAGCCGGAGAGGATCGTCATCACGATCCAGTTGGTGCCGAAGCCGGCCGTGAGGCGCTGCGTCAGGTCGGGGGCATCGACGATGGCTGACAGCAGCCGGACAGGGTTGTCGAACAGGCCGAAGACAACAAAGCTGCCGACCAGCAGCAGGGCTGCGAGTTTGACCAGGGATTCGAAGGCAATGGCCAGCATCATGCCGCGATGCTGCTCTGTCGCCTGCACGCTGCGCACGCCGAACAGGATAGTGAATAGCGCCATGATGGCGGCGACGAACATCGAAGTGTCGCGCCAGGGCGGCGGCAGGGTGGCGTTGAGCAGATGCGCCACATCGGTGCCGACCAGCACCTCGAAGGTGATGGTCACCGCCTGCATCTGCAGCGCGATATACGGCAGCACGCCGATCACGGCTGTCAGGGTCGCCAGCACCGCAACAGCGCGGCTCTTGCCGTAGCGCGAGCCAAGGAAGTCGGCAATCGAGGTGACATTCTGGCGCCGCGATACCGCGATCATCTTGCGCATCAGCGGATAGCCGGCGGTGATCGCCAGGATCGGGCCGACATAGATCAGGATGAAGTCGGCGCCTACCGTGGCGGCGCGGCCGACCGAGCCATAGAAGGTCCAGGAGGTGCAATAGATCGCCAGCGACAGCGAATAAATGATGGCGCCGATACGGCCTGTATACCAGCGTGGGCTAAGCCGATCGCCGGCATGGGCGATGGCGAATAGCAGGCCGAGATAGGCCAGCGACAGCAGCAAAATTGCCGTGCCCTGCAGCATCCCGCGCCATGCCTCCCCATAGTTGTTGCGCCTGGGCCGAGTAAACCCCCGGCGGGCAGCCCCTGTCCAGGCATCAATTCCTTGAAATCGCCCAGTTTCGCGGTTTTCCTGGCATCATGATCGGACTGTTCCGCCGCCTCCTGCGCATGGCTCTACTGGCCTTCTGCTTCCTGCTGCTGCTCTGGGCCGCAGGGCTGGTGCTGTATCGCTGGGTTGACCCGCCGGCAACGCCGCTGATGGCGATCCGCGCCGTGCAGGGCGAAAGCATCCGCTATCGCCCTGTTGCCCTGGAGCGGGTTGCCCGGCCATTGCGGCAGGCAGTGGTGGCTTCCGAGGATGCCCGCTTCTGCCTGCATGCCGGCATCGATCTTGGCGCGGTGCGCGATGCCCTGGAGGATTATCAGGAATCCGGCCGGCTGCGTGGCGCCAGCACGATCAGCATGCAGGTGGCGCGCAATCTCTTTCTATGGAATGGCGGCGGCTTCGTGCGCAAGGCACTGGAGGCGCCTCTGGCCCTGGCGCTGGATATGCTATGGCCTAAGCGGCGGATTTTGGAAATCTATCTGAATATCGCCGAATGGGGGCCAGGCATCTTTGGCGCTGAAGCCGCCGCTCAGGCCCATTTCGGTCGCTCGGCTGCGGACCTCACCCAGGCGCAGGCGGTGCGTCTTGCCGCCGTGCTGCCCAATCCGATCCGCTGGAGCGCGGCACGGCCCACCGCCTATATCGAGGCGCGCGCCGCCACGATTACCAACCGCAGCGGTCAACTCGGGTCTGAGCAGACCGGCTGCTTCCTCACTGCACGGTAATCTCGGCCCGCATCTTGGGGTGGATACGGCAGCGCACTTCATAGGCGCCGGCCTTGGCGAAGCTGACGCTGGTTTCCGCGCCAGGCTCCTGCAGACCGATATCGAAAGTGCCGCCGGCAGTGGGTGAATAGACATTATGCGCAAAGGGGTCGCGGTTCTCGAACACCACCTTGCCGCCCACTGCGATGCGCGCGCTGGCTGGGGCGAAGGCGATACCCTGCTGGCGGATCACAGCCTGATTTGCCTGCCCGATGCCCGTGCCGGGCAGCAGCGCAAGGCCCAGCCCCAGGATGCCCAGGGCCAGGCCAAGCAGCAGGTCGCGCGGACGGATCAGGGCCATCAGCGCAGGTTGAGCACGGCGACGTCGATCAGGGCGGCGTCGCCCTTGCCGACGGTGCCGATGCGGCCAAGCTTGCCGGTGCCGACATCGAAGCGGTAAAGCGCGGCGCCGATCACCGCGAAGCCGTGATAGTCATCCTTGGCATCGGTGTAGATATCGATACCGCTGATCACCGCGCCCTTGTTCAACTTCACGGCGGCAATGGTGCGGAGCTGGCCGTCATTCGGCGGGTCCTGCACGATATAGGCCGGCAAGCCGCTGTCGAATTCAAAGAGCTGAGTCTGCTTCGCCGCCGGATAGGAATTGATATAGGCGCCGGCAGTGACCATCGGCGCCTTGCCGGCAGCACCATCCTTGGCGCTGTAGGCCAGCTTGCCGTCCACGATGGTCTGGCCGGTCTCGACATTCACGCGCAGATTCTGGCCCGTCGAGCCGATCACGCGCAGGCGGTCGGCCTGCGGGTTGAAGTCCACCACCAGGGCATCGATGGCATCCAGCGCCACGCTCAGCTTCGGGCCGGCCTTGGCGGCGCCGGTCTTGGTGTCGATGGTGTAGAGCACGCCCGAGGAACTGATGCCATAGAGCGTATTGGTGGCCGGTCGCAGGTCGATGCCGAGCAGCTTGCCCTCGACGCCGGTGACCGGCAGGGTCCTGGCCTTGCCGGGCGCCTTGTCGGTGAACAGCACCAACTCGTTGCGGTTGTTCAGGCCAGCCAGGTCCAGTGCTTGGGCCGGCTGGGCGATGGCGGTGCCGAGACCAAGGCCGAGGCCGAGGGACAGGGCGAGACGCGTAAAGGTGACAGGGCGCATAGGTTCCTCCTTGAGCGACCGACTAGTTACCACTTTTAGTACGGAAAATCAGCCAGGATAGATCACCCCAAGGCTTGCATGAGCAGCCTGCCTTGGTCGTAATGGGGCGCGAAATCGAACCCCTGGAAGGGGATAACGGGACGACCGGGATGAATCACAATCTTGTCAGTTTAGTTCAGGCGCGGGTCAGCGACCCCTCCAAGACCTTCATCGAGGCCGATGATGGCCGCGTGTTCAGCTATGCCGATGCCTTCAAGCTGGCGGCGCGCTTCGCCAACACGCTCATTCGCCTGGGTGTGCAGCCGGGTGACCGGGTCGCCGTGCAGTTGGACAAGTCGCCGGAAGCGCTGATTCTGTATCTCGGTGTGGTTGCGGCGGGTGGTGTCTATTTACCGCTCAATGTCGGCTACACGCTGGCCGAACTGGAATACTTCATCGGTGATGCCGAGCCGCGCATCGTCGTCGGTCGGCCGAAGGGTGCTGATGAGCTCGCCGCCCTTGCCGGCAGGCTTGGCGTGGCGCATTGCCTCACGCTTGGTAGCAAGGCCGATGGCACGCTGATGGAGGCCATCCAAGGCGCTGCCGAGAGCTTCGCGCCGGTCGAACGCAAGTCGGATGATCTGGCGGCGATCCTCTACACCTCTGGCACCACCGGGCGCTCCAAGGGCGCGATGCTGAGCCATGCCAACCTGTTCTCGAATGCCGAGACATTGCAGGCCTATTGGCGCTACACGGCGAAGGATGTGCTGCTGCATGCATTGCCGATCTTCCACACCCATGGCTTGTTCGTCGCCACCAACGTCGTGCTGCTGGCCGGCGCCTCGATGCTGTTTCTGCCGAAATTCGATGCCGATCAGGTGATCAAGCTGCTGCCGCGCGCCACCAGCATGATGGGCGTGCCGACCTTCTATGTCCGCCTGCTGGAGCATCCGGACCTCAACAAGGATCTGGTCAAGCATATCCGCCTGTTCATTTCCGGTTCGGCGCCGCTGCTGGCCGATACGCACCGCGAATGGGAAGCCCGCACCGGGCATCGCATTCTCGAGCGCTACGGCATGACCGAGACCAACATGAACACCTCCAACCCCTATGATGCCGAGCGCATTGCCGGCACGGTGGGTTTCCCGCTGCCGGGGGTTTCCCTGCGCATTGCCGATCCGGAAAGCGGCAAGCTGCTTGGCACCAACGATATCGGCATGATCGAGGTGAAGGGCCCGAATGTGTTCCAGGGCTACTGGCGCATGCCGGAAAAGACCAAGGCTGAATTCCGCGATGACGGTTTCTTCATCACCGGCGATCTCGGCAAGGTTGATGACCGCGGTTATGTCCATATTGTCGGTCGCGGCAAGGATCTGATCATCTCCGGTGGCTACAACGTCTATCCCAAGGAAGTCGAAACCGAGATCGATGGCATGCCGGGTGTGATCGAAAGCGCCGTGGTCGGTGTGCCACACAAGGATTTCGGCGAGGGCGTGACGGCAGTGGTGGTGAAGGACAAGGCTTCGCCGCTGGATGAAGCTGCTGTACTTAAGGCACTCGAAGGCCGCCTGGCCAAATTCAAGCAGCCCAAGCGCGTCATCTTCATGGAAGACCTGCCGCGCAACACCATGGGCAAGGTGCAGAAGAACCTGCTCCGCGATCAGTTCAAGGACCTCTATAAGTAAGCGTCACCATGAATCCGATTTTCGCCGATATCCCCACCACCATCTTCGAAACCATGAGCCGGCTGGCGCGCGAGCACCAGGCGGTGAATCTGGGCCAGGGTTTTCCCGATGATCCAGGACCGCTGGATGTGCGCGAAAAGGCGGCGGAAGCGGTGGTGCATGGCTGGAACCAGTATCCGCCGATGATGGGAATCCCTGAACTGCGTCAGGCTGTCGCTGCGCATTACAAGCGCTTCCAGGGCCTCGATATCGACTGGGAAACCGAGGTGATGGTGACCTCTGGCGCCACCGAGGCGCTGGCCGATTCGCTGATGGCGGTGCTGCGGCCGGGCGATGAAGTGGTGCTGTTCCAGCCGATGTACGATGCCTATCTGCCGCTGGTGCAGCGCGCTGGTGGCGTGCCGCGTTTCGTCACGCTGAAGCCGCCGCATTGGCGCATCACGGAAGAAGACCTGCGCGCCGCTTTCACCCCGAAGACCCGCGCCGTGTTGCTGAACAACCCGCTCAATCCGGCGGGCAGCATCTTCCCGCGCGAGGACCTGGAACTGCTCGGCCGCTTCCTGATCGAGCATGATGCCATCGCGATCTGCGATGAAGTCTGGGAGCATGTGATTTTCGATGGCCGCCAGCATCAGCCGCTGATCGGCTTGCCCGGACTGCGCGAGCGCTGCATCAAGATCGGCTCGGCCGGCAAGATTTTCTCGCTCACCGGCTGGAAGGTTGGTCTGGTCGTCGCCGCACCGAAGATCATGCGCGTGCTGGCCAAGGCGCATCAGTTCGTCACCTTCACCACGCCGCCGAACCTGCAGGCTGCCGTGGCCTATGGCCTGATGAAGGACGATGATTATTACACTGGCATGCGCGCCGAACTGCAGGCGGCGCGCGACCGCTTCTCGAAAAGCCTGAGCGAAGCCGGCTTTACCGTGCTGCCGAGCCAGGGCACATATTTTGTCAATGTTGATCTCGGCGCCAATGCCGATGACGCAGCCTATTGCCAGAAGCTGGTGGCAGAGGCCGGCGTTGCCGCTATTCCGGTCAGTGCCTTCTATGCCGAGAACCATGTTCGCAACGTGGTGCGATTCTGCTTCGCCAAGACCAACGCGACGCTGGATGAAGCTGCCAAACGCCTGAAGGCGTATTCTGGCTAAGGGTGTAGTTTCAGGCCCTTGAGCACCTTGTCGACCAGCTTGCGCTCGTCATGCAGGGCGATGCCGACCAGCGGCAAGTCGCTGGCCTGGCGTGCCGCCACCGTCTCACGGTTGGCGGCATCGTGGCCGGTTGAGAACATCGGCTCGATATAGACTGCCATGCGCACGCCGCGCTCCAGCCCCCGGGCATGGGCGCGGGCGAGGTCGGTGGCATCGGCGGCGAAAACCAGCATTGGCTGGCGCACCATGCGCAGATACTGGTTGCCGGAGGCATCCTGGTAGGGTTCGCCGAGCAGGGCGGGGTCGCTGCCGGTGATGCCGCTGGCCAGGAAGGCGGCGACATTGAGTTTCTGCCAGACAGGGAGATCGGCGCGCAGCGCCAGGGCGATCTTGGTATCGAACTGCATAGCATCAGTCTGCCGGTCCGGGGACTGCCGGTCTTGCACGGATGTGACCTTGCCAAGTCCGGCGGCCAGCCCCAGAATCCATCCATGAGCATCCGGCAGGTAGAAGAATGGGTAAGGCTGGTGGCGGATCCTGCCACCGGGCTGGAGGCCCTGCGTGCCCGGTTCGTGCAGCATGCCTATGACCGCCATGCCCATGAAACCTATGCCATCGGCATGACCGAGACCGGTTCGCAGAGCTATCGCTGCCGGGGCGCCGGCTACAGCACCCGGCCTGGCGCGCTGATGCTGTTCAATCCGGCGGAAGTGCATGATGGCCGCCCCACCGATGCCGGCGGCTTCACCTATCGCATGCTCTACCTGCCGGTGCCGCTGTTGCGCGATCTCGGCGGCGAAGGCTTCGGCGCACCGGGTGCCGAGCCGCTGTTCCGCCAGCCGCTGGCACAGGACGAGATGGCGGCGCGGGTGATTGCCGAGGCATTCGACAGCTTGGCTGAACCGGATACCCGGCTACGCCGCGATGAAGCCCTGCTTGGCGTGCTGGGCATCCTGCTGCCGCGCTATGCCGGCCTGGCGCCACGCCAGGCACCGCCGGCCGCACCGGGCCTGCGCCGTGCCCGCGACCTGCTGGAGGCCAGTCTGCTGGAGGATATTGGTATCGCTGCCCTGGCGCGGGAAGCCGGCATCAGCCGCTTCCATCTGGCGCGTGGTTTCCGCCGCCTCTATGGCCTGAGCCCGAGCGAATACCGCCGCCAGCAGCGCCTGCGCGAGGCGCGGCGCTGCATTGTTGCCGGCGCCAGCCTGGCCGATGCCGCGTTGGCCTCAGGCTTCACTGATCAGGCGCATTTCACGCGCCAGTTCAAGGCCGCCTATGGCGTCACGCCCGGCCGTTGGCGGCAAGCTGCAATGCCGCCTGGATGAAAGCATGTGTCGGCGTCGGCACGCCGAGTTCGGCGCCGAGCCGCGCCACGGCGCCAGACAGCCAGGGCAGTTCCAGCTTGTTACCGCGCTCAAGGTCGCCAAGCATCGACGCCTTCATGCTGCCTGGCAGCTTTTCGGAAAGCCCCAGCGCGCGCTCATGGTGATCGGCAGCCAGGCCGACACCCTTGGCGCGGGCCACGGCACAGGCTTCCTCGAGCGCGGCGATATAGAGCGCGCGGGTCTTCGGCTCGGCCAGGATCGGACCGATACTGCTGCGGGTCAGTGCCGTGAGGCCTGAAAAGCTGGCGAGGAACACGAACTTGTCCCAGATGGCGCGATGGATGTCGTCGGGCAGGGCCAGCTCGATTTTCGCCTTCTCGGCCAGGGCCGCGAAGGCATCGAGCCGGGCGCTCCTGCCGCCATCCACTTCGCCGAGCGTCACCTTGGCCATGGTGCCGTTGTGGCGGATCACGCCGGGCTTTTCGATCAGCGCCGCGATATGCGCCACGCCGCCCAGCGTGGCGGCCTTGCCATAGACCGCCGTCACCTTGTCCACGGCTTCGATGCCGTTCTGCAGCGAGGCGATGGCACCGCCCGGCTTCACCAGCAGCTTGGCCTGCTGCAGGGCGGAGTCGGTGTCCCACAGCTTCACGGAAAGCAGCACCAGGTCGACCGGGGCGACGCTCGTCGGGTCGTCGGTCACCTGGATCGGCAGATTTTTCAGCGGCCGCACATTGCTTTCAATGCTCAGGCCATCCTGCTGCAATGCCTTGAGATGTGCGCCGCGCGCGATGAACACCACATCGGCGCCGCTTTCCGCCAGCAGGCCACCGAAATAACCGCCCACGCCGCCCACGCCCATGATCGCCACGCGCATGCTCATTTCCCTTTCGTCACGTCTTCCCAGGCATAATTGAAGCTGACCGATATCCGCTCGCCCTTCACGTCGCTGGCCGGCACTTCATGGCGCAGCCAGCTCTCGAACAGCACCAGATGTCCGGCCCGTGCCTTGTGCGTCACGAAAGGTCTTTTTGCCGCCGGGGCATCGGCGCGACGGGGCGGTGCCGCCATCAACAGGCCTAAGCGCGGATCCTCGAATTTCAGCGGCGCGGCGTTGCGCGGCGTCTGCACGTAGTAGGTGCCGCTGATGAAGGAGAGGGGGTGCAGGTGCGAGCCATGCATCACCTGCGGCGGCATGATGTTGACCCAGCAATCGGTCATCACCAGACGGCGTTGGCGCAGGTCATAATGCAGCGCATCGGCATAGCGGCGTGCATGCGGCCGGATGGCACGCTCCAGTTCGGCGAAAAGCGGCGAGATCAGGTGCAGGCGGCAATGGCTGCCATAGGAGGTGTAGCCGCCGAGATAGTTGCGCGCGCTCCAATCCTGGCCGGCGGCATCGGCATCGGCCAGTGCCATGCTTTCATCGGCCAGGCGCTGGTTCAGGACGGCTAGGCCGGTCCGCTTCAGGGCGGCGCTGTAGATTTGCGTCGGGAACAGAGTTTTGGTCGCCATGGCCTGTTTTCCGCCCCAGACCGGACGATGTCAACCGATCCATCCTGTTCTATGATGATGCCAAGCTATCCTGTGGGAGGTTGATGCCATGAAACGATCCGCGGCACTGGGTTTGACTCTGGCTCTATTGGCTTTGCCGGCGGCGGCGCAGTTCAGTCTGCCGAAATCGGCCAATGATCTTTCCGGCCTTGCCGGCAAGCTCGGCGGTAGCGGTGGCGGCGCCAAGGTGAGCGACACCGATGCCACTGCCGGCCTGCGCGAGGCGCTGAAGGTGGCATCCGAACGCACCATCGGCCAGGTCGGCAAGGCCGATGGCTATCTCAAGGATCCGGCAATCCATATCCCATTGCCCGGCATGCTGGCCAAGGGCAAGTCGCTGCTGCAGGCCGTCGGCGGCGCCGGGTTGGTGGACGATCTTGAAACCCGTATGAACCGGGCGGCGGAGGCGGCGGCGCCGAAGGCGCGGGACATCTTCGTCAAGGCCATCACCGATATGTCGCTGCAGGATGCCCAGGGTATTCTGCAGGGGCCGCAGGATGCCGCCACGCAGTATTTCCGCCGCACCACCAGCCAGCCGCTCAGCACCGCGATGCGACCGGTGATCGAAAATGCCATGCGC
Source organism: Ferrovibrio sp. (assembly GCA_017991315.1). GTDB lineage: Bacteria > Pseudomonadota > Alphaproteobacteria > Ferrovibrionales > Ferrovibrionaceae > Ferrovibrio > Ferrovibrio plantarum. Next base: position 565,344 of record JAGOQS010000002.1, on the reverse strand, counting down.
GATGTCGGCGCATTGCAATCCTACCGCGCGGTCACGGACAAGCTTTCCGCATTGCCGGGCGGCGGGGTGGGAGGCCTGGATATTACCGACCATGTGCTGGAAAAGGCGCTGGATGGCCTGTTCCACTATATTGCCAAGGAAGAGGCGGCGATCCGCACCAATCCCGCGGCGCGCAGCACCGAGCTTTTACGCAAGGTATTCGGCTAGATACCTGCTTCGGGTGAATTCCCGTCAACTGGCGGCGGGCGGCGCTTTGCGGCGCTGCGGCGCAAGCCTATATTGGGGCAAAAGAAGCCGAGCGGGAGGGAGCCAATGGACCTCGAATTCACTGCCGAAGAACGTGCCTTTCAGGCCGAAGTGCGCCAGTTCATCGCCGATAATTTCGATGACGAGATGCGCGCCGCCATGGCCAGGACGCGCACCGGCTATATCGCCAAGCATCTGCACCAGCGCTGGCAGGAGCGGCTTTCGGCCAAGGGCTGGCTGGCGCCGAACTGGCCGGTGGAGCATGGCGGACCGGGCTGGACGCCGACCGAGCGGTATATCTACGAGCAGGAAATGACCGCCGCCGGCGCGCCCATCGTGGTGCCGTTCGGCCCGCGCATGCTGGCACCGGTGATCATGAAATTCGGCACCCCGGCGCAGAAGGCGAAATACCTGCCCGATATCCTGGCCAGCAAGGTGTGGTGGTGCCAGGGCTATTCCGAGCCGGGCGCGGGTTCCGATCTTGCCTCGCTGCAGATGAAGGCGGAGGACAAGGGCGACCATTTCCTGTGCAACGGCAGCAAGATCTGGACTTCGGAAGCACAGCACGCCGACATGATCTTCTGCCTGGTGCGCACCGCCCAGAGCAAGAAGCCGCAGGAAGGCATCTCCTTCCTGCTGATTGACATGAAGTCGCCCGGCATCACCGTGGCGCCGATCGTCACGCTGGATGAGCCCGGCCCGCATATGCAGGAGGTGAACCAGGTTTTCTTCGACGATGTGAAGGTGCCGAAGGAAAATCTGGTCGGCGAACTGAACCAGGGCTGGACCTGCGCCAAGTACCTGCTGGAATTCGAGCGCGGCAATGCCTATTCCGGCATGCTGAAGCGTGGCCTCAAGCATGTGCGCAAGATTGCCCGCGCCGAGGGCGGCCCCGATGGCACGCCGCTGATTGAGGACCCCGCCTATGGCGCCAAGCTGGCGCAATGCGAAATCGAGATCATGGCGCTGGAAATGACCGAGCTGCGCGTGCTCGGCCAGTTCAAGAGCGGCCAGAATGTTGGCGCCGCATCTTCGTTGCTCAAGACCCGTGGCACCGAATTGCAGCAGATGGTGACCGAGCTTGCCGCCGAGGCGGTCGGCTATTATGCGCTGCCCTTCACGCCACAGATGGAAGGCTCGAACCTGCCCGGAGTCGGCCCCGATTATGCCGATGGCGTGGCGCCGCGCTATTTCAACATGCGCAAGGTTTCGATCTATGCCGGCTCCAATGAGATCCAGCGCAATATCATGTCGAAACTGATCCTCGGCCTCTGAGGCCCAAGGATCTAAAAGCGTCGGTAACAATACTACGCTCTGTTACATGAAGGCCTTGCCTGAAACATGGCAAGGCCTTTGCTTTTGCAGGCTTTTCCGCTTGCTGGTTAACTTGGGCTGAAGCCGTTTGTGTAACACAGCATTGCTGAGATGCATTTCGCCTCGGCGGCCTGCGGCCTGCACGCTAGCCTCGGGTCATGGAACTCGATCTCAGCGTCCTATATAGCTCATCCTCCTCCAGCAGCACCGGCTCGGCCTCGGCGCTGGCGATGTACAAGAAGCTGCAGCAGACGGCGGAAGCCAATAGCTCTGCTACGGCGGCCAGCAGCGAAGACAGTGTGGTGGCGGAGCAGATCCGCGAGATGAACAATGCCGCCATCCGGGCGCGCAATGTCCTCTACAAGCAGGACAATGCCAAGGTCGTCAGCGATGCGCAGTATTTCCAGAACCGTGCCGCCTCGGCCACCACCGTTGACGAACTGATCAATGACGACCGCTTCCTGCGCGTGCTGGCCGAAGCCAACGGCATGGGCGATCTCTACCTGAGTAACAAGCAGCGGCTCAAGGATGTTCTCACCAGCGATCTCAACGACCTGACGTCGACGGCACGCCAGGGCAGTGCCAAGGAACTGGAGCTGGCGAAGAAGTATAATTTTGGCGCCCAGGGCGACCTTACCGATGTGAACGGCAATTTGGTCGGCTACGAGACCGATGGCACGTTGTCCAACAGCGCCAATGTGGTGGCGGGCCTGCCGGCAGGGCTGGCGAAGCTGCAGGGCGTCACGGTCAGCCTGAACGGCCAGGCGGTGCTTGATTCCAGCGGCAAGATCATCCAGGCCGGCGATATCGCGGGCAATGATGCCGCCGCTTACGCCAAGGCTAAAACCAAGACATTGCTGACCGAGACGGCGGCAAGCACCACAACCAGCCAGGCTTACGAGTATGATGGGCAGGATTATCAGATCTTCATCAACCGCAGTGACGTGCAGCGCGAGATCACCTACTACAAGGATAATATCGGCAGCGTGAAGTCGCTGGACGACCTGTTCGCCAATAGCCGGCTGCTGAAATTCGTGCTCAGTGCCTATGACCTGGAGGACGAAGCGCAATATCCCGGCAAGATCCGCAAGATCCTGGAAAGCGATCTGTCGGATGTTGACTCACTGGCCAACCGCTTCGAAGATTCCCGCTTCAAGCAGTTGGCCCAGGATCTCAATGTCGCGGTGAATGGTGTAACCGCACTCACCAGCTCCGGCACCACCGACAGTCTGGTGCAGAAATATCAGCAGATCGAATACGAGCGGCATCTGGACGAGGAGGCGCCGGGGGTGCGCGCGGCAATCGAGTTCAGCCGCCGCATCCAGTCGGCCAGCTCCACGGTCAGCCTGCTGGCGGATTCGGTGATGCGTGAGGTGGTGACGGTGGCGAATGCGATTCCGAAGGAAATCGCTTACCAGGAAGAGGATGCCCAGGTTGCAGCCGTTGAGGCCAAGGTCGATCTCGCCGAGCTGAAAAGCGACAGTAATGCAGTAGAAAAGCTGGTTTCCCGCTATCTGGTACTCAAGGATAGCGGCACCTCGAGCGGCAGCAACAGCTACTTGCTTAACCTGTTTTCGTAGGCAGGCTGTTCTCATAAGTAGACGGTAATGCCGGTCACAATTGGTGCCGGCGCAATTGACGTTTCCGAATCCAGGGCTTAAAAGACGCGCCAACTCGGGCTGTGGCCCGCCCTGCGCCCGCGTTGGCGCCTCCTGGAAGTTTCTAGCAATGCATGGTTTGGAAAGCGTGGTCCCGGCTTTGGCCCGGGCTTTTACCGCGCGTGGATACGATACACTCACGTCAGTGCAGGCAATGGTGCTGGCGCCGGAAACGGCCGACCGCGATCTGCTGGTCTCGGCCCAGACCGGCTCGGGCAAGACCGTGGCCTTTGGCATGGCCATGGCGCCCGGCCTGCTGCGTGGGCAGGAGCGTTTCGAGCGCGGCAGCTTGCCGCAGGCCTTGGTGGTGGCGCCAACCCGCGAGCTGGCGCTGCAGGTCTGCACCGAACTGACCTGGCTCTATGAGCAGACCGGCGCACGCGTGGTCTCCTGTGTCGGTGGCATGGACATGCGCCAGGAGCGCCAGATGCTGTCGGGCGGGGCGCATATCGTTGTCGGCACACCGGGCCGCCTGCGCGACCATATCGAGCGCGGCTCGCTGGATATCCGCGCGTTGCAGGCCGTGGTGCTGGACGAAGCTGACGAGATGCTCGATCTCGGCTTCCGCGAAGACCTGGAATATATCCTGAGTGCCGCGCCGCCGGAGCGCCGCACGCTGCTTTTCTCTGCCACCGTGCCACAGCCGATTGCCGCCCTGGCAAAACGCTTCCAGCGTGATGCTCTGCGCCTCTCGGCACAGCAGGGGCGGGTGCAGCATGGCGATATCGAATACCGCGTGCTGCAGATGGCACCGGGCGACCGCGAGAATGCCATCATCAACCTGCTGCGCCATATGCAGCCGAGAAGTACGCTGATCTTCTGCGGTACCCGCATGGGCGTGAATCATCTCACCGCGCGGCTGGCGAACCGTGGCTTCGTGGTGGTGGCGCTGTCGGGCGAGCTGAATCAGGCCAGCCGTGGCCATGCCTTGCAGGCGATGCGCGATGGTCGCGCCCGCATCTGTGTCGCCACCGATGTGGCGGCGCGCGGCATCGACCTGCCGGACCTGGAACTGGTGATCCATGCCGACCTGCCGACCAACGGCGAGACGCTGTTGCATCGCTCGGGCCGCACCGGTCGCGCCGGCCGCAAGGGCCTTTGCGCGCTGATGGTGCCGTATAACCGGCGCCAGACGGCGCAGCGGCTGCTGGCTGGTGCCAATATTCGCGCCGAATGGGGCTCGCCACCCAGTGCCGCCGATGTCGCCGCCCGCGACCGCCAGCGCATGCTGGAGGATGCGGTGCTGCAGGCGCCGCTGAGCGGGGATGAACCGGATTTCGTGCAGGCCCTGCTGGCGGCGCATCCGCCGGAGCAGATCGCTGCCGCCTATCTGCGGCTGCAACGCGCCAGTCTGCCGGCGCCGGAGGAATTGTCGGAAAACCTGCCTGCCACCGCGCCGGCAGCCGAAACGGCGAAGAAGCCGCGTGAGGCTTTCAGCGGCGGTGTCTGGTTCAGCATCTCGGCTGGCCACAAGCAGAATGCCGAGCCGCGCTGGCTGCTGCCGCTGATCTGCCGCGTCGGCAATCTCACCCGGCGCGATATCGGTGCGATCAAGGTGTTCCACACCGAGGCCCATTTCGAGGTGGCGGCGAATGTTGCCGAGCGTTTCTGGCAGCAGATCGAGCGCGAGGGTACTGGCGAGAATCTGCGTATCCTGCGCCTGCAGCCGGGCAGCGAAGGCGAGGCATCGAAGCCGCGCAAGCTGAAAAAGCCGGAATGGGACAAGAAGCACCGCAAGAAGGGCGGCTACAGCGGGCCCGCCAAGGCGAAGTCGAGCAAGGCTTCATCCTGACCCGCGCCGGCGAGCAGCGACAGACCGACCGGACAGCCATCAACTTCCGCTGCCGGAATATTCAAAGCCGGCAATCCGGCGTGACCGGCGGCTGAAGTGAGCGTCAGCGCCCTGCGGTAGAAATCCCCGCGCGCCGCGACATCGCTGTCTCGCTTCAACGCCGGGCAGGGTGCGGTGGGCAGCAGCAGCACCGTGCCGGGCGGCAGCATCGTTTCCAGCTTGGCGCGGATAGCTGCCCGGATCGGGCGGTATCGCTTGATTTCGCTTTCACTCACCGCCAGGGCATCGCTGAAGCGTGGGGCAATGTTTTCGCCGAAACGCGGCCTAGCCGTGGCGATCCAGGGCCTAAGCGAAGCCTGGATATCGGCAGCCTGCAACACGCGATAAGCCTCCAGCCAGTCGACGTCCTCACCATCATAAAGCTGCACGGCTTCGCCAAGCCGGGGCAGGGCGGCGGCCACAGCCGGTTGGGTCATTGCATAGGCATCACTGGCCCACATGACACGCGTGATCGGCATGGCGGGCGCGGTATCCACCAGTAGCGCCAGGGCGCCGCGCCGCAACGTATCGGCATCGCGGGCGAACAGGCCAACCGTGTCATAGCTCGGCGCGAAGGGGATCACGCCGTCCAGCGGCAGGCGGCCATGACTGGGGCGATAGCCGAACAGGCCGCAGAAGCTGGCGGGTACGCGCACCGAGCCGCCGGTATCGGTGCCGAGCGCCAGATCGGCCAGGCTGGCGGCAACAGCAGAGGCTGAGCCGCTGGAGGAGCCGCCAGGCAGGCGGTCAGGGCAGCGCGGATTCAGCGGTGTGCCAAAATGCGCATTCTCGCCTTCCAGGCTGAAGGCCAGTTCATCGGTGATGGTCTTGCCGATCAGCGTGGCGCCAGCGGCCAGCATTCGCTCCACCACCGGGGCATGGTGTTTCGCCGGTTGCTGTGCGGCGGCCCAGTCGGGATTGCCGCCGCCGGTGACATGGCCGGCAATATCGATCAGGTCTTTTACGGCGAAGGTGCGGCCGTTAAGCAGCCCGGCGCCGGTTGGCGGTATGACGAAGGTGCCACCCGGAACGAAGGCGCTCATGCCAGATGCGGCAGGATGGTCTTTACCGGCGCGGTCCAGCCGACGATACCGCCCTGGGCGCGGATCATAGCCAGGGTGGCGGCCTTGAATTCGGGGAAATAGCTCTCGGTCGCATCCTCGGCCAGCAGGCATTCATAGCCGCGGTCATTGGCCTCGCGCATCGTGGTCTGCACGCAGACCTCGGTGGTGACGCCGGCAAATACCAGATGATTGACCCCGGCGCGGCGCAGGATATCGCCGAGCGGCGTGGCATAGAAGGCACCCTTGCCGGGCTTGAGGATCACCGCTTCGCCGGGCACCGGCGCCAGTTCCGGGATGATGTCGTTGCCCGGTTCGCCATCCACCAGGATGCGCCCCATCGGGCCGCTATCGCCGATGGTCAGGCTGCCCTTACCGCGTGCGCGCTTGGAGGGCGGGCAGTCGGAAAGATCGGCGCGGTGGCCTTCGCGGGTATGGATCACCGGCAGGCCGGCCTTGCGGAAGCCGGCGATCAGCTCGGCCACCGTGGGGATGATGGTGGTCAGCAGGCTGACATCATTGCCGAGTGCGGCACCGAAGCCGCCGGGCTCGACGAAATCGCGCTGCATGTCGATCACGATCAGCGCCAGCTTGCCGGCGGGAAACTCGAATTCATAAGGCTGGGCGGGAATGATCGGCATGGCATCACTTTCCGCGCTGGAAGGGCAGGGTGAGGGCGGCAGGCGGATCGAGCCGGCCGACCACGCCAGCCACCGCCAGCAGCGCCAGGATATAGGGCAGCATCAGCAGCAATGCAGTGGGCACATTCACGCCCATGGCGGGAAGTTGGAATTGCAGCGCCGTGGCAGCACCAAACAGCAGGCAGGCGCCAATGGTGCGCCATACTGTCCAGCCACCGAAGATCACGGCGGCAAGCGCCAGATAGCCGGCGCCGTTGGTCATGTTCTCGGTGAAGGTGTTGATATCGGCCACCGAGAGGAAGGAGCCAGCCAAGCCGGCCATGGCGCCAGTGATCAGCACCGAGAGATAGCGCGTGCGTGCCACCGGCACGCCGGCCTTGTCGCCGGCACGCGGATCGTCGCCGACGGCACGGATGGCAAGGCCGAAGGCGGTGTATTTCAGCATCCACCACAAGAGCAGCACGCAGCCGAAGCCGAAATAGACCAGGTAGCTCTGCTGGAACAGCGCCGGGCCGATCAGCGGCAGGTCGCTCAAGCCTGGAATATGCATCTTGGGCAGGCCCGGGATTTCCTCGCGCGACAGGCCGCCGAAGATGATGCGGTAAAGCAGCGTGGTGGCGCCAAGCGCCAGGATGTTGAAGCCGATGCCGACCACGAGCTGATTGGCCCGCAGCCGCACGCTCAGCACCGCTTGCACCGCCGCCACCACAACAGCGGCCAGCACGGCGCAGAGGATACCCAGCACCGGCGAACCGGTGCCCCAGGCACCGAGCGCACCGAAGAAGGCCGCCGTCAGCATCATGCCTTCCAGGCTCAGGTTGAGCACGCCGGAACGTTCGCTTACCAGTTCGCCGCTGGCGGCCAGCATCAGCGGCATGGCCAGCCGCAGGGTGGAGGCGAGGAAAACCGCGAACAGGTCGATCATCACTTCGCCTCCCCGGCAAGCCGTTCGGAGAGGATCACCGAACCGGCGACGGCAATGACGATCAAGCCCTGGATCACAAGAGTAAGCGCGGCAGGCACCTGGGCCATTATTTCCATGGAGATGCCGCCCGACCGCAGGAAGCCGAAGAACAGCGCGCCGGCCAGCACACCTATCGCCGAGCCGCGCGACAGCAGGCCGACCACCAGGCCATCGAAGCCGTAGCCCGAGGAGAAGCCGGTCTTGAGGTAATATTGCTCGCCCTGGATCATGGTGGCGCCGGCCAGACCGCCGAGCGCGCCGGCGAGGCCGAGGGCGGCGATCAGCAGCATGTCGCAGGGCATGCCGGCGCGGCGCGCGGCCAGTTCATTCAGGCCCACGGCGCGCAGTTTCAGGCCGAAAGTAGAGCGACCGAGCATCACGGCGGTGGCGATGCCGCAGAGAATGCAGATTACCAAGCCGATATGCAGCGGTGATTCCGGATCGGGCGTCAGCAGCGGCAATTGCGTGGCTTCCGGAATCGGCAGCGATTCCGGAAGCGTTGCCGAGGAATTGCGTGGCTGGCGTAGCAGGTTGTCGGACTGCACGGACCAATAGACGAACAGCAGCGCGATGAAGCCCAGCAACAGCGTACTGATCACTTCATTGGTGCCAAAGCGCACTTTCATCACGCCGGCAATGGCGCCCCAGACGGCACCGCAGAATGCACCGGCCAGCAGTGGCAGCAGCACGGCAAGGCCCAGCGGCAGGCCCTGCACGCCGCCGTAGAGCGCCACGGCGGTGGCGGCGATACCACCCACGGCGATCTGGCCTTCGCCGCCGACATTGGTAAGATTGGCACGGTTGGCAATAATGAAGCCGAAGCCGACCATGGCCAGCGCTACGGCGCGGTTCACCGAGGCACCAAACGCAAACGGCGAGCCGATGGCGCCATCGATGAAGGCCGCCACCGCATCGGGCACCGAGCGGCCCGACAGGGCGATCATCAGCAGGCCGAACAGCAGCGCGATGGTAGTGGCGCCGAGCGGCACCGCCAGACGCAGCGCGGTACGGGTGAGGGCGGGGCGAGAAAGCGCAATAGCTGTCATGCAACCAACCTTGTCATGCAGCGTGTCCCGACATCAGGGCGCCGATGGCTTCGCGCTGGTCCATCCGTGCCGGTTTCTCACCGATCACCCGGCCGCGATACAGCACCAGGATTCGGTCGGAGGCCGCAATCAGTTCATCGAGTTCGCTGGAAATCAGCAGCACGCCGACGCCGCGTGCCGCGGCGGCGCGAATATTACGGTAGACCGCTTCCACGGCACCAATATCCAGGCCGCGTGTGGGCTGCGCAGCGAGCAGGAAAACCAGCTTCTTCAGGGTCAGTTCGCGTGCCAGCACGGCCTTCTGCTGGTTGCCGCCGGAAAGGCCGCCGAAAGCGACCTCGGCGGAGGCGGCGCGCACATCATATTGCGTCATCAGTTCCTTCGCCGCCGTGGTCATGGCGCCACGCTGCAGCATGCCGAAGCGGGTGAAGTCGCCGAGCTTGTTGAGGAAGATATTCTCCGCCACGCTCATGCCGGTGACGCAGGCGACTGCATGGCGATCCTCCGGCACGATGCCGCCGCCGGCCGCCGTCACCGCCGCCGGCCCGGCTTCGGTCAGATCCTCATCGCCGATATGGAACCGCCCGGCGCTGGGCTTCAGCAATCCTGCCAGCACGCGGCCAAGCTCGGATTGCCCGTTGCCTTCCACGCCGGCCAGGCCGATCACTTCGCCGGCGCGGATTTCCAGCGTGAAATTATCCAGCCGTACGGCGCCGGTACGGTCCTTCACCGTCAGGCCGTCGCAGATCAGGGCGAAGGGCTTGGGCTTGTCGTCATCCGCAGCGGGTGGCGACGCAATCTCGGCCAGACTGGCCTGTAGCGCACTTTCCAGCGACACCACTTCGCGACCGACCATGGCGCGCACCAGGTCACCCATCTGGGCTTCCGCCATGCGCACAGTGGTGATCTTGCGGCCGCCGCGCAGCACGCTGACGCGGTCCGCCACCTTGGCGATCTCGGCCAGTTTATGCGTCACCATGATCACCGCGCGGCCATCGTCAGCCACGCGGCGTACGATATCCAGCAGCGCGCCGATTTCCTCCGGCGGCAACACGGCGGTGGGTTCATCCAGCACCAGAAGACGCGGCTCACGCATCAGGCATTTCACGATCTCGACGCGCTGACGTTCGCCAACCGACAATTCGCCGACAATGGCATCGGGATCGACCGCAAGGTCGTAGCGCTTGCCCAGCTCACGGATACGCGCGGCGTAATCTTTGTGCTTCAGCACGCCGCGCACCTGGCCGAGCATCAGGTTTTCCACCACGCTCATGCGCGGCACGACGCTGAAATGCTGGTGCACCATGGCGATGCCGCTGGTCAGGGCTTCGGCGGGACCGCTCGGCAACCATTCGCGGCCCTGATAGCGCATGAAGCCGGTATCCGGCGCATGGGTGCCGAAGATCAGATTGCAGAGTGTGGATTTGCCGGCGCCGTTTTCGCCGAGCAGGCAATGCACCTCGCCGGCATGGAAATCCAGGCTGATATCGGCCAGCGCCTGCAGGCTGCCGAAGCGTTTCGAGACATCTTCAAGCACCAGCAGGGGCCGACCGGCATCGGCCCCCGCCATTGCTTCCGATACCTCGGCTGTGGCCTGCATCAGGCGTCGAGCACCTTGATCTTGCCCGAAAGCAGGTCCTTCTTGATCTCGTCCAGCTTGGCCATCATTGCCGGCGTGCCGCCGCCGCAGATGATCATGTCGGAAGATTTCGGGCCCATGGCAAGGCCGAAGGGCTTGAATTCCGGCTTCCAGGTGCCGGCGACAGCCTGCTCGATGGCGTATTCGACCTGATAGCCGACACCGGTGATCGAGTAGGCGATATAGAGCGGATCGGTGCCGCAGCGGTCGGTATAGCTGCCGATGATCTTTGTACCCTTCTCGCGCGCCGCCTGTTCCATGCCGCGCAGGCCGAGATTGAGGATGTGGTAATGCACATCGGCACCCTGGGCGATGGCGGCCAAAGTCGCTTCCTTGGACTTCGCCACGTCGTCGAAGTCGCCGGTGTAGTTCTCGAAATACTTGATGCCGGGGTTGATATACTTGGCGCCGTTGCCGAATTCCTTGCCGGTGTTGACGATGGCGGGGATTTCCAGGCCACCGACATAGGAGACGGCACCGTTCTTTGACAGCATGGCGGCGGCGGCACCGGCGACGAAGCCGATCTCGGCCTGGCGCACATCATAACCGGAAACATTGGCCGGCTTGTTCGGATCGGCATTGCCGCCGACGATGGCAAACTTCTTCTTGGCAAAACGGGGCGCCACCTTCATCACGGAAGCCTGGGTCTGACCGCCGACGCCGATGATCAACTCGTTCTTGCCGGCAAGCGCGACCAGCACCTGCTCCATTTCGCCGAACTTCACGTTTTCGATGAAGCTGATCTTCACCTTGTCGCCGAGCTTCTTCTCCACGGCCTTGAGGCCGTCATAGCCCGATTCCATCCAACCCTTGTCGGACTTCGAGCCGGGGATCAGCACACCCACGGTGAGTGGGCCGGCGGCACGGGCGGGCAGGGCCCAGCTACCGGCAAAGGTGACACCAGCGGCGGCAGCGGTGCCGGTGAGAAAATGGCGGCGATCAACGTGAAGCATGGCATTCCCCCTCAGGATGGCGACAGATCAGTCGTAGGAGAAAGCTGCAATCGGCGTGCCAGCGTGATTCATAATTGAATCGAGTGGAATCAAGCGGGCTCAGTGTCTTGCCTGAGGGACTCTGCCGATGCGCTGCGCATAATTGCATGCAAAGCCTAAAAAACAGGCATCGTATGCATGTCATTCCTGGACTATCCGGCGCTGGCGGCTGGCAGGTTATTTGCTTCTGCAGGACCAGCCGATGTCATGGGCTGTGTCATGGGAGAAGATGATGGCCAAACCGAGCAAGAAATCTGCTGCCAAGCTGAAGCCGCTATCGGCACCCGGTGCCTATTATGCCTGGGGCGCCAGCGCGAGCCATATCGACATGGCGACCCCGGCCCCGGCGCCAAAGCCGGTGACCGTGAAGGCAGCGCCGCAGAACATCACTTTTGATGCCAAGCGCACGGCGATGATCGTGATCGACATGCAGAACGATTTCTGCGCGCCCGGCGGCTGGGTGGATCATATCGGCGGCGACTACCGGCCGGACCGCGCCCCGATCAAGCCGCTGCAGAAGCTGCTGCCGGTTTTGCGCAAGGCCGGGATTCCGGTGATCTGGGTCAATTGGGGCAACCGGCCGGATCTCGCCAACATGCCGCCGAACCAGATTCATCTCTACAAGAATTCCGGCAGTGGCGTCGGCCTGGGCGATCCGCTGCCCGGCAGCGGCGCGCGGGTGCTGGAAAAGGATAGCTGGGCGGCGGCGGTGGTCGATGAACTCGAGCAGAAGCCGGAAGACATCAAGGTCGACAAATACCGCATCAGCGGCTTCTGGGACACGCCGCTGGATTCCATCCTGCGCAACCTCGGTATCCGCACGGTGCTGTTCTCCGGCGTCAACACCGATCAATGCGTGCTGCACAGCCTCACCGATGCGAATTTCCTCGGCTATGGCTGCGTGCTGGTGGAGGATTGCTGCGCCACCTCGTCGCCGGCCTTCTGCGCCGAGGCGACGGTGTGGAACGTGAAGAAATGCTTCGGCTTCGTCACCAAGTCGGCCACCCTCATTAAAGCCCTGGGGTGATCAAGGCGCGGGCTTAATATCCTGGAGCGGCAGCGTCACAGCGATTCCGCTGCTGGCCTGCCTGGTCTACCTGCTCGACTTGCTGCGCCGCCGCCTGGATGTGATGGAAGCATGCTGCTGTGGTGATTGGCCTGATCAATGGGCCAGCAGCCAGCATCTGATCATAATCATAAGTTGATTATGTGCATATTTATATCGATCATTCGCTCCTTCGACCTGGATGGTTGAAGTGCCTATCGCCGAAGCTGCACTTTAGAATCTTTCGCAAGCGTTCTACCTTGGGACGCATAGAAGCATATTGCGTCAATATTATAAGATAATAATCCTATAATTCCCTCTGAGGGTGCATGCGGAAGATTGATACCTGCGCGAGGTCATTTATAGAATTGTTCTGAAAAACGACGCAATATGTCTAATCTTGACGGATATTTCGCGCATGCGTTATCGCATGGAGGTTGCTGAATAGTGCTTGCTGGGGTGGTTTCTGCCGGTTAATTTCCTTGCAAAGGGTGATCCTGCGATTTTTGAGGCCGTAGCCGAGGCGATGAGAACATCATTTGTTCCAGATTGCACTCGCCTGTGGTTGTAGAGGCAAAGGCCATGACGTTTCAGCCCAGCGGCTCGCAGCTTAAGAAACCATCTCTGCAGCCAGCCGATGTGGCGCGAGGCCCCCTCACATTGCGCGCCCTGGAGCCACGCATCCTGTTCGATGCTGCTGCGCCGGCTGCCGCTGCCGCAGCGGACCATAATACCACCCCCACAACGCAAGATACGACGCAGCAGGATCAACAGCAGCAGGAAGTGGCGGCGCTGATTGCCACGCTGACACAGCCGGCCACCGATGCCGCGCCGTCGACAGAGCAGGGCAATGGCAGCGCCGATCTGGTGGCGCCGCCGCCGCAGACGGCACAGGAGAGCCTGGAGAATACGCCCAAGACCGTGGTGTTCATCGATGCCAAGGTGGAAGGCGCCGCGGCGCTGATCGCCGACCTGCCGTCCTCGGTGACGGTACGACTGATCGGCGCCGACGAGAATGGGGTGCAGGTGATCGGCGACACCCTGGCGCAGCTCGGCGGCAATGTCGGTGCCGTGCATATCCTGGCGCATGGCGACGAAGGCCGCATCGCGCTCGGCAACAGCATTCTCGATACTGCCTCGCTGCAGGGCGATTTCGCCCAGGCGGTGGCGCAATGGGGCCAGTCGCTCAATGCCGGCGCCGACCTGCTGCTCTATGGCTGCTCGGTGGCCGCCAGCCCGGATGGCACCGCTTTCGTGCAGCAACTGGCACAGCTTACCCATGCCGATGTGGCGGCTTCCACCAACCTGACCGGCGATATGTCGCGCGGCGGTGACTGGGTGCTGGAATACAGCACCGGCAGTATCGAGGCGGCGTTGCCATTCTCGGCTGCCGCAATGGCGAATTTCACCGATCTGCTCGATGACCCGGTGCCGAGCATCAGTTCCTCCGCTGCCGCCGACAAAATCTACAAGATCGCCGAAGCAGCCGAACTCACCATCACGGATTTCACCGTCAGCGACGGCGACGACAGCGGCAACACTATCGAGATGACCGTGACGGTATCCGCCGCCAACGGTACGGTGACGCTGAAGCAGACCACCGGTCTGACCTTCACCGCCGGTGATGGCACCGCCGACGCTACCATGACCTTCAAGGGCACCCAGGACGCGATCAACGCCGCCCTGAATCAGATGAAGTACAAGGGGACCGAAGGTTCCGGCGCCACCGACGACTATACCGGCAACGACACCATCACAGTGGCGGCCACCGGTGGCAACAGCAAGGCTATCAACGTCAACATCACGCCGGTGAACGACGTGCCGGTGGTCTCGACGCCGGGCGTTACCGTTGCGGAAGGCGGCACCGTTGCCTTCAGCAACGGCACGAACTTCTACGCCTTTTCCGCCGTCGATCCCGATAATCAGACCGTGCAGCTCATCTACAAGGTGGTGACGCTGCCAACCGACGGCGTGCTGACCTTCAACGGCAGCCCGGTGGTTATCGGCACTGTGTTCGATCAGACCCAGATCCAGCATCTGCAATACAAGCATGATGGCAGCCAGGTGCCGAGCAACACCTCGGACAATTTTGAGCTGCTGCTGGAAGACGGCGCTGGCGGCATCGTCACCAATATCATTGTGCCGGTGACCATCACGCCGGTGAATCAGGCGCCGGAAGCCGCCGGCACCACCGACGTATATGAAGGCCAGACCGGCAAGCAGGTGACGCTCACCATCACCGATCCGGATATCAGCGACGGCCCGCATAGCATCGAGATTCTGTCGCTGCCCACCGCCGGCGTGCTGAAGCTGAACGGCGTTGCGTTGACTGTCGGCGCGACCTTCACCAGCAACGACGTGGCCAACCTGACCTACGATGCCAGTGCCGATGAGCCGAGCGGCACGCCGCTGACTTTCCAGGTCAAGGTGACCGACAATGGTGGCGGCGAGGGCGTGAACAAGAGCACGACCAGCGATATCAAGCTGAACGTACTCTACAACAATGACGACCCGATATTGGCGGTGAATACCGGCGCGATCATGGCGCCGGGCCAGGGCAGCATCGTCATCACCAACAGCATGCTGCAGGTGACCGACCCGGATTCCGGTACCGACAACCTTACCTACACGGTGGTTGCCGTGCCGCCGGAGGGCCAGCTCCAGTTCCTCGATGGCAGCACCTGGAAATACCTCACGATCGGCTCTACTTTCACGCAGCAGGATATTGACGACGGCAAGCTGCGCTATTCCGACCTGTCGGTGGCAACTTATGTGACACAGGCGATCTTCACGGTGAAAGATGGCGGCCTGCGCAGCTATCCTGACCGTCGTGAAGGCGGCATCTACGACGATCCGAGCGCCAGTGCCACCCTGACGCAGATTGTTTTCCAGATCGAGGCGAACCTGATCGCCGGCGATGGCGCCGGCCCGGAAGCTCTGGATGATGTGCCGGCCAACACCATTGCACCGGTGATCGTCTCCAATACCGTGATGCTGGATGAAGGCAGCAGCGGCACCATCGCCACCGCCAATCTGAGTACGACGGACGGCGATACGCCGGTCGAGTTGCTGGTCTACCGCATCGAGACGGTTTCCGATAATGGCACCATCTATCGTGGCGCCACGGCGCTCGGCCTGCATGCCACCTTCAGCCAGAAGGACGTGGATGACGGCCTGATCACCTACAAGCATAACGGCAGCGAAAACTTTCTCACCACCAACAACCGTATCCAGCTCACCGTCAGCGATGGCACCAATATCAGCTCGCTGGTCGATCTCGATTTCGACATCACGCCTGTGAACGACCAGCCGACTGCCGAAGTGCTGAAAGTGCCGGTGGTGAATGAAGGCGGCAGCTACATCATCGACGAGGAAGTATTCACCCTCGCGGATGTGGATGGCTCTGGCGACAAGAGCGGTACCGGCTATGCCGATCCCAACGACCTGACCTTCAAGATCACCAACCTGCCGACCTATGGCGTGCTGGAACTCGATGCCGACAATAACGGCAGCTTCGAGACCACGGTGGACCTCACCACGGTGATCACCAAGGCGCAGCTCTATGGCGGCAATCTGCGCTACACTCATGGCGGCGATGAGCAGTTCGCCGACAGCTTCAAGTTCCAGGTCAACGACAATATGGGCGTGAATGACGGCGGCGGGAAGGCGGATAGCCTTTCAACTGTCTACACCGTCAACATCGAAGCCGCGCCGCTGAACGATCCGCCGGTATGGTCCAGCCAGAAGGACATGACCCTCAGCGAGGGCGAGACCAAGACCATCAAGGGCAGCAATGGTTTCGGCACCGACAATACCGCCGGCACCGGCGATGATGAATTCCACCTGCACTATACTGATCCTGACAACACCACGATCCAGCGCCAGTACCTCATTACCAATAATGTCGATTATGGCACCCTCAAGCTGAATGGGGCCGTGCTTGGTGTTGGTTCGGTGTTCACGCAGGACGACCTCGACAATAACCGTGTCACCTACACCCACGATGGTTCCGAGAACCACGCCGATACCTTCGCCTTCACGGTGCGCGATGGTGCTGGCGGTTCGGTGAATGGCAGCTACAACATCACCATCACGCCGGTGAATGATGCCCCGACCCTGACGGTGCCTGGCACCCAGACTTTCTCGACCGTGACGCCGCTGACCTTTTCGGCCGGCAACAGCAACCGTATCGTGGTAGGCGATCCCGACTACGAAAACACGCCGTCGATGACGGAAGACAAGCTGACGGTGACGCTGGATATCCAGAAGGCTGGTTCCACCTATGGCTCCGCGGAACTGACGCTCAGCACCACGACAGGCCTCACCTTTACCACGGGTGACGGCGCTGCCGATTCGATCATGACCTTCTATGGCACCAAGGCCGATGTGCAGGCGGCGCTGGATGGCCTGCAGTTGCAGGTGCCAGGCGATGAAAACGCCACCCTGCGCCTGGTGGTGACAGTGAATGACATCACCACCACCAATAACGGCAACGGCGGCGCGGATCCGAGCGGTGCCACCGCCGGCTACAACATCGTCACCAAGAATATCGATATCAACACCTCGAATGCGAACGATCCGCCGGTGATCACCGCGCCGAGTTCGGTGACGGCGACCGAGGATACCTCCCTCACATTCACCAGCGGCAACCTGATCTCGGTGGCCGACCCGGATTCGTTTGGCAGCAACATCACGGTCACGCTGGAAGTGCAGCATGGCAAGCTGACGCTGGGCACCACCAGCAACATCAGCTTCGATAACAGCACAGCCAACGATTCCGATACGATCACCATTTCCGGCTCACGCACGGCGGTGAATGCGGCGCTGGCCAGCCTGAGCTACAAGGCCAACGAAGACTATAACGGCACTGGTGCTGGCGCCTTCAACAGCCAGGTCAAGGACACGCTCACCATCACGGTGGACGATAACGGCAATACTGGCACGGGTTCTGGCACCGATACCAAGACCGTGGATATCACCGTTGACCCGGTGAACGATGCGCCGACCCTGACGGCGCCGACCGCCGTGCAGTATCTCACCACTGGTGGCGCCCTTACTTTCAGCACCGGCAACAGCAATGCCATCAGCTTCGATGATGCCAAGGACACACCTTACGAACTTTCGACGCTGACCTACCGGCTTACCCTGGCCTCGACCTACAATTCCTCGGGCTATGGCAGCCTGACGCTTGGCAGCACTACCGGCATCAGCTTTATCACCGGCACCAATGGTGCCAGCAGCATGGTGATCGAAGGCACCATGGCGAACCTAAATGCGGCCTTGCAGGGCCTGCAATTCTCGCCGGCTGCCGGCAACCCGGATATCTCGGTCGATATTGCCGTTACCATCGACGACAAGGCCAATGGCGGCACCGGCGCGCTCACCGAAACCAAGCATATCACTGTGGCGATTTCCGGTTCCAACGATGCGCCGGGCATCACCCTGGCGAACAACAATGTTTCGGTGAACGAAGATACCGACCTGATCTTCAATTCCACCAACAGCAACCTTATAAGCATTGATGATCCGGACGATTTCGGCGCGCCGCTAAAAGTCACGCTTACGGTCAGTCATGGCGTGCTGACCTTGAGCAGCACCACCGGCCTGACCTTCACCACAGGTGACGGCACGTCGGATGCGACGATGACCTTCACCGGCACCGAGGATAAGATCAACGCCGCCCTGGCCGGCCTGAAGTACCGTGGCGACCTGAACTATAATTCCAATATCGCTGCCACTGATTCGCTGGTAATCAAGGTCAATGACCAGGGCAATACCGGTGCCGGCGGTGCACAGGAAACTACTTCCACCGTCACTATCACCGTCAACCCGGTAGATGACGCGCCGGCTATCACGCGGCCGGCCACGACGCAGACAGTGAATGAAGATACCGACCTGATCTTCAATTCCACCAACAGCAACCTGATCAGTATTGCCGACGTCGATTCCGATGAGGGCTCGGGCGATCACAAACTGACCATGACCCTGACGGTCAGCCATGGTGTGCTGACACTTTCCGGCACTTCTGGCCTGACCTTCACCACCGGCGATGGTACATCGGACGCGACGATGACCTTCTCCGGCACTAAGGCCGACATCAACACCGCCCTGGCCGGTCTGAAATACCGAGGCGATCAGCATTACAATGGCAGCGACACGCTGCAGATCGGTGTCAACGACAACAGCCAGACCGGCTCAGGCGGCCCGCTGACGGATAGCAAGACGGTGGCGATCACTGTTGCGGCGGTGGACGATGCGCCGGTGATCACTGTGCCGACAGCGCAGACGGTTAATGAAGACACCGACCTTACTTTCTCGACGGGCAACAGCAACCTGATCAGCATCGAGGATGTCGATTCCGACGAAGGTGCTGGCAATCACAAGCTGACCATGAGCCTGACGGTCAGCCATGGTGTGCTGACGCTTTCCGGCACTTCTGGCCTGACCTTCACCACCGGTGACGGCACGTCAGATGCGACGATGACCTTCTCTGGCACCAAGGCGAATATCAATGCTGCCCTGGCCGGCCTGAAATACAAGGGTGATCTCAATTACAATGGCAGCGACACGCTGCAGATCGGTGTCAACGACAACAGCCAGTATGGTTCCGGCGGGCCACTGACCGATAGCAAGAATATCGCCATCACCGTGAGCCCGGTGGATGATGCGCCGGTGATTACCCGCCCAGCCACTACTCAGACGGTGAACGAAGACACCGACCTCACTTTTTCGGTCGGCAACAGCAACCTGATCAGCATCGACGATGTCGATTCCGATGAAGGCTCGGGCGACCACAAGCTGACCATGACCTTGACGGTCAGTCATGGCGTCATCACGCTTTCCGGCACCACCGGCCTGACCTTTACCACCGGTGACGGCACGTCGGATGCGACGATGACCTTTTCCGGCACCAAGGCAGCCATCAATGCTGCTCTGGCCGGCCTGAAATACAAGGGCGACCTGAACTACAATGGCAGCGATACGCTGCAGATTGCGGTTGATGACAACAGCCAGACCGGCTCCGGCGGCCCGCTCACCGATAGCAAGACCGTGGCGATTACAGTCAGCCCGGTCGATGATGCACCGGTGATCACCCGGCCGGCCACCACCCAGACGGTGAATGAGGATACTGACCTCACGTTCTCGACCGCCAACAGCAACCTGATCAGCATTGATGACGTCGACTCCGACGAAGGTGCTGGGGATCACAAGCTGACCATGACCTTGACGGTCAGCCATGGCGTGCTGACACTTTCCGGGACGACTGGCCTGACTTTCACGACCGGCGACGGCACGTCGGATGCGACGATGACCTTCTCCGGCACCAAGGCGAATATCAACACAGCGCTGGCCGGCCTGAAGTACAAGGGCGACCTGAACTACAATGGCAGCGATACGCTGCAGATCAACGTCAACGACAACAGCCAGTATGGCTCCGGCGGTCCGCTCACAGACGCCAAGACCGTGGCGATCACGGTGGACCCGGTGGATGATGCACCGGTAATCACCCGGCCAGCCACCACCCAGACGGTGAATGAGGATACCGACCTCACTTTCTCGACTGCGAATAGCAACCTGATCAGCATCGAGGATGTCGACTCTGATGAAGGGTCGGGCGACCACAAGCTGACCATGACCCTGGCGGTCACGCATGGCGTGCTAACGCTTTCTGGCACTTCCGGCCTGACCTTCACTGCTGGTGACGGCACGTCGGATGCGACGATGACCTTCTCCGGCACCAAGGCGAATATCAACGCCGCCCTGGCTGGCCTGAAGTATAAGGGTGATCTCAATTACAACGGCAGCGACACGCTCAGCATCGACGTCAACGATAACAGCCAGACCGGTTCCGGCGGTCCGCTGACCGATGCCAAGACCGTGGCGATTACAGTCAGCCCGGTCGATGATGCACCGGTGATCACCGTGCCGACCGGGCAGACGGTGAATGAAGACACCGACCTCACTTTCTCGACCGCCAACAGCAACCTGATCAGCATCGACGATATCGATTCCGATGAGGGCAGCGGCGACCACAAGCTGACCATGACACTCACCGTCAGCCATGGGGTCATCACGCTTTCCGGCACGTCTGGCCTGACTTTCACCACGGGTGACGGTACGGCTGATGCAACGATGACCTTCTCCGGCACCAAGGCGGATATCAATGCCGCCCTGGCTGGCCTGAAATACAAGGGCAACCTGAATTACAACGGCAGCGACACGCTGCAACTCAATGTCAATGACAACAGCCAGACCGGCTCCGGCGGCCCGCTCACCGACACCAAGACCATCGCCCTTACGGTCAGCCCGGTGGATGATGCACCGGTGATTACGGTGCCGGCGACGCAGAGCGTTGCCGAGGATACCGATCTGACTTTCTCGGTCGGCAACAGCAACCTGATCAGTATCGACGACGTCGATTCCGATGAAGGCAGCGGCGATCACAAGCTGACCATGACCCTGACCGTGGGCAAGGGTACGCTGACGCTTTCCGGCACTTCCGGCCTGACCTTCACCGCCGGTGACGGCACGTCGGATGCAACGATGACCTTCTCCGGCACCAAGGCGAATATCAATGCCGCCTTGGCTGGTCTGGTCTATCGCGGCGATCCGGACGACAATTCCGGCGCCACCTCCACCGATACGCTGGACATCAGCGTCAACGACAACAGCCAGACCGGTTCCGGCGGCCCGCTCACCGATACCAAATCAGTGCTGATCGAGGTCGGCCCGATCAATGATCCGCCGGTGATTACGCGGCCGACTGCGGCCCAGCATGTGAACGAAGATACCGACCTGGTCTTCAACACCGCCAACAGCAACCTGATCAGCATTGCCGACGTGGATGCCGATGAAGGCACCGGCGACCACAGGCTGACGGTGACACTGACGGTGACGCACGGCGTTATCACACTTTCCGGCACCAATGGCCTGACCTTCACCACAGGCGATGGCACGTCCGATGCGACGATGACCTTCTCCGGCAGCCAGGCCGATATCCGGACAGCCCTTGATGGCCTGCAATATCGCGGCAACCTGAACTACAATTCGCATCATGCGGCGAACGATACGCTGCAGATCGAAGTGACCGATAACGGCAATACCGGCTCCGGCGGTCCGCTCACCGATACCAAGTCCGTGAGCATCGTGGTCGATCCGGTGGATGATGCGCCGGTACTGACGGTGCCGACCGCACAGACGGTACGGGAAGATACCGATCTGGTGTTCAACAGCACAAACAGCAATCTGATCAGCCTGGATGATATCGATTCCGATGAGGGCAGCGGCGATCACAAGCTGACGGTAACGCTGACCGTCAGCCATGGCGTCCTGACGCTCTCCGGCATCACCGGTCTTACCTTCACCGCGGGCGATGGCACCTCGGATGCGACGATGACCTTCTCCGGCACCAAGGCTAATATCAATGCAGCCCTCGCCGGCCTGACCTACAAGGGCGATCTGAACTACAATGGCAGCGACACGCTGCAGCTCAATGTCAACGACAACAGCCAGACCGGTTCCGGCGGCCCGCTGACCGATAGCAAGACCGTGGCGATCACGGTGCAGGAGGTCAACGACACCCCGACCATCGCCGTGCCGGGCGTGCAGACGGTGGACGAAGATGTCGATCTGGCGCTGACCGGTATCAGCTTCGCGGATGTCGATGATCTCGGCGGCAACATGACCGTCACCCTGACGGTCAGCCATGGCACGTTGACGCTTGCCGATACCACTGGCCTGACCGTCGATAGCGGGGCCAATGGCAGCGCCACGATGACGCTTACCGGCACCAAGGTGGCGCTTAACACGGCCATTGCCAACCTGACCTATCGCGGCAACCTGCATTTCAACGGCGTCGATACTTTGTCGGTGACGCTGAACGACCGCGGTAATACCGGCATTGATCCGCTGCTGACCGGTGGCCTGTCGGACGAGCAGGCGATAGCCTCGGTCACTATCAATGTCGATCCAGTGGATGATGCCCCAACCATCACGGCGCCGGACAAGATTAGCACGGTCGCCACAATTGCGACCCAGATCAGCGGCGACAAGCTGATCTCGCTGGCTGATGTCGATGTCGGCAGCGGCAACATGACCGTGACCCTGACGGTGAATGAAGGCACGTTGACGCTGGCCAGTACAACGCTGATTACCGGTGGCCGCAACGCCAGTGAGACGATCACGCTTACGGGCACGCTGTCGCAGCTCAATGCCGCGCTTACGGGGCTGTCCTATCTCAGCAGCAAGGCGGCCGGCGGCTTGAACGAACTCACCATCGTGGTGAACGATCTTGGCAATACCGGTTCAGGCGGTCCGCTCAGCGCCACCAGTATCGTGCCGATCACCGTGGATCCTGCACCGCTGCAGCCACCGCAGACGACCACGCCACCGCCGCCGCCGACTGTGGTGATCACGCCGCCGCCGCCGACAGCGCCGGTCGACCTCACCAACGCGGCACTGAATCTGCCGAGCAGCGTCAGCGGCAACAACAGCTCTTCTTCCAGCTCCACCACTAGAATCGTCGGCGCCGGCGAAGGCCAGCTTGGCGGCGCGCCACTCACCGTGGCCGGTTTCGTGCAGAGCTTCTTCTCGCTGCCGATCAATCCGGTGCAGTTGGCCGCCTCGATGCAGGACCGCGTGCTCGGCGAACAGACCAGCGAAACCTTCTCGATTCCGGCCTCGGCTTTCCGCCATTCCGACCCGTCGGAACAGATTGCCAAGGAAGCCAAGCAGCCTGATGGCAGTGCATTGCCATCCTTCGTGCAGTTCAACCCGCAGACCGGCGAATTCAGCGTCAATGCCCAGGAAGCCCGCAGCCAGGGTGTCGAAGCGGTGGATGTGAAGGTGGTGGGCCGCGACAAGCAGGGCAATGAGGCCTCGGCGGATTTCCGCATTATCCTTACCAATCCCGATGGCTCGCAGGCGCCCCAGGGCGGCCAAGGGCAGGGGGCTGGCCAGGGCGGCCAGCAGCAGGCGCCGGGCCAGCAGACACCTGGGCAGCAAACGCCCGGGCAGCAAACGCCTGGACAGCAAGGCGCCGAGGCGCCGGCTGCCGATGGCGTGCCCGGTTCCGACCAGGCCGATGCCGCAACACCGGCCGCCCGCGAGGCGAATGCGGCACCGGCTGGCAAGCCGGGTTTGACCGAGCAGTTGCGCCAGACCGGGCCATCATTGTTCCAAGCGCAGCGCGATGCCTTGCTTGCGATCCTGCAGGACCGCGCGGCGTGAGTATGGAGTTGAGGGGGAAGATGCAGTTGAAACCGCAACATTATGCCCGGCGCGTGCTGCCGGCGATGGCGATGCTGGCCATGCTCGCCGGCTGTTCGGTCGAGCCGGTACCGGTGACCAAGCAGGATCTGGTAGCGATGGTCAATCTCGACCGTCAGGTGATCGATGCTAACCAGGAGCCGCTCGATGGTCCGGTGACGCTCGACGAGGCCCTGGCCCGCGCCGTGGCCTACAACCTCGATCATCGCACCCGCATGATGGAAGAGGCGTTGGCCCTCGGCCAGGCCAACCTGGCGCGCTACGACATGCTGCCGGTGCTGGCGGCCACGGCGGGCTACGTCAATCGCGACAGCATGAATGCCTCATCCAGCCGCTCATTGGAAACCCAGCGCCAGTCGCTGGAACCGTCCTATTCCACCGACCGCGACCGCTTCACCAGCGATATCAAGCTGTCCTGGAACATCCTGGATTTCGGCGTCAGCTATTTCCAGTCGATTCAGACCACGAATAACTTCATGATCGCCAAGATGCGGCAGAAGAAGGCGATGCTGCGCCTGATGCAGCAGACCCGTACTGCCTTCTGGCGTGCCGGTGCCGCGCAGGAGCTTCGTGGCGATATCAACCGCATCTCGCTGGAGGTGCGCGAAACCCTGCGCGATCTCGACAAGGCGCAGAACGAGCGCGTGCAGAATCCGGCCTCGGTGCTGCAGTTCAAGCGCACCCTGCTCGATCTGTTGGGCCAGCTTGAATCGCTCGATCAAGCGCTCGGCCAATCGGAAATCGAGTTGAAGAATCTGCTCAATATCGACCCGACTACGGAGTTACGCCTGCAGCTTCCGGCCACGCTGGTACCGCTGGCACCGCTGGGTGTCGCCATCGAGCAGCTTGAGCAGGTGGCGCTGCAGAATTCCGCCGATGTCGAAGAGTTGGTCTATACCCGCCGTGTGGAGATTGCTGAAGTACGCAAGGCGTTGCTGCGTCTGCTGCCCGGCCTGGAATTTTCAGCGAGCCGGAATTCCGACACCAATTCCTTCCTCACCAACCAGACCTGGACCGAGCTTAGCTCGCGCGTGACCTGGAATATTTTCCGTGTCTTCACCATCCAGAGCCAGCTTGATATCGCCGATGCACGCGAGGAACTGGCAACCGCCCGCCGCCTGGCGATGAACATGGCGGTGGTCAGCCGTCTGCATCTCTCCTGGCGGCGCTATGTCGACATGGTGTCGCAGCTTCGCCGCAGCGAGGAAATCGAGAAACTGGAAATGGAGATCGCGGCCTTGAGCAAGGGCAGCGTGGCTGCCGATGCCGGTGCCCGTATCGAGCGAATCCGCAACGAGGTATCGGCATTGCGTGCGCAGCTTCGCCGCTTCGAAACCTACGCCAATGCCCAGGATGCGCTGGGACAGATTTTCCTGGCCCTGGGCCTCAATCCGGTGCCGGCGGATTTCCGCAGCAAGCCGATCAAGCAGCTTGCCGAGAATATCGGCAGCACCATGCGGCCCTGGGAGCGGGGCCTGTTTCCCGATCCGATTACGCTTGACCTGCCGATCGAGCGCCAGGGGGCGAAGTGACCATGATGATGCGACGTCTTTTCCTGTCCTGCGCCGCGCTCCTGGCCCTCTCGGCCTGCGCCATCGACGACAAGCTGCCGCAGCCTGAAAAATTGCTGCGGGTCAGCACCGGCAGCTATGGTGGTGTCTACTACCCCTATGGTGTTTCTGCTTGCCGGCTGTGGAATGCAGATCAGAGTTTGTCCACCACACGCTGCCTGGTGCAGACTTCGGCTGGTTCGGGCCAGAACATCGCCCGGCTCAAGGATGGCCAGGTCGATTTCGCCCTGGTGCAGGCCGATGTGCTGGCTGCCGAAATCGAACGCGAGCGCCAGGCCGGCCGGGAATCGTCGCTGCGGGTGGTTGTCGCCGGGCCGCAGGAAGCGCTCACCGTGATCGTCAATCCGGCTAGTGGCATCACCAATGCCTCAGGCCTGAAGGGCAAGCGGATTGCGCTCGGGCCGCAGGGCTCCGGCCAGCGGGCGACGGCGCAGCGGCTGTTCGATTCTCTCGGCATCAATATTACCGATGTGCAGGATGTGCCGGCGCTTACCTCCGGCCAGCAGGCGCGCCTGCTCTGCACCGGCGAACTGGATGCCGCGCTTTATGTCTCGGCGCCGCCCAGCGGCTATGTCGCGGAGTCGGCTTCGGCCTGCGGCGGCATCATCCTCAGCCTGGATGAAGCGGTGCGTAATGGCATGATCGCACGCAACCCGCATTTCAAGCACATGGTGGTGAAGCGTGATGAGTATCGTGGCCAGGTCGCCGATATCAACACCATCGGTGTCGGTTCCCTGGTCGTCACCCGCGCCGACCAGTCGGCCGACAATGTCTATCGCCTCACCCGCCTGCTGGTAGGCCAGGTGGAAACCTTCAAGCGCCAGCATCAGGCCCTGCGCGATACCACGGCGGCGGCCATGGCGGCAACGCCGGCCTTCGTGCAGCGGCATCCGGCTGCCGAACGGTATCTGCGCGAGGCGCGTCTCCTGCCATGAGGGGCGTCCGCCGTATGTCGGCGGCGCTGCTGGCGGCATTATTGCTGACCGGTGTAATGATAGTGCCGGCTCATGCACAATCTCCGGCACAGCAAGCCGAGGGTGATTACACGGTGAGGGCGCAGTTCCGCTCGCGTACCTTCACCACTTTGGCAGCTGCCATGCCTGGCGTGATCCTGCGCTTGCCGGTGCGCGAAGGTGATCAGCTTGCGGCCAATGCCCTGGTGGCAGTGATGGACTGTGCCGCGCAGCAGGCCGGCAAGAAGGTGGTGGAGGCGCGTCTTGCCGGTACCCAGGCAAAGTCGCGGGTGAATGAGCGCCTTACCGAACTCAACATGGCGAGTGTGCTGGAGACCGAACTGGCAAAGGCGGAAGAAGCACAGACTCGGGCCGAGCTTGCTGCCATCGATGTGACTTTGCGTAAATGCGAGGTGCGGGCACCCTTTGCCGGCACGGTCGTCGCCCAGGCGGCGCGGGCGCATCAGTATGTGCGCGAGGGCGAGCCGCTGATCGAGCTTTACGACACTTCCAGTTTGGAAGTGGAATTGATCGTCGCTTCGCGCTGGCTGGAATGGCTGCGCCCTGGGGCGGTATTCACCATCAGTGTGGATGAATTGCGCAAGCCGGTGCGTGCCGTTGTCGACCGTTTCGGCGGCCGCGTCGATCCGGTCAGCCAGACCGTGCGCCTGATCGGCCGTGTGGAAGGCGAACATCGCGACCTGCTGCCGGGCATGAGTGGTCTGGCGCAGTTCCAACGTGGCCGGTAGAGCTTCCATGAAGGCAGCATCGGAAGCGTCGCCCGACGCGGCGGGGGAAGGGGAGGCGCTGAGGCAGCTCGCCACCCTGTTGACCTTGCAACGCAAGGCGCAGGCAGCCAAGAGCCGCGCCGAGATTGGCTTCCTGCTGGCCAATGACAGCCAGCTCCTGGTGCCATACCGGAATGCCGTCCTGTGGCTCTATCGGGCTAAGCGGCGTGGCCGTATCGAGGCGATGTCAGGCGTACCATTGCCGGCACGCGATGGTCCTTACGGCCATTGGGCGGCAAAACTCTGCCGTTTTCTCGGCCATGACAGCCGCGCCACGCCCAAAGTGGTGACAGCCGATACAGCGCCCGAGGCGCTGCGGCGGCAATGGCGCGAACATTTCCCAGCCCAGGCCTTGTGGCTGCCGGTGACCGGCGCGGCGGGCCGGCCGATTGGTGCGCTGCTGCTTGGCCGCGATCAGTCCTGGCCGGAGCGTGATATCCGCTTGCTTACAAGCTGGGCCGATGCGGCGGGCCTGGCGCTTGATGCGGTTGTCAGCAATGAAGCCCTGCCGCTGCGGCTATGGCGCTTCCTCGCCGCCCGTGGCGCTCATCTTGCCGCGGCTGCCGCGCTGGTCGCCGCTGCCGGGTTGTTCGTGCCGGTTCAGCTTACCGTGCAGGGCGCAGCGGAAGTGATTCCGCTGCAGGCATTGGTGGTGCGGGCACCGATCAATGGCGTGATCGATGAAATCGCCGTGCGACCGAATGCACCGGTCAGTGCTGGTGCGCTGCTGGTGCGTTTCGATGACCGTGAAATCCGCGCCAAGCTGGATGTGGTGCGCCATGGCCTGGAATTGGCGCAGGCGGAATACCGCCTGGCACAGCAGGCCGCGATCACCAGCCGCGAGGCCCAGGCCAATCTCAACATCCTGCGCGAGCGTATTGAGCAGCGCCGTGCCGAGGTGGTGCAAGCCGAGCGTCTGCTGGAGCGCGTCGAATTGCGTGCCGACCGCGATGGCGTGGCAGTGCTGGCCGATGCGGAGGGATTGAAGGGACGCCCGGTAAGGGTCGGCGAGCGCATCTTGAGTGTGGCCGATCCGGCCCGCGCCGAGTTGGAAATATGGATTGCGGCCGCCGACAGCATTGCCTTGCCCGATGGTGCCAGCGTTGATTTCTTCCTCAATGTCGAACCCGGTCGGCCACGTCCGGCCCGGCTGGCCTATGTCAGCTATCAGGCGGTGAATTCGCCTGCCGGTATCCTGGCTTTCCGCGCCACGGCGCGTTTCGCGGAAGGCGAAGCACCGCCGCGCATCGGCCTGCGCGGCACCGCCAAGCTGCATGGCGACAAGGTGCCGCTCGGCTATTACCTGCTGCGTCGTCCGCTGGCCGCCGCCCGTGAGATAATCGGCTTCTGACATGCTTGCGCTGCGCCAGGATCTCACGTTGCTGCCGGTGGAACCTGACCGCGATGGCCAGCCAGCCTGGGTGCTGCACGATCCGGCCCAGCACCGATTCTTCCGTTTTGGCGCCACCGAAATCGACCTGCTGGATGCCATGGCACGGCCCGATGCGCCGGATGCGAAAGCGCTGCTGAAGGCAAACGCCTCCCGCGCCGAGGCTTTCATGGCCTATCTGCGGCAGATGAATCTGCTGCAGGGGGTTGGCGATGCCGAGCGCCAGCGCCTGTTGCAATCGCGCAAGCAACAGACCCCTGGTTGGTTCACCTGGGCCTCGCGCAGCTATCTTTCCCTGCGCCTGCCGGTGCTGCGGTCCGATGCTTTCCTGGATGCCACCGTCGGCTATATGCGCTGGTGGTTCGATCCGCGCATGAAGTACGTCATGCTGGCGCTCGGGTTGCTCGGGCTTGGCCTGATGTTGCCACGGCTCGATCTCTTCTTCGCCACTATTGCCGAGAATTTCACGCCCGGCGGCCTGTTGCTTTATGGCCTCGCGCTGGCGCTGGTGAAGATCGTGCATGAATTCGGCCATGCCTATACCGCCAAATATCACGGCTGCCGCGTGCCGGTGATGGGCGTGGCTTTCATTGTCTTCTGGCCGATCTTCTACACCGACACCACCGATGCCTGGCGGCTGCATTCCCGCGCCGCCCGAGTGGAGATCGATATTGCCGGCATGAAGGCAGAGATTGCGGTAGCGGTTCTGGCCCTGCTCGCCTGGTCGGTGCTGCCGGAAGGGCCGCTGGCGACGGTCTGCTTCATGGTCTCCACCACCAGCCTGCTGCTCACCTTCGCGGTCAACCTCAATCCGCTGATGCGCTTCGATGGCTATTACCTATTGTCCGATTGGCTCGGCATCGAGAATCTGCAGGAGCGTTCCACTGCACTGGCGCGCTGGCGACTGCGCGAAATCCTGTTTCGGCTGGGCGATGCACCGCCGGAAAAGCCCAGCGACCTGCTGGTGATCTATGCCTTGAGCGCCTGGGCCTATCGCCTGCTGCTTACCCTGTCGATTGCGGCTTTCATCTACAGCTTTTTCTTCAAGCTGCTCGGCGCGCTGTTGTTTGCCTGGCAGCTCTGGCTTTATGCGCTCAAACCCATGCTGAAGGAAGTGACTCTGTTGGCGCCGCTGCTGCCTCGGCTGATCCACAGCGGCCGCGCCTGGCTCAGCTTCGGTATTTTCGCGGGCGGTCTGCTGCTGCTGGCTTTGCCCACCGATCGCAGCCTGTCGCTGCCATCCTATCTGCGGGCGCGTGATGTGGTGGTGATCTATGCGCCGCTGGCAGGCCGGGTGGCCACCCTTGGTGCCGCCAACGGCGTGCAGGTGGCAGAGGGGGCGCCGCTGCTCAAGATCGCGGCCGAGGATCTGACGCTGGAGATAGAGCAGGCCGAGCGCAACGCCGCCATGCTGCGCTGGCAGCTTGAGGTGCAGAGTCTGGCGCCGCCCTGGATGCGGCGCGGCGGGGTTATCGAAGCCGATCTCCAGGCCACCATGGCGCGGTTGCAATCGCTGCGTCAGCAAGCGGATCGTGCGCGCCTTACCGCGCCCTTCGCCGGCATGGTGCGCGATATGCTGCCCGATCTGGCGCCGGGGCAGTGGATCGGTGAGGGCGAAGCCTTGTTCACGCTGACCGGGGCGCAGGCCTGGGAGGCGGTAGCGTTCGTCACCGAATCCGATGCAGAGCGGCTCAAATCAGGCGCCGAGGGGCGCTTTGTCGCCGGTGATGGCAGTCGCGCTGCTTTGCCGGTGCGGGTGATTGCCGTCGATGCCACGGCATTACGTGAGTTCGATCAGCCTTACCTGCTGTCGCTGCATGGTGGGCCGTTACAGGCGCGATCACGACCGAATGGCGGTGCCGAACCATTGCGTGCCTATTATCGCGTGCGCATGACGGTGCTCGATCCGGGGGCTGAGGCAGCAACAGCCGCGGCACATGTGCTCACGGGCCATGTAGTGCTGAATGTCGAGGCGCGTTCGCCGGTACTGCTTGGCTTCACGCATCTGCTGGCGGCACTGCGCCGCGAAGCCAGCTTCTAACAACAAGAAAATCGCCAGGAAAATAGCAGCTTTCCGCTGCTCTCATACGTGCACGTATTGTTAGCCGCATTTGTTGTTGACGTGTGTTTTACACTTCGCTCTAATATTGGCACAGCGTTTTAAATAGTGGAACGATATGACGGCCAAGACGGTTCAGAAGAGTTTGGTCCTGCTGGATCTGCTGTCGCGCAGCCGCGAGCCGCGCGGCGTTGCTGAACTCGGCCGTGAACTCGGCCTGCCGAAAAGCAACGTCTTCCGTTTGCTCGATACCCTGGTGGAAGGCCGCTATGTGCGCCGCCGCGAGCAGGATAGCCGCTATGAACTGACGCTGAAGCTGTGGGAAATGGGCATGATGTCCTTCTCGCAGGAGCGGCTGGTGGAAGTGGCGCGTCCCTTCCTTGATCGCCTGGCCAATGAGACCGGCGAATCAGTGCACCTCGCGATCTATGACGAAGGCGAATCAGTGTTCATCGACAAGCGCGACGGGACGCATCCGGTGCGCGGCGTCACCCAGGTTGGCAGTCGTGCGCCGGCCTATTGCTGTGCCACTGGCAAGGTGGCGCTGGCCTATTGTGCGCCGGGGGAGGTGGCCCGTGTCACCTCGCGCATGAAGCGGCAGACGCCCAGCACGATCACGTCGGCGCCGGTATTGCAGCGCGAACTGAAAACCATCCGCCAGCAGGGCTATGCGGTGAACCGTGGTGAATGGTTCGAGGATGTGTGGGGGATTGCAGCGGCGGCGCGCAACGAAGCCGACAGCATGGCGGCTTCAATTGGCATCTGGGCGCCGAAACACCGCGTCTACAAGCGGGTCGAGGCACTGGGCAAGACCGTCGCTGTGATGGCTGATGCGCTGTCCGTGGCGCTCGGCTGCACGCCCAAGAAATCCGATATTTCTGCAAGCAAGGAGAATTGACATGAACGCACGTGGCTTGGTTTTCGGAACGATCATGGCGGTGGCTGCCGGCTTTGCCGCACTGCCCCAGGCGGTGCGGGCTGCCGATCTGAATGTTTATATGCCGCAGGGCGTGGTCGGTGCCGTGGAAAAGGTGCTGGTGCCGATCATGCGCGACAAGTTCAACACCAAGGTGGTGATCACCCCGGTGCTGAGTGGCCAGGCCCTGACCAAAGCGGTGGCGCAGCGTGCCAATCCCGAGATCAGCGTGTTCATGCTGGATGAAGGCCCGTGGCTGCAGGGCAAGCAGGCCAATCTGTGGGACAAGCTGGAAGGCCTGCCCAATATGGCGCAGATTCCGGCCCGCTTCCGCGATGCTGATGGCATGGGCAGCGGTTTCCTGCTCTACCTGCTGGGCTTGCTCTATGATGAGAAGGCCTTTGCCGATGCCAAGCTGCCGGCGCCGACTTCCTATGAAGACCTGTGGAATCCGGCGCTCAAGGGCAAGGTGACGATCCCGGATGCCAATAGCACCTTCTCCTATGCGCTGCTGTTCAAGATCAATGAATTGCAGGGCGGCAAGGCGGCCCAGTCGGTCGATGCCGGCTTTGCCAAGCTGGCGCAGTTGGCGCCGAATGTCGGCACCTTCCATGGCGGCGCCTCGACGTTGATCCCGCTCTTCTCGCAACGCCAGGCCTGGATCGGCTTCAATGCCAGCTTCCCGGCACAGCGCCTGGCTGCTGATGGCGTGCCAATCCGCTGGGTGGCGCCGAAGGAAGGCGCCATTGCCGTGGCCGCATATATCGCCGTTGCCAAGAACGCCCCGAATGCCGAAGCGGCGCGCCAGTTCGTCAACCTGGTGCTGTCGCCGGAATACCAGGCGGCGCAGACCGAAACCGCGTTCGGCGGCTACGTCAACCCCAATACCAAGCTCAGCCCGGATTTCGTCAGCAAGTTCCTGCTCAAGCCCGAGGATATCGAGAAGGCCTCGGTGATGTCGTGGGATGTCTATCTTGCCAAGCGCACCGAACTGAGCGGCCGTTGGCAGCGCGAGATCGAGAAGAAGTAAGCATGACTTCGAGTCCTGTTCTGTCCTTGCGTGGCGCCACCAAGGCTTTTGGTGGCGCCACGGTACTGAAGTCGATTGATCTGGATATCCAGCAGGGCGAATTCGTCTCGCTGCTCGGACCATCAGGCTGTGGCAAGACCACAACGCTGAACATCATTGCCGGCTTCACGTCGCCCGATAGCGGCGATGTGATCATCAATGGCCAGCGGGTCAATGATGTGCCGCCGCATCAGCGCGATCTCGGCATGGTGTTTCAGGGACATGCGCTGTTTCCGCATATGACCTGTTTCGACAATGTCGCTTTTGGCCTGCGCATGCGAAAGCTGTCGCCCGAGGTGATCCGCGAGCGTGTGTTGCAGGCGCTGGATCTGGTCCGGCTGGCGGATTTTAGCCGGCGTTACCCGCGCGAGCTTTCCGGCGGCCAGCAGCAGCGCGTCGGCCTGGCCCGTGCACTCGCGATCAATCCGCGCGTGCTGTTGCTCGACGAGCCATTGAGCAATCTGGATGCCAAGCTGCGCCGCGCCATGCAAAGCGAATTGCGCAGCATCCACACCAAGCTGCGTACCACCATGGTTTATGTCACCCATGACCAGGAGGAGGCGTTGACGCTGTCTGACCGCATCGCTCTGATGCGTGATGGCAGGATCGAGCAGATCGATACGCCGGAAGGCATCTATTGCCGTCCGCAGACCCGCTTCGTCGCCGATTTCATCGGTTCGTCCAGTTTCCTGCGCGGTATCGTGGCGGAGGTGACGGGGCAGGGCATGCGGGTCCACGTCGGCGATGCCGGCTCTGTCCTGGTAGCCTATGACGCGTCGTTGGCGGTGGGCCGCGAAGTGCTGCTTGGTGTCCGTGCCGACCGTATCCGCCCGGTGGTACCCGGTCCTGATACGCTGCGTGGCCGCGTATCTGACCGTATTTTCGCCGGCGCCAGCACACATCTGCGCGTCGATCTGGGGCAGGGCGACGAGATCGTGGCGCATCTGGCTGAGCCGCCGCCGGCTGAATTGGTGGCCGATGCCCCAGTGTCTATTGCCGTGGCGCCACACGACTGGATCGTGCTGCCATGAGCCGCCGTTCGCCCGCCGCCCTGGTGCTGCCGGCGACCCTGTGGCTGGTCGTGTCCTGGGCCTGGCCGCTGCTGCTGGTGCTGAGCATGAGCTTCCGCACCATGGACCAGGTTACGTTCGAATTGTCCGGTTTCACGCTCGGGCATTTCCGCCAGGTGCTGACGGATCCGTTCTATCTCGACTCACTGCTGCGCTCGGTCCGCATCGCTGCCATCGTCACGCTGCTGTCGGGGTTACTCGGCTATCCTGTCGCGCTGCATATCGCGCAGACCACGTCGCAGCGCGCCCGCACCGCCTACACCATGATTCTGCTGATCCCGATCATGATCAGCCTGGTAGTCACCGCCTTTGCCTGGATCCTGATCCTCGGCCCCAGCGGCTTTATCAACCGGACGCTGAGCTTCCTCGGCCTGACCAGCGAGCCGGTGCAGTTCCTGAATTCCGAGGCTGGTGTGATCGCCGTGCTGGTCTACAGCTTCGGCCCTTATATGATCATCAACATCTGCACCGCCATCGATAAGATCGACCCGGCGGTGATCCGTGCCGCGCAATTGCATGGCGCCGGGCCCTGGCGGGTGTTCCGGTCGATCATTCTGCCGCTGAGTTTCCCCGGCATTCTCTCCGGTGGCCTGATCGTTTTCTCCCTATCGGCAGCAGCCTTCGTCACGCCCTATGTGATTGGCGGCAACCGCGTCAAGGTGATCCCGCTGCAGATCTACAATGCGGCCGTCACCACCTTCGACTGGCCGATGGCGGCAACGCTCAGCATCCTGCTGCTCGTCATCTCCCTGGCACTCACCGCCCTGGTGGGGCGCTATACCGAACGCCGCTTCGCGGCATGGCTGCGTGGCGCATGAAATTCCCAATCGTCAGTTACCTCGCCTGGGCGATCTACGCCGCCATCCTTGTGCCGATCATCATGGTGATCGGCGCTGCTTTCACCGAAACGCGGTATATCACCTTCCCGCCGGTTGGCTTCACCTGGCGCTGGTATGGTGCTGCCTTCGCCGATAGCTCGCTGATGAACGGCCTTTGGCTCTCGACTATGGTGGCACTTGCCAGTGTCGTCATCGCCACTTGCCTCGGCACGGCCGCAGCGCTCTATCTGGAACGGCCGAATGCGCGTTTTCGTGGGGCATTTTCCACCTTCTTCCTGGCACCCTTGAATGTGCCGGCGGTGATGACCGCCTTTGCCCTGCTGCTCGCCTTCACGCAATGGCATCTGATCAACTGGCGCGGCCTGATCATCGCCCATGTGATCCTGACGCTGCCCTATATCGTGCGCTCGGTGCTGGTCAGCCTGGCGGGCCGCGATGGCGCGGTGGAACGCGCCGCCGCCATTCTTGGCGCCAGCCCGTGGCGGGTATTCTGGCATATCACGCTGCCGATCATCCGGCCCGGCGTGCTGGCCGGCGGCACCTTCGCCTTCCTGATCTCCTTTAACAATGTGCCGGTTTCGGTGTTCATCTCCACGCCCGGCTCGGCGCCGTTCCCGGTGGTGCTGTTCAACCGCATGCAATGGCTGGCGGAGCCCTCCGTTGCCGCCGCCGCTACCATCGCCATCCTCAGCACCATCGCGGTGATGCTGATCCTGGAGCGCAAATTCTCTTTCTACCGTTCGATGTTCCGTTGATGTCTGCCAGCAGGAGTACACAATGAAAGCCGACCTGGTTCTTACCGGCGCCGATGTAGCGACCCCCGGCGGTGTGGTGCGTGCCGATATCGCCATCAAGAATGGCCGTATCGTCTGCCTCACCTCGGGCGAACTCACCCCGGCAGCTGATGAAGTGATTGATCTCAGCGGCAAGACCATTCTGCCTGGCGGCGTCGATACCCATACCCATCTGCGCGAGCCCGGCTTCACCCACAAGGAAGATATCGTCACCGGCACCCAGGCCGCGGCGGCCGGTGGCTACACCATGGTTTCCGGCATGCCGAATGT
The DNA here is from genome assembly GCA_017991315.1 of Ferrovibrio sp. Taxonomy (GTDB): domain Bacteria; phylum Pseudomonadota; class Alphaproteobacteria; order Ferrovibrionales; family Ferrovibrionaceae; genus Ferrovibrio; species Ferrovibrio plantarum. Next base: position 529,920 of record JAGOQS010000002.1, on the reverse strand, counting down.
CGATCCGGTCACGACCACGGTGGAACGCTACCTCGATGCTATCGAACGCTACAAGCAAAGCTCCCTGGTCGATTTCAACCATAATCCGTCGCCGACCCGGCTTGAGGAAGTGGGGCCGCTGGCCGAGGCCGGCGCCATGGGCTTCAAGGTTTTCATGATCACCGACAAGGGCGCGGTCTATCCGCATATGCCCGAACTCGGCGTGCATCATCAGGGCCGGCTATTCGAAATCGCCGAGGCGGTGAAGAAGACGGGCCGCCCGATGATGGTGCATCCGAATAACCAGGAGCTGATCGACACGCTGTCTGATCGCGCCATCAAGGCAGGCGATACCAGCTATCAGACCGTGGCGCGGCTGTCTGCTTCCTATGATGGCATCGTGTTCGATTCCGCCATCAGCTATCTCTGCCGCTTGCAGGAAGTGTTGGGCTTCCACCTGCATATCCTGCATCTGCGTTCGCCGCGTTCGCTGGATGTTATCCGCCAGGCCAAGCGCAAGAAGCAGAAGGTGACGGTGGAGACCAACCCGCACATGATGTTCCTGTGCAATGACTGGAACGAGATCGAGCGGCTAGGCCCCTATGCCCTCAATCTTTGGAACGGCCCGGATACCACCGATCTGCTTTGGGAATGTCTGCGCGATGGCGTGATCGACGTGATCGGCTCCGACCACGCGCCGCATCTGCGCGAGGAGAAGGAAATCGGCTGGACCAACATGTTCGTTGCCGCCAACGGCACGCCGAAGATCCAGGAAACCCTGCCGCTGTTTCTCGATCAGGTGAATGCCGGTCGAATCTCGATGAGCCGGCTGGTGGAAATATTCTCCAGCGCGCCGGCAAAGATTTTCGGCCTCTATCCGCGCAAGGGCGCAATCCAGGTTGGTTCTGATGCCGATCTGGTGGTGGTTGACACTCAGCGCAAGCAGGTGCTGCGCAACGAGGACATGCTCAGCAAGTGTGGCTGGAGTTCCTGGGATGGCCGCGAAGTGACTGGTACCGTGGATCACACCCTGGTGCGCGGACAGTTCGTTTATCGCGATGGCAAGATCGTCGGCAAGCCGGGCTATGGCCGCCATACCAAGCCGTTGCGTGGCGAGGAAGCTGACCGTCTGATGGATATGTACGCCGCCGCCCGGGTTTGAAGATGCGCAAGATTGTCATGTATCGGACCGGCGGTCCGGATGTGCTGGAAATGGCCGAGGCGCCGGAACCGCAGCCGGGTCCTGGCGAAGTCGTGGTACAGGCCGAGGCCATTGGTGTTGGCTGGCCGGATATCCTGATCCGGCGTGGGTCCTACAAATGGATGCCGCCGTTGCCGACCAGCCCCGGCAGCGATCTCGCCGGCCGCGTCGTTGCGCTTGGTTCCGGCGTCGATGCCGCGATGCTGGGCCGTTCAGTATTGCTCACGGCTCGTGAATTGAAGGTGCGCGGCGGCTGTTATGCTGAACAGGTGGCTGTGCCGGCCGAAGCGCTGTTTCTGCTGCCCGAAGGCGTCGATCTCGATGCCGCCGTCTGTCTGCCGAATTACCAGGTGGCGTGGAATCTGCTGCATGTGGCGCCGCGCGGCCAGGCGGTGCGCAGCCTATTTGTCAATGGCGTCGCTGGCGGTGTTGGTAGCGCTCTGGCGCAGCTTGCCAAGGCGGCCGGCATCACCGTGTTTGGCAGCGTCAGTTCGTCGGATAAGGCGGCTTTCGCAAAAAGCCTCGGCGTCGACCATGTGATTGATTACCGGCGCGAGGATGTGCCGGCGCGGGTACTGGCGCTGACGGCGGGCGAGGGCGTGGATCTGGCTGTCGATCATGTTGGCGGTGCGGGTTTCACCCAGTTGCTCGGCTTGCTCGGCAATTGGGGTCTGCTGGTCTCCTACAATGCCAGCGGTGGCATGCCGCCGGAAAACCTGCTGCAGGCGTTGCGTGACCATGGCACGAAATGCCTCGCCATCCGCATTTTTGAGATGCATCTCTATGACCATGACCGCGAAGGCCGCCGCCATATCATGCAGCAGGTGATCGACGCGCTTGCCGCTGGCCGCATCGCGCCTGTAGTGGCGGCGCGGCTGCCTTTTGCCGCCGCCGCTGAGGCGCATGCGATGGTGGAAGAGGGCAATGCCTGCGGCAAGGTATTGCTTAAGCCGGGGCTGGACCGCCTGTGGGCCGCGACATGAGTGATGGCGGCCGTATCCCGGTATCGGTGATCACCGGCTTCCTCGGTAGCGGCAAGACCACCTTGCTCGGCCGGCTGCTGCCGAAGCCGGAACTGGCTGATACGGCGGTGATCATTAACGAGTTCGGCGAGATCGGCCTCGATCATGAACTGGTCGAACGTTCCGACGATCATATGGTATTGCTGAGCAGCGGCTGCCTGTGCTGCACGATCCATAACACGCTGGTCGAAACCCTGCGCCTGCTGCATGACAAGCGCGAGCGTGGCGAGATTCCGCGTTTCCGCCGCGTATTGGTCGAAACCACGGGGCTTGCCGATCCGGCGCCGATCATTCACACGCTGATGGATGATTCCTTCGTGCGGCATCATTTCCGTTTTGACACGATAATCACAACGGTGGATGCCCTGCATGGGGATGGACAACTGGACGAGCATCCGGAATCGCTGAAGCAGGCGGCGGTGGCAGACAGCTTGGTGCTGACCAAGACCGATATTGCAGCGCCCGAAGCAGTAGAGGCCCTCCGCGAGCGGCTGATCCGGCTCAATCCTGGTGCCGCGTTGCATGTGGCGCAGCAGGGCGAAATCGATGCCAATCTGCTGTTTGGCGCCGGCCTCTATGATCCCAGCGGCAAGAGCGAGCAGGTGATCCGCTGGCTGAATGCGGAAGCCTATGGCCATGATCATGGCCATGCGGACCATCATCACCATCACGGTCATGCTCACCATGATCGGGGCCATCAACACGGCGGCGACGTGAACCGGCATGATGCCCGCATCGTGGCGCATTGCCTGACTTTCGATGCGCCGCTGAACTGGCGCTATTTCAGCCCCAACCTGGCTTCTCTGGTCAGCCGCCATGCGGAAAAGCTGCTCCGGGTGAAGGGTATTCTCAATGTCGATGGCGAGGCGCGGCCGGTGGTGGTGCATGGCGTGCAGCACCAGTTTCACCGTTTGCTGCTGGATGCTTGGCCGTCGGCGGATCGGCGTTCGCGACTGGTGGTGATTGCGCGAGACCTCGACGGGTCGTTGCTGCGCAACTGGCTCAAGCCCGATGACCTGACGGATATTTCCGGCTAGGCGGAGCCAATAGGAACGTAAGAATTTGCCCCACTCCATTCGCAGAGTATTGGAGCGAGCATAACTCAATCAGAAACTATTCGGTGTGTTGCCGCTGAAATACTACTATAGAGGGAGAAACAGGCTTTTTCGGCGAGGCGCTCTCGTCAACTTTTGACACAATCTACCGTCGTATATTTACTTTCGGGTGTGAAAAAAACTGTTGATATTTTTCCGCGTGTGCGGCGGTGCGATATATCTGTTCGTCGCCCACTTTGTGACAAAAAATGTAACATCTCCATCGGGTTAGATACTTGGTCCAGACATGTGGTTTTAACTTGTCGGAACCCGGTGCCTGTGCCAAAGAGACATGCAGAGATTGTACTATCAGGGGAAGGTCTGTGTCTGCGTCGCACTCTCACGTTGCTCTCCGGTTGTCTAACCAGCCGGCAAGCGCGGATGACTCATTCGACGACGGAGCGCGGGCATTGAAGAAGGTGAGCGAAGTGCGGCCTTATCTGCGTGGCTCTGCGGGGCGGGGAAGCAGCATTCTTGCTGTGTGTTGGACACTGGCTTTGACTGGCGGCTTGCTGCTTGCGCTGCCGATCACATCGGCCATCGCGCAAGCGCCTTCGCAGTTGCCTTCCGGCGCCGTGCCGGGCCGCGAATTGCCGCAGCCGCTGATGGTGGCGCCGCCGGGCCCAGGTGGCAGCATTGTCGTGCCGCGTGCTTCCGCTGCCGAAGCGCCGGCTGGTGCCGAGCAGGTTTCCTTCACGCTCACCGCCGTCGATATCCAGGGTGCCACGGCTTTTTCCGCCGCCGAATTGCAGACGAGCTATGCCGCATTGCTCGGCAAACAGATCTCGGTGGCAGATGCCTTCAAGATCGCTAATGAAATTGAGCTGAAATACCGTGGTGCTGGTTATGTCACCAGTCGTGTGCTGGTGCCTGAGCAGGCCATCGAGGGCGGACGTTTCCGCATTGCCGTGGTGGAAGGCTTCATTTCCAGCATTGTGGTGCAGGGCGATATCGGTCCGGCCAAGGCCGCGATCGAGCGGTTACTTGCACCGCTGGTCAATGTCACGCCGGTGAATGTCGCGGAGATCGAGCGCCGCCTGCTGCTGGCGAATGACCTTGCCGGCCTGACCATCCGTGGCAACCTCGAACCAGCTGCGAATACGCCTGGCGCCTCGATCATGGTGGTGAAATCTGAGCGCAAGGATTACGACGCTTCGCTGACCCTTGATAACCGCAACTCGCCCTATCTCGGCGGCGCGGAATGGCTCGGCTCGGCAAGCTGGAATTCCTTTGGCAGCAACGCCGATCAGCTCAGCCTGCGGCTCAAGCAATCGTCCCCCTGGGGCCGTTCCTGGTCGGTGGGTGGCGGCTATAGCGGGCTGTTCAGTGACGATGGCCTCACCGCCAGCTTCAATTCCAGCTTCGCCCGTTCCTATCCGGCCAAGGAGCTTAAGCGCCTGGAAATCCAGAGCGACGTGCTGACCAATGCTGCCTCGGTCACCTATCCGTTGATCCGCTCGCGCATGGAAAACCTGCGCCTTACAGGTGAATTCGAATACCGCATGGTGGATACCGATCTCTCGCAGGCGCCCTACAATCGCGACCGCCTGAGCATCCTGCGTGCCGGCATCAGCTATGACCGTACCGACAGCTTCGATGGCATCAGCGCTATCCGCGCCACCATGCATCGCGGCCTCGATATCCTGAACGCCACAGATGCCGGCGATCCGCTGGCCTCGCGCAGCGATGGCCATAGCAGCTACACCAAATGGAGCCTCGACCTGACCCGCGTGCAGCAGCTGCCCGCCAGCTTCAGCCTGCTCGGCACCGCCACCGGGCAGTATACCCGCACGCCTCTGCTGGCCAGTGAGGAAATCGCGCTAGGTGGCCCGAGCTTCGGCCGTGGCTTCGATACTGGCGAAGTTTCCGGCGACAATGGCTGGGCGGTTTCGCTCGAATTGCGCTACACGCCAGAATGGCTGCAGGCAGCCTTCCCAGATGGCATGCAGCTCTACACGTTCATTGACCGCGGCCAGGTCTGGAATATCGGCAGCGTTACGCCGACCAATGACCGCATCAACGTCACCACCGCTGGCGGCGGTTTCCGCGTCAATATCACGAAGAATCTGTTTGCATCGCTGGAGCTGGCTCGTGGCCTCAGCAGGCCGCAGGCGACCATTTCGGATAAGCCGAAGGTCTTCTTCAGCATCAACACCCATTTCTGAGGGCGGTAGTATGGATCGCGCGCGCTACTTCACTTCGCCCCGCTCTGGCCACAGTCTTAAGTTCCGTCTGCTGGCATCGGTTACCAGTTTCCTACCACAGCCGCAGCAGCGAGTGGGAATTGCCGGCGGCAGCCGCAATGCCCGGCGCAAGAGCGCTGCGCTTACCGCCGCTGCTGGTGCTTATGCACTGTCCTCACTTATCACCGGTGCGCAGGCCCAGACCCTGCCGCAGGGCGGCAATGTCGTTGCGGGCTCGGCCAGCATCAACCAGGCGACGCCGAATTCGCTCAACATCGTCCAGTCCACCAATTCGGCGATCATCAATTGGCAGTCCTTCAACATTGGCGCCGGCCAGAGCGTCAATTTCCAGCAGCCGAGTGCCAGCTCCATCACGCTGAACCGCGTGCTGGGCAACGACCCTTCCGCCATTTTCGGCACGCTCACTGCCAATGGCACTGTGATGCTGGTGAATCCGAATGGCGTGTTCTTCGGCCCGGGCTCGCGCGTTGACGTAGGCGGCCTTGTCGCCACCACGGCAAATATCAAGGATGCCGATTTCATGGCCGGCAAGTACCTGTTCGGTACGCCGGGTAATGCCAATGCCCAGGTGGTGAACCAGGGTGATATCAGCATCAAGGATACCGGTCTGGCTGCCCTCGTGGCGCCACAGGTGCATAATTCCGGTGTGATCCGTGCGCGGCTCGGCAAGGTGACGCTCGGCGCTGCCCAGAGCTTCACGCTCGATTTCTATGGCGACGGCCTGCTTTCCTTCGGCATCGGGGCTGAAGCCTCAAACGCCCTGGTGGTGAATAGCGGCCAGATCGCCGCTGATGGTGGTGTGGTGGAGCTTTCCGCCCGCGCCGTGAAGGGCGTGATCGACAATGTGATCAACACGTCCGGCGTGGTGCAGGCCAAGAGTGTTGGCGTACAGAACGGCAAGATTGTTCTCTCCGGCGGCTCCTCCGGCAAGGTGGAGATTTCCGGCAGTGTCGATGCCTCCGGCAGCAATGCCGCTGAAACCGGCGGCAAGGTGATTGCCACTGGTGCCGATATCGTGGTGGGCAAGGGTGCCACCATCAATGTTTCCGGCCAGGCCGGCGGCGGCCAGATCGCGCTGGGCAGCGATGGCAGCGGCGAACGCGGCCGCGCTGATGGCGTATGGTCGGATACCGTCACCGTGGTGGGTGGCGCACAGCTCAAGGCCGATGCCATGGATAGTGGCAATGGCGGCCTGGTCACGGTGCTGTCAAATGACCGCACCGTGTTTGCCGGCAGTATTTCGGCGCGCGGCGGTGCCCAGGGCGGCGATGGCGGCTTTGCCGAAATTTCCAGCCATAAGGACATCCATCTCACCGGCTCAGCCGACATGCGTGCGCCGCAGGGCAAGACTGGCACACTGCTGATCGATCCGACCACGCTCAAGATCGTCAGCGGTTCGGGCGGCACCCAGGATACCGCGGGCAACGATGGCACCATTTCCGCTGGCGACAGCGACAGCGGCGCCAACACAATCTCTCAGTCGTTGCTGGAAAGCCTCACCACCAATATCGTGCTGGAAGCCAGCGGCCTGATCACCGTCGATACGATGACCAACGGCAAGCTGAGCGTGCTGCAGAGCATCACTCTGCGCTCCACCACCAGCGGCGGCATAACGTTCACCGATTCCGCCACCGAAATCTACAGCGCATCTGGCGCCATCAAGCTGGAGGCCAATGGTCCCGGCAGCAACATCACCAATGTAGGCAAGCTGACCACCAATGGCGGCGACATCACTCTGCTGTCGACGGGCTCTATCTCGCTTGCCAATGAAATCCTTACCGCTGGCGGTACGCTGACGCTGCAGGCCTCCAATGGCAACATCACGACCGCCAATTCTTCTCGGCTGAGGGCGGATACCGTTAATCTGATTGCCAGCGGCAGCATCGGCAGCGCCAGCCAGTCGGTGGCGCTGAATACTGGCACGCTGAGCCTCAAGCTGGGCGGTAGCTTCTACATTAATAATATCATCGGCTTGGATGCACTTAACGTCAACGCCACGCATGCTTCGGCCAGCGCCACGAACGCCTACGTGCTGACGGCAGGTAGCCAGACTTACGCCATCGCCGATTCCACCAGCGAAACCGCCATCGCTGTCACCAATGGCATGAATCTTGGCTGGATCAGCGATCGCACGATCAAGAGCAATGGCCTCAACATCGCCGGCACCTTAAAGCTGACATCGACTGGCGGCGATATCCTGCAGGGCAGCGGTTCTATCAGTGCCACGTCCTATGAGCTCACTGCGAAGGGCAGCACCGGCAGCAACGGCGCGATTGGCAGTAGCGGCAGCAAGCTCAGCCTCCAGGCCAGTGGGGCAGGCAATGTTTCTGCGATTGCTGGCAGTGGCGGTATATATCTTGCCGATCAGGCCAACTCCGGACTGGCGCTGAATAACATTATTGCCAGTGGTGGCAGCAATATCTCGTCAGGTGGTACGCTGACGGTCGGCAATGTGGCGCTGGGCAGCAACGCGCTGACTCTCGCTTCGACGGGTGGCAGCATTCTCAACGATTCTGATGCTGCTACCACTATCACGGCTGGTTCGCTTGCGTTGCAAGCCGGCGGCAGCATCGGCACGAACGGTACCGCACTCACCACTTCGGCCAGCTCGATTTCTGCGAGTGGCGGAACAGGTGGCATCTATATCACCACCTCCGGCTTTGCTTCTTTCTCCAGCGTTTCGTCCACGTCTGGCGTAATCGCCCTGAATGTTGGCGGCAACGCCACCATTTCCTCGCTGACCAACGACAGCACCAGCGCTGTTACCGTCACCGCGTCTGACGGCATCTCGATCGGCACGCTGAATGCCGGCAATGGCGATGTCACGCTCAATTCCGTCAACTCGATCACCAGCAGTGGTGGAAGCGGTATTACCGCGAACAAGCTGGTGATGACGGGCTCCGGCAGCGGCGGTGCGATCAATGTAACTACAGCGGCCAAGGACATCACTGCCTCGATCTCTTCCGGTATCACCATCAATAATACCGGCAATGTGACTTTGACCGAGATCATCAGCCAGACCGGCAGCATCTCGGTTACCGGCAGCGGCGATATCACGGTCTCCAAGCTGACGACTAAAGGCTCGTCCACTGCCGTGACGCTTAACGCGACCAGCGGCAATATCATCGGCGCTACGGGCAACAAGATCGTCGGCGATGGTCTTTCTATACGATCAAAGGATGTTGGTAGCTCCAGTACCCATATCAACACCTCAGTGGGCACGCTTAGTGTCGAGAATACCGGCAGTTTCTATGTTGATAATACCAACGCGCTGCTGAAATCCCTGGTGATCAAGAATAGCCATAACGGCTCGACACCGAATACCCTGCATTTGACCTCGCCGGGAATGGCGTTCACCGTCACCGACGACGGCAGCAAGACCACGCTCTCGGAAATCAACAGCGCCTTCCTGACCAATCTGATCTTCACCAGCGACAAGACCCTGGTGGTTGGTCAGCTTGATCTGGAGAATGCCTCTTCGGTCGCACTGACCAGCGCCGCTTCTATCATCGACGACGCCAACAAGAATACCCGGATCACCGGCCAGAAGATCACGCTTACGGCTGGTGAAAATGTCGGCGAGAGCGGCAATGCCATCGGCATCAACACCACTTCCTTCGTGGTGACCACCGCCGGCAACCTGTTGATCGATAATATCAATCATTTCGAAGAAATCGGCATCACCAGCACGCATAAGGACAGCGGTGCCAACTACACCTACGCGATCACTGGGCGGCATCTTGATATCGCCCTGACGGATTCCGCGAATGGCTACACCTTCACGCGTCTGATCGACAGCGGTTACGGCGCCGATGGCGCGCTCAAGACCTTCACCTTCTCCGGCGACCGCAGCATAACGCTTGGCAAAATCAATGTCGGTGCGCAGCAGGTTGAGTACACGTCGGATTTCGAGCCCATCACCACGAATTCGTCCGTCTCCTTCACCTCCACTGGGGCGATCAAGGATGATGGCAGCGACAGCACGGCAGTACAGGCCGGCTATATCCGGCTGAAGGGCAGCAGCATCGGCGCTTCCGATGCGAATATGGATATCGATATCGTGGCCAAGGGCATCTCTGCCCAGGCTACGGCCGGTGACCTTTATATCACCGCGCACCGCACCGTTAACAACGATGGCCTTGATACGCCGTTGCTGGTTGGCTCCGGCGGCACGATGACCAATGGCTTCAGCGCCACCGGCAATGTGTCGCTCAAGCTACTGGTTGGTGATATCCAGATCAGCAGTAATATCCAATCCGGCGGTACGACAAGCCTGCAGGCCGATGTCGGATCGATTCTTGGTAGCAGTTCACTTTCGTCGAGCGGCAAGCTGACGCTGAAGGCCAGCGAGTCGATTGGCACTGCAACCGCAAGCATTAACTTCTCTGCCAGCGAAATCGATGCCATAGCCACCAATGGCCTGGTCTCTCTCTACACCTCAAGCAGCAATACCAAGTTCAACGAAGTGACCTCTGGTGGTGCTATCAAGCTCACCGGCAGTTCTGGTAATTTTATACTCGGCAAGATTATCGCCAATACCGGCGCCAGCAGCATCACGGTTTCTGGCGCTTCCACGATCAATGATGACGGCAATGATGCCACAGTCATCCAGGGCAGTGAAATCGGCCTGTCGGCTCAGAGCGGCCTTGGCAATACGAACCAGTTGAAGCTGAACACCACAAAGCTGACTACTTCTTCTTCTGGCGCGGTGAATATTGCCTCTTCACAGGCTCTCACCGATCTGAGCGTGACGCGGACCAGCAGCTCGGGCGGCGTTTCGATCACCGGCACGGGCCAGACCTTTACCCTGGCCGAAACGGGCAGCGCCTACACCATCAGCACGCTTACCAGTGCCAGCAATCTGAATTTCGCTTTGGGCGCCCAGGGCAGCAATGTCGTGAATGTCAGCGCTGCCAATGTAGGCACCGGCAAGTTCACCCTGTCGAGCGGCGGCGGTATTGCCTATGTCGGTTCAGGCAGCGACAAGATCGTCGCTGGCGAAGTCAGTCTGACAGCCGGCAGTACCAGTTCCATCGGGGCGTCCAACGCCGCCGTTCAGGTCAGCACCGGCAAGATGAGCTTGAGCGCTGGTCGCGACATTTATGTCAACAGTTCTGCGGCACTGACTCACGTCTACGTCACCAGCACCAACAGCACGACGGCTAGCGGCACGGCGAGCAAGTTCGGCATCACCGGCGCATCGGGTCCTGCTGTTTCCATCACCGACAGTGGCACCACTCAGACTGTTGATGTTACGGGCAACATCACCGACTTCAGCCTGATCAATCAGAAGAACATCAGTGTTTCGGAAATCGTTGCCACTGGCGCGGTGAAACTCGCCACCAGCGGCGGCGGTGCGAATTCGAATATCACCAGCATCAACTCTGCAGGCATTATCGTGGGTGCCAGCATCACCCTGTCGGCAAGTGGGACAGGCACTGGCAATGGCTCCATCGGCAGCAGCACCACGGCGTTGTCCACCAAGGCTGTTGCACTGAATATCACCAGCAATGGCAGTATCTATCTCAGCAACAATAGCCTTGCGGTCTCCACGCTGAGTGTGACCAGCACGCACAAGAGTGCCGCCACCAGCGACATCAATACCTACAGCTTCAGCAACATCGGTACCGGTCGCTCCTTCACGGTTTCCGAGGCCTCCGGCGTGCAGAGCGTCGCGATGTCGTCCGGCTCCGGCACGATGGATTTCAGCTATAGTGTCGACCGCGCGATCAATACCGGTACCATCGATGCTGGTACGAGTAGCACGGGCAAGATCAGCCTCACTTCGACTGGCGGCGCCACCGGCGTGGCCGGTAGCATCAATGGCGATACCGGTACGCTGACGGCGGGTGAGATCATTCTTTCCGCCAACGTATCCACTGGCTCTGGTCTCGGTCGGTCAGGCCAAATTTCGACCTCTACCCAGAAGCTCACGCTGATTACCGGCGGCAGCTTTGATGTTGGCAATTCCGCTACGCTGACCGATCTCAGCCTGGATGTGAGCTTCAGGGCAAGCGGCACTCCGAACAGCGGCACTTATTTGCATAACCTTACCTCCACCGGCCTGACCCTGACGGTGGAAGATGTGATCGTCAGCAACAGCGTCTCTGCTTTCAAGCTGACCAGCGTGTCTCAAAGCGGGCTGAACCTGAACGTTAACTCAAGCACAAACCTTCAGGTCACCTCGGTCAATGTCGGCAGCGGCACGGTCAAGCTGAATGCCAACAACGGATCTTCTTCGATAAACGCCACCACGACGGGCAGCAGTGTCGTCACTGCCGGCCGGCTTGAATTGACCGCAAATTCTATTGGCAACACGAATACCAGCTACTCGACTTTCTATGGCACGGTCGGCACGCTCAAGGCCGCCGCCACAACCATCAATTACCAGAATGAAGGCAATCTCGCGCTGGATGGCCTTAACAGCAAGGTATCCAGCTCCGGCGGTTCCGTCACCCTGACGGTTAATAACGGCTCCCTGACCCAGGCGGCCAGTTCCACGGAGCGGGTGTCGGCGGAAGCACTGACGCTCAAGGTCTCCAATGGCAGCATCGGCACCAACACGTCCTCGGTGTTGATCGATGCCGGTCGGATGACCCTGACCAGCGGCCTGAATGTTTATCTCGACAACAGCGCCGACCTGTCCTCGCTGAAATGGACGCTGGGACATAGCTCGACCACCAATAATTACGGCTTCACCGGCAAGAACTTGTCGGCGACCATTGGCACAAGCACAGCCTCCGGCACTACCACTTTCACCCAGTTCGTTGATACGTCTGGCCTCGATTTCACGCTCTCGGTCGATACCAACCTGGCGTTGGGCACGATCACCGCGCAGTCGGGCCGAGCGTTGAGCCTCACCACCACCGGCACCACGAAGAATATCACCACAACCAATACGTCCCTGGCGTTGACGGCGGATAAGATTTCGCTCACTGCCACGGGCAGCGTCGGGGCTTCGGGTACTGCGATCCAGACCGTAGCGCGCGATCTCGTCGTCAATACTGCTGCAAATGTGCACCTCAACAACGGCACACTTGACCTGCAGACCCTGTCGATCACCAGCAGCCAGGCTACTGGCGGCTCAGCGCCGACTTTCGGCGTGACTGGCGACAACTTGACCTTCTCGATTGCCGAAACCTCCGGTACCGCCGCCGTGGCGGTGAGCGACACCACTGGCCTTGACTTCACCTTCGCCACTGTGCGGCCGCAGAAGCTGGGGGTGATCAACCTCACCAGCACCGGCAAGGCGACTCTGAGCAGCACGAACAGCATCCTGGGCAGCACATCGAACACCGACCGGCTTACTGCCGGCAATGTGACGCTCAAGGGGGCGGCGCTGGGCTCCAGCACCGACAAGCTTTATGTCGATGCGCCGATCCAAACGCTGACCACGGATGGCAATATCTATATCGATTCTGGTGTCCATGTTGAAAAGCTGAAGCTGACAAATTCCAGCGCCAACAGCACTGCGAACCGCACCTTCTCGATCTCGGGTCTCAAGCTCGATGGCAGCAGTGGCATGTCGGTGCAGGCTACGCATACAAATGCTGGCGGTACGGTGTTCACCACTATCAGCGACACCAGTGGCCTGGATTTCGAACTGGTCAATGATCGCATCATTGAGATCGGCACGATCAATCTCGGCAAAGCCAATCGACTTAGTCTAACCTCTGCTCCGGGTATCAGGGAGACGGACGGTACCTCAAGCATCCTTGCTGGCGATGTGGCGCTTGTCTCAGCTTCTGGTGCTATTGGTCAGACTTCCGGCACCGGTGGCGGCCTGATTGACGTCACGGCTTCCAATTTGTCGGTTACCGCCAATAACGGCGCCTATGTCGATATGAAGCAGCGGACCGTTCTGACCACCACGGTCGGCGGTACCAGTCAGTACAAGGTCAGCGATGGTGATCTGGTAATTGGTGGCGGGAATTTGTCTCTGAATGGTGCAGCCACTACTTTGGAAGCAGCCAATGGCTCTATCCTCAATGGCGGTGGCAGCATCTATGGCGCCGGCACGCTGACCCTCACTGCTTCGGGTTCAATTGGCGAGCAGAACAAGGTTTTGTCGCTCCAGGCCAACAGTAGCGGCACCACAACCTTGAGCGCTACCGCCAACGGCGGCGGTATCTATATCACCGAAAGCTATGGCCTCACCGTGTCGTCGATGACTGCGGCCGGGGATATCGTGCTGCAGAGCGGCTCTTCGGGCAGCTCGAGGAATATGACGATTGCCGGCGCGATCACGGCTAACGGAAAGTCGGTGAGCCTTACGGCAATCAATGGCGCCATCAAGTCGACCACCAGCAGCAGCATCGACGCTGCCGCGCTGACCTTGATCAGCAGGGATGGATCGATTGGTGAATCGACCAACAGCACCACCAAGGTCAAGACCACCGCGACCAAGCTGACCCTGAACAGCAGCAAGGATATCTACGTCACGTCGACTGGGGATCTTACCGATCTTTCGATCGACCGTGCACCGAGCACTAGCACGTCCAACAGCAACGGCGCTCTCACCATCGAGGCCAGCAATCTGACCTGGTCTGCTGCCGACAACGGCACCGCCACGACCTTTACCAATGTGACGGATACCACCGGCCTGAATTTCACCTATCTGTCGCGCGGAAATATTATTGTCGATAAGATCAGCGTCGGCAGTGGCGATGTCACGTTGCAGGCGCGGCAGGGTGTCAGCACAACCGCTGCCACCATCACCGGCACTGGCACTAACAAGATTACCGCTGGCAACCTGAAGCTCTCGACCAATTCCGTGACCAATGCCGATATCGGCTCGTCTGGCACGGCACTGGGCCTGAATGTCTCTAGCCTCAACGCCACCGGAACCAATGTCTATGTCAAGAATGATGGTGCGCTGAGCGCAACGCTCAGCAGTTCAGGCGATCTGAGCGTTGCGGCCAATACCGGCGATCTGACCATCAACTCGTTGTCCTATGGTTCCACCAAGGCGCTGACGCTGAAGGCCACCGCAGGCGCCATCAACTATGGCGGCTCACTGACGCTCAGTGGCGGAAGTATTACGCTCGAATCCGCTACCGGTATCGGTTCGGCTTTCGATGCGATGGATATTTCCGTTTCCGGTGCCGGCACGCTGAGCACTAGCACAACCGGATCTGGCGGTACCTACCTCAATATCTCGGGCAATCTCTCCGGCGGCCTCACAGCCACATCCGCTAACGGCCCGATCAATGTCACTGGCAGCGGCAGCCTGAAGCTGACCAGCGCCACCGTAACCGGCGATGCCATCGGCAACGATATCACGGTGAAGGCCGGTACCACCCTGTCTGTCGGCGAAGTCACCGCTGGTGCGAATTATGGCGCCGCAAATCTTATTGCTGGCACCACGATCACCCAACTGACTGGCAGCACGTCGATTGCCGCCAGCAAAATAGGCATCACCGCCGGCTCGGGCATCGGTTCCTCGGGTACACCGTTCGCCGTAGCCGGCAAGTCGGTGTCGCTGTCGGCCAACAACAACGCGATTTATGCCCAGGTGACGGGTGCCACGACTCTGGCCTCGGTGGCCGCGGGTACTGGTGCCGTTACCATCACCACCGGCGCCGGCCCGTTTACCTTGCTCGCCAGCAAGATTTCCGGCAGTGCCATCACCATGACGGGTGGCGCCAATACGCTGATTCTCGGCGATCTCAATGCCGGCGCTGGCTCTGTCGCGATTACGGCCTCGACCACCGGCGGCAAGATCCTGGACGATGGTCTCACAAATACCCGCATTGTCGGCGGTTCGGTCAGTCTGACAGGCGATGGCGGCGTCGGCACCAGCACCGCGCGGATGCAGACCACCACCGCATCGCTTACGGCTAATTCCAATACGTCAGGCCCGGGCATTTTCATAGACGACAACGGCACCAGCGAAATCACGCTTTCGGCGCGGGCACGCAGTGGCGATGCCGATATCACGACGGCGGCTGCCACCAAGGTCACTTTGCTCAAGGCGGATGTCGGCAGCGTCAAGCTGGTTGGCAGCAGCGGCGATATCACGCTCACCAGCGTTTCTGCCGATACCACATCGGGCGTGATCGAGATCAACTCGGCCGGCAAGATTCTTTCTACCGGCAGCAGCGATCACATCACCGGCCATACCCTGAAGCTGACTTCGGCCAGCGGCATCGGCACGCTCACCAATTTTGCCGCCGGCACCGGCAGCCCGGTGAAAATCAACGTTTCCAGCATCAACACGCTCTCCGCCACTGGCGCCAGCAGTGTGATCAACATTGCCAATACCGGCAATTTGTCGCTGAACGGTGGCATCCTCAGCCTGGGCAGTGGCGGCAGCGCCTATATCGCGGCCACCGGCAACCTGACCCTGACCCATGCGGTTGATACCTCGATCCCGAACCTGGCGCTGGTTTCGGGCGGCACGCTCACGCTGCCGAATGCGGCGATTTCGACCACCGGCGCGCTGGTGATCAGCGCTACCACCGATGTGGTGAAGAGTGGCGGCGCAGACCGCGAATTCACTCTCTCGGGCGACACGGTGAAGTTCAGCAGCGGTTCGGCCGGTGGCGACACCACGCTCAAGACCACCACCGCCAGCCTGGATGCCAGCCTCACCGGTACCGGTGGCCTGATTGTCAGCAACACTGGTAACCTCGCCACCGGCAAGTTCTCCACCACCAACGGCGATATAAGCGTCACCAGCAGCACTGGCATAACTGCCAGCAACGTTAGCGTTGGCGGTACAAACAAGACGGCGACGATCAAGGCGACTACCGGTGATGTCACTGTTGAAACGCTGAATGCTGGCGGCACCGGCACGATCAAGTTGATCGCCGAGGCCGGATCGGTGTTGATGGGCACTTCGCCGTCGATGACCGGCAACACGCTGGATATCACCAGCTTCTCCAGCATCGGCAGCTCGGCCAATCCGTTCACCACCAGCTTTGCCAACTTCGCCGCCAAGGTCACTGGCGCCGGCGATATCCATCTTGGCTTCAGCGGCACTGGCACCACCGGCACGCTGATTACCACCGATGGCGATATTTATGTCACTGCCAACGGCACTTTGACGGTGGATGGCAGCAAGATCACCGCCGGTAACAGTGGCAATTTGTCGCTGAAATCTACCGGCGCTGTGGCGCTGAACAATGGCTATACCAGCAATGGGACCAATACAGCCAAGTCTGGCGTGACCATCGAAGGCAATGGCATCACGCTTTCGACGATCAGCACCACGGGTGCCCAGAGCTATAAGGGCGATACCTTTACCCAGGGCAACCTTACCGCCAAATCGATTCAGATCACCGGGGGTCTGTATTCGGAAAACAAAGGCACTTTCGATACCAGTGCAGCAAACGGCGATATTCATGTCACCGGGCAGTTCGATGGTCGTACCAATGACGCCACCTTCACCGCTGGCAGCGGCAAGGTCAGCTTCGGCAACACGGCTTTCAATCTCGGCATCCTGAGCATCACTGCTGGTACGATCAGTCTGGTTGGCGTTGAGACAGAAGGAGCGCAGAGCTACACCGGCGCCACCGAGATCACTGGCAGCTACACCTCGATCGGAGGGGCTATCGATTTCAAGGGTGCCACCAAGCTGATGGGGGATACCACCATCTCCACGAATGGCGGCGCGTTGACTTTCGACTCCACGCTCGATGGCGGCAACGCCCTGAGCATCGAAAGCGGCGCAGGCAACGTCAAGTTCGTGGGCGCGGTGGGTAACACCACCCGGCTTGGCAATCTGCAGATCAACTCCTCAGGTGCCACCAGCTTTGCAAGCACAGTCAAGGTGGCGTCGATCAACACCGATGAAGATGGTACGCTGGCGATCAATGGCGGCTCGGTGGATGCCACTGGCAGTCATACATACAACGAGATTGCTTTCCTGGGCGCCAACACCACGCTTACCGGCACCACTATTACCCTGGAAAAGGGTGTTCAGGGCGTCGCCAACCTGGCGATTGCCGGCAACCTGGTGCTGAACGACAAACTGAGTGTCGACTCAAATCTGGGCACTCTCACGGTCAGTGGCACAACGAGGCTGTACAACGGCACGATCAATACCACCGGCACCCAGACCTACACGGGCTTGGTCACGCTGAACCAGAATGCTACCTTCACCGGCACGACTGTCACGTTCCAGGGTGGTATTGCTGGCGGCAACAGGACGTTGAGTGTCGTCGGCAATGCCGTCTTCACCGGCGATATCGGCGCGGGTACGGTGCCGAATTCCTTCCCGGCCCAACAGGCTCCGGCTCCCACCTCTGGCCCACTGACATCGGTTTCGGTCAGCGGCACCACTGTGCTAGCCGGTGGCACCATCGTCACCTCCGGGAACCAGAACTATACCGGCGCGACCAATCTCACCGGCAATCATGTTCTTACCACCAATAGCGGTAAGATCACCTTTGGCAGCACGGTGGATAGCACCAGCCACAGCAACTTGACGCTCAATCTTGGCGATGTCGCGCATACCTTCAGCCGCGCCCTGGGTGCCAACAATGCCCTGGGTACGCTGACGATCAATGCCGGCAACAATGGCAGCATCAGCTTTGATAACACGGCAACGATCAAGACCACCGGCAATTTGACCTTCACCGGCGGTACCACGCTATTGCTGCCGGCCGATATCAATGCCGGCGGTGCGATCACCGTGGGTGTTCTCACCAGCACCACCGGCGAACCGCAGGCGATCAGCGGTATCACGCCGACGCTGGCCGCCGGCGAGGTCAAGATCAAAGCGGGAGGCAACATCGTGATGGCCGGCCTTTCCGGCAGCGAGACCGACCTGACGATCAGTTCCAGCGGCGGCTATATCAAGATCGGTAGCAAGGATACCGATCAGACCGGCCTGCAGCCGACCAAGAAGATCGTGGTCAAGACGCTGAAGTCCGAGCAGGCCAGCAGCATCGACATGTATGGCACCGTGGCTAACCGTTCCGACGCCACGGCCGCTTACATCGTCGGGCCGCTGAAGGGGCCGCCGTATTACATCAACGATATGCGCTGGGGTCCGATTGAAAATCAGGTCACCATCCCGCAGAGCGTGGTGCCGCCGCCGACCACCATCCCGACCTCGCCGCAGGCCGGTGCCCTGTTCACCCGCACAGTGGATGCTGGTGGTCTGAATCCGAACGCACTCTTGGCCTTCACCGCGCCGACCGTGCTGAACGTCTCACCGGCCCCAACCTTCACGGTTACGCCTTCCGCGCCGCAAGGTGGTGGTGTCAATCCTGGCACCGTCACGCCGACTACCAGCGGTTCTCCGCTCGGCACCGGCGGCTCTTCGCAGAGTGGCGGCACTAATCCGGGTGCCATCGTACCATCTTCCAGCGCCAGCCCGGTGGGCAGCACTGGTGGCACGACCGGCAGCGGCGGTGCCGGTACTGGTGGCGGCGCGGGCGGCGGTACTGGCGGCGGTACTGGCGGTGGCACCGGTGGTGCAACTGGCGGTAGCCAGCCTGGCCAGCCGAACTCCGAGCAGCAGCAACAGCAGCAGCAGCAGGGTGCAGCAGCACAGTAAACTGCTATACTGCTGCCATGCCGCGTAAGTCGAAAAGAGGTTCCGCGTTGAACACCCCAGCAGCCACCGACAGTGCCGCCCCCGCGGCGGCGCTGCCGCTTTTCTATAAGCAGCCGAGCCCGCTTATTGCCGACCGTGATGCCGAGCTGACCATGGCGGGCACTGGCGATTACCGTTTTGCCAGTATCACCAATTCACTGCCGCTGGTGGCGAGCGAATTGCCGCTGGCCTGTAAATTCTACCCGATCCTGTTCAGCGAGGGGGCGGCACCGCAGATGGTCGCTTTGCTCGGCTTGCGCTCGGGCGAGAACCTGTTCGTCGATGCCAACGGTCGCTGGAGCGAAGGCAGCTATATTCCAGCCTATGTGCGGCGCTATCCGTTCATCTTTTTGGAAAATGACGAGCGTACGGAATACACGCTGTGCATTGACTTGGCGGCCCCGGGTGTTGGTACTGGCATTGGCAACCGCCTGTTCGAGAATGGCGAGCCGACCGAATTCACTCGGGCGGCGCTGGATTTCTGCCGCGAGTACCAGGCGCATTTCCGTTTCACGGCGGAATTCACCGCCGCGCTGCATGAAGCAAATCTGCTGGTCGATAACCGCGCCGATGTCACCCTTGCAGATGGCGAACGCCTCAGCCTCTCCGGCTTCCAGGTGATCGACGAAGCCCGCTTCAATGCCCTGCCGGATGAAACCTTCCTGCAGTGGCGCCAGCGCGGCTGGCTGCACCTGGTTTATTGCCATTTCATTTCCGTGGGCAATTGGGGCGCTCTGGTGGATCGCTCCGTGCCGAAGGCCGTCTAAGCCGGCTTGCGAGGTATCGTCATGCTCAAGCACATCCTCTCGGTTTTCGTTCTGATTGCGGGTCTCGGCATATTGCCGGCGCAAGCCCAGGACAAAGCCAGCGTTGAAGGCTTCCGCAGTGCCAAGTTCGGCATGGACGAGGCCGCGGTGCGCAAGGCCGCGACCACCGATTTTGGCAAGGCCGCTGCCGCCATCACGGTGGAAACCAACCAGCTCGAAAAGACCAAGGTATTGTCGTTGAATGCCGATGATCTGGTGCCGGGGACCGGGCCGGGCCGGGTGTCCTACACCTTTGGCTTTACCAGCCAGAAGCTGATGCAGGTGAGTGTCGCCTGGATCGGCAAACAGGCCAACGACCAGGAAAATACCCGCCTGCGCAACATCGCGGCGGCTTTGCAGGCTTATTTCACGCAGCAGGGCTATGTGAAGGATAGCGTGATGCTGGAAGGCACGCTGCAGGATGGCACCCAGGTCGGCTTCCGTGGCCTGGATGAGAAGGGCCGCATGACGTTGCTGCGCTATTCCATCGGTCGCACCGACGACAAGGGCAAGCAGGATCTGCCCGTCGTGGTGCTTACCTATACCGAGAATCCGAAGAACCCGGATATCTTCCGCATCAAGCCAGGCTCGTTCTGAGCCGGCTTCGTCGGTAGCGCGGCCAGTTCGGCGGCGCGATCCCTCTCAAAAAGTCAGGCTTTAGGCTGCGG
Source organism: Ferrovibrio sp. (assembly GCA_017991315.1). Classification (GTDB taxonomy): domain Bacteria; phylum Pseudomonadota; class Alphaproteobacteria; order Ferrovibrionales; family Ferrovibrionaceae; genus Ferrovibrio; species Ferrovibrio plantarum. The sequence goes on along the minus strand of JAGOQS010000002.1, from coordinate 509,400 downwards.
TGGGGCAGGGAATGCGGGCCCTGGAAGCCGTGCGTATTCGTATCGTATTTTAATACATTAAATCTTATATTGACCTTTAATATCCAAACATGTATCTGAATCCCTGGTCATATTCGGGCGCTGGCCATTGTCGGCACCATTGGGGAGACAGCAGGAATGAAGCACGCCAATAAGATAGCCATCGTCACCGGTGCCGCGCAGGGTATCGGTTTTGCCTGCGCCGAACGGCTGCATCAGGAAGGCGCCGCGGTGTGGCTGGCCGATCTCAAGGCCGACAAGGTGATGGAAGCGGCGGCGAAGCTGGACCCGGAAGGCAAGACCGCTTTCGGCATGGCCTGCGATGTATCGAAGCGCGCCGATGTTGCCGCCGTGGTTGCCGCCGCCGTGGCCAAGGGCGGCCGGCTCGACATCATGGTCAATAATGCCGGCATCACGGTATCGAAGTCGGTGCTGGACCTCACCGATGAGGAATACAGCCACGTGCTGGGCGTGAACCTCAACGGCACCTTCTATGGCACCCAGGAAGCCGCCCGCATCATGGCGGCGCAGGGCGGCGGCTCCATCGTCAACATGTCGTCGATGCAGGCCATCCTCACCATCCCGACCAATGTGCCCTACGGCATTTCCAAGGCCGGCATCAACCAGATGAGCCGCATCTTCGCGGTGGCGCTGGCGAAGCAGAATGTGCGCGTGAATGCCGTCGGTCCCGGCACCATTCTCACCGACTTGACGCGCAATGGCGTGCTCTCGAACGAGGAATCCTATCGCCGCATCCTGTCGCGCACGCCGATGGGCCGCTGTGGCGAGCCGGAGGAAGTTGCCAGCGTGGTTTCCTTCCTCGCCAGCGACGATGCCTCCTATGTCACCGGCCAGGTGCTCTACATCGATGGCGGCCGCATGCCGCTGAATTATACCGTGCCGGTGGATGCGCTGCCGGGCGCCAAGAGCTGAAGCGGAGGCCGCTATGACCATCACTCGTATCGGCGCCGGGCCGCGCATGAGCAAGGCCACCCACACCGACAGCCTGGTTTTCACCTGCGGCGAAGTGGCTACCGACAAGACCAAGGATGCCTACGGTCAGACCGTGGAAATCCTGGCGCAACTGGATGCTTCGCTGGCCGCCGCCGGCAGCGACAAGACCAAGATCCTCAGTGCCACGGTGTGGCTGGCGGATATCGCGGAATTTCCCGAGATGAACCGCGCCTGGGATGCCTGGGTGCCGCAGGGCCACACGCCGGCCCGTGCCACCGTGGAAGCAAAACTGGTTTCGGCCACGGCGAAGGTGGAAATCGCCGTGATCGCGCTGCGCTAAGCCGTGCAGATGATGCAGCAGGCAGTAATGCAGCAGGGGGGGAGCGGGGTGGCGCCCTTGGCCGTGGAAATGGCCGAGGTGTGCAAATGGTATGGCGATTATCAGGTGCTGCATGATGTGGACCTGCAGGTACAGCGCGGCGAACGCATCGTCATCTGCGGGCCGTCCGGCTCTGGTAAGTCGACGCTGATCCGCTGCATCAACCGGCTGGAAGAGCATCAGAAGGGGCGTATTGCCGTCGGTGGTATCGAACTGAACCAGGATAGCCGCAACGTCGATGAAATCCGCCGCGATGTCGGCATGGTGTTCCAGAGCTTCAACCTGTTCCCGCATCTCAGCGTACTGGAGAATTGCATGCTGGCACCGATCAAGGTGCGCGGCATGACGCGGCGCGAAGCCGCGGATCTGGCGATGCGCTATCTCGAACGGGTGCGTATTCCGGAGCAGGCCGGCAAATATCCTGGCCAGCTTTCCGGCGGTCAGCAGCAGCGCGTCGCCATCGCCCGCGCGCTGGCGATGAATCCCAGCGTAATGCTGTTCGACGAACCGACCTCCGCGCTTGATCCGGAGATGGTGAAGGAAGTGCTCGATACCATGATCGAGATGGCGGAAGACGGCATGACCATGCTTTGCGTTACCCACGAAATGGGCTTCGCGCGCCAGGTGGCCAACCGCGTCGTGTTCATGGATGCGGGTCGCATCGTGGAAGAGGCGGCGCCGGAGGACTTCTTCTCCAATCCGCGCCATGAGCGCACCCGCAGTTTCCTCGCCCAAGTTATCTGATTGTCCTGCCGCGCCAGGCGCGGCGCCCAGGGAGCAAGACGTGACCAGCAAGACAAAAGCCACCCAGCCGCAGGCGATGACAACCGCTGAAGCGGTGGTGGAACAGATCATCCGCAACGGCATCGACACGATCTATGCCCTGCCGGGCGTGCAGAACGATTATCTGTTCGATGCCTTTGCCGGTGCTACCGACCGGCTGCGTTTCATCCATACCCGCCATGAGCAGGGCGCCGCCTATATGGCGCTGGGTGCCGCACTCGCCACCGGCAAGCCGCAGGTTTTCACCGTGGTACCAGGCCCCGGCATCCTGAATGCCACGGCGGCGATCTGCACTGCCTATGCGCTCAACGCGCCGGTGCTGGCGCTGACCGGGCAGATCAACAGCAATGCCATTGGCCGTGGCCTCGGTCTGCTGCATGAAATCCCCGATCAACTTGGCCTGCTGCGTTCATTGACCAAGTGGGCCGACCGCATCCATGCGCCGCATGAAGGCCCTGCCAAGGTTAACGAAGCCTTTGCCCAGATGCAGAGCGGCCGGCCGCGCCCGGTGGCATTGGAATGCCCGCTTGATGTCTGGCCGCGCCGCGCGCCGGTTGAACTGTTGCCGGCGGGCGAGGCATTGGCCACACCGATCGACCTTGATGCCGTGAAGGCGGCGGCGAAGCTGCTTGCTGGTGCCGAACGGCCGCTGATCATTGTTGGCGGCGGTGCGCTGGATGCCGGCGAGTCTCTGCGTGAAGTCGCGGAAATCCTGCAGGCGCCGGTTTCGAGCCACCGCACCGGCCGTGGTGCGCTGGACAGCCGCCACCCGCTCAGCGTCAACAGTGCCATCGGGCATCGCTTCTGGGGGACTGCCGATGTGGTGCTGGCGGTCGGCACACGGCTGCAATTGCAGCAGCTGCAATGGGGCCTGGACGACAAGATCAAGATCGTGCGCATCGATGCCGATGCCGATGAACTGAACCGTGTGCGGGCTGCGACTGTCGGCATTGTCGGCGACGCGCGGCTGGCTTTGCAGGCATTGGCCAGCGAACTCGGCAAGATCGCGGCCAAACGTGCTTCGCGTGCCGATGAGGTGCAGCAGGTGCGGGCGCTGTCCGATGCCGACTGGGCGCGTTGCCAGCCGCAGATGGCGTTCCTCGATGCGATTCGCGCCGAATTGCCGGAAGATGGTATCTTTGTCGATGAACTGACCCAGCTTGGCTATGTCAGCCGGCTGCATTTCCCGATCTACAAGCCGCGCACCTTCATCACGCCGGGCTACCAGGGCACGCTAGGCTGGGGCCTTGCCACTGCCATGGGCGTGAAGGCGGCGATGCCGGATAAGGCGGTGGTGGCGGTCAGCGGCGATGGCGGCTTCATGTTCAATGTGCAGGAAATCGCCACCGCCGTGCAGCACCGCATCCCGGTGGTGGTGGTGCTGATGAATGATGGGGCCTTCGGCAATGTGCTGCGCACTCAGACCGAGGATTTCGGCAACCGCCGCATCGCCACCAATCTGAACAACCCGGATTTCGTCAAGCTGGCGGAAAGCTTCGGCGCCCTTGGCCTGCGCGCCAAGACGCCGGAAGAGTTACGCGCTGCGCTGCGCCAGGGCCTGAAATCGGGCCTGCCGACCATCATCGACGTGCCGGTCGGCCCGATGCCAAGCCCGTGGAATGTGTTGCGCTTCGGCCGTTCGCGGCCCTGATCCCGCATCCTTCATTCTGGTCGATTGAATTGAAGCGGCATGCCACTCCAGACCGTTTCCTCCTCATATTGAACCAGCTGCGTTGCGTCTGGAGGCGGTAGCCCGCTAGGAGAAGCGCGCAGCAGGTACCTGGCGGTACCTGCAAGCGTTTCGACGACGCGGATGCCGCCTCCAGACGCAACCCCTAAGGGGCCGGGCGAATTTGCGTTTTGAGCGCGTCGCCCGGCTTGGCCGTAGCCCCACTACGCCCTGTGCCGGGCTCCTCCTCAAAACGCAAATTCGCCGCGGCGCAGCGGTTCAATATGAGGAGGAAGCGGTCTAACGGTGGTATGCCGCTTTCTATTTATGCCGTTTCTATAGTTCGTATCGAAATATGATATAAAATATTCTATATTGACCCATTATATTTATTACTATATTAGGTAATCAGGCACTCAAGCTGCCAGCAAACACAAGCAACGGAGGGGGTACGGTATGAAATTCAATATCGCTTTGATTTGCGGGTTGCTGCTCTTCGGCACCGCCTCCCAGCAAGCCATGGCCCAGGGCGCGACGCTCGATGCCATCAAGCAGCGCGGTGCGCTCCAGTGCAGCACCATCTCCGGCGGCTCGCCGGGCTTCTTCGAACTCGATGACAAGGGCCGCTGGCACGGCTTCGATTCCGATATGTGCCGCGCCGTCGCCACCGCCATCCTTGGCTCGCCGGACAAGGCCAATTTCGTGCCGCTGAGCTGGCCGCAGCGCTTCCCGGCCCTGCAGTCGGGCAATGTCGATATCGTGGTGAACCACACGAGCTGGACCCTGCAGCGTAATTCCTCGCTCGGCTTCCAGTTCACGCTGCCGTATTTCTTCGGCGGCACCCAGTTCATGATCAAGAAGAGCGCCAACGTCACCACCGCGACGCAGCTCAACGGCGCCACCATCTGCGTGCCTGCCGGCACGACCACCGAGCGTCTGACCGCCGACTACCTGACCTCGAAGGGCCTGCAGTTCAAGATGCTGCCGTTCGAGAAGACCGAGGATGCCCGCGCCGCCTATATCGCCGGCCGCTGCGACACCATCGCGGGCTGGGGCCCGACCCTGGCGGTGTTCGGTGCCCGCCGTGCCAACGATGCGACGCCGCATGTGGTGCTGCCGGAAGTGCTGACCAACGAGCCGGTTTCGGCCGTGGTGCGCCAGGGCGACGAGAAGTTCCTGATCCTGGTCAACTGGGTGATCGCGGCGCTGATCGAAGCCGAGGAACTGGGCATCACCAGCGCCAATATCGAGAAGATGAAGGACGACACCGATCCGCGCGTCGCCCGCCTGCTGGGCAAACTGCCAGGCCTGGGCAAGGGCATCGGTCTGCGCGACACCTGGGCCTATGACGTGATCAAGCATATCGGCAACTACAACGAAATCTTCGAGCGCAATCTGGGCAGCCAGTCGCCCTACAAGCTCACCCGGGGCTTGACCAAGCTGTGGAAAGATGGCGGCGTATTGTACGCGCCGGTTTTCGACTGAGGCTTGAAGGATGCGCACTGTAAGTGCAGGTGGTTCGATCTGGATTATGGTGCGCAGCCTTTGGTTTAATCGGCAGCTTCGGCGCTATCTGCTGCAGGGCTTGTTCCTCGGCGCCGTGCTGGTTGTGGTCGCGAGTTCGCTCGCCAATGTTTACGCGAACCTGGTGCGCCAGGGGATGGCCTATGGTTGGGACTTCCTCTGGCGGGCCACCGGCTGGAAACTCTCCGTTTCCATGCTGGATCAGGGTCTGACCGATCCCTATTGGTGGACCATCCTGATGGGGGTGGCGAATACCCTGGTGCTGGGCATGCTCTGCATCATTACCGCCACGGTGATCGGCTGCGGCATCGGCCTGCTCCGGCTTTCCGACAATCTCATGGTGCGTACCGTCACCACGGCCTATGTGGACCTGCTCCGCAACGTGCCGGTAATCATGCAGATCTATTTCTGGTACGAGGTCTGCAAGCATGCGCCCGCCGAGCGGCAGGCTTTCTCTATTCTCAACAGTTTCTTCGTCAGTAACCGCGGTTTCTATTTTCCGTCCCTGCAGATTGAGCCGGGGCAGGGGTATTACCTGCTCGGACTGCTGCTGCTTTCATTGGCCGCCGTCGTGGTAGCGTTGAAGCGCCGGATGCCGCAGGTGCTGCTGGCGATCCCGGTGGCTTTGCTCGCCTATGGCCTGTGGCAGGGCAATCCGCTGTCGCTGCAATTCCCGGCCCTGCAGGGCTTCGGCTTCCGTGGCGGCCACCGCATGCCGGTGGAATTCCTGGCGCTCTACATGGCTATCACCATCTATGCCAGCGCCTATATCGCCGAGATCGTGCGTGGTGGCCTGCTGGCGGTGGACAAGGGCCAGATCGAGGCCGGCCGTGCGCTTGGCCTCAAGGAATCGACCATCCACTGGAGTATCCGTCTGCCGCTGGCGATGCGCAGCGCACTGCCGCCGCTCGGCAACCAGTATCTCATCACCATGAAGGTGACGTCGCTTGGCGCCGCCATCGGCTATGCCGATCTCTTCTCGGTGATCTCCACCAGCATCAATCATGCCGGCCAGACCATCGAACTGCTGGTGCTGATGATGGCCGGCTACCTGGCGATCAACTATGTCATCGCTCAAGGGGTGCAGTATCTCAACCAGCGTTTTGCGCTGAAGGGCAACCGCTCGACGCAGGCCAGGCCATCCCTGTTCCGCCGGCTTGGCGCCCTGCTGCGCGGCCAGCCCAAGCCGGTGCGGTGACAGCATGAAAAATCCCGCCGCCCTGCCTTCCTGGCGCAAGCAGCTTTTCGGCACACCGGGCAACACCCTGCTCACCCTGCTGTTTTCCGCCCTGATCGTGCTGGCGCTGATCTACGTGGTGCGCTGGGCTTTCGTCAACAGCATGTGGACTGAGCTGCGGGAAGGCGATTGCGGCACTGTCACCGGCGCCTGCTGGGCGGTGATCAAGGCGCGCTACCGCCTGATCCTGTTCGGCCTCTATCCCTATGAGGAACATTGGCGCTCGGCGCTGGCCTGCGCCGTGGCGCTCGGCGTGGTGGCGCTGAGCTGCATGCCGTTTTCCTGGACGGCGCGGCGCCTGATGCTGATCTGGCTCAGCGGCGCGGTGGTGTTCATACTGCTGATGCGCGGCGGCCTGCTCGGCCTTGCGCCAGTCACCACCGATAAATGGGGCGGCCTGGCGCTGACGCTCTATGTCTATCTCGCCACCGTGATCATCGGCGTGCCGCTGGGCATCCTGTTCGCCCTGGCGCGGCAATCCGATCTGCCGGCGATCCGCCATGTCATCACCCTGCTGATCGATTTCGTGCGCTCGATCCCGATTCTCACCGTGGTGTTCTGCGCCGCCTTGTTCGCGCCCTTCATCCTGCCGGGCTGGCTCAATCCCGATACGCTTTATCGCGTCATCGCCGGCTTCTCGGTGTTCTTCGCCTGCTACTACGCCATGATCGTCACCGGCGGCATGCAGGCGGTGTCGCCCGGCCAGTATGATGGCGCCGCAGCACTCGGTTTGGGCTACTGGCATTGCCGCTTTCTCATCGTGCTGCCGCAGGCTTTGCGCACCGCCTTGCCCGCCACCATCAACCACATGGTGATCACGCTGAAGGAAACCTCGGTGCTGATCATTGTCGGCATGTTCGAACTGACCGCCTCCGGCAATGCCGCGTTCCAGACCGGCAAGTGGCAGGAATACTACATCGAGGTCTACATCTTCGTGTCGCTGATCTATTTCACCCTGTCCTTCACGCTCTCGCGCTACGGCGCTTACCTGGAGCGGAAGATGCGCGTGGGCTACGCCGCGCACTAGCATTGAATTCACGTCCAAGGGAGAGGCCGCCATGTCAGAGCAGAAGACCGTCATCATCACCGCCGCCAGCCGTGGCATCGGCGGCGCCTGCAGCCGCATGCTGGCCTCCAAGGGCTGGCGCGTGGTGCTGATGTCCACGTCCCAGGATTGCGAGACCCTGGCCGCCGAGCTGGGCGGCTTCGCCAGGCGCGGCTCTGTGACGGATACGGCGGATCTTGCGGCCCTGGTTGACTTGGCGATGGAAAAGACCGGCCGCATCGATGCCGTGGTGGCCAATACCGGCCATGGCCCCGGCCTCACCGATGTGAAGGTCGGCCCGTCCTATGGCCCGGACTCGCCTGGCCATCTGCTGGATATCGATGATGCCGACTGGTACGCGGCACTCGATATGTATGTGATGAACGTGATCCGCCTGGCCCGTCTGGTGACGCCGATCATGATGCGCCAGGGCGGCGGCGCCATCGTGGCGGTTTCCTCCAAGATCGCGGTGGAGCCGAAGGCGACGTATCCAACCAGCGTGCTGCGCCTCGGCCTGCATGCCTTCGCCAAGCTCTATGCCGACCGCTATGGCCGCGCCGGCATCCGCATGAACTGCCTGCTGCCGGGCCTGGTGGAGAATTGGCCGGTGCCGGAAGCCGCCTTGCAGGCGTTGCCGCTGGGCCGCGCGGTGAAGCTCAGCGAGATCGCCGAGACCGTGGCTTTCCTGATTTCCGATGCGGCTGGTGGCGTCACTGGCCAGAGCATCCTGGTGGATGGCGGTTCGGCGCGCGGCGTGCGCTAACAGGGATAGGGCGGCAGCATGTACACGGATATCCAGTTGCAGATTGCCGGCCAGTGGGTCGGCGGTGCTGCCGGCGCCACCATCGCGGTGTTGAACCCGGCGACAGGCGAGGCCATCGGCAATGTGGCGAAAGCCGAGAAGGCCGATCTCGACCGCGCGCTGGCCGCCGCTGAGGCTGGTTTCCGGGTATGGAAGAAGGTCAGTGGTTTCGAGCGCTACAAGATCCTGCGCAAGGCAGCCGATCTGCTGCGCGCGCGGGCGGAAGCCATCGCCCAGAACATGACCCTGGAGCAGGGCAAGCCGCTGGCCGAAGCTCGCATGGAGGCCAATGCCGCCGGCGATATCGTCGACTGGTTTGCCGAGGAAGCCCGCCGTACCTATGGCCGCGTCATCCCGGCGCGGGTGCAGGACGTGCAGCAGCTGGTGATCAAGGAGCCGGTGGGTCCGGTCGCCGCCTTTACGCCCTGGAACTTCCCGATCAACCAGGCCGTCCGCAAGGTCTCGGCAGCACTTGCCGCCGGCTGCTCGATCATCCTCAAGGGACCTGAGGAAACACCGGCTGCCTGCGCCGCCCTGGTACAGGCTTACCTGGATGCCGGCGTACCGGAAGGCGTGGTGCAGCTTGTCTACGGCGTGCCGTCCGAAATCTCGGAATATCTCATTCCGCATCCGGTGATCCGCAAGATCACCTTCACCGGCTCGACCCCGGTGGGCAAGCACCTCTCGATGCTGGCAGGTGCGCATATGAAGCGCATCACCATGGAGCTGGGCGGCCATTCGCCCGCCATCGTCTGCGAGGATGCCGATATCGACCGTGCTGTGGCCTTGCTCTCGGCGGCGAAATTCCGCAATGCCGGCCAGGTCTGCACCTCGCCAACGCGCTTCCTGGTGCATGAAAGCGCCTATGAGCGTTTCGTCGATGGCTTTGTGAAGGTCGCCAAGGGCCTCAAGGTCGGCGATGGCATGGACAAGGATACCCAGATGGGGCCGCTGGCCAATGACCGCCGCGTGCAGGCGATGGAGATGTTCGTCAGCGATGCCGTGTCCAAGGGCGCCAAGATCCAGGCCGGCGGCAAGCGCATCGGCAACAAGGGCAACTTCTTCGAGCCGACGGTGATGACCGAAGTGCCGCTGGATGCCCGCATCATGAATGAGGAACCGTTCGGTCCCGTGGTGCCGATCCTGCCGTTTCGTGATCTCGATGCGGCGCTGGTTGAAGCCAACCGGCTGCCCTATGGTTTGGCGGCCTATGCCTATACCCGCTCCAGCAACACCATCGCCACGCTCTCCGCCGGCTTTGAAAGCGGCATGGTGTCGGTGAACCATCATGGCCTAGCCCTCCCGGAAGCGCCGTTTGGCGGCGTGAAGGATTCCGGCTACGGCTCGGAAGGCGGCATCGAGGCGATGGAAGCCTATCTCAACGCCAAATTCGTCACGCTGGCGGCAAGCTGACGGGCAGCAAGCTGAGACGTTAGGGCGCCTCGGAGGCGGAGGCGGGGAAGCCGCCGCCCAGCACGCGGCTGGCCTGTTCAGCGATCGACACCGCGAGCAGGCCGACGCGGTCGAAATCCTCACGCGGCAGAGTGGCGGCATCGCTGGTCAGCACGATGGAGCCGACCGGCAGCGGCCCCGCACCCCAGACAGGCGCGGCCACGCTGCTGATGCGCGAGGTGGAGCCGCGTTCCGAGGTGGCATAATGCCGCTCGCGGATCATGGCGCATTCGGCAGCGAGGTTGGCGTAGTCGCCGGCATCGCTGCGTGTCTCGATCAGGCTCAATGCCTTGGCGATCTTCTCTTCCTCCAGGAAGGCCAGGATGGCGCGGCCCGAGGCAGCGGCATACATCGGCGACCGCTGGCCGGGATCGGAGGAATTCGGCCGGCCTTTCTCGCCTTCCACTTTGTCGAGATAGATGATGTCCGGGAAATCCGCCCAGGCGAAATAGCAGGTGAGGCTGGAGACCTTGGCGGCATAGCGCAGGATCGGCCGGATCAGGCGGCGCGTTTCATTCTGGGCAATGACGCTGGCTCCCAACTCCCACAGCCGCAGCGTCGACTTGTAGCGGCTGGTGCCGGGCGCCTTCTCGATATAGCCCTCATCGGCCAGGGTCTGGAATATGCGCTGCACCGCGCTCTTGTTCATCTTGATCTCGCGCGACAGCTCGGAAATGCCGCGCGGCGCTTCCGAAGTGGCCAGCACTTCGAGAATTCTCAGGCTTTTACGCAGCGTGGTGCTCATTCGGCGACTCGTCGATCTGGTGTGATGCAGGCTTACCCAGGCTTGCTAGGTCAATTTTGTGTCCGAGTCAAATGTTTGGTTCATAATTCGATACGATTCCGCGTTATAATTTCGCGAAACCAGCCGGCTCATGCTCGAATGACTAGGTGTCGGCGGCTCTGCAAGCAGCCCTTACTCACGTAATTCCTTTTAATATCATAGACTTAATCATATCTTGTGGGGAGTTGATAAAAAGGTCAGCAGAAAAATCAGAAAATCATATTGCGATATGATGGTTCTTTATATAAAACGTAATCTCGCTAGGTGAGCATGTTTGTTCATAAATGACCGGCGGCCCGCTGGGCTGGCCGGGGCGACATAAAATCGTTGGGAGTTGCACGCATGGCCGAGGGGTTGGGTTTGCCGTTGGGTAGTTGGCAGTTGCCGGATGAACTGGTGATGCTGCGCGATACGGTCCGGCGCTTCATGCGTGAGGAAGTGCGCCCCATCGAAGACCGCCAGCCGCATGACTGCCACGCCCTGCCGGCCGCCGACCTCAGCATGCTGCAGGCCAAGGCGCAGGCGCTTGGCCTGTGGTGCCTGGCGTCGCCCTCTGAATATGGCGGCGGCGGCCTTGGGCTGCTGGCGCAGGTGCTGGTGGCCGAGGAAGCCGCGCGCTGCAAGATGGGCGCCTATGTGCCGGCCTGTGGTGCTTTCGGCATCGATCCACCCAGCGTGATCTGGCTTGGCAATGCGCAGCAGATCGAACGCTACGGCGTCGCCGGCATCAAGGCCGGCAAGAAAAGCTTTGTCGCCATCTCGGAAGCCTCGGGCGGTTCCGACCCGGCGCGCTCGATTTCCACCCGTGCTGTGCGCAAGGGCGACAGCTACGTGCTGAATGGCACCAAGCTGTGGATCACCGCCGCCGACAAGGCGGAATGGGGCCTGGTTTTCGCCCGCACCGGCGAGGCTGGCGACCGTGGTGGCATTTCCTGCTTCATCGTCGACCGCCATGTGCCCGGCATCAGCGTCAAGCCGATCCCGGTGATCCGCTCCTACGAACCATTCGAGGTTCACTTCAACGATGTCGAGATTCCGGTGGAGAACCGCCTCGGCGAGGAAGGCGAGGGTTTCGCCGTCTGCCAGAAATGGCTGGTGCATGCCCGCGTGCCCTATGCCGCCGGCGTCATCGGTGTTGCCCAGGAAGCGCTGGAACTGGCTATCGCCTGGGTCAAGCAGCGTTCCACCTTTCGCACCAAGCTGGCCGACCGCCAGTCGATCCAGTGGATGATCGCCGATTCCGAGATGGAACTGCGCGCCGCCCGCCTGCTGGTCTATCAGGCCGCCTGGCAGGCCGATCTTGGCCACGACATCAAGCTGGAAGCGTCCATCGCCAAGGTGACGGCCACCGAAACCGCCTGGCGCGTGGTGGACCGCTGCGTACAGATGTTCGGTGCGCTCGGCATCGCCAAGGAATTGCCGCTGGAACGCTGGTATCGCGAATTGCGCATCAAGCGCATCGGCGAGGGGCCGTCGGAAGTGCAGCGCATGGTGGTGGCGCGCGCGCTGCTGTCTGGCGCCGCCTGAGGAGGGTTAAGGCATGTCGATCGATTTCGTTGTCGAGGATGGCGTTGCCACCATCACCATCAATCGGCCGGAGCGGCGCAACGCGCTGGATGCCGAGCATTATGATGGCCTATCGCGCTGCTGGATGCAGGTGCGCGACGATCCGGCGATCAATGTGGCGGTGATCACCGGGGCCGGCGACAAGGCTTTCTGTGCCGGTGCCGACCTGAAATCCTGGGTCGGCCGCGAGGCCGAGCTGGCGGAATTGTGGCTGACCCAGAAGGGCCAGTTGCTCAACCGGGGCCTGGAAATCTGGAAGCCGGTAATTGCGGCGGTGAACGGTGTCTGCGTTGGCGGTGGCATGACCCTGCTGCTCGCCACCGATATCCGCGTCGCCTCCGAGAATGCCATCTTCAGCCTGGCGGAAGTGAAGCGCGGCATCATTGCCGCCAATGGCGGCACGCAGCGCATCATGCAGCAGTTGCCCTATGCCATTGCCATGGAAATGCTGCTCACTGGCGATAGCATCGATGCACAGACCGCCTTGCGCTGGGGTCTGATCAACAAGGTGGTGACGCTGGCCGAACTGCCCGATGTCGCCAAGGAATATGCTGACCGCATCGCCGCCAACGCGCCGCTGGCTTTGCAGGCGGCAAAGGAACTGGCGATCCGCTCGCGCCATATGGATATCGCCACCGGCCTGCGCATGGAGCAGTTGACCAACCGCATCCTGCATCATTCGGAAGATACCAAGATCGCCAAGGCTGCCTTCGCCGAGAAGCGCAAGCCGAAATTCACGGGCCGCTGATGCCATGAGTGCGCAGGCCGCCGAAATCGAAAGTGATCTACCGCTCGCCGGCATCCGGGTGCTGGACCTGACGCAGATCTACAATGGTCCCTATGCCACCTTCCTGATGGCGATGGCAGGGGCCGAGGTGATCAAGGTGGAGCCGCCGGGGGGCGAATTCCTGCGCCGCCGCGATGCCCGCAGCGGTGCCGGCGTGCCTTTCGCCATGCTGAACGCCAATAAGAAATCGGTGTCGCTGAACCTGAAGGCAGCGCGCGGCAAGGAACTGTTCCTGGAGCTGGTGCGCAATGCCGATGTGGTGGTGGAGAATTACGCGCCGGGCGTGATGAATCGCTTGGGGCTCGGCTACGAGGATTTGCGGAAACAGAATCCAAAGTTGGTTTTCGCCAGTGGCAGCGGCTACGGCGTCTCCGGTCCTTACCGAGACTACCCGGCAATGGATCTGACCGTGCAGGGCATGTCCGGCGTGATGAGCACCACTGGTTTCCCGGAGAACCCGCCGGTGCGTTCCGGTGCGGCGCTCTGCGATTTCCTCGGCGGCGTGCATCTTTACGGAGCCATGGTCACGGCACTGTTGCGCCGTGAGCGCACCGGGCGCGGCGTGCAGATCGACGTGGCGATGCTGGAAACCGTGTATCCGACGCTGGCTTCCAGCATCGGCATGACCTATGGCGAGCGCGACGACATTCCGCTCCGCACCGGCAACCGCCATGGCGGCTTGTCGCTCTGCCCCTATAACGTCTATCCCACCGCCGACAGCTATATCGCCATCATCTGCAACAGTGACAAGCACTGGCATGCCCTGCTGGATGCCATGGAGCGGCCAGAGCTGAAGGAAGCTGAGCAATATGCCGGCATGCGCCAGCGCGTGGCGCATATGGACGAAGTGGACGCCATGGTTGCGGCCTGGACCTCCGGCTTCCAGCGCGACGCGCTGTTCGAGCGGCTGGTTAAGTTCCGTGTGCCGTCCTCACCGGTGCGCAGCCTGCATGAAGTGATCGCCGATCCGCATATGCATGCGCGCGGCATGCTGCTGGAAATCGATCATCCCAGCTATGGGCCGATCACCGTCAACCGCAGCCCGCTGAATTATCTCGGCATCAAGCAGCCGGAATACCGCCCGAGCCCGGCCTATGCCGAGGACAATGCCGCCATCTATGGCCAGCTTGGCATCGATGCTGCTGGCTTGAGCGCACTGCAGGCGGAGAGTGTGATCTGATGGTCGGGCAAAGCGTCATCGCCGGGATCGGCAACACCGCCTATGGCAAGCATCCCGGCCGCGACCGCGTGTCGCTGATCGTCGAAGCCTGTGCCAATGCCCTGGCCGATGCAGGTATCGAGAAGGATGTGGTGGATGGCGTGCTGGTCAAGATGGCCAATGCCGAGCCGTCTTTCCTCTATGGCCAGAAGGTGGCCGAGGCTCTGGGCCTCAAGCCGCATGTCGGCGCCTCGCTGGATCAGGGGGGCGCTGCGAATATTGGCCTGATCAGCTATGCCGCTATGGCCATCGAGGCCGGGTTGATGCAGGTGGCGATCATCTGCTATGGCGACACGCCGCGTACCGGCAGCCGCAGCGTCTATCAGCGCCCACGCGGCGACGATGCGGTCTATGGCTGGTATTCCACTGCGGCGGGCTATGCCATGGTGCATCAGCGTTACCGCCAGGAATTCAGGATCCCGGATGAGCATTTCGGCGCTGTCGCTGTGGCCTGCCGCGCCAATGGCGCGCGCAACCCGCAGGCGCATCTGCGCCAGGCCATCACCTTGGATGAATACATGGCTTCTCCCTTCGTGGTCGAGCCGCTGCGCCGCGATGATTGTTGCCTGCTCTCGGATGGCGCCGCCGCCATCATCGTCACCTCGCGGCAGCGTGCGAAGTCGCTCGGTATCGACAAGGCGGTGCCGATCCTGGGCTTCGGCCAGGGCCAGGAATCCTGGGATGTGCATTTGCGTCCCTCGCTTACCAGCACGCAGGCCAGTGTCTCCGCCGAAAAGGCTTTCCGCATGGCCGGTATCGCGCGCAAGGATATCGATGTGGCGCAGCTCTATGATTGTTTCACCGTCACGCCGCTGCTGACACTGGAGGATTACGGCTTCTTCGCACCGGGTCAGGCGGCGGCTTTCGCCGGTGCCGGCGGCCTGGCACTGGATGGCGATCTGCCGCTCAACACCAGCGGTGGTCTGCTGTCGGAAACCGGTACGCCCGGCCTGCAATTGGTGATCGAGGGCGTGCGCCAGATGCGCGGTAGCGCCGTATCGCAAATCGCCGGCGCGCGTCACTGCCTGATCAGCAACCAGGGCGGCACGATGCATACCCATGCCACCCTGATCCTTGGGGCCGCGGCATGAGCTTTCCGCAGCCCGATATCACGCCGTTGAGCGCGCCCTACTGGGATGGCCTGAAGCAGGGCAAGCTGCTGTTCCAGCAATGCCGCGCCTGCGGCAACCGCTGGCTGCCGGCGCGCGATGCCTGCCCGAACTGCCTCAAGCGCGAGGCGGAATGGGTGGAATCCTCAGGCCGTGGCCGAATAGTGAGCTGGGTGGTCTACCATGTCTCCTACAACGATGCCTTCAAGGACCGCGTGCCATACGACGTGACGCTGGTGGAGCTGGATGAAGGCCCCCGGCTGCTCAGCAATATCGTGAATGGCGATGCGGGCAGGAAATTGAGCCTGCATGCGTCGGTGGCGCTGCAGATCGAGCACGAGGGCGATCTCGCGCTCGCGCGGTTCAAGCTGGTCTAGATTTATTGGTCGAGAGGCGATGATGTCGAAAGTGCTGCCCGAATTCATGGTCCATAATGGCAAGCTGACGCCCTATGGCGAGGTCGTGACCCATGTCATGTCGCCGGCGGTGAAGTATGGCCTGTCGGTATTCGAGGGCCTGCGTGGCTACTGGAATGCCGAGGAACGGCAGATGTATGTGTTCCGGCTGCAGGAGCATACCGAGCGCCTGTTCCAGTCGATGAAACTGCTGCGCTTCGATGCGCCCTTCACGCCGGATGAGATCAACGCCAAGACCCTGGAATTGCTGCGTGCCAACAAGGCAGAGGAGGCAGTGCATATCCGCACCATCGCCTATCTGGATGGCATGGGCGAGCAGGATGTGCGTGGCCCGGTGAGCTATTCCATTTCGGCGCTGGAAAAGGCGCGCAACAAGAATGTGTCCAAGGGGATCCGCTGCCAGGTCAGTGCCTGGCTGCGGCTTTCCGACCTGGCCATGCCGCCGCGCATCAAATGCGGCGGCAACTACGTGAACAGCCGTCTGGCGCGGTTCCAGGCCAAGCAGGATGGCTATGACGAAGCCATCCTGATGAATCAGAGTGGCCATGTCGCCGAAGGTCCGGGTTCCTGCATCTTCATGGTGCGGCATAACAAGCTGGTGACGCCGGACCTGACCAGCGGCATCCTGGAAAGCATCACGCGTGACAGCGTGATGGAACTGGCGCGCGATCTCGGCATTCCGGTGGTGGAGCGCACCATGGACAAGACCGAGCTTTATGCCGCGCAGGAACTGTTCCTGGTCGGCTCGGCGGCGGAAGTCGTGCCGGTGGTGAATGTGGATGGTATCCAGGTCGGCAGCGGCAGCCCCGGCCCGATCACCACGCAATTGCAGCAGGCCTATTTCGATGCCACCACCGGCGTGATCGCCTCCAAGCGCCATTGGCTCACCCCGGTGCATCAGCGCTGAGCATGCAGGACCTGAGCATGCAGGACCTGGCAACCCGGCTCGAAAGCCTGAAGGCGGGCGAGGCTACGCCGGCGGCAATGTTGCAGGCGCTGGCGGCAGACATTCTGGCTGCCGCCGGGCTTGCCACTACCGATGCCGCGACTGCCGCCGCCATTCTGGTGCAGGCCCAGCTTCAGGGCATCGATTCCCATGGCCTGGCCCATCTGCCGGTCTATGTGCGGCGGCTCTGCGAGCGTTCGATCAAGCCCGATGCAGCGATGGTACTGAGCCAGGCAGGTCCAGCGGCGAGCGTGCTGGATGCCGGCAACGGCTTCGGCGTGCTGGCGGCGCAGAAGGCGATGACCGAGGCTTTGCGCCTGGCGACGGGCCAGGGCATCGGTTCCTGCGCGGTGCGCAATTCCAGCCATTTCGGCGCGGCGAACTACTTTGCCGAGATGGCGGCGAAGCAAGGCATGATCGGTATTGTGTTGTCCAATGCGGCGCCGACCATGGCGCCCTGGGGCGGGCGTGAGGCGATACTCGGCACCAATCCGCTGGCTTTCGCTTTCCCACGCGATGGCCAGCCGCCCATCGTGATCGACATGGCGACCAGCGTGGTGGCGCGTGGCCGTATCCGCAAGGCAGCACAGGCCAAGGCTGCGATCCCTGCCGACTGGGCGCTGGATGCCGATGGTGTGCCGACCACCGATGCCGAAGCCGCATTACACGGCACAATTCAGCCGATGGGTGGGGCCAAGGGCTATGCCCTGGCTTTGGCCATCGAACTGCTCTGCGCTGGCCTGGCCGGCGGTCGTCCGGGTTTCCTGGTGCGCAATCCGCATGACCCGGGGCCGGAGCCGAGCGGCACCAGTCATTGCTTCATCGCCATCGATGCCGGGCATTTCAGCGGCCGTGCCGCTGCGCTACAGGCAGTGGAAGCGGTGGCTGGCCGCATCCAGCAGAGCCAGCCTGCCGCCAACGCGGCTCCGCGCCTGCCGGGCCAGCGCGCCGCTACGATGTATGCCGAACGCAGCCGCCATGGCATACCTGTTTCGCCGGCATTGCTGGACAGCCTGAAGGCTGCCGCGGCCATGGTTATGAGGGCAAGCACGTGACGTATCAGATCGCCGTCGATGTTGGCGGCACTTTCACCGATGGCGTGATGCTGGAAGCTACCACCGACACGATCTGGGTGGCCAAGGCGCTCACCACCCCGGCTGATCCGGGCAAGGGCATCGCGCGGGTCATCGAGATGTTGCTGGAACAGCTTCCCGCGACAGTCGCTGAGGGCCGCAAGGCGGTGCATCGCGTGGTGCACGGCACCACACTGATCACCAACACATTGCTGGAACGCAAGGGCGTCAAGACCGCCCTGGTGGTAACCGCTGGCACCGAGGATGTGCTCGATATCCGCCGCGAGACCCGCTACGACACCTACGATCTCGAAATCAGCTTCCCCGAACCGCTGGTCGAGCGCGGCCAGCGCTTGCCGCTCGCCGAGCGTATCGGCCCGGCTGGCGAGAACTGGAAGGAAATAGACGACGCGGAACTGAAGCAATTGGCCGAAAGGCTGGCGCGCGAGGATGTCGCGGCGGTGGCGATCTGCTTCCTGCATTCCTGCGTCGATGGCCGCCATGAGCGCCGGGTGCGCGATGCGCTGCGCCAGGCGACGCCGCAACGCAGCTATTCGATTTCCTCCGAAGTCGCCGCCGAGATCGGCGAATACGAGCGCATGTCCACCGTGGCGGCGAATGCCTATGTGCAGCCGATTGTCGAGCATTACATGAATGCGCTCGGTCGTCGCCTCACCGAACTGGGGCTTGAATCACGGTTGGATATCATGGTGTCCAACGGCGGCTTCACCGAGGCCGAACAGGCGGGCCGCTTCCCGATCCGTCTGCTTGAATCCGGCCCGGCCGGCGGCGTGCTCAGCGCCATCAATTGCGCCGCGATCCATCAGGTGAAGAATATTCTGGCCTTCGACATGGGCGGTACTACGGCGAAATCCTGTGTTGCCGTGGATGGCGTGCCGGCTATCACGCATACCTTTGAATTCGCCCGCGTGCGTCGCTTCCGCAAGGGCAGTGGCCTGCCGGCGGTGAGCCCCAGCATCGACCTGATCGAGATCGGTGCCGGCGGTGGCAGCATCGCGCGGGTCAGCACCATGGGCCTGCTGCAGGTAGGGCCGGAAAGCGCCAGCGCGGAACCCGGCCCGGCCTGCTACGATCTTGGCGGCAGCGATGCGACAGTGACCGATTCCGATCTTTTCCTCGGCCATCTCGATGCCGAGAATTTCCTCGGCGGCCGCATGCGCCTCAGTCTCGCCAAGGCCGAACAGGCGCTGGCTGATTTGGGGCAGCGGCTCGGCGGTATGTCTGCCGAGAAAGTCGCCTGGGGCATCCATGATATCGTGAACGAGAACATGGCCGCCGCCGCGCGTACCCATATCGCCGAGCGCGGTCATGATGCGCGGCATTTCACCCTTGTCACCACCGGCGGCGCCGGTCCGGTGCATGCGGTGGATGTGGCACGCCGCCTGCGTATCGCCCGCGTGCTTTGCCCGGTGGCTTCCGGCGTCGGTTCCTGCCTCGGCTTCCTGGCGGCGCCGGCCCGCGCCGATCAATCCTGGTCGAAGCTGGAAGCGGTTGACCTGATTGACTGGCACGATCTGGGCGACCGCCTGGAAACGGCGCGCAGCGCGCTTGCCAGTGACCTTTCCCATGTCGGCATCGCTGCCGGTGATATCCAATGGCATCTCTGTGCTGAGATGCGCTACCAGGGCCAGGGCGCCAAGGTGGAGGTCGATCTCGGCGATATCGCCTTCGAAGCGCTGAACCAGACGCTGCTGCAGGAGCTGTTCCTCAAGGAATATATCCGGCTGTTCAAGCGTCCGGTGCCGGGCGGCAAGCCGGAAGTGGTGACCTGGCGCGTGGTGGCGCAGTCGCGCGAACGCCACCGCCGCTATGCCTTCCCCGCCAGCGCCAGGCGCCAAACCGAAGCCAAGGCTTCCTCGACGCGCCGGCTCTATCTGCCGGGCGAGAAGAAATTCGCCACTGCGCCGGTTTATGACCGGCATCAGTTGCCGCCGGGCGCGAAGCTCGCCGGACCGCTGGTGGTGGTGGAGCCGGAATCGACTCTTGTGGTGGCCTATCCGGCAACGGTGACGGTGCTCGGCGACGGCACGCTGGAAGTAGTGCTGAAGGGAGATGCGTGATGCAGGACAAGCAGGGCATCGATCCGATCACGCTGGAAATCCTCTGGACCCGCCTGATCAGCATGGTGGACGAGGCGGCGGCGACCTTTGTGCGCACATCCTTCTCCACCCTGGTGCGCGAAGCCAACGACTATGCCGTGGTGCTCACCGACCGGCGCGGCCGCAATGTGGTGCAGTCCTCCCAGAGCATCCCGTCCTTCATCTCGACCTTGCCCGCAACCATTCGCAGCTTCATCGCCAAGTTTGGCATCGAGACGATGCAGGATGGCGATGCCTATATAACCAATGATCCCTGGCTTGCCACCGGACATCTGAACGATGCCACCCTGGTGATGCCGATTTTCCACAAGGGCGAAATTGTCGGCTTCGCCGGCGTGGTCAGTCATCTGCCCGATATCGGCGGCCGCCTGCGCAATCCGGCGAACCGCGAATTGTTCGAGGAAGGCCTGCAGATTCCGCCGATGCGCATCCTGCAGGCCGGTGTGCAGAATGATGTGCTGGTGGAAATGATCCAGACCAATGTGCGCCTGCCGGATGAGACTATGGGCGACATCTGGGCTCAAGTGTCCTGCTGCACGTCGCTGGGCGAACTGCTTTCCGCCCTGATCGACGAGACCGGTATTGACTTCGAGCGCTTGACCGACGAGGTCTGCCAGCGCACCGAAACCGCGATGCGCGATGCCATCCGCGCTACGCCGGATGGTGTTTACGAGTATACCGTGGAGAATGACGGCCCAGCGGAAATGCCGGGCGGCGTCATCACCATTGCCTGCAAGGTTACGGTTTCCGGCGATGAGGTGCTGGTGGATTACACCGGCTCCAGCGGCCAGGTGAATCTCGCTATCAATACGGTGATGAACTACACCTATGCCTACAGTGCCTATGCGCTAAAAGCCCTGTTCGCGCCGTGGATTCCGAATAACGAAGGCAGCTTCGTGCCGATCCGCATCACCGCGCCAGCCGGTTCGATCCTGAATCCGACGCGGCCCGCGCCCTGCGGTGCGCGCGGCATGATCGGCCATCTGCTGCCGCCCGCGATCATGGGCGCCATGGCGCAGGCACTGCCGGACCGCGTGCAGGCGACGCCCGGCTCACCGTCCAACAACATGCAGGTGGCGGGGCTTGGCGGCACCCGGCGCTATTCCGTTTCCGGCTTCCTCGGCGCTGGTGCCGGCGCCAGTGCGCGTCATAACGGCCTGTCGGCGATCAGTTTCCCGAGCAATCTTTCCAACACGCCGATCGAGGTGCTGGAAAGCCAGGCGCCGATGGAAGTGCTGTGCCGCGAAATCCGCCACGGCTCCGGCGGGCGCGGCGAGAAGAATGGTGGCGATGGCATCCGCTTCGCCTTCCGTATGCGCGGCGAGGGCATGGCGATCTCCTCCTTCATGGTCAACCGCATCAAGCGGCCGGCGCCGGGCCTGTTCGGTGGCGAGGATGGGGCAGCGGCCTCCTTTGCCATCAATGGCAAGCAGCGCGAGCCGACAGGGCAACTGGTGCTGCAGCCCGGCGATACCGTGCTGATCGAAACCGGCGGCGGCGGCGGCTACGGCGAGTCCCAGAAGTAATTGGTCGCAAAAGTAATCGCATAACGACAAAGTTAGGGTGGGAAACATGGAAGCCTGCATCATCACTGTTGCCATCACCGGCTCGGTACCGCGCAAGAAGGACACGCCGGCGGTGCCGGTCACGGTCGCCGAACAGGTCGAGTCGACCCATGAATGCTACGAGGCCGGTGCCTCGCTGGTACATATCCATGTGCGCAACGACGATGAGTCCTCGTCTTCCGATCCGGATCGCTTCCATGCCGTGCAGGAAGGCGTGGAGAAGCATTGCCCCGGCATGATCGTGCAATTCTCCACCGGCGCGCGCGGGCGCAAGCTGGAAGAGCGCGGCGGCATGCTGAAATTTCGCCCCGACATGGCCTCGCTCGCCACGGGCTCAGTCAACTTTCCCACCTTCGTGAATGAGAACCCGCCGGACTTCATCAAGGGCCTGGCACAGACCATGAAGGATTACGAGGTCAAGCCGGAGGTTGAGGTGTTCGATCTGGCGATGCTCTACAACGCCGCCGATCTGGTGCGCGAGGGGCTGATCCCGGGACCGGCACATGTACAGTTCGTCATGGGCGTGAAGAATGCCCTGCCGGCACGGCGCGAGATCCTGGAATTCGAGGTGGCGCAGCTACGCAAGCTGATGCCGGAAGCGACTTGGACCGCCGCCGGCCTTGGCCGCCACCAGCTCGAAGTGAACCATTGGGCACTCGAAATGGGTGGCCATTGCCGCACCGGGCTCGAGGACAATATCCGCTTCGATAACACCCGCTTGGCCGCCAGCAACGCCGAACTGGTCGCCCGCGTCGCCGGCCTCTGCGCCGAGTATGGCCGTCGCCCGGCCACGCCGGATGAGGCCCGCCGGATCCTGGGGCTGCGGCCAGCTTAAGCGGAATAGAACGCCCAATCTGCTATGCCTGTCATGCACCCCGCCGGGAATACCGGCGGGGTGTGCGGTTTGTGCCGCCATTGCCGAGCCCCCTGACTGTAAACTAATGTTACCCGAAGATCATTCAGGGGGCAGGCTGCAGGCTATTGTTGCCGACCCCAGTCATTTGAGCGAGCGGGTCGGGTCATGCTCGATATCACCACAAGTATTCTGATGATCACGCTTACCCTGTTGTTGCAGGGCTGCGTGTTTCTGGTGGTCTGGCTGACGCAGCGCCAACTGCACATCCTCAAGTATTTTGCAGCCGGTTTTATCTGCTACGGCATTGCCATGCTGTTGCTGATTTTTCGCGGCATTTTTAAAGATTATATGAGCCTCAATATCATTGCCCACAATGTTATTATTACGGTAGCCAGTGCCTTGATCGTGTACGGCCTCGGCAGACTGTTGAAGCAATCGGGTTATCCCCGCTTTCTGCTCGGCTGCGTCGCCTTTGCCGCCATATTCTGGCCGGTCATCATGCTGGTCGATCCAAGTAATGTCGGGCTGCGCGTGCTTGCAAGCAATGCCCTCGGGATGCTGATAGCGGGGGCCATATTCGCAATTCTGTGGCGTGACAGCAGCCAGCCGCGCCTGATCCGATGGATCGGCCTGGGGGTGATAACCATACAATTCTGCGCTCTTTGCTTGCGCAGCATCATCACCATCCGGTTGATGTATTGGGGCAGCGGGACATACGAATCAATTCTTCAGGGCTGGTACTATTTCTTTTTCCATTTTGTTACCAGCTGCCTGTTTCTGGTCATCCTGGGCATGGTGGGATATCGCCTGCAGGCCGACTTGCATGCGCGTAATATTGCCCTGTCGCGCGAGGTCGAAGAACGCAAGCAGCTTCAGGAAACTGCCGCAAAAGCCCTGGCGGCGGAGAAGGCCGCACGCAAGGAGCAGCGCCAATTGCTGCGCATGGTAACGCATGAATTCCGCACCCCCTTGAGCATTATTGATCGCGCTGCCGAGATGATCGACGTGGTCACTGAAAAGTCGCTGCCGGCGGTTACCCAGCGTGTAGAGACCATTCATGGTGCTGTATTGCGCCTTGTCCGCTTTACAGAGCGTTTTCTGGCTGCAGACCGGCGCGAAAGGGATGCGGCGCAGCCGGAGGAATTGGCGTTGCCTGACCTGGTTTCCAGAATGCAGCAGCATTTTCAGGGATGGGATGATGCCGGCCGGCTCCGCTTTTATCTTGCGGAGGGACTGCCCCGGTATATCGGCGATCCTCAGATGCTTGCTACCGCCCTGATCAATTTGATCGATAACGCGTTCAAGTATTCACCGGATGACACTGCAGTAGAGGTGACGGTGTTACGGCAGGCGGATGAGATTGTTCTGTCGGTCCGTGATTATGGCATCGGTATACCAGAGGAGGAGGTCTCCTCGATTGGCAGCCGATTTTTCCGTGCATCGAACACCACGGCGGCCACCGGCACCGGCCTTGGCCTTTACAATACCCGGAGATTGCTGGATTTTCATAACGGGCGGCTTATCCTGCGGCCTGCACCGGGCCGGGGAACGATAGCGGCAATATACTTGCCCTTACCCGGCATACCATTGAACAACGCTGCTGTGTCGGCATGAACCGAATCTTGATCGTTGAAGATGAACCGGCTTTACGACGGGATCTCGTCGAGTATCTCTCCCTGCTGGGTTATGCCAGCAAGGGGGTGGCAAGCTGCCAGGAGATGAATGAAGAGCTGGAGGCAGGGTCTCCTCCCGATGTCATAATACTTGATATCGGCCTGCCTGATGGCAGCGGCTTCGATATGGCGCGGGATATCCGCCGCCGCTGCGATTGCGGCGTGATCATGCTGACCGCGCTGGGTGACAGCGAAGACCGCACGACAGGCTTTGACAGCGGCGCCGATATATATTTGGTCAAGCCGGCTTCTTTGCAGGAAATCCGCGCTGGCGTGCAAAGCCTGCTGCGGCGTCTGCCGAATGCGGGGAAGGCAGCGGTCCATGAAGCTGGGCCTTGGCGCCTTAACGCTGTGGATTGGCACCTGGCTGCGCCCAGTGGCAAGACGATTAAGTTGACGGCCACGGAATTGTCTTTTCTCACCGCTCTTTTCGAGCGCGTCGGCCAGCCCTGTTCCAGGGATTGGCTGGCGCAGGCCATTATCCGGCCACAAGCGGCTGCCGACATACGTAATCTGGATACGGTCGTTAACCGCCTTCGGCGCAAAATACGACAGGCTGTAGAGGTCGAGCCGCCGATCAAAATGATATATGGCCAGGGTTATATATTTAGCGCGCC
Organism: Ferrovibrio sp.; assembly: GCA_017991315.1. Classification (GTDB taxonomy): domain Bacteria; phylum Pseudomonadota; class Alphaproteobacteria; order Ferrovibrionales; family Ferrovibrionaceae; genus Ferrovibrio; species Ferrovibrio plantarum. Next base: position 484,806 of record JAGOQS010000002.1, on the reverse strand, counting down.
GTGCCGGATTGAGCGCTGAAAATACACGCCAAATTCGCCATGAAAGATTCTGAAAGAATCCACAAGAATTGAATTGTTGATGCTGGCAAATGCTCGGCGCTAGCTTGGCCCGGTTCCATTGGCCAATAGTCGAGCGTTCCTGTGGGTTTACGTATAATTTATGCCCTAACAGGCGTGTGGATTGACGCCTGTAAAATGCATGTTGTGACCGGCATCGCACGCATGTCAGCCCTGCTGCTTGCCTGCGCTATTTCCATGCCGGTTGCGGCTCAGGATGCCGGCAGCATTCTGCGTGAGACGGAGCGCGCAACGGGCCGGAGCCAGCCGGCGCCGGCGCCTTTGGCGCCGATGACACAGCCGCCGCCAGAACAGCCTTTGCCCGAGAAGAAGGGCCAGACCGTCTATGTGAAGGAATTCCGCATCAAGTCGGATGGCATTCCGGCGGAGGAACTGGCGCCTCTGCTGCAGGGCTATACCGGCAAACGCCTGAGCTTTTCGGAACTGCAGGCGGCGGCGCGCAAGCTGAGTGACTACAGCCGCAAGAAGGGCAAGCTGGCGCATGCCTATCTGCCGCCGCAGACAATCCGCGATGGCGTGGTCGAAATCGTGGTGATGCAGGGCAAGCTCGGCAAGGTGAAGGTCGATCCGGCCAGCAAGAGCAGGCTCGATAAAAATCTGGCGACCGGCATTATCGAACACCGGCTAAAGCCGGGCGAGACGCTGGACCTTGGCATCATGGACGAGGCCATCGCGGTGTTGAAGGATGTGCCGGGCGTGAAGGCGGAGGCCTCGCTGCGGGCCGGCGAGAAGGAGGGCGAGACCGACGCCATCCTGCTGCTGGAGGACAAGCCGCTGTTCAGTGGTTCGGCGACGCTCGACAATGGCGGCTCGGAGAGTACCGGCGTGGTGAGTGGGCTGGCGACGCTCTCAGTGGAGAACCCGTTCGGCGCCGGCGAGAAATACTCGGCGGTGGCCCTGGCCAGCGAAGGCACGCGCTATGGCCGGCTCGCGATGGCGGTGCCGGTGGGCTATTCCGGCCTGGTGTTAGGCATCAATGGCTCGGCCCTGGAATACGAGGTTGGCGGCCGTTTCGCCAATCTGGGGCTGAATGGCTACAGCGTCAGCGCCGGTGGCAACGCCACGTACCCACTGCTGCGAGGCAATGAATTGTCGCTGACGCTTTCGAGCGCCTACGACTTCAAGATGATGCAGGATCGTGCCGTCAGCGCGACCTTGAACGACAAGCGGATCAACAGCGCCTCGCTGGGGCTTTCGGCAACGGTGGTGGATGACTGGTTCGGCGGCGGCAACAACAGCCTGTCGCTGACCGGCACGGTGGGCCATCTTAATCTCGATCGCTCGCCCAGCACCGCCGCCAATGATCGTGTCACCGCCGGCACGGCAGGCTTCTATGCCAAGCTGGCGGCCAGCGCGACACGCGAACAGAAGCTGGACGATGACTGGACCCTTATCACCACGCTGGAAGCGCAGACTTCCGGCAACAACCTGGACAGTTCGGAGAAGTTTTCGCTTGGCGGTATCGACCGCGTGCGCGCCTATCCCAGCGGCGAGGGCAGCGGCGACAGCGGCGGGCGACTGGCGCTTGAGCTGCACCGGAAGATCGGCGATGAACTGAAGCTTTCCGGCTTCTACGATCTTGGCTTTGTGCGCCAGCATACCGATCCCTGGATCAACTGGCAGCCGCGCAGCGACATGCCGAACAATTATGCCATCCAGGGCTTCGGCATCGCCTTGGCCTGGACCCCGATCCAGGCCCTCACCATCACCACCACGCTGGCCAAAGTGATCGGCCGCAATGCCGGCCATGATGCCTCGGGCAATGACAGCGATGGTGAGAAAAACCGCTACCGTGCCTGGATTCAGGCCGTGTTGCAGTTCTAGGGGAGGGGGCGATGCAAAATATCACGCTCCGGCTCCTCGCCACCACGGCATTGCTGGCTTCAGCTACGGTGCAGGCCCAGACGCAGCCGACCACACTGCCGACTGGTGGCAGCGTGGCCGCCGGTGCCGCCACGATCACTCAATCCGGCAGCCGCATGGATGTGACGCAGAGCAGCCAGCGCGGCATCATCAACTGGCAGAGCTTCAATATCGGCAGCCAGGCCTGGGTGAACTTCAACCAGCCGAACAGCAGTGCCGTGACGCTCAACCGCGTTACCGGCGGCAATGTCTCGGAGATTCTCGGCAAGCTGACCGCCAATGGCCAGGTATTCCTGGTCAACCCATCCGGTATCGTGTTCGGGCGCGATGCCCAGATCAATGTCGGTGGTCTGGTCGGGTCGACCATGAGCATCCGCGACGACGACTTCATGGCCGGCAATTACCGCTTCCAGCGTAATGGCAGCACCGGGCAGATCATCAACCAGGGTAGCCTGACCGCCAGTGATCGCGGCTATATCGCCCTGCTGGCGCCGGAACTGCGTAACGAGGGCCTGATTTCGGCACGCCTCGGCACGGTGGCGCTCGCCGCCGGCGAGACCGTGGTCATGCAGATCGGCCAGAATGTCTTGCTGCAGGTGGAGCCGGCGACGATCCAGACGCTGATCGACAACCGCGCCATGGTGATGGCGGAAGGCGGCCGCGTGATCCTTACCGCCAAGGCGCTGGATGCATTGACCAGCAGCGCCATCAATACCTCTGGCGTCATCCGCGCCGACAGTCTGGTGGAACGTGGCGGCGAGATCGTGCTGGAGGCCAGCGGCTCGCTGAATGTCAGCGGCACTGTCTCCGCCAGCGGTACCAGTGGCGGCACGGTGACCGCCAGCGCCAACGGCCCGATCACACTGACCGATGCCAGCATCACCGCCGATGGTAGCCAGGGTGCTGGTGGCAAGATCGAAATCGGCAGTTGGGCTACATCCGCCACCACGGTCAATGCCGGCACCCTGCTCTCAGCCTCGGCAGGGCAGAATGGTGATGGCGGCAGCATTACCCTGTTCAGCCAGGATACCCGCTTCAGCGGCAGGGCGCTGGCTCGTGGTGGCAGCCAGGGGGGCGATGGCGGCTTTATCGAAACCTCCGGCATCCTGCTGGATATTGGTGCCGGCGCGGCAGTCGATGCCAGCGCAGCCAGGGGCCGGGCTGGCGAATGGCTGCTGGACCCGAATGATCTGACGATTGGCTCTACTGGCGCCGCCGCGCTTAGCACGGCGCTGGCCACCACCAATGTCACGCTGAACACCAGCGGCTGTCCCAGCGCCTATGCCTCCTGCGTTTCAGGCACCGGTAATGTGTCCATAAATTCCAGCATCACCCCGACAGTGACAGCCGGCAACACCGTCTTCACCGTGCGGGCCGATGGTGGCATATCTTTAGCCAACAATACGTCCATTGCCGCCACCTCGGGCAGCAACCCCCTGACGGTGCAATTCCAGGCCGGCAATAGCGGCGGCATTTATATCGGCAGCAACTCCTCGATCATCACCCGAGGCGGCGGCGTGATCATGACCGGCGGTGGCACCTCCAGCACCGCGCAAGGTGTCGCCGGCAGCAATGGCGGCCGCGGCCTGTTCATCAATGGCAGCATCATTAATGCCGGTGGCGGTTCGTTGAACCTGCGCGGCAAGGGCGCGGATGGCGTTGCTACGTCCATCGGCATCGATATCGCCAGCGGCTCGCAGATTTCCACCAGCGGCAGCGGCCAGATCCAGCTTACCGGTATCGGCGGCGATAGCACGGGTGGCCCAAATGGCTTCAGCTCCGGCATTAATATCGGCAGTGGCGTGGAGATTTCCACCACCACGCAGGCCATTACCATCACGGGCACGCAGGCCACCACCAGCACCAATCCGGCCTATGGCATTTCCTTCGATGGCGGCACCCAGCAGACCGCGATCTATTCCAGCAGTGGCGGCATCGGCCTGACCGCCACGGGCGGCAAGATCGGGTTCTCGACGCCGAATGGCAGCGCCACAGTCGCGCTGGGTTGGGATGGCGTCAGCAGCAGCCCGACCACCAACTATGTCAATTTGACCGCCAGCGATGTTCAGCTCGACTCGACCAGAACCGTGACGCTGAAGGCCGCAAACGTCAATATCAGCGCCAACAGCCTCGCTGTCAGCAGCACCACGACGGCGACGGCAAGCACGCAGGCGACGATTTATCCGTCCACCTTCCCCGGCAGCATCGGCATTGGCACCGGCGCCGGATTGCTGAGCATCAGCGATGCGGTGCTGAGTCGGTTCCAGACCTCCACCTTGCTGAATATTGGCGGCATGTCCAATGGCCCCGTCACCATCGGCGGCACGCTGTCGGCTTTCACTACGCCAGTGCGGATCATGAGCAGCGGCGCCATCACATTAGATAATGGCGCCGCCATCAGCAGCACTGCCACGGGCACCGCGATCACGCTTGCTGGCGCCAGCTTCATCAATAACGGTGGCACGGTCGATGCGACCAACGGGCGCTGGCTGATCCGTTCGGTCAATCCGGCGAATGACACGCGCGGCGCGTTGACCGGCTTTGAGCGCTATAGCTGCTCGAATTTCCCGACCACCAATTGCTCGAATGTCCCGGCCAGCGGTAACGGCTTCACCTATACCATTGCCGGCACGGATGTCGGCAATCTGGGCGGCGGCGGTGGGTCAAGCTCGAGCGATTCCGTAGCCGACCAGGCGCGGCGTACTCAGGCTTCTACCGATAGCGCCTCGATCAGCCGGGACGTTGGCAACGCTGTACAGGTGGCTTCGCTGTCGCTGCCGGATGATGGCCGCCCCAGGCTCTCCGACTTGCTGGCCTTGGGCCAGTCGCCGCTGATTGCGCTTGAGTTTGGTTACACGATCAGCAATCTGCGTTCCGCCGGCTATACCGTCGAGGATTTGCGCGCCGCCGGAATTCCCCTGGCTGAAATCAGGGAGGGGCGCTATTCCCCGGTCTTTATCAGGGAAGCCGGATACAGCATCAATGACATGCTGGCTGCCGGGTATAATATCAAAGACCTGAATGCCGCCGGTTATTCGCTGTCTGACCTGAAGGCAGATGGCATCCCGCTCACCACCCTGAAGGCGAATGGCTATCCCCTGGCAGACTTGCTGGCCGCTGGCTATCCGCTCGCCGATTTGCGCCAGGCTGGCTACGAGCCGGCAGAGTTGGCTCAACAGGGCTATTCCTCCGCGCAATTGCTTGATGCCGGCTACTCGCTTGCAGACCTGAGACAATCGCTCGACCTGACCGACAGCGAGTTGCATTTTGCTGGTTTGCCTGGCCGTTATTTCCAGCAGGCCGGTTATAATGCGGCCGCTCTGCATGATATTGGCTTCAAGGCGCGCGAACTCCTCGCCCTGGGCTACCCCCCCTCTGAACTGAAACGCTCCGGCTTTTCCGCTGCTGATCTGAAAAGCGAGGGCTTCGATCCGGCCAGTTTGAAGCAGGCCGGCTATGATGTGACCGAATTGCGCGATACCGGCACGCCGCTGCAGACGTTACGGCAAATCGGTTTTGGCACCCCGGAGTTGCGCAATATTGGCTACACAGCATCGGAACTGAAATCCGTTGGCGTTCCGCTCGCCGAGCTCAAAGCCGCCGGCTTCCCACTGGCAGAGCTTCTGGAATCGCAATTCACCGCCACCGAACTGCGGCGCTCGGGCTACCCTGCAAGCGAATTGCGCACCGCCGGTCTTGATATCGTTCAGCTTCGCAGCGCCGGCTATCCTCTCGGTGATCTGGTAAAGGCGGGTTTCCCGCTGCAGGATTTGCGCGGCGCCGGCTATTCAGCCACGGATTTGCGCCGCCAGGGATATAGCATCGGCCAACTGGCATCGGCGGGCTATGGCCCGGCCGATTTGAAACAGGCTGGCTATAGCGCACGTGACTTGCTCGATGCCGGATATGACCTTTCAACCTTGAAGGCATTGAATTTCAGCTATGGGGATTTGCAGCAAGCCGGGCGCAATACAGCAGCGTTGCTGGCTGCCGGATTCAGCCCTGAAGATCTGCGTAAAATGGGGGCGCCGGCTAGCGAATTACGCAATGCCGGCTACTCCGTTGCTGACCTGGCGAGTTTTGGCTACGACCGCAACCAGATCATCCAAGCCGGTTATTCCGTAGGCACATTGTGGCGCAGCGGCTACAGCTTCGATGACCTGTGGATGCTGCCGGGGGCCAATGCGATCCTGTTCCTGCGTGGTGTTACGCCGGAAACAATCACGCAAGAGCAGAAGCAGTTGCTTCAGTTTGCCTTCCCTGTTGCAGAAATGCTGGATCTGGGGCTGACCAGCGTCGCCGATATCCTGAGGACAAACCGCTATGCCATCGGCCCTGGGGTGAAGTATGCCGACGAGTTGAAGGCGGCAGGCCTAACGCCGCAATCGCTGAAAGATCAGGGATTCGAGGCAAGCGATTTCCGCAAGGCGCGCTTCCCGATCACGGAAGTGGCGCCGCTCGGTTATTCATTCGGTGATTTGCGCAGCGGTGGCTATCCGGCGAGAGACCTGGTGATGGTTGGTGCCAGCTACAGCGATTTGCGCGGCGTCGGTTATTCCGCTGCCGAAGTGAGGGGAGCGGGCGCCGATCTGAAGGAGTTGCTGCAGGCGGGCTATCCCCTGGCGGAAACCCGCGGCGCTGGCTATGGCCCGAAGGACTTCAAGGCCAATGGCATACCGGTGCAGGATCAGCGCGCAATCGGCCTGACTGTGTCCGAGATGGCGGCGGGCGGATATAGCCTGAGCGACCTGCGGCTCGGTGGCTATCCTGCTGGAGATATCCGCAAGGCCGGCTATGGCGTTTCGGACTTCCTTAAGGGTAGCTATCCTGCGGCTGAATTGAGAGGCGCTGGCTATTCAGCCAAGGAAGTGCTGGCGGCCGGATTCGACAGCGCCATGTTGAAGGCCAACGGCTATACCCCGAAAGAGCAGCGGGCAGCCGGTGTTGATGCCAAGACCCTCAAAGGGCTGGATTACTCATCTTCCGACCTGCGCAATGCAGGCTACAATTCTGCTGATCTGCGGAATGCGGGTTACAGTCTGAGCGACCTGCTGGCAGCAGGCTTTCCGCTCAGCGAATTGCGCACGCAGGCTGGTTATTCCGCCAGCGACCTGATCAAGGCGGGCGCTGATATTTCGGTCGTGGCGAAGGCTGGCTATCCCGCTGACGAAATGCGGGCGAATGGTGCTCCCGCGACATTACTGCGCGACGCGGGGTATCACATTCAAGACATCGTCGGCGCTGGCTATCCGCTACCGGATCTCAAAGCGGCCAATGTGCCCGCCTACGATTATCTATACCTAAACCTTCGGCGTACCTACGAGAGTGCGGCCCGTTATGATGAGGTCGTTACCAGTATGCTCAAAGCTGGCTACACCCAGGCCGAAGTAACCAGTGGCATGCAGTCCGCTGGCTGGCCGGTCGGTGCCATCGGCCCTAAAAGCCGTACGAGTCTGGCGCAGTTGCTGAAGGACGGTATTTCCCTGCCGACATTGCTGGCGGTTGGCCACACGGCCGGCAGTCTGTTCCAGAACGGTGTGTCTCTGGCGCAGTTGAGCGCTCTCGGTTTCACCCCGAAGGACTTGTTGCAGCAAGGCGTCTCGGCGCCGAAGCTGGCGGCGGCGGGCCTCGACAAGGCGGCATTGATGAATCTCGGCGTACCGGAGGCCGATGCCGCCTTGGCGGTGAGGCCGGTGCAGGATATCCGCACGGCCGGCTTCCCGCCGGCTGCGATGCTGAAGGCTGGTTTCACCGTTGGTGATGTGCTTGCTGCCGGCTATTCCGTCCAGCAAGTCCTGGATTCGGGCATCACATTGAAGCAGATCAGTGAATTCTCTGCCGATCTCGGCCGAATCATGCGGCCAGATAAGGGGCCGGAGAACAACCTGATGAAGTTCTTGCTGCCGCTGAAGCTTAACGTCAGTGAGATGTCGCAGCTTTTCCCAAGTTACAACTCGATGTACAGCGCATTGGCGACTGCGGACGTCAGTTATGACGATGCCGTCGCGATGGGCTTCATGCCGCATTTATTGAGGAAAGCGGGCATCTACAAGAAAGAGAGCTTTTTCTTCGGCCTGATCGAGTTGACCCTGGACGGGCCGGGCAGACCGCAACAATTCTAAGCACCAGAAATACTGATACCGCTGTTATTTGCCAGCAGGGCACTGCTTGTGTTGATGGATTGTCGAAAATCCAAATAATTCAATGCGCTGTGGGAATGGATGGCGGAGAGGGTGGGATTCGAACCCACGGAACGCTTGCACGCTCAACGGTTTTCGAGACCGCCCCGATCGACCACTCTGGCACCTCTCCGCAAGGGGGACCTACTGGGTCCGGCTGGGTGGCCGGACGGGGTCGAAAGCGGCGCGGACCTTAACGTAAGCCACCCGCCCCCGCAAGGCTTGTCCGGGGGTTAAGCTGCACCCCGTTTCCGGCTAGGATCGGCCCCTGGAATCAAGGCCTTGGCAGGCCGCTAGGGACAGGGAGAGACGGGGTAAATGCAGGCGCTGGACGATATCGTGGTGCTGGACCTGAGCCGGGTGCTGGCCGGCCCCTGGGCGACGCAGAATCTGGCCGATCTGGGCGCCACGGTGATCAAGGTGGAAAAGCCCGGCGAGGGCGACGACACCCGCCGCTGGGGCCCGCCCTTCCTCACCGACCCGGAAACCGGAGAGCCGGGCGATGCCGCCTATTATCTCTCGGCCAACCGCGGCAAGCGCTCGGTGACGGTGGACATGGCGACACCCGAGGGCCAGGAGATCATCCGCGCGCTGGCCGCCAAGGCCGATGTGCTGGTGGAGAACTACAAGTTCGGCGGCCTGAAGAAATACGGCCTCGATTACGAGAGCCTCAGCGCACTGAACCCGCGCCTGGTCTATTGCTCGATCACCGGCTTCGGCCAGACCGGCCCCTATGCGCCGCGTGCCGGCTACGATTTCCTGATCCAGGGCATGGGCGGCCTGATGAGCATCACCGGCGAGCGCGACGACCTGCCGGGTGGTGGGCCACAGAAGGCTGGCGTGGCCTTGGCCGATGTGATGACCGGGCTTTACTCCACCATCGCCATCCTCGGCGCGCTGCACCAGCGGGCGCGCTCGGGCCGGGGGCAGTATCTCGACATGGCTTTGCTGGATGTGCAGGTCGGCACGCTCGCCAACCAGGCTTTGTTCTATCTCGTCGGTGGCACGCCGCCGGTGCGGTTCGGCAACGGCCATCCCACCGTGGTGCCATATCAGAGCTTCCCCACCAGCGATGGCTTCGTGATCATCGCGGTGGGCAATGATGGCCAGTTCGGCAAGCTTGCCGCCGAGCTAGGGCACCCGGAATGGGCCTCGGATGAGCGCTTCAAGTCGCCCGGCGCGCGGGTGGTGAACCGCGATGCACTCATTCCGCTGATTGCCGCCGAGACCGCCAAGCGCAGCATGGACGACCTGATCCTGGCGATGGAAAAGCGCGGCGTGCCCTGCGGCCCGATCAACACCGTGGATAAGGTGTTTGCCGATCCGCATGTGCAGGCGCGGCAATTGCGCCGTGATGTGCCGCATAGCCGCTTGGGCCACGTGCCGAGCGTGGCGAGCCCGCTGCGGCTGTCGGATTCGCCGGTGGCCTATGACCGCGGCCCACCGCTGCTGGGCGAGCATACCGACGAGGTGCTGGCCGAGCAGCTTGGTTTCGATGCCGGCAAGCTGAAAAGTCTGCGCGAGCGTGGCGTGATATAAAAAAGACCATCGGGAAGGGGAGGAAACCATGCAATTGATGTCGGTGAAGGGCTCGCCCTATGCCGCCCGCGTGCGGTTGCAGATCTATCGCAAGAATCTGCCGGTCGAGATCATCTTCCCGCCCCAGAGCGGCCTGAAGTCGGCGGAATTCCTCAATCTCAATCCGATCGGCAAGATTCCGGTGCTGTTGCTCGATGATGGCACGCCGCTGCCGGAATCCCATGCCATCCTGGAATACCTGGAAGACAAATTTCCCGAGCCATCCCTGCGGCCGGAGGCGGCGGAGGCACGCGCCCGCATGCGGCTCTTGATGCAGGTCGGCGACCTCTACCTGTTCGCGGCAATCGGCAAGCTGTTCCGCCAGGCCAATCCGGCCAAGCGCGATGCGGAGGCCGTCGCCAAGGCCGATGCTGAAATGCGTCGCGCCCTCGGGCTGGTGGAAAACTGGCTTGGGCCGGGACCGTTTGCGGTGGGTGATGCTTACACGCTGGCCGATTGTTCGCTGCTGCCGGTGCTGTTCTTTGCCGCGCTGATGGCCGAACATATTGGCCTCGAAAGCTGCTTCGCCACGCCTCGGCTGGCGGCCTACTGGGCGGCCCTGCAGGCCGATGCGGTCAGTGCCAAGGTACTCGCGGAACTGGATTACGGCGCCCGCAAAATGCTGGCGAAATGATCCTCTTGCCAGCCGGCGCGGCTTGACCGAGACTTAACGGCGCATTTCCGGGAGGGAAAGCCATGGGTGGCGGAACATACCGGCTGGTGACGCGCAGCGACTTCGATGGCCTGGCCAGCGCCGTGCTGCTCAAGGAGCTTGGGCTGGTCGATGAGATCAAGTTCGTGCATCCGAAGGACATGCAGGATGGCCTGATCGCCATCGGGCCGCGCGATATCATCACCAATCTGCCCTATCAGCCCGATTGCCACCTTTGCTTCGACCATCACCTGAGCGAAGCCTTCCGCGTTGGCAAGGCGCCGGCCAACCATATCATTCACCCGGCGGCGGCCTCTGCCGCCCGCGTGGTGTGGGAGCATTTCGGCGGTCACCAGCGCTTTCCAGTGAAATTCGATGCCATGATGGCGGCGGTGGACAAAGCCGATTCCGCCGCTTTCACGGTGGAAGATGTGCTCGAGCCGAAGGGCTGGGCGCTGCTTTCCTTCCTGATGGATGCGCGTACCGGGCTTGGCCGCTTCAAGCAGTTCCGCATCTCCAACTACCAGTTGATGCTGGACCTGATCGAGCTTTGCCGCTCCAGCACCGGTATCGATGAAATCCTGGCGCAGCCCGATGTGGCCGAGCGCGCCACGCTGTTTTTCGAGCATGAAGCGCCGTTCCGCGAGCAATTGCTGCGCTGCGGCCAGGTGCAGGGCAATGTGGTGGTGCTGGATCTGCGCAACGAGGAGACCATCTGGGCGGGGAACCGTTTCATGGTCTATGCGTTATACCTGCGCTGTTCCGTTTCGGTACATGTGCTGTGGGGTGTGAATCGCCAGAACACCGTGCTTGCCGTGGGCAAGACCATTTTCGGCCGTGCGCCGGGCCTCGAGATCGGTCCGCTGCTGCTGCATTACGGCGGCGGCGGCCATGCCGGCGCCGGCACCTGCCAGGTCGAGAATGCGGAAGCCGACCGCGTGCTGCGCGAGATCGTTACCAGTTTGCGGGAGGATTTGTAGCCGTCCATCACGTTTAGCCGGGAAACCATAGAGAGCGAGGAGGAAGCGTCATGAATGTCGCGATGATCCTGAAGGACAAGGGTGGGGCCATGATCTCGGCTCGTCCAGGAGATACCGTTGCCGCTGCCTGCCGGCTGCTTGCCGGGCATGGCATCGGTGCAGTGCTGATCCTCAATCCCGATGGTGCCATCGCTGGCATCCTGTCGGAGCGTGATGTGGTGCGCGGCCTGGCGCAGTATGGTGCCAGCCTGCTCGAGCGCGATGTCGATGTCTTGATGACACGCAATGTCATGGTCTGCTCGCCCGGCGATACGATCGAGGACGTGATGCATGTGATGACCAAGCGGCGCATCCGCCATCTGCCGGTACTGGAGGATGGCAGGCTGGTCGGCATGATCTCGATCGGCGACGTGGTGAAGCGCCGCATCGCCGATACCGAATTGGAAGCTGAAGCGTTGCGCCAGTATATTGCCACCGGCTGATAGGTTGCCTGGCTGAAAGCTTTACTGGGCGCTTCGCCGAAGGTCGGGATGGCTGCGCAGGCGGGCTTACGCTATAAGGTGCCGATGAAACAGGGTGTATCCGCTATTATTGCGCGCCGCGACCCGCCAGGTGTTGATCGCCTGGGCGTGGGAGGGCCGTGATGCGCCGCATCCTGGGGGTGATCCTGGCCGGTGGCTTGGCGCGGCGCATGGGCGGCGGCGACAAGGGGTTGAAGCTGCTTGGCGGCCGGCCGCTGCTCGATATCATCACCGAGCGCCTGCGACCGCAGGTGCAGGGCATCATCCTCAATGCCAATGGCGATCCGGCGCGCTTCGCGGCCTATGACTTGCCCGTGGCCCCTGACCTGGCGCCGGATTACTCCGGACCATTGGCCGGTGTGCTGGCCGGCATGCACTGGGCGCGAGAGAACCAGCCGGAAATCACGCATATCGTCACGGTGCCGGGTGATGGCCCGTTCCTGCCGCGCGACCTGGTGGCGCGGCTGGAGCAGGTTTGCGAAGCGATGGGGGCCGAACTGGCCTGCGTCGCTTCTGGCGGCCAGCCCAATCCGGTGGTGGGGCTGTGGCCGCTGGCACTCTATGGCGATCTGCACGCGGCAGTAACGCGTGACGGCATCCGCAAGGTGGATATCTGGACCGCACGGCACCGCCTGGGCGTCACCGATTTCGTCACCGACCCGGTCGATCCCTTCTTCAATGCCAATACGCCCGAGGAACTGGCGGAAGCCGAAGCGCTCTGGCAGCGCTTTGGTGCCAATCTTTAGGTTGCCAGTCTTTAGCCTCGCAGCATCTCCAGGATGGCGCCTGTAAGCGGCTGGCGCGCGTCGCTCGCGGCATAGAGCACCGAGAAATGGTTGGTGCCGGCAATGGTCATGGCATGGGCCGGGGTGCCGGCATCGCGGCAGGCGGCATGAAAGGCAAGGCTCTGGTCCAGCCAGGCCTGCGGCTCCAGGCCGCCGACCGCCACCAGGGTCCTGGCCTTCAGCTTCAGCGGCTGGCGCAGCAGCGAATTGCGCGCCGCCATGGCGCCATCCAGCCGCACTTCCTGGTTCACGCTGATATGCAGCACCGGCTCCAGGTCATAGACGCCAGAAACCAGCGCCAGGCCGGCGGGATCAGGGCGGGGGCCAAGATCCGCGGGCCAGGGCAGGGCATAGGCGGCAGCGGCGAGATGCGCGCCGGCGGAATGGCCAAACAGCACCAGCTTCCCGGCATCGGCATTGTATTCGCCGGCATGTTTCGCCAGATGTGCCACGGCCTCCTGGGTCTGGCGCACGATCTGGTCCACCGTCACCGCCGGGCAGAGATCATAATTGATATTCGCCACCGCGCAGCCGGCGGCGAGATAAGGCTCGATCATGAAGCTGTGCAGGTTCTTGTCCAGCCCGCGCCAGTAGCCGCCATGCACGATCACGAAGAGCGGCGCGCCGGGCTTCGCCCCCGGATAGAGATCGTAGGTCTGCAGCGGCCCTGTGCCATAGCGGATGTCGTAGCGCCCGAGATGCTTGGCGCGGGTCTGCTCCGAACGCTCCTTGTAGGCCTTGAAATGGACCTCGAAATCCGGCACCGCGCGGCGCGGATTGTATTGCGCTTCAAGCTCATCCGCTGTCAGGCCGCGCCATTCCATGCCGTTCGCTCCGTTGCTCGTCGCTGTTTCAGTTCACCGCCGCGCGGCGCCGCGCCAGCGCCAGCACTAGGTCGATGGTCGGTGTCTCAAGGCCCACCATGCGGCCGAGTTCGCTGATCACGCCGGTGATCGACTCAATTTCCATCGGCCGGTGCGCTTCCAGGTCCTGCAGCATGCTCGGCTTATGCGCGCCGATGGCGGCGGAATGGGCGATGCGTTCGTCCACCGTGCCAGGAAGCCGGACGCCGAGTGCTTCGGCCACGGCTTGCGCCTCCACCATCATGGCGCGCGCCACGGCGCGGGTGGCCGGATCGCCGGCAAGCTGGCCCAAGGTCGACAGCGTCAGCACCGCCAGCGGGCTGAAACTCAGGTTGCCCCAGAGCTTGTGCCAGATCTCCTGGCGGATATCGGCGCGCAACGGCGCTTCGATGCCGGCCTTGATCAGCGCGGCGGCAATCGCCTGCACGCGCGCCGACATGCTGCCATCCGGTTCGCCGAGCGAGACGCGGTTGCCGTGTTCGCGCCGCACCAGTCCCGGCTCGGGCACGCTGGATGGCAGCCACAGCACGCCGCCGATGGCTTGCGCCGGCGGCAGGTCGCGCCACAGGGTGCCGGTGGGGTCGCAGCTCAGCAACGTCTTGCCGTCATGCTGGCCGCCCTGGCCGTAGAAATACCAATACGGAATACCGTTCATCGCCGTCACCCAGGCGGTATCGGGGCCGATCATCGGTTTCAGGCGCGGCGCCAGTGCGGGCAGGGCGGGGGCCTTCACGGTGATCAGCAGCGCATCCTGCGGCCCCAGCGCGGCCGGATCGTCGCTGGCTTTAGGCTGCACGGTGAAGCGGTCGATGCCGCCATCCTCGGTCGGAAGCTCCACGGTCAGGCCCTTGGCCTGGATCGCCGCCAGATGCGCGCCGCGCGCCAGCAGGCTTACTTCCAGATCAGCGCCCTGCTGTGCCGAGCGCGCCAGCATGCCGCCAATATAGCCGCCGATGGCGCCGGCACCGATAATGGCAATCCTCATGCCGAAGGTGTCTCCGTCAGGTTCGGCCGGTTGGCGGCCATCCAGGTTTGCAGCCGCTCGCGCTGCACCGCGCTCATGCGCAGGCCGCATTTGGTGCGGCGCCAGATCACGTCATCGGCTTCGCGTGCCCATTCCTGGCGCATCAGCCAGGAGACTTCCGCCGCATAGAGCCCGCCGCCGAAATGCTCACCCAGATCGCTCATCGCTTTGGCATCGCCGAGGATGGCATCGCAATGGCTGCCATGGCGCCGGGCTAGGCTGTGCAGCCAGGGCTGGTCGAGGCCGGCATGGCGCCGTGCCAGTTCGGCGGCGAAACCGCTGAATTCGCCTACATTGCCGCCGGGCAGGATGCCGGTGGCGGTCCAGCCGCTGCGCATGGCGGGGTAGAAGGGTTTGAGCTTGTCCATGGCGTGTTCGGCCAGGCGCCGGTAGGTGGTCAGCTTGCCGCCATAGACCGAGAGCAAAGGCGCCGCATCGGCTTCAAGATCCAGCACGTAATCGCGGGTGATGGCGGAAGGATCGTTCTCGCCATCGTCATAGAGCGGGCGCACGCCGGCATAGGACCACACGATGTCGTCGCGCTGCACCGGCTTGGCGAAATACTCAGAAGCCGAAGCCAGCAGGTAGTCGATTTCTTCCTCGCTGATGCGCGGCGGGCCATCCAGGCTCTGTAACGCCACATCGGTGGTGCCGATCAGCGTGTAATCCTGTTCGTAGGGAACAGCGAACAGCACGCGGCCATCGGCATTCTGGAAGATGTAGCAATGCTCGCCCTCGAACAGCCTGCGTGTCACGATATGGCTGCCCTTGATCAGGCGCACGGCATTCTTCGGGTTGCGGCCAAAGCCGCCCACCAGCAGGTCGCGCACCCAGGGACCGGCGGCATTGACGATGCCGCGCGCCGTCACCTCGCGGCTCTGGCCGCTATCCTGGTCCACCAGAGTGGCGTGCCACAGGCTGTTCTCGCGCCGCGCGGCGGTGACGGCGGTGCGGGTATGCACCTCGGCGCCAAGCTCGCGCGCGCTCATGGCGTTCAGCACCACCAGGCGGGAATCATCGACCCAGCCATCGCTGTATTCAAAGCCGCGCGTGAAGCTGGGTTTCAGCGGTGCGCCGCGCGGATCATTTTTGAGCGAGATACCAACCGAACCCGGAAGACTGACCCGGCTGGCGAGATGATCGTAGAGGAATAGGCCAATGCGGATCATCCAGGCCGGGCGCAGGCCGGGATGATGCGGCAGCACGAAACGCAGCGGCCAGATGATATGCGGCGCCAGGCGCAGCAGCACCTCGCGCTCGGCCAGGGCCTCGCGCACCAGGCGGAACT
Organism: Ferrovibrio sp.; assembly: GCA_017991315.1. Lineage (GTDB taxonomy): Bacteria > Pseudomonadota > Alphaproteobacteria > Ferrovibrionales > Ferrovibrionaceae > Ferrovibrio > Ferrovibrio plantarum. Next base: position 468,995 of record JAGOQS010000002.1, on the reverse strand, counting down.
CGTATTGCTCCAGGTAGCGCAGGCCACCATGGATCAGTTTGGTGGCTGCCGAGGAGGTGGCGCCGGCAAGGTCGCCGCGTTCGGCCAGGATGACGCTGAGGCCGCGGCCGGCGGCATCCCGGGCGATGCCGGTGCCGTTGACGCCGCCGCCAATGACCAGAAGGTCAGCAGGGGGCTGCTGCATGGGGGAAAACAACCACTCAGGTGCTGTGAAATCGACCGTGTTTTATACGGTTAGGCTGAACTTCTGCGCAAGGTCGATGTCCAGCTTGCCGCGCCCGCCATTTTCCCGGTAGGCGAGCGTGGCGGCCTTGCGCGTCTCGCTGTCGGGGGTGGTTTCCTCGGTCTGGGCAAGGCTTTGGGTGTGGAAAGTGTTCAGGCCCTTGGCCTCGCGCCAGGCGCGACGGCGCTCCATATGAGCCGGCAATTCGATACCCGGCCCAGCACCAGGGGCCGGCGGGCCGCCAGCATCGGTGCGGCGGCGCAGTTTCGGGATGCCGGCCTCTGCCGCCTCGGCGCGGCGCTCCACCACCGCCTCGGCGGCCTTGCGGTCGGCCTGCTGGCCGGCACTGGCCTCGCTGGCGGCGGTGGCGAAATCGGTACGGGGGGCGGTATTGTTGCGTTCGGCAGCGCGGTCCGCCGCATCGCTGGCCCGGCGGTTGCGGGGGTCAACGGCATCGGGTCTGGACCCGGGCGGAGGGGTGATGATCACGCTGCTGCTCACAGCCTGACTCATGACGCCCAAAGCTTAAAAGCCGGTTAAGAGGCGCCATCCTCGGGCGGCAAGGCCGGGAATGCCGCCAGGCGGTAGATCTCGACCTCGGCGGCGCGGCCCTTCACGGCGATGCTGCCGATTTCCGGCGGCAGGCTGTCCAGTTCGGCCAGTTCCACGGTGGCATGGCTGGCCAGCACCACCACATCGTCGGTTGCCGCCATATGCTCGCGGCCCAATTGCTCCAGGCGCTGGGCGATATTCACCGTGTCGCCCACCACGGTGTAGTTGATCCGACCAGGGGCGCCGATATTGCCCACCACCACGGGGCCGGAATGCAGGCCGACGCGGATGCGCAGGGCCGGCAGCCCGGCGGCACGGCGCAGCCGGTTATCCTCGGCCAGGGCGGCGGCGGCGTTCAGCACGGCGCGGCAGGCATTCTTGGCATGGTTCTCGTCGCGCTTGATCGCGCCCCACACCGCCATCACGGAATCGCCGATGAACTTGTCGATTACGCCGCCATCGGCCTCGATATGGCCGGCCAGCAGGGCGAAATGGTGGTTCAGCAATTCGGCCACTTCCGGCGCGGTGAGGTGTTCGGCCAGCGAGGTGAAGCCGACGATGTCGGTGAACATCACCGTCACCTCGCGCTGCTTTGACAGATTCACCGCATCCTCGCCCTCGCGCATCAGGCGGCTGACCAGGCGGCGCGGCACGTAATGGCCGAACCAGTTCAGCGCTGACGTAGCGGCATTCACCGCCTGCGCCGCTTCATCCAGTTCGCGCAGGCGCTGGCGCTGCAGCAGCGGCCCATCGAAATCCAGCGCCTGCAGGCGATGCGCCGCGGCAGCCAGTTCGCGTACCGGCTGGCCAATGATGCGGCCCAAGCGCCAGGCGATCAGCAGCGACAGGATCAGTGTGACACCGCCGATAGCGCCTGCGAATTGCAGGCGCTTCACTTCATTCTCGATCTCGTCGAACGGGAAATAGCGCCCGACCAGCCAGGGCCGTTCGCCATAGCCTTCCAGTTTCTGATAGAGGAAAATCCAGGTGCGGCCCTCGGCCTCCACCAGATGCGCGTCCTGGTCGCGCATCATCGAGCGCGCCAGCAGGCTGTCCTTGCGCCCGCTCCAGATGCGGTGCAGTACCGGATCATGGACTTCCTCCAGGAAGGGCAGCGGCTTCTCATAGGAGAGATAGTATTCGTCGGTCACCAGGCTGGCATGGGCCAGTACGTAATTGTCGTCGTAGAGGATGAAGCTTTGGCCCTCGCCGTCGAGCCAGTTATGCCCTTCGGCATCGTCTTTGAGTGCCTTCGATAGTGAACCGAGCGAGACCAGCGCCGCCATGCCGCCGACGAATTCATTATTCACCAGCAACGGCGCGCGCAGGTTCACCAGCGCTTGGCGTAATTCCTGCTCCCAGATCAAGTCGCCCCAAAGCAGCAGCTTGGTGGTCTCGCCTTTGGCCCGGAGTGCGTCCACGATCTGCTCGCCGCTGCGCATCCGCTCCGCCGTGCCGGGCACGCCAAGCAGGCTATCCTGCAGCACATACACACGACCCTTGATGCGGGCAGCCCGCGTGGCGCTCAGGTCCTTTTTCACCACGCCGACAGCATCGAGCTGCGGCACGCCATCGAGCATGGCGGTCAGATAATCGCCGACACGTTTCGGATCATCGATCGAGAGGCCGCCGTGCTCTATGCGGTCGCGCAGGCCCTCGAGATGCTGGCGCACCGGCTCCAGCTTGCCGCGGATGCGCTCCATCGAGCGCTCGATGATGCGCTGGTTGCGGTCGCGCAGCAGCTCCACGGTATTGGCGCGGCCAGACAGCATGGCGATGCCATAGGCAATGCCGGCCAGGGTCACCAACAGGCCGATACCCAGCACCAGCGCCTGAGCGATGCTCGGGCGCACGCGGACGAACCGAAGAGCGGCCATTAAACCAGGGCTTTTACGTCTTGTTGCGCGCCAGCGCTTCCACCTGCTTGCGCAGTTCCTCGAGCTGGCGCTGCAGCATCTCGGCATCGGTGGGCGCGGCATTGCCGGCGCTTGCCGGCGGTTGCATCGGCTTGCCCTCGGCGCTGCTGCCATCGGGCATGCCAAAGGGATTGAACATGGTCATGGCGCGCTGGAACATGGCGATGTTCTGGCGGCCCATTTCTTCCAGGCTGCGGAAAGGGAACATCTCGCCGAAGGCTTCGGCCATGTATTGCCGCATGTGTTCCTGGTTGCGCTGGAACGAGGCCATCGAGACATCGAGATAGCTCGGCACCAGGCTCTGCAGGCTGTCGCCGTAGAACGAGATCAGGCGGCGCAGGAAACCGATGGGCAGCAGGTTCTGCCCGGTCTTGCCTTCTTCCTCGAAGATGATCTGGGTAAGGACGGAACGGGTGATGTCCTCGCCGGTCTTGGCATCCTCAACCACGAAATCCTGGCCGTCCTTCACCATCTGGCACAGGTTCTCCAGCGTCACATACGAGGAGGTGGCGGTGTTGTAGAGGCGGCGGTTGGCATATTTCTTGATCTTGATTGCAGGGGCCGCGCCGGTCGCATTCTGGTTATCGCTGGTCGCCACGTTTGCGTTGCTCCGCTGATTATCCACCCTGACATCACATATATCACTCGTATTTACGTTGCAGCGCAAGAGCCAGGGAACGTCCCTGAGGTGCGGTGCGGAAAAGCTGGCGGCACGGGCATGCTCGGCTATACTCTGACCATGAATGACAAAGCCGATGGCCCTTCCGATGCCAAACCCGACGCGGGCGCGCTTGCCAAGCGCTTCCTCGACCTGTGGCAGGAGCAGGCCAGCCTCATCGCTACCGACCCGAAACTGGCGGAACTCTCCGGCATGTGGATGGCGATGTGGCACAAGATGGGCCAGGTAGGCCTGCATGGCGGCGGCCCGGTCCCATCCCCCAATCCAGCCGCAACCGGCCCCGCAGCCGGGCCAAAGCCCGGCAGTGCGCCCGGGGCCGCGCCCGCTGCCGCTGCACCTGGCCACGGCCAACCTGATCTTGCTGAGCTCACTCGCCGCCTGGCCGAGTGCGAAAAACGGCTCGGCGCCTTGGAATCCAGAGCAAAACCCGCTCCACGCCGCGCTCCGCGAAAGCCTAAAACAAGTGCCGCCGGAGCTGTTCCTGGACGCACTGCTGCAGGAGGCGACGAGTAGGCTCGGCCGCATGGCGCTGGGTATCGGCGCCTATCGCGACCATGCCTATCACCGCGACCTGCCCGATCCGCCGGTGATCTGGCAGGAAGGCACCACGCGGCTGCTGGATTACGGCACGAATGCGGGCGGCAAGGCGGTGCTGCTGGCGCCCTCCCTGGTAAACCGCCATTACGTGCTCGACCTGGCGCCCGGTCAAAGCCTGGTGCGCTATCTCGCCAGCCAGGGGCTCAGGCCGCTGCTGCTCGACTGGGCGGCGCCGGGGCCTGAGGAATTGCGTTTTGATCTCACCGCCTATATCGCCCGGCTTGGCCGGGCGCTGGCCGCCGCCCGTACAGCACAGGGCGGCAGTCCGGCGGCCCTGCTCGGCTATTGCATGGGCGGCAATCTGGCGCTGGCCGCGGCGCTTCGCCATCCCGATGACGTTTCCGGCCTGGCGCTGCTGGCGACGCCATGGGATTTCCATGCCGGCGGCGCGCATCAGGCCGCCCTGGTGCAGCAACTGGCGCCGCAGCTTGCGCCGCCACAGCCGGATCCTGGCGCCGAGCCGCAGCCGATGGCGGTGGATATGCTACAGGCCTTCTTCTGGGCGCTCGATCCGCTCACCGTGCTGCGCAAGTTCACCGGCTTCACCCGCACCGACCCGGAAAGCGAGGCGGCGCAGCGCTTTGTTGCCATGGAGGACTGGCTGAATGACGGCATCCCGCTGGCCAATGCGGTGGCGCGGGAATGCCTGGAAGGCTGGTATGGCGGCAATACCCCGGCGCGCGGTGAATGGCGGGTCGGCGGCGAGGTAATGCAGCCGGCGCGCTGGCGCAAACCGGCCCTGGTGGTGCTGCCCGAGCGCGACAAGCTGGTGCCGAAACCCTCGGCCGAGGCGCTATTCCAGGCCCTGCCGGGCGCCTGGCGCCATGATGCGCCGAGTGGCCATATCGGCATGGTAGTGGGGCCACGCGCCGAAACCGGCCTGTGGCAGCCACTGGCCGAATGGCTGCGCGACTGGGCCTGAGGCTTCCCGGCCAGATGCTTTCCGGCCAGATGCTTTCCGGAATGGCCCGCTCGCCCTAAGTCTAAGGTGTGCAAACGATCCTGTTCCCGCCCGGCTCTTGCCGCACAGCGCTCTCCCCCGGTATCGTTCGCACAAGCAACACAACTTTTTCGACGGATCAGGAGGAAGTCCCATGACCGATATCGTCATCGCCGCCGCAGCGCGCACCCCGGTAGGCTCTTTCAACGGCAGCTTGAGCGGCGTGCCGGCCCATTATCTCGGCCAGGTGGCAATCGATGGCGCGCTCAAGCGCGCCGGCGTGGCGCCGGCTGATGTCTCCGAAGTCATCATGGGCCAGATCCTCACCGCCGCGCAGGGCCAGAACCCGGCCCGTCAGGCCTCGATCAATGCCGGCCTGCCGAATGAAGTGCCGGCCTGGAATGTCAACATGCTGTGCGGCTCCGGCCTACGTGCCGTGGCGCTGGGTTTCCAGGCGATCAAGAACGGCGACAGCTCGGTGGTGGTTGCCGGCGGCCAGGAAAGCATGAGCCAGGCACCGCATGCCGCCTATCTCCGCGCCGGCCACAAGATGGGCGATCTCGGCTTTATCGACACCATGATCAAGGACGGCCTGTGGGATGCCTTCAATGGCTACCATATGGGCCAGACCGCCGAGAATGTGGCGATGCAGTTCCAGATCACTCGCGAGCAGCAGGATGAATTCGCGGTGAAGAGCCAGAACAAGGCCGAAGCGGCGCAGAAGGCCGGCAAGTTCAAGGACGAGATCGTGCCGGTGACGATCAAGGGCCGCAAGGGCGATACCATCGTCGATCAGGACGAATATATCCGTCATGGCGCCACCATCGAGGCGATGAAGGGCCTGCGCCCGGCCTTCGCCAAGGATGGTTCGGTCACGGCCGCCAATGCTTCAGGCATCAACGACGGCGCCGCCGCTGTGGTGCTGATGAGCGCCGAGGAAGCCAAGAAGCGCGGCATCAAGCCGCTGGCCCGCATCGTGAGCTGGGCGCAGTCCGGCGTTGATCCGAAGATCATGGGCACCGGCCCGATCCCGGCCAGCCGTGCGGCGCTGAAGAAGGCTGGCTGGAGCCACAAGGATCTCGACCTGGTGGAAGCCAACGAGGCTTTCGCCGCCCAGGCCTGCGCCGTGAACAAGGAACTCGGCTGGGATACCGACAAGGTCAACGTCAATGGCGGCGCCATCGCCATCGGCCACCCGATCGGCGCCTCCGGTGCCCGCGTGCTGGTGACGCTGCTGTATGAAATGCAGCGCCGCGATGCCAAGAAGGGTCTCGCCACCCTGTGTATCGGCGGCGGCATGGGCATCGCCATGTGCGTCGAGCGCGACTGATTGTTCCAAGCGGCGCGGGTCACAAAGCCCGCGCCGTTTTAGTATCTGCTTTTTTGTTTCAGTTCAGGCGACACATAAAAAAACCGAGGAGGCTCATCATGTCGCGCGTAGCAATCGTTACCGGTGGTACCCGAGGCATCGGGGCTGCGATTTCCAAACTGCTGCACCAGTCGGGGTACAAGGTTGCCGCCAATTATGCCGGCAACGAGGAGAAGGCGCGCGCCTTCGAAGCCGAGACCGGGATCAAGGCCTACAAGTGGAGTGTCGCTGATTTCACCGCCTGCGCCGAGGGCGTGAAGAAGGTGGAGCGCGAACTCGGCCCGGTCGACATCGTGGTCAACAATGCCGGCATCACGCGGGACGGCACCATGCACCGCATGAGCGAGCCGCAATGGCAGGAAGTGATCGACACCAACCTTGGCGGCTGCTTCAACATGTGCCGCGCCACCATCGACGGCATGCGCGAGCGCGGCTTTGGCCGCATCGTCAACATCGGCTCGATCAACGGCCAGGCCGGCCAGTATGGCCAGGTGAACTATGCCGCCGCCAAGTCCGGCATCCATGGCTTCACCAAGGCGCTGGCGCAGGAAGGTGCGGCCCGCGGCATCACCGTGAACGCCATCGCTCCGGGCTATATCGACACCGACATGGTTGCCGCCGTGCCGGCCAACGTGCTGGAGAAGATCGTCGCCAAGATCCCGGTCGGCCGCCTTGGCCGCGCCGAGGAAATCGCCCGCGGCGTGCTGTTCCTGGTCGCTGATGAGGGTGGTTTCATCACCGGCTCGACACTCAGCATCAACGGCGGCCAGCATATGTATTGATCCGGCCTGAAGCAGGCAAAAAAGAAGCGGCGGCCGTGAGGCCGCCGCTTTTGTTTTAGCGATGGTTCCGGATCAGCCGAGGTTCTTTTCGGCGAAGCTCCAGTTCAGCAACTGGTCGATCACTGCGTTGGCATAATCCGGGCGGCGGTTCTGCCAATCGAGGTAATAGGCATGCTCCCACACGTCGATGGTGAGCAGCGGCTTCACGCCGGTGACAGTCAGCGGGGTTTCGGCATTCGGGGTCTTGCGGATGGTCAGCTTGCCGTTCTCGAGGCACAGCCAGGCCCAGCCGGAGCCGAACTGGCCAACGGCGGCGGCGGCGAAATCGGCCTTGAACTTGTCATAGTCGCCGAAGCTGTCCTTGATCAGGTCGGCGATGCGACCGGTCGGCTTGCCGCCGGCCTTCGGCGCCAGCGAATCCCAGTAGAAGTCATGGTTCCAGACCTGGGCGGCGTTGTTGAACACCGCCACCTTGTCGGCCTTGCCGGCGCTCTCCTTGATGATCTGCTCCAGGCTCTTGCCCTGCAGCGAGGCGTCGTCGGCGGCGAACTTGTTCAGGTTGTTGAGGTAGGTGGTGTGGTGCTTGCCATAGTGAAAGCCGATCGTGCCGGCATTCACCACCGGGCTCAGCGCATCATCGGCATAGGGGAGGGGCTTCATCGAGAAGGGGGCAGTCATAGGTTCCGTCCTTTATTTTTTGCCAGTCGTCTGGTCCAGAGGGAAGGTCTGGCGGCGAGGGGGAAGATAGCGCGCTGGCTGTGGGATGAAACTGTTCCAGGGGTGAAAAATTGCCGGTTCCTGGCCTTGAAATACGATGCCTCGGCACGGAGCAGGCGAGGTCCGGCGCTTTGCACCCTCATGGCTGGTTCTGATACCGCGAAAGTCCTATGTTTCGTTGCTATGAAACCGGATCCTCGGTGAGTGGGCGGTGTCCATGAAAGTACGGGCAGTGGCATGAATGTGCTGGGCATCGCCGGCTGGAGCGGGGCGGGCAAGACCACCCTGCTGGAGAAGCTGATCCCGCTGCTGATCCAGCGCGGCCTCAAGGTTTCCACCATCAAGCATGCGCATCATGCTTTCGATGTCGACGTGCCGGGCAAGGACAGCTACCGCCACCGCGAGGCCGGCGCCAGCGAAGTGCTGATTGCTTCCGCGCAGCGCTTTGCCTTGATGCATGAGCATCGCGGCGAGGCCGAGCCCGGCCTGGCGGAGCTGCTGCAGCATCTGAGTCCGGTGGACCTTGTGCTGGTGGAAGGCTTCAAGCGCGATACCCATGCCAAGATCGAGATCTGGCGCCAGGGCACCGGCAAGCCGCTGTTGCAGCCCGATGACCCGGCGATCATCGCCGTTGCCTGCGATGCCGAGCCGCCGCATCTCACCGCGCCGCGCCTGGATATCGACGATACAGCCGGCATTGCCGATTTCATCGTCGCTTGGTGCCGTTCAGCGGCGGCCGGTGCTGCGCAGCCCTGGCGGAAGCTGAAGCAAGGCACTTAGTCGCAATAGCCTGCTCTAGACGGGTTGGTAGCCATAGCTGAGATCGAACAGCAGGTGGCGACGGATCGCCTCGTTGCAGGGATAGGCATAGGCCTGCATGCGGATGATCCATTCAATCGTGGTGGCGCCGGCCGCCGTGAAGCGTTCCGTTGCATAGCGGTGCAGCACCGGATAGGCCGGGCTTTCCACCACGCTGTTAGGCTGCGCCAGGGTCACGATCACCAGCAGCGCAACGCCTGAACCCATCAGCGCCGCGCGTGGCAGGCCTGAATGCCAGGCCGGTTTGCCTTGCTGGCGCGGGAAGATGATCAGCAGCAGCAGGAAGCCGAGCTTGAACAGATGCCCGAGGCCGCCGGCCAGCGAGAAGCCGAGCGCAACCGGTGGCACGATAACGCGTTCAGCGGCTTCGCGGCCGCGCTCGCCGAGCCGGCCTTCGTCCTCGTAATCGGCCAGCGGTGCCAGCAACGGCTCCATCTGTGCCTCGATCAGCGGCTGCAGCAGCGGTTCGAACACGCGGCTTTGCACCTCGTTTTCATCAGCCACCGCCGGCAGCATGGGGAGCGACGCCGCCAGCGCCTGGAAGGGCTGCGGCAGCAGCGCATGCATGCGTGCCTGGATCGTCGGATGGCGGAAGAAATCCTCAAACCGCACCAGGTTCAGCGGCAGGTCGGCGCCGAAACTGTCGCGCATGATGCTCTGGGCCGCATGGTCGGCTTCCTGCTCCACGCGGTTGCGCACCGCCAGGTCGATGGCGGCGCGCTCGGCGGCGCTGCCCTGGCGGATCTTGCGGCTGGCGAGGTATTCGCGCCAGGCGGCTTCCTGGCGCTCCGGGATCAGGCGCCGCGCGGCATGATAGGCCTGGGCGCCATCGCTGTAGCGGGCATAGCTCTCGACCACGCGCAGATAGAGCGGCAGCCACACCATGTCGTGAAAATCCGCCGCCGTGCCGAAGCAGCCCGGCGTCCCTGGTTCGCAGGCTTCCGTAATGCGCCGGCGCAGCAATTGCCGCATCACGTTCAGCGCGTCCTGCTCCAGGTCGGGCTTGGTCAGCGCCAGGGCCGGGAAGGCGGCGACGAAAGCCTTGGCCGAAGGCGAGCCGCTGCCTTCCGGCCCAAGATCGAGTCGTGCCACGCGCATTTCGCCATTGCTCAAGGCCACGGCGGCAAGCGACAGGAACACCGCGTTGCGGCGGTCGCGGGCATCCAGTTCCTCGGTGAGTTCGCGCACCAGCCAGCTCTGGAACCAGAACATGCCGCCGATGCAAAGCGCGGTGAGCAGCAGCGCGCCGCCGAGCTTGGCCCGCCAGGACAGGTCGGCGCGGTTGAGCAGCAGGGGCAGCAGCGCCAGCGCCAGCGCCAGGCCGGACAGGCTGCGGCCAATGCGCTCAACATCCTTGAGCATCTCGGGCGACACGGTGCCGCTCGACACATCAAGCAGTCGCGCCGAAAAGCCGAGTTCGAAGGCGAGATAGAGCAGGGTGAGCCACAGGATCGGCTGGCGGAAGATCGCGAGCCGACCGCCTTGGTTCTTCGCTTGCGACGCTCGGGCGGGGGAGGGCATCAGCCCCCCTTGCGGCTTTCCGGATCGAACAGCACCGGTTCGGGCTGGCGTCGTGTGCCCTCGGCCCGTTCTGGCCGCAGCGGCTTCGGCAGCGGAATGCTGGCGGTCGATTCGAATTCCGGCGTCTCGGCCGCCAAGGTCTGGGCGGGGGGCTGTGCCTGCGGGTTTGGCGGCAAGGCGCCAGCGGGCGCACTGGCCAGGGCTGTCGGTGCCACGATTGCCGGCTTGGCCGGTATCGGCTGCCGCTCCTGCTTGGCCTGCTGCGGCTTGCGGCGGGCAAGATCGGCAAGGCGCCGCTCCATCTGGGCGCGGCGCTTCATCTCGGCCAGTTCGCGGCGGCGCTGTTCGCGCTCGACATTGAGCTGGTTCACCAGGGCATTGGCGTATTGCTGCGTCAGTTTTGCTTCCGCCGAGGCATCGGGATTGAGTGGCAGCGGCGGCTCGCTGTTGTTATTTGCCACGGCGCGCACCATCGTTGCCGTGGCTGCGCCGCTAGCGAACTGGGGCACGGCATCATCCATCGCGCAGGCCGAGGCCAGCGGCGCGAGCAGCAGCAGAAACAGGCGGTTCAAGCGGCGCAAGATCGTTGTCCCGTGGGGCGTGTTCCCGACCGGACCCACGCCATGACATGCAGCCGGAGCCTAATATTGTGCAGTGCAAAAGGCAGGTAAAATTGCCATAAAACCGCGTCACTTCTGCGCTAGTTGTATTGAGCCGGCGCCATGCTGGTTGACGCTGTGCAGATGGCCCGTGGCAATCGCGAGCTGGGCCAATAACCGGCTATCCGTCTGTCCCGGGGTGTCGATCAGGTCGGCCACCGCCTTGCCGACAAGGTAGGTGAAGCCAGCGCTGCTGCCCGCCGTAATGTCTTCCGGCCGCTCGACATCGGACAGCACACTTTCCAGGTGATGCAGATGCACCCGCTTGGCGAAATTGGCCAGGGCCTGCTGGCGTCGTGCCGGGTCGCTGTCGCAGAGCAGGAGGCTGGTGGAGAAGGCATGGCAGCCGGTATCGGCGAACAGGTCCACGAGGCGGGAATCCGGCGGCAATTGCAGGATGCGGGTGCCGCCGAAAGGTTGCAGATAGGCCATGATCTCGGCGATACGGCTGGCCGGTGTGCCGGTGGGAATGTCATGCAGGGCGAAGCCGATATACTTGGCCACGGCACTCGGGATTTCGCGCAGGCGGGTGAAATAGGCTTCGCGGTGGCGCGGCACCGACAGAGTGCCATAACTGACATTGGCCACCACTATGCCGCGGCCGCCGCTGCTGAGCATGCGGTGCAGACCGAGCAGGGCGGAGGTAAGCACGTAGCGGTCGATCTGGAAGAACAGATCCTCGGCATCCTCGACCAGCGGATCCTGCACCAGATGCGCAGGGAGGCTGCTGGGATCATGGATGGCAATGGCGAAATAGGGCGAGAAAGAATGGCGCTTGATGCTGTAGGCGGGATAGAAGCCGGCGCGGCATTCCTTGAGGAAAGCGGCCAGCGTCTTGTGCTGGAACAGGCCACCGAGCGGCTGATCCAGGTCGGCAAGGTCCGGCCCGGCGCCGGTTGCCACTGGGCCGCGCCGCGCTTCCTGCAGCAGGCTGCCTGGCGCTAGCGGTGGTTCATCCTCGAACAGCAGCACATCGCCTGGCGGCGGGCTCGGCAGCGCCGGGTGCAGTGCCTCGGCTTCTGCTGCCGAGCGCACATATTGCACGAGGTCCGGCAGGCTGTGGATCTTCTCCAGGATGATGCCGCGATCCACTTCCGCCACAGCTGACAGCACCGTCACGCCGCTGCCTTCGGGTATATCGCCAAGCACCAGCTTTTCGATCTCGTCGGCGATCACCTTGGCCTTGAAACCGGCTGCACGGCGGTCCAGCCGCGTAAACAATATGAGATAGGTATCCGCGCCGACACGGTAATGCGCATCGGTGACATCAAGGCGTCGGCGCAGCACATTCTCCACAACTGATGCGATGCGTTCGGCACTCTGCTGCCATTTCACTCCCAGCCGTTGCTTCAGGCCATCGAGGCCGATCAACTGCATGGTGCCGGCCGGCACCTTGACGCTGGCCGGATGAGCGGGCTGCACCTCCACCGCCGGCTCTGGCAGTGCCGCCTGGCGCGGGCGCGGCGGCACTGCCAGCGGCTTCTGGGCCGGTGGCTCATCCTCGCCGAACAGCAGATCGCCCAGGCGATCTAGCAGGGATTTCTGGTCTGAGTGGCTCATCTCGCTGACCGTGACCTATAGATCAACGTCAGCCTATACCCAGTTTATGCAACCGCCAGTGCGGATAAACCGGTATTAACGAAATTTAGCACTACGAAACCGGGAAAATCCGCCCGATTAGCAGAAAATCACAGGATGGTCGGATTCGGCGCGTCGCCATACACCGCCTTCGGGTCGAAGGTCTTTTCCTTCTCCTCGAAGGTCAGGGCCACCGGAGTCTCTCCCGCAGACTGTTCCGGGCCGGTCGGTACCGAGCGGTAGAAGCAGGAGCGGTAGCCGACATGGCAGCTCGCATCGCCCGGGATGCGCACGCGCAGCCACACGGCATCCTGATCGTCGTCGATGCGCAGTTCCACCACCTTCTGCACCAGGCCGGAAGTGGCGCCCTTGTGCCACAGGGTCTTGCGGCTGCGGCTGTAGTAATGCGCCTCGCCGGTGGCGATGGTACGCTTGAGGGCTTCCTCGTTCATGTAGCCGAGCATCAGCACCTCGCCGGTATCGGCGGCGGTGGTGACGCAGGGCAGCAGCCCGTCGGCGTCGAACTTCGGCGCCAGTTCGTTGCCTTCTTCGACCTGCTCGATGCTGATGCGCTTGGCGAACACGGCTTTCTCTCCTGACCGGATGTCCAGGACCAGTTGTCCTGGGGAATTGGGCCGTTATATATCGTTCAGACCCCCGGTGTTCAACCCGCACCCCAGGAAGGGTTCCGGACCGCCCCATGCTGAATGCCCTGTATAACGAGAAAATCCTTGGATTCGCGGCACATATTGGCCAGACCGAGCGCTTGGCCGAGCCCGATGCCACGGTCACCCAGCAAAGCCCGCTCTGCGGCAGCCGCATCACCGTGGACCTCAAGATGGAGGGCGACCGGGTGGTCGGCTATGGCCAGTTGGTGAAGGCCTGTGCGCTCGGCCAGGCTTCGGCCTCGATCTTCGGCCAGCATGTGGTGGGCCAGGATGCCGCCACGCTGCGGCAATTGCTGGCGCGGATGCGGGCGATGCTGAAAGAAGGCGGCCCGGCCCCCGATGCCGAATTCGCTGGCGGCGAATTCACCGATCTGGAAGTGCTGACCCCGGTGCGCGACCACAAGGCCCGTCACAACGCCGTGCTGCTGCCTTTCGAAGCCACGGTGAAGGCCATCGACCAGATCGAGGCCAAGCGCCAGGCGGGGTAGGCGGGAGACTTTCTTCTTACACAAGGCCCGGGGATCACGACCTGTGATTCTCGTCACCCGCGGACTGGACCGCGGGTCTCGTGCCGCCGCTACGCCGCCGCCTTGGCTACGCTCTGGATCAGATTGATCATGCCCTTGAGGCCGTTGATGCGGTTCGACGTGATATTCTCCCACACGCCAATGCGCTCCAGGAAATCCGGCGGGTTGTCGATGATTTCGCGTGGCGTGCGGCCGGAATAGACCTTGAGCAGCAGGGCGATCAGGCCGGCGACAATCTCGCTCTCGCTGCTGGCCTGATAATAGACGTGGCCATCGCGTGCCGCACCATGCAGCCAGGCGCGGTTGATGCAGCCCTTCACGCGCCATTCATCGGTGCGCAACTCGTCCGGATAGGGCGGCAGGGCGCGGCCCAGATCAATCAGGTAGCGGTAGCGGTCCATCCAGTCGTCGAACAGCGAGAAGTCGTCGACGATCTCTTCCTGCGCTGCCTTGATGTCGGTCATCTCCGCCATTGTCAGGCACGCCGCCAGGTGGTTTCGCCGCCTTTGTCCTCGAGCAGGATGCCGCGGGCCGCCCATTCGTCGCGGATGCGGTCGCTTTCGGCCCAGTTCTTGGCGGCGCGCGCCGCCTTGCGGGCGGCAATCGCTGCCTCGATCTCCGCGGTCTCGTCGGCATCGCCGCCTTGCAGCCAGGCCGCCGGCTCCTGCTGCAGCAGGCCGAGCAGCCAACCGGCGGCGACCAGCTCGCCCTTCAGCCGGGCCCGTTCGGCCGGCTCCACCGACTTGTTGGCGGCATTGGCGATGGCATGAAGTTCGGCCAGCGCCTTGGGCGTGTTGAGATCATCGGAGAGCGCCTCGACGAAGGCCACCGGTGCCGCCACATCGGCGGCAGCCACATCCTTCAGGCCATCCAGTGTGCGGTAGAGCCGATCAAGCTGCGCCTTGGCTTCGCGCATGCCGGCCTCGGTCCAATCCAGCGGCTGGCGGTAATGCGCCGAGAGCAGGGCGAGGCGGATTGCCTCGCCGGGCGCAATACCGATCAGGTCGCGCACCAGCATCACGTTGCCGAGCGACTTCGACATCTTCTCGGCATCAACATTGACGAAGCCGTTATGCAGCCAGTAACGCGCGAAGGGTTGGCCGCCCAGCGTGCCCTTGTTGGCGCAAGTGCTCTGGGCGATCTCGTTTTCATGATGCGGGAAGATCAGGTCGTGCCCGCCGCCATGGATGTCGATCGGGCCGGAGCCGAGATTGCGGTCGATCATCGCCGAGCATTCAATATGCCAGCCGGGGCGGCCACGGCCCCAGGGGCTGTCCCAGCCCGGCATGTCATCGGCCGATGGCTTCCACAGCACGAAATCGGCCGGGTCCTGCTTGTAGGGCGCCACATCGACACGGGCGCCGGCGATCATCTCGTCTCGATCACGGCGCGACAGAGCGCCATATTCCTTGAAGCTCGGCACATTGAACAGCACATGGCCATCCGCCGCATAGGCATGGCCGTTGCCGATCAGTCGTTCGATCATGGCGATGATGGCGGCGATATGCTGCGTCACCTTCGGCTCGATCCCCGGCGGCAGCACGCCCAGCGCGCCCATATCGGCATGGTAGGCGGCGAGGTAGCGCTCGGTGATGGTGCTGATCGGCACGCCCTCGGCCTTGGCGGCATTGTTGATCTTGTCGTCCACGTCGGTGACGTTGCGGGCATAGACCACAGACGGATACTGCCGCTGCAGCAGGCGGTAGAGCACGTCGAAGGCCACCGCCGGCCGGGCATTGCCGATATGGGCGAAGTTGTAGACCGTCGGGCCGCAGACATACATTGTCACCCGGTTCGGATCGAGCGGGGTGAAGGCCTCCTTGCGGCGGCTGAGGGTATTGTAAATCTGGATCGCCATGGCCCCGGAATATAGGGCTATGGCGATACAGTGCAACCGTCTGAAAGCCCCGCTTACCGCAGGTAATTCACCAGCGAGAGCTGCAGGGTGTCGCGGGTGATGGTGTAGGTGGCTTCCAGTGAGGTCTGCAGCGCCTTGATCAGGGTGGCGGTCTCGGCCGGATCGGCATCCTCGATGCTGCCGATGCGCTTTTTCAGCACATCGACGGAACGGTCATGGCGGGCCTGCAGTTCCACCAGGCGCTGCTCGGTATGGCCGTTGGTCGAGGCGGTGGTCTTGAGGCTCTGCAGCGAGGTGCGGAGCGAGGCCAGGGCGTCGTCGACGCGCTGGGCATACAGCACCGGGTCCGAAATATCCTGGATCGCCGAGCGGAAGCGGGTCAGGGAGTCGACAAGCTGCTGGATGCCAGGATCGGTGGCGCTGATGCCATACTGGACGCGCTCGTTATCGTCGGCATAGACCGAGATGAAGTTGTCTTCCGGCGCGCCGTTGGTGCCGGCTGTGTCGAAATAGTAGTTGTCCAGTTCGTCGGTGTTGGTGACGTTCAGCCACAGCGGCTGGCCGCCGACACCGCTGCCTTCGTTGGAGGGCGTGAGGGCCGGCGGCACGGCGCCGGCCGGGCTGTCGGCGACCACGTTGGAAAGCGGCGACAGCACAGGGTTGGTGCCATAATTGCGGCCGGCGAAGAGGTAGCGTTCGCTGTCCTTGGTCTGCAGGAAGGTACCGACGCGGTCGAGCAGCACGTTGATCTGCGCCGTTGGCGCCGAGGTCGAGGCAAAGAACGAGTCGCGGTTCTTGATCATCAGATCCTGCGCCTCGGTAGCCACCTCGATGAGCTGCTCCATGGTGATGGAGTAGAGGCGCACGCGGTTCTGCGCCGTGGTGACGGCGCTCTTGTAGGCGTTGGCGCTCTGCAATTCCGCCTTGAGGTCGCCGAGTTCCTGCGCGCGAGTGGAAACGCCGACCAGGCCACCAAGGATGCGGCCAGAAGAAAACTGCGCCTGCTGATTGGTAAGTTCCTGGTTCAGGTTCCGGATCAGGCGGGTCTGGTCGAGGATGCGGGCAAATTGGGTGGAGCCAGTGATAGCGACCATGATTACCTCCCGATATTGACCAGCGTGTCGAACATCTGGGTGATGTTGTTCAGCACGTTGGCCATGGCGGCATAATTGTTCTGCAGGATCTGCAAATTGGCGAGTTCGGTATCGATATCGACGCCGGTGAGGTTGCGCAGCTTCTGATCCATCGTGTGCTGGATCTGCTCGGCGCTGTCGGCATTTTCGGCATTCACGGCGGCGTTGCGCGCGTGATAGGCCAGCACATTGTCGACCAGGCCGAAGATGGTGAGGTTGCCGGTGGTCAGGCCGTTGCTCTCGGCGCCGAGGCGGTTGACGTCGGCGGCGCTGATCTGCGTGTTGCGCATCGCCTGCTGCACGTCGCCGGCGGCCAGCACCTTCAGGCTTTCGGTCCCATTCAGCAGGTTCGCGTTCACCGCGATGCCCTGGGCTTCCTGGCTGGTCAGGCCGCCGAAGGTGAAGAAGTCGGTGCCTTCCGCCGGCACGGGTGCCGGGATGGCGGCTTCCGCCGCGTTGTAGGCGTTGTTGACGATGGTCACCAGGTTGTAGGCGATCGCATCAAGCTGATTCACATACTTGGCCAGCGTGCCGAGATTGGGGTCGCTGGAACTGACCGCCGTCGTGCTCGGATCGAGATAATCCAGCGCGGCGCGGATCGAGCCGTTGAGGAAGCCGCCGTTCAGCGAGGTGGTGGCGCCCTGATAGGTGATGGTGCCGGCCGAGCCGGTGGAGGAGGGCGTGTAGGTGAATTGCTGCGCGATGGTGCCGGTGATCTGCACGCCGGCTTCGGTATAAACCGTCATCTCGCCGCGATCATTGGTCAGTGTGCGGATGCTGACCAGTTCGGCGATGCGCGACACTTCCTTGTCGCGCAGGTCTTCCAGGTCGCCGGTCGGCTGGCCCGAACCGAGCGCAGAGGCGATCTGCACGTTCAGCTTCTGGATCTGCACCGAGGCATCGTTCAGCGTGTTGACCGAGGTCTGCACCGCATCATCGGCGCGGGTGCGGAGCTGGGTCTGCTTGGCGTTGAGCTGATTGATGTACACCGCCACATCCTGGCCGCGGCGGATTACTTCGTTGGCAAGGTCGGAATTTTCCGGATTGGCTTCCAGGTTCTTCCAGGCAGCCTCGAATTGCGACAGCAGACGCGCCATCGCCGGCTGTTCGCCGGTGGTGATGGTGGCATCGAGGATTTCCGCCAGATCGGCGGTCAGCGTCTTCTGGGTGCCGGTGCGGCCGTAATCGGCACGGGCGGTGTAGAGATCCTGTTGCACTTCCGGCGCCGCGACGCGGCTGATCTGCGAGATCAGCGGCGAACCCGGCAGGCCATCGATGGCCGGCGTGGTCAGCGTCGCCACCTTGCGCGTGTAGTCCGGGTTCTGCGCGTTGGCGACGTTTGCCGACAGCAGACGGGTCTGCTGCTGCAGGGTGCCAAGGGCGGCGACAGAAGAGGACAGGGCGGCGGTGAGCGACATGGTGGAGTTCCTTCCTTAAGCGGACGGCCCGTTCTGGGCCGCCCCCGGTACGGAATTAGCGGCGGATATTGATCGTTTCCTGCAGCAGTTCGTCGGCCACCGTGATCAGGCGGGCGTTGGCCGAGTAGGCGCGCTGGGCAACGATCATCTTGGAGAATTCCTCCGCGATATCGACGTTGGACTGTTCGATGGCGGCGGAAACCAGGTTGCCGACGCCAGAGCCGCCCACCTGGGTCAGCACCGGCGAACCGGAACCGGGGGTTTCGAGGAAGGCGTTGCCATCCACGCGGTCAAGCTCGGTCGGATCGCGGAACTTGGCGAGCTGAAGCTGGTAGAAGGGCTTCACGTTGCCGTTGTCGAAGGTCACTGAGACCTGGCCGTTATTGTCGATCGCCAGGCTCTTGAAGTTGCCGCGCGGCACGCCGTTCTGGCTGAAGTCGTTCAGGCTCAGGGTGGTGCCGGCGAACTGCGTGGTGCCGATGGTTTCGCCATAGGAACCGAAGTCGATGCCGACCGCCTGGGCGCCGGAGCCGAAATCCATCGCCAGGGTGAAGTTGGCGTTGTCGCCCACGGCGGCCGGGGCCACCAGGGTGATGTTGCCGTCAGCGGTGGTCATGTCGGAGATGGTGCCGGGGGTCACGGTGGTGGCGCCGATGGTGCCGCCGAAGGTCACGGTGATCGGGCCATAGGTAGCCGGCGTGGAGTTGGCGGCGTTGACCGTCAGGTCCCAGCTATTGGTGGCGGTGCGGGTCCAGTCCAGTTCCAGCGTCTGCGGGTTGCCGAGCGCGTCAAAGATCTGGATCGAGCTGGTCGGCAGCGTCACCGGCAGCGCGCCGGTGGAGTCCAGCACGTTGGAAGGCAGGTTGGCCGAGTATTCCACCGAGGTGGTGGCCACCGGGCTGTCGAGCAGGTTGGAGACGCGCACCTCGGTCGGCGTCGCAGAGGTGGTCAGCGCACCGGTGGTCGGATCCTCGGTGATGGCGAAGCCGCGCAGGAAGTAGCCCGAGGAATTGACCAGGTAGCCATCCTCGTTCTGGATGAAGTCACCCACGCGGGTGAAGTAGGAAGTGGTTTCGAAGGTCGGCAGGCCCGTATTCGAGTCGATACCGGTCTTCTTCGACACCGGGATGAAACCCTGGCCCGATACCGCGACAGAGGTGGTGGAATTCACCTGCTGAATGGCGCCCTGGGCATTGTTGGCGAAGAAGGGAGAGTTCAGCGCACCGCCCGGCGAGTGGGTGTTGGCCTGGGCAGACGACTGGGTGACCAGCGTGGCGAAGCGCGATTCCACCTTCTTGTAGCCATTGGTGGTCGCGTTGGCGACGTTGTCGGAGATGAAGCCAATCGCGGTCGACTGGCCGTTCAGGCCGGTAATCGCGGTTTGCAAAGCGCCACTGATCGTCATTGTTGCCTCCAGGCAGCGGGTAGTACGGTTTGGCCTGATAAAAGCAAGCCCCGTGCCAAGCCGTTTTGGAGGTGCAATGTATTGATTCTGTTTAAGATTCCATGCCGGACCCGCTAGGCAGAAATTGCCGGGCGGCAGGGCGTCGGGAGGCCGGGGCAGCTTTTGCCGGGCATGAAAAAAGCCGCCGGCTGGAAGGCCGGCGGCTGCTTCTACTCAATATATCCAAGCATCAGTGCTGCTGCGAGGCATCCTCGCGGGCCTCGGTCTCGCCCTGGCCTTCGCGGGGGGCGCTTTCCAGCACCTGCTCCAGCTCCATTTCCAGGCTGGGCTGCGGCTCGCCTTCGGAGAAGGGAGCGCCGCCAGCCTGCTGCTGCGGCTGCTGCTGGTGCGGCTGGCCGTTGCCATTGCCATTCTGCTGCGGGCCATTGGCGGCATTGGCGGCGCGCTGCGCCGGGGCCACGCCTTGGGCCAGCATGATGCGGTAATAGTGTTCCGCATGCTGCAGGAAGCTTTCCGCCTGCACGCGGTCGCCGGAGGAATTGGCGTCGCGGGCGAGCTGGCAATAGCGTTCGAAGATATGGCTGGCAGTGCCGCGGATCTTTACGTCCGGGCCATTGCTGTCGAAATTGCGGTGCGCATTGTTGCTGTTCATGCCGCCGTTGTTGCCACCGCCGCCGCCGCCACCACCATGGGGACGACGGCCTTGGGGACGGCCACCGCGTTGACGATTTTTATTCACAGGATCATCTCGCTCTGGATCGCATAGGGCGTTGCTGCTTGGGCAGCCAGGCCGCATTGGCGGCATGGTCGGCCTTTCGATACATCCGCCAGCCGCGCGGTCAGGCGCGGATTCCCGGCGGGGCTTCGATACCAGGGCGGGTCAGGCCTTAGGAGTCTGTATCGAGAGAGCGGTGGCGCTGCCGAGATTATCGGCCCTTCTCCGACCGGCCCTTGGCTTAGCCAATTGGCCGGCTGATACCAGTACGCTGGTTCATGTCGAAGGATCATTCCCGGGGGGCAGCACCACCCCTGCGCCCCAAGATAAGCGGCTATGGGCAGCCTGCCAATAGCCAAATTGGGCTTTTTTATCGGGACTTGCGCGCCAGCAGGGTCCGAATCGTGCCGCCGAGGTCGGCTGCCATGGCCACCGCCCCGAAGCCGGCGCGTTCCAGCAGGGCAGCCACCGCCGTTTCCTGGCCCTGGCCGATCTCCAGCGCCACCAGGCCATCCGGGGCCAGCAGCCTTGCCGCATCGGGGATCAGCCGGCGATAGGCCTCAAGGCCATCGGCCCCGCCATCCAATGCGCTGAGCGGTTCATGGCGGGCAACTTCCGGCGCAAGAGCGGCAATCGTGCCGGACTCTATATATGGCGGATTGCTGATTACGATCTCAAAAGCTCCTTCGAGGCCGCTGCCCCAGTCGCCAAGCTGGAAGGTGGCGCGGGTATCAAGCCCGAGGCTCGCCGCATTGCTGCGTGCCACGACCAGTGCCGCCTCCGACTGGTCGATGCCAAGGCCGTGCGCCTCGGGCAGTTCATGCAACAGGCTCAGCAGCAGGCAGCCCGAGCCGGTGCCGAAATCCAGCAACCGCAATTTTGCCTGCCGGTCGGCCACGCGCTCGAGCACGGCGGCAACAAGGGTTTCGCTGTCCGGTCTCGGGTCCAGCACATCGGGCGTGACGCGAAAAGTCAGGCTCCAGAATTCGCGCCGGCCCAGAATCTGCGCCATTGGCTGGCGTGCGGCGCGGCGCACCAGCAAGGCTTTGAAGCGGGCTTCGGCCTCGGGTGCGATGTCGCGATCCGTCTCGATGCGCACGCGGTCGGGCGCAAGGCCGGTGGCTTCGGCCAGCAACAGCACCGCGTCCAGCCTCGGGCTGTCGCAGCCAGCGGCTTTCAATGCCGCCGTGGCCTGGCGCAGGGCTGTATCTATCTTGCTCAATCGTTGAGGGCGGCGAGCCGCCCGGCCTGGTCTTCCGCCGCCAGCGCTTCGATCACTTCGTCCAGCGCCTCGCCGGTAATGATCTGGTCGATCTTATAGAGCGTCAGGTTGATGCGGTGATCGGTGACGCGCCCCTGCGGGAAATTATAGGTGCGGATGCGCTCCGAGCGGTCGCCGGAGCCGACCTGGCCCTTGCGGTCGGCGGCACGTGCTGACGCCAGCTTCTCGCGTTCGGTCTCGAACAGCTTGGCGCGCAGCAGCTTCATCGCCTGCGCCTTGTTCTTGTGCTGGCTGCGCTCGGTCTGCTGCGCCACCACGATGCCGGTGGGAATATGGGTGATGCGCACGGCCGAGTCCGTGGTGTTGACATGCTGGCCGCCGGCACCCGAGGAGCGGTAAACATCGATGCGCAGGTCGCTTTCATTGATGTGGATGTCCACATCCTCGGCTTCCGGCAACACCGCCACGGTGGCTGCCGAGGTATGAATGCGGCCGGAGGCTTCCGTGGCCGGCACGCGCTGCACGCGATGCACGCCGCTCTCGAATTTCAGCCGTGCATAGACGCCACGGCCGGAAATCTCCGCCACGGCTTCGCGCACACCGCCGAGTTCGGTATCGGCAATGCTCATCACCTCGAAACGCCAGCCCTTCTGCGCCGCATAGCCGCGATACATGGCAAACAACTCGGCGGCGAACAGGGCCGCCTCATCGCCGCCGGTGCCGGCGCGGACTTCGAGAATCGCGTTCTTTTCGTCGGCGGCATCTTTCGGCAGCAGCAGAATCAGCAGGCCGCGCTCGATCTCCGGCATTGCCGCCTGAGCATCCTTCCACTCGGCTTCCGCCAGCTCGCGCATCTCGGCATCGGCTGACGGATCGTCCTTCATCGCCGCGAGGTCGGTGAGTTCGGCACGCTTCGCCTGCCAATGGCGGATACCCTCCACCAGCGGTTCCAGCTCGGCATATTCCTTCGACAGCTTGACGAAGGCTTCGCCGGCGCTGCCCGAGGCCATCTCGGATTGCAGCCGGTCGAACCGCTCGAGCACCTTCTCGAGCTTCGCCTCGGGCAGGGCAGGGAGATCCATGTTATTTCAGCCGCGACGCCAGATCGTTGCGCGGCACTTCCGCCTCGCTGCCGGCCTTGAGGTCCTTCAGCTTCACCACACCCTTGGCCAGTTCATCGCCGCCGAAGATCACGGCGAAGCGGCAACCGAGCTTGTCGGCACGCTTCATGCGTTTGCCGGCATTGCCCTTGTAGCCGAGTTCGACCGCGATATTCGCGGCGCGCAGTTCAGCGGCGAGTTTCACGGCTTCCGCTTCCGCCTGTTCGCCAATCGGCACGATAGCAACGGCTTCGACGGGCGCCACCTGCGGATCGCTCAACAGCACCAGGCGCTCGATGCCGCCGGCCCAGCCGATGCCGGGGGTCGGCTGGCCGCCGAGCTGCTGGATCAGGCCGTCATAGCGGCCGCCGGCAATCACCGCGCCCTGGGCGCCGAGATGGGTGGTGACAAACTCGAACGCC
This sequence comes from Ferrovibrio sp., assembly GCA_017991315.1. Classification (GTDB taxonomy): domain Bacteria; phylum Pseudomonadota; class Alphaproteobacteria; order Ferrovibrionales; family Ferrovibrionaceae; genus Ferrovibrio; species Ferrovibrio plantarum. The sequence continues at coordinate 446,175 of JAGOQS010000002.1, read as the reverse complement.
GTGTGGGTATAGTAATCCAGGCCACGCACCAGGCGGGGATCGACCACGAAGGGCACACCGGCGAGCGTCAGGCCCTGCTTCACGGCGCCGAAGAAATCGCCGGCGGCCTGGGTCAGGTAATTGTCGATCAGCGGTGCATCGGCCACCAGTTTGCGGTCGCCTTCATCCTTGGAGTCGAGGATGCGCAGCGGATTCTTCTGCAGCCGCTTCAGGCTGTCTTCCGACAGGCTGGCCTTGTGCGCGGAGAAATACGCCACCAGCGCCTCGCGGTAGGCGGCGCGGCTTTCCGGGTCGCCCAGCGTATTGAGCTGCAGGGTGCATTTATCCAGGATGCCGAGGCGGCGCAGGATATCGGCGCCGAGCGAGATCACTTCCACATCGGCCTGTGGTTCGGCAGCGCCGATCACTTCCACGTCGATCTGGTGGAACTGGCGCTGGCGGCCCTTCTGCGGCCGTTCGTAGCGGAACATCGGGCCCCAGGCGAAAGCCTTGAACGGCACATGCTGCTGCAGGCCATTGGAGATGAAGGCGCGGCAGATGCCGGCGGTGTATTCCGGGCGCAGCGCCAGATTCTCGCCGCCGCGGTCGTTGATGGCATACATCTCCTTCGACACGGCATCCGAGGTCTCGCCCATCGAGCGGGCGAAGACATCGGTGAATTCGAAGATCGGCGTCGCCATCTCGCGGTAGCCATAGAGGCTGGCCGCGAGCCGCGCGGTATCCACTACGCTGCGGAAGCGGGCATAGTCATCGGGCAGAAGATCATGGGTGCCGCGCACGGGCTGGAACTGGGCCACGGGTCGCTCCTTGGGTAAAACGGATTGATAGCTAATCAGCCGCGTCGGCGGCCGTGTCCTTGTCGGCCTTCGCGGCCTCTATTTCGCGCGCCTTGGCCTCGACCAGGCGCACAAGATGCTGCACGATATCTTCGTTCTGCAGCCGGTGCGCCGGCTGGCCGGCGAGATAGACCTGATGCGAGCCCTTGCCGCCGCCGGTGAAGCCGATATCGGTTTCCCGTGCTTCGCCGGGGCCGTTCACCACGCAGCCGATCACGCTCAAGGTCATCGGCGTGGTGATATGCGCCAGGCGCTGTTCCAGCACTTCCACGGTCTTGATGACGTCGAATTGCTGCCGCGCGCAGGACGGGCATGAGATGACGTTGACGCCGCGATGACGCAGGTTCATCGACTTCAGCATGTCGAAGCCGACCTTGACCTCTTCCTCCGGCGCCGCCGAGAGCGACACGCGCAGCGTGTCGCCGATGCCGGACCACAGCAGCATGCCGAGGCCAATCGAGGATTTCACCGTGCCGATGCGCTGGCCGCCGGCCTCGGTGATGCCAATATGCAGCGGATAGTCGCAGGCTTCCGCCAGGCCCTGATAGGCGGCGACAGCGAGGAACACGTCGCTTGCCTTCACGCTGATCTTGAATTCGCGGAAGTCGTGGTCTTCCAGGATGCGCGCATGGTCCATGGCGCTTTCCACCATGGCTTCCGGGCAGGGCTCGCCATACTTTTCCAGCAGGTGCTTTTCCAGCGAGCCGGCATTGACGCCGATGCGCATGGAGCAGCCGTGGTCCTTGGCAGCCTTCACCACTTCGCGCACGCGCTCGGCCGAGCCGATATTGCCCGGATTGATGCGCAGGCAGGCGGCGCCGGCTTCGGCCGCCTCGATGGCGCGCTTGTAGTGGAAATGGATGTCGGCGACGATCGGCACCCGGGCCTGGCGCACGATTTCCTTCAGCGCCGCCGTCGAGGCTTCGTCGGGGCAGGAGACGCGCACGATATCGGCGCCAGCTTCCTCGCAGCGCCGGATCTGTTCCACCGTCGCCTTGACGTCGCTGGTCAGCGTGTTCGTCATGGTCTGCACGGTGATCGGCGCGTCGCCGCCCACCGGCACCTTGCCGACGAAAATCTGCCGCGACTTGCGCCGCTGGATATCGCGATAGGGGCGGATGCTCATAATGGGGCGTAAGATGGCGCCTTTGGGCGCCGCTCGCAAGAGCGCCTACTCGACTTTCAGGGCGGTTTTCAGGCCGTCCGCATCCAGGGTTACGCCGCGTTTCACCTCGCCGGTATCCCCTAAACGCGGCAGGGCTTTGCCATCCAGCGTCAGCAGGATGCCGCCGGCATTGCCGGTGGCCAGCGTCAGGCCCTCGCGGCCCGGCACGGCATAGGTTTCGCCCGGCGCCATCAACCGGGTAAACAGCGGCTCATTGTTCGGCCCGCGCACCTGCACCCAGCTTTGCGCTTCGGCCCGGATCACCACGCGGCCGGGATCGCTGCCGAACCGTGTGGTGCTGGCGCCTGTAGCAGGCGGCGTGGCCGGGGTTGTTGCCGGAGTTGGGCTCGTGGCGGCCACCACAGGGGTGGGGGGCGCAACAGGCGGAACCGGTGGCGCAGGCGGCACGGTTACGGCGGCGGCCGGCTGCGAAGAGGGGGCGGGCTGAGAGACTGCCGGGGCCGGCGCTTTGGGGGGCGGCACAGACAGCGGCGCGACGGAAGCCACGGCAGCAGGTTGCGCGGTGGCGGCAGGCGCCGTTGCGCTGGATGTCGTCGGGGTCGCGTCGATCGGTGCCACCGGCGGCATGGCCGGGCGCGGCGCCGCCATGATCGGTGTCGGCGGCGGCACCAGATCGGCCAGGCGGCCGGGCACCGCCTTCACCAATTCGGCGCCGCTGCGGAAGGTTTCCTGATAGCGATACCACACCGCATAGGCGCCGGCGGCGACAGCCAGGGCCAGCAGCACCAGCAGCAGGCGCGGGGTGCGCTGTTCCGGGCGCGGCATTGGAAAAACCAGTTCCTTGCGCTGGCGCGCGATATCGCTTTCGGACTGGAAATTCTGCACCACCTGCTCAGGCTCGAGGCCGAGCGTTTCGGCATAGGTGCGCAGGAAGCCGGTGATATAGATCGGGCCGGGCAGTTCGGTGAAGCGGCCGCCTTCGATGGCATCAAGATGCTGGCGACGGATGCGGGTGCGCGCGGCTACATCGACGAGTGACAATCCCTGTCGCTCGCGCACGATCTTCAGGCTGTGGCCGACGCCCTCGTAGGGCCCAGCGATAGAAGCGGCCGGCTTGTCTCCGGCTTCTGCGCTCATGACCGGCTTGATCCCCTTGCGCAACACTGAACTCTACCGCCTAACTCTACAGCGCCATGCTTCGGCAAGTGGCCCGATTTCAGTGAAACGGCCCGACTCAATCGAACGAAAAGAAAACTTTCGGCTCGATTCACAACTGCCAATAGCGGGGCGGATTATTTAAACTATCACACCGTTTTCGCGCGCAAATTCTTCTAATCGTGCACGCAGGCTGTGGTCGGGGAGATAGTAGAGGCCCTCCAAAAATTCCGCAAGCGAGAGAACATCCAGGCTACGGAGCATTTCCTTCACCGGGCCAATCGCATTGGCTGGCATGGAGAGGCGTTCGAAGCCAAGACCGAGCAGTGCCATTGCTTCCAAAGGCCGGCTGCCCATCTCGCCGCACATGGTGAGCGGCTTCTCATAAGTTTTGCACTGCTGCACCACCCAGCGCAGGAAGCTGACCATGCTCGGGCTCAACGGATCGTAGCGATCCACCATGCGCGGATTGCCGCGGTCGGTGGCGAACAGGAACTGCATCAGATCGTTGGAACCGACTGAGACGAAATCGACCAGCGGCAGCAGGGCCGGCAACTGCCAGGCCAAAGCCGGCACTTCCAGCATGGTGCCGACCTTCACATCGCGCGGCATCGGGCGCTTCAGCGCCTTCAGCCGCGCCACCTCGCGGTCCAGCATCTTGCGCGCGCGGCGGAACTCGTCCACCTCGGCGATCATCGGGAACATCACATGCAGCACATGGCCTTCCGCCGCCTGCAGCATGGCGCGGAGCTGTACTTTCAGCAAAGCCGGACGGTCCAGCGAAATGCGGATGGCACGCCAACCCATGGCCGGGTTTTCTTCCGGGTGCTTGGCGAGATAGGGTAGCACCTTGTCGCCGCCGACATCGAGCGTGCGGAACACCACCGGGCGTTCGCCGGCATGCTCGATCACGCGGCGGTAAATCTGCTGCTGCGCATCGGCCTTCGGCATGGTCGGGCGCACCAGGAACTGCAATTCGGTACGGTAGAGGCCGATGCCATCGGCATTGGTCTCGTCCAGATGCGCCAGATCGATCAGCAGGCCGGCATTGACCAGCAGCGCGATGCGCTTGCCGTCGCGGGTGATCGGCGGCTCGTCACGCTGCGCGGCGTATTTCGCCAGCCGCGCCTGGCGCAGATGCAGGCTCTGCTCGAAGGCGCGCACCACATCGGGGCCAGGACGCACGAAAATCTGCGCGTGGTCGCCATCCACCACTACCTGATCGCCGGGCTCGACGCGGGCGATGGCGCCGCCGATGCCGCCGATCACCGGGATGCCGAGGGCGCGCGCCACGATGGCGACATGGCTCGCTGCCGAGCCTTCCTCCAGCACCAGCGCCTGTAGTCGGCGGCGGTCATAATCCAGCAGTTCGGCCGGGCCCATCGCCTTGGCGAACAGGATGGCGTTGTCGGGCAGGTTTTCCGCCACTGTGCGGGCGGTCTTGCCGGAAAGATGCAGCAGCAGGCGGTTGGCGAGATCGTCGAGGTCGGCCAGGCGTTCGCGCAGGTAGGGATCGGTGATCGCCTGCATGCGGTGGCGCGTGTCGCCCTGCACGCGCAGCACCGCCGCCTCGGCGGTAAGCCCGGATTCCACCGCGCCATGCAGCTTGGCCAGCCAGCCGGTGTCATGCGCGAACATCTTGTAGGTTTCCAGCACGTCGCGGCTCTCGCCGACGATATCGTCGTCGGGCGCGTCGAGCATCTGGTTCACCTGATCGCGCATCGAGGCAACGGCGGCATCCAGTCGGCTCTTTTCCAGCGGAATGTCGTCGGCGATGGTCTTGGTGATCTGGATGCGCGGCTCGTGCAGCACCGCCTGGCCGATGGCGAGACCTTCCGAAAGCACGCGACCATCGGCGCGGAAGGGCAGCGATGGCGCCCGCGCCACGGCAGCCACATCCTCGGCGCCGATAAGCTGGCCCGAGGCCACCATCTCTGCCAGCACCATGGAGATGGTTTCGAGGACTTCGACTTCCTCTTCGGAATACTGGGTGCGGGTCTTGTTCTGCACCACCAGCACGCCGATCACGCGGGCATCACGCTGCAGCGGCACGCCGAGCAGCGAGTGGTAGATCTCTTCGCCGGTTTCCGGCTTGTAGGCGAATTGCGGGTGGTTCTGCGCGTCCGCCAGCGCCAGCGGGCGGGCATGGGCGGCAATGTCGCCGACCAGGCCCTCGCCGACCTTCAGCCGCGTCTTGTGGATCGCTTCCGGGTTCAGACCTTCGGTGGCGTAGAGTTCCAGCTCGTCGTTGCGCAGCAGGTAGACCGAGCAGACTTCCGCCACCATGTTGGCGGCGATGGAGCGCACCACTCGGGCAAGGCGTTCGTCGACACTGCCGGCCTCCGCCATGATCTCGCGGAGGCGGCGCAGCAGGCCGCGCGGGCCGGGCGATGGAGCGCGCGCGATCATGCCGGGTCTCCCCGGTCCTGATCGCCCGTCCGGATCACTCCGGTCGGCCTGGCGTCGCCCCCAAAATACATCCAGCCCCCTGCATGGCTCGGCGCGATATTACTCGGCGTCGAGACCGAAAGCGGTGTGCAGCGAGCGCACCGCCAGTTCCGTATAGTCGGCGGCGAGCAGCACGCTGACCTTGATTTCAGATGTGGTGATCGCCTGGATGTTGATGCCCTTGTCGGCCAGAGCCTTGAACATCGTATGCGCCACGCCGGCATGGCTGCGCATGCCCACGCCCACCACGCTCACCTTCACCACGTTCTTGTCCGGCACCAGCTTGGCCCAGTCGAGCTGGCCCTTCATCTTCTCAAGCTGCGCCACGGCGCGGTCGAGATCGGCACGGCCGAGCGTGAAGGTCATGTCGGTTTTCTTGCCGTCTTCCGAGATGTTCTGCACGATCATGTCGACATTGATGCCGGCATCCGACAGCGGGCCGAAAATGGAAGCCGCGATGCCCGGCCGGTCGGCCACGCCGATCAGCGTGATCTTGGCCTCGTCGGCGGAATAGGTGACGCCCGATACGATCTGCTTTTCCACGATCTCTTCCTCATCCACAACGAGCGTGCCGGGCTGATCGGCAAAGCTCGACAGAACCTGCGTGCGCACCCGATGGTTCATCGCCATCTCGACCGAGCGGGTCTGCAGCACCTTGGCGCCCAGCGACGCCAGCTCCAGCATCTCCTCGTAGGTGATCTTATCGAGTTTGCGCGCTTTTTTCACGATGCGCGGATCGGCGGTATAGACCCCGTCCACGTCGGTATAGATATCGCAGCGGTCGGCCTGCAAAGCGGCGGCCAGCGCCACCGCCGAGGTATCCGAGCCGCCCCGGCCCAGGGTGGCGATGCGGTCTTCCGGGCCCATGCCCTGGAAACCGGCCACCACGGCCACGGTGCCGCCGGCCATATCGGCCAGCAGGCGCTCGCCCTCGATGCTCTCGATGCGCGCCCGGCCATGCATGGCATTGGTGCGGATCGGAATCTGCCAACCCTGCCAGGAGCGCGCCTTCACGCCCACCGCTTGCAGCGCGATGCTCAGGAGGCCGGTCGTCACCTGCTCGCCGGAAGCCACCACCACGTCGTATTCGCGCTGGTCATGCACCGGGTCGATGGCCTTGCACAGATCGACCAGCTTGTTGGTTTCGCCCGACATGGCGGAGACCACCACCGCGACCTGGTGGCCGGCCTCGACTTCGCGCTTCACCTTTTGCGCGACATTCTTGATCCGCTCCACCGAGCCGACCGAAGTGCCGCCGAATTTCATCACCAAGCGCGCCATGCGGCTCGTCCCGTGTCTTGTTCCGTTATAGACTTCCCCTCCCACCGGCTGGCCCGTCCGCCGCCGCGCCGAAGCCCCTGAAAGGGCAGCGTAAACGGAGACGGGAAGGGGCCGGAAAAAGGCGCGTATTAATACGCTTGCGCCGTCTGTTTAAGCAAGCCGAGAGGCGAGATAAAGTTGCCAGCATGAGTGTCCAGGCCGCCAGTGTCGATCCAGCCGAAATAGAGCGGTTTTCCGCGCTTTCTGCCGAGTGGTGGAATCCAGTGGGAAGTTTCCGCCCGCTGCACAAGTTCAATCCGGTGCGGCTTGGCTTCGTGCGCGATGCGGTGGCCGGGCATTTCGGCCGCGATCCCCTCAGCGACTCACCGCTTGCCGGCCTGCGGCTGCTGGATATCGGCTGCGGCGGCGGCCTGGTCTCGGAACCCATGGCCCGGCTGGGTGCCAGCGTGATTGGCGTCGATGCCTCGGAAAAGAATATCGGCGTTGCCCGGCATCATGCCGCCGAATCCGGTCTGGAAATCGACTACCGCTGCACGGCAGCCGAGGAACTGGTGGCGGCGGGCGAGCGCTTCGATGTCATCCTGGCCTTGGAAGTCGTGGAACATGTCGCCGATCCGGCGGGTTTCTGCCGCGCACTCGGCCAGATGCTGAAGCCCCCATCTGCCGGGTATCCGGGCGGGATATTGGTCGCGGCGACGCTGAACCGCACCCCGAAGGCCTATGCGCTCGCCATCGTCGGCGCCGAATATATCCTGCGCTGGCTGCCTGCCGGCACCCATGATTGGAAAAAATTCCTAAAACCTCATGAGCTGGCCAAGCTGCTGCGCGATGCCTCGCTCAGCGTCACCCAGGTCGCCGGCGCCAGCTATGCGCCTCTGTCGGAACGCTGGACAATCAGCCGCGATACCGATGTGAACTACCTCATGGTGGCGGTGAAACGCTAAAAATAGTGTTCCCATCCTGTTTCACGTGAAACAGGATGATTGTTCCCTGGGTGTTTCACGTGAAACACGGCCGCCTGAGTTAACCTTTGCGGCGGAAATGCCCTGTTTTGCCCGCACCCTTGCCCCATTACCCCGTTCCGATGGCCTGGTCGTTTCCTGAAACAAGGAGAAAGATCATGCTGTATTGGGCCGTTGTATTCTTCGTTCTGGCCATGGTGGCCGCCCTGTTCGGCTTCGGCGGCATCGCCGCCGCTGCTTCCAGCATCGCCCAGATCCTGTTCTTCATCTTCCTGGTAATCTTTTTCATTACCTTGGTGATGAGCCTGCTGAGCGGCCGCCGTCCGCCTCTCTCGTAACCCCATAACCCGCCCCGCCTTGGCCCCGGCTTTTGCTCTGGGTCAAGGCGGGGTCATTTTCGGGGCGTAGGATGGCCGCATGCGCATCCAGCCGAACCCGCCCGATCTCGACCTGCTGTTCACCGATCCAGCCTTGGAGCGTGTCGTCGAGACCCATATCTCCCGGCTCTATCTCTGCGGCGACCGCGTGTTCAAGCTGAAGCGGGCGGTGCATCTGCCTTATGTCGATTTCTCCACGCTGCGGCAGCGCCACGACGCCGCGTGCCAGGAACTGGCGCTGAATCGTCGCACCGCGCCGGATCTCTATCTCGGACTGCGCGCCGTGATCCGGGATGCGGCAGGCCGGCTGCAGCTCGCGCCGCGTGATGCCGAACCGGCCCATGCGGTCGAATGGCTGGTGGAGATGCGGCGTTTCCCGGACGACGCGACGCTCGACCGCCAGCTTGGCATGGGCCGCCTGACTCCGGCACTGATCGAGGCGACGGCAGAAGCGGTTGCCGGTTTCCATGCTGGCCTGGCGCCGCTGGATGGCGATGCCTTGGAGGCGGCGCGGCGCGTGGCGGCAATGAACACGGAGAGCTTCGCGCGGCTCGATCCGGAAGTGCTGCCGGAGATATTCCTTGCCGACCTGCGCCAGGAAACCGAGGAGGCGCTGGCACAACTGGCCGTGCCGTTATCGCGCCGGGGCGCCGAGGGCCGTATCCGCCACGGCCATGGTGACCTGCATCTGCGCAACATCTGCCTGCTGGGTGGCAAGCCTTTGCTGTTCGATTGCCTGGAATTCGATGCCGCGCTGGCGCGCACCGATACGGCGTACGACATCGCTTTCCTGCTGATGGATCTGCTGGCGCATAACCGCGCCGATCTCGCCAACCGGGCGCTGAACCGCTACCTGGAGCAGAGCGGCGATGATGGCGCGCTGCCACTGCTGCCACTTTATATTTCTTTGCGTGCCGCGATCCGCGCCCATGTCGCCGGGCTGCAGCCGCAGCAATGGCCGGAAGCGCGCCGCTACCTGGCGCTGGCGCGGCGCGTGTTGCGCCCGGCCACACCGCTGCTGCTTGCCATCGGCGGCCGCTCCGGCACCGGCAAGACCACGCTGGCCCGCGCGCTGGCGCCGCGCTTCGACGCGGTCTGCGGCGCTGTGGTGCTACGCTCCGATGTGCTGCGCAAGCGGCTGGCCGGTGTTGCGGCCGGTACGCGCCTGCCGCCAGAAAGCTACACGCCGCAGGCCAGCATGCGGGTCTATGCCGCCTTGCTGGAACATGCCCATCAATTGCTTGCAGCCGGTGTGCCGGTGATCCTGGACGCGGTATTCGGCAAGCCGGGCGAACGCGATGCAGCGGCCAAGCTGGCCTTGCACTGCAATGCCGTGTTCCGCGGCCTGTGGCTGGAAGGCGGCACCGATCTGCTCTGCCAGCGCGTGGCGGCACGGCGCGGCGATGCCTCGGATGCGACCCCTGATGTGGTGCGTTTCCAGGCCGAAGCGATCGAGCCGCCCGCCGACTGGCTGCATCTCGATGCCGGACAAAAAAGCGGCGACCTGGCTGCCCAGGCCGCCGCGCGGCTTAATCTCGACTAGGGATGCCGACGCTAGAATTTCGGTGCGTCTGGAAACATCTCAATTGTTTTTTCGTCCCTGTAAAATTTGCGGAGAGGGCTAGCCTTTCTCACAAATCCTTCTGCTTTAAGGATGTCGTAGGCCTGAACGATTGTGTCGAGTCTCTCATGAATTTCTTCGTTACTCACGAGAGGCAATTCGGTTGAAAGAAATTTACGCAGCCTGCGCTCGGTGCCACCGTCCGGAATTTGCAGATCAACAATTTCCACAACAGCGCCTTCCAAATCATCCTTTGCGAATGCATAGCGGACCATTGACGCCACCAAGCCGTATGCACTGAGGGTGTAGTCATGGCTTTCGCGTGGCTGGAGTATCAGAATTCGTTTCACTCCAGATTCATCACGGTAGGCAATTTGCGGGCGCACTGGGAAACCAACATCGGGCCGCATAAAAATCTTGCGTGTAGTAAGTGGGATGGCCACCAATCCTTTCGGCTTATCCAAACCCAGCAGCAACTTCATGGCTGCAAAGTTTGGGCTTTGACCCGACGGCGGACGAATTTGATCACAGAAGTGGCGAATTTGCGCCTCAGTAAAGCTGCCCCTCATGATGTTGTGGCAGCCATCTCGCGTAGGGTCATAGTTAAATGGCCCGGGAGACTTAAGATTGAACCCTTCAAGGCCAACTTTAGCGGAATGAAGGTTTCTGTTCATAAGCGGAGGCAAATCAAAATCTGGTGGGATGTTGATGTCAGCCATCTCAAGGATATCCAGCTTTTGTTCCTATAATGAATATAGCTGGATCGGGATATTTTGTGGAGTCATAGTTGTAAATACACAAAATAATTATTTAAGTGATTGATATTAAACGGGACGATGGCGATCCGTCCTGGGGATAAATTTCTCCTTAATGATAGAATCAGTGATTACCATACCTAGATGGGTCTTCCCGTCAGGTTGGTTCCACACATAGTCCCAAGGCCCCCCTGGCTCATGAGTCATTTCAGAAAGAACAAATGCTGGAATTCTGACGTAAGTATCGAGCATTTTCCGAAGGAATTCCCTCTCCTCAATATCTAATGTGTAAGTGACTGGTTCATTTTCTCCAGTATCGAAATTGATGCAGTTTGCACGTGATCTAATAGGCTGATCTTTCCAGTTTTTAAAATTATCGTAGACAACGCGGATAACGGGGCCATGTTCCCAAGCTTCAAAGTCGTCTTTCAAAAGCGGCTTATCGCTTTGAAGCAAATGCGTAGCATGCGCGAAGTACAGAATTTTCAAAATAACAAGATTGGAAAGGCGCAGACCTTTTTGGTCTGCGTCATCCAGCAGAAAGTTCGCTATCGCACGACTATCGTGTGCCATTGGCTATAAATTACCCCAAGTATCCCGCTGCTTTCTCCTGATTTAGGCTACTCCGCCGCCGCCTTGCTGTCCGGCGCCGGCTTCCAGCGCAGCACCGGCTTGCGCGCGGCCTGGGTTTCGTCCAGGCGGCGGCGCGGGGTGAGGCGCGGTGCGCCCTGGAAGTATTCCGCGTTGCCGCCCGCGCGGGCGCGTTCGGCGAGGCCGCGCAGCACGCCGATGAAATGATCGAGCGCATCCTTGCTCTCGCTCTCCGTCGGCTCCACCAGCAGCGCGCCATGCACCACCAGCGGGAAGTAGACGGTCATCGGGTGATAGCCCTCATCGATCAGCGCCTTGGCGAAATCCAGCGTGGTGACGCCGGTATCCTTCAGGAAGGCATCGTCGAACAGGGCTTCGTGCATGCAGGGGCCTTCGAAGGCCGGGCTCATCACGTCGCCGCAGGTTGCCATCACGTAGTTGGCCGCCAGCACGGCATCTTCCGCCACGCGCTTGAGGCCGTCGCCGCCATGGCTGAGCATGTAGGCCAGCGCGCGGATGAACATGCCCATCTGGCCGTGGAACGCCTTCATGCGGCCAAAGCTCATGCCGTTCATGTCGATTTCCACCAGCTTGTAGCCGGCCTGGGTCAGCATCACGTAGGGCAGCGGCACGAAATCGGCCAGCGCTTTCGACAGCACCACCGGGCCCGAGCCGGGACCGCCACCGCCATGCGGTGTCGAGAAGGTCTTGTGCAGGTTGATATGCATGGCATCGATGCCAAGATCACCCGGCCGCACCTTGCCGACGATGGCGTTGAAATTGGCGCCGTCGCAGTAGAAGAAGCCGCCGACGCCATGGATCAGGTCGGCCACCTGCTTGATCTCGCGCTCGAACAGGCCGCAGGTATTCGGATTGGTCAGCATGATCGCCGCCACATCCGGCCCCAGCTTGGCCTTCAACGCTTCCAGGTCGACGCGGCCATCGGCGGTAGCCGGGATCGGATCGACTTCATAGCCGCACATCGCCGCCGTGGCCGGATTGGTGCCATGGGCAGACTCTGGCGCCAGGATCCGCTTGCGCGCATCGCCGCGCGCGATCAGCGCCGCGCGAATGGCCATAAGGCCGCAGAGTTCGCCATGGGCGCCCGCAGCCGGGCTCATCGCCACCGCCGGCATGCCGGTGAGGCATTTCAGCCAGTCGGCCAGTTCACCGATCAATTGCAGCGCACCCTGCACGGTACTCACCGGCTGCATCGGATGCAGGTCGCCGAGGCCTTTCCAGCGCGCCAGCTTCTCGTTGAGGCGCGGATTGTGCTTCATGGTGCAGGAGCCGAGCGGGAACACGCCCATGTCGATGGCGTAGTTCTTGCGGCTGAGCCGCACGAAATGGCGGATCACCTGCGGTTCGGAAAGGCCAGGCAAACCAATCGCGCCCTTGCGGCGCAGGCCGCCAAGGCGCTGGGTTACAGCCGGCGGCTCCGGCAGATCGACGCCGCAGCGGCCTTCCTCGCCCTGCTCGAAGATCAGCGGTTCTTCGTGATCGAGGCCGCGATGACCGCCAATGGTGCCAAGCTGCGCGGTTTCACTGGTGGCGTTCGGGGTGGTGGGACGTCCCTGGCGGTTCAGCATCACAGCACCTCCTCGAGCGCGGCGACCAGCGCCTCGACATCCTCATCCGTGTTGGTCTCGGTGGCGGCGAGCAGCAGCAGGTTTTCCGCTTCCGGCTCGTCGGGCCACAGGCGCGAGGCCGGCACGCCGCCAAGGATGCCCTTGGCCGCCAGCGCCTCGACAACTTCCTTGGCCGGCTTCGGCAGGCGCAGGGTGAATTCGTTGAAGAAAGCCTGGTTCACGACTTTGGCGCCCTTGAGGCCATCCAGGCGTTCGGCGAGTTCGACCGCCTTGCCATGATTGATCTCCGCCAGCCGCACCAGCCCGGCCTCGCCGAGCAGGCTCAGATGGATGGTGAAGGCGAGCGCGCAGAGGCCCGAGTTGGTGCAGATATTCGAGGTCGCCTTCTCGCGGCGGATATGCTGCTCGCGGGCGGAAAGCGTCAGCACGAAGCCGCGCTTGCCGTCCTGGTCCACGGTCTCGCCACAGAGCCGGCCCGGCATCTGGCGCAGGAACTTTTCCTTTGCCGCGAACAGGCCGACATACGGCCCACCGAAGCTCAACGGCACGCCGATGCTCTGGCCCTCGGCGACGACAATGTCAGCGCCCATCTCGCCCGGCGGCGTGATCAGGCCCAGCGACACCACTTCGCTTACCGCCACCACCAGCAGCACGCCCTTGGCCTGGCAGGCCTTGGACAACGCCGTGAGGTCGCGCACATGGCCGAACAGCGACGGGTTCTGCACCACCACGCAGGCAGTCTGGTCGTCGATCAGCGTGCTCAGATCTTCCGTGCCGGCCACATCCATCGGCGCGGCGACGAAGGGCTGGTCGGTCTGGCGCATCAGGGTGGTGACGACATCGCGGTAATGCGGATGCAGGCCCCCGGACAGCACTGCCTTGTGCCGCTTGGTGACGCGCTGCGCCATCAGCACGGCCTCGCCGCAGGCAGTGGCACCGTCGTAGAGCGAGGCATTGGCCACATCCATGCCGGTGATCAGCGCCACCTGGGTCTGGAATTCAAACAGATATTGCAGCGTTCCTTGAGCGATTTCCGGCTGATACGGCGTGTAGGAGGTGAGGAATTCGCTGCGCTGGATCAGATGGTCGGCGGCGGCCGGGATATGGTGGCGATAGGCGCCGGCGCCAAGGAAGCAGGGCGCGTCGGCGGGCGAGAGATTCCTCGCCGCCAGCGCCGCGATATGGCGCTCCACTTCCAGCTCGCCGCGATGCGGCGGCAGGTCGATCTCGGGATTCAGTGCCTCCGGTGGCACATCCTTGAACAGAGCATCGATATCGCTGACGCCGATGGCCGCCAGCATGGCTTGGCGGTCGGCGGCGGTCTGACCCAGGTAACGCATGACAGAACCTCAGAGCGTGGCGAGATAGGCGTCGTAGGCGGCGCGGTCCATCAGCGCATCCAGTTCGGCCGGATTGGCGATGGTCATCTTGAAGAACCAGGCATCGCTTTCGGCGGCGGCATTCACCAGCGCCGGATCGGCTTCCAGCGCGCTGTTATTCTCGGTGATGGTGCCGCCGACGGGTGCGTAGATTTCGCTCGCCGCCTTCACGGATTCGACCACGGCGATCTCGCCGCCGGCATCCACCTTGCGGCCTGGCTGCGGCAGTTCAACGAACACCACGTCGCCGAGCTGGCTCTGGGCGTAATCGGTGATGCCCACGGTGCCGGTGTTGCCGTCCACGGCGATCCATTCATGATCCTTGGAGTAACGAATATTGGGCATGGGGTTCCTCAGGCTTTGGCGTAACGCTTGGTGATGAAGGGAAGGGTGACGATCTTGGCCGGCAGCGGCTTGCCGCGCACGATGAGCTGCACCGGCGTGCCGGCGGCGGCAGCGGCGGTTTCGACATAGCCCATGGCGACCGGGGCATCGACGCTGGGGCCGAAGCCGCCCGAGGTGACGATGCCGATCTTGCGGCCATCCAGGTTCTGCACCTCGGTGCCCTCGCGGGCCGGGGCGCGGCCTTCCGGCTGGATGCCGACGCGTTTGCGGCTTACGCCATTGCTGAGTTGCTGCTGCACTACGGCGGCGCCAGGGAAGCCGCCCTCGGCGCGGCGGCGCTTCGAGATCGTCCAGTTCAGCCCGGCTTCGATGGGTGTCGTGGTGGTGTCGATGTCATGGCCATAGAGGCAGAGGCCGGCTTCGAGGCGCAGGCTGTCACGCGCACCGAGGCCGATGGGCTTCACTTCCGGCTGGCTCAGCAGCCAGCGCGCGAAGGCTTCGGCTTCACGGGCGGCCAGCGAAATCTCGCAGCCATCCTCGCCGGTATAGCCGGAGCGGGTGACGAAGCAGGCATGCGGTCCGAGCTTCATCTCAGCGCCTTGGCCGAATTGCAGGTCGCTGACCGTCGGGTTGAGCCGGGCCAGCACTGCCACGGCCTGCGGCCCCTGCAGGGCCAGCAAGGCCTGATCGGCCAGGTATTCCACCGTGCAATCGGGCAGGCCGCTTTTGAGCAGGGCGATGTCCTGCTCCTTACAGGCGGCGTTGACGATGACGAACAGGTCATTCGGCCGCTTGTTCACCATCAGGTCATCCAGGATGCCGGCGGCATCGTTGGTGAACACGGTGTAGCGCATGCGGCCGACTTCCAGCGCCACCAGATCGCCGGGCACCAGCCGCTCCAGCGACTTCGCCGGGTCCGCGCCGGTGATCAGCACCTGGCCCATATGCGACACGTCGAACAGGCCGGCTTGCTGTCGCGTATGCTTGTGCTCGGTGAGGATGCCGGTGGGATACTGCACCGGCATCTCGTAGCCGGCGAAGGGCACCATCTTGCCGCCCAATTCCTTGTGCAGCGCGTTGAGCGGCGTGAGCTTGAGGTCTTGTGAATCTGCGCCTGGTGTCGCCACGGGTCCTCACGGAGCAAAGAGTCGGTACGGCAAACGGGCTTTCACCCGTCTGCGCCCCCTCTGTCCGTGGACCTGAGAGATTCGTCGGCTTTCCGTAAGGACAGGTGTCCTTTCGGGAGGCGACTTACTCCGTCGGTGGGCGGCAGGCCGGGCCTGACACCGCTTTCCAGAGCCTCGCAACGATCCCACGGTCCTTCGGCCTGAGAGTTTCCGGGGCGGTTGCTCCTTCGGCGCGTCGGGCTCGGGTTCCAGTAGCTGGAGCCGCCGACGGCTCTCCCACGGGATCTGAGCGATGGGGCGAGCATAGGCGGGCGGCCAAGCGAGTCAAACCCTTTCGCCCCGCAACGCAAAAAGCCTGGGGAAAACCCAGGTTGACAGGCAAAAACGGCAGAGTAGGGTTGAGTTATACACAAGCCCGCGCCGCCGACTCGGCAGGGGCCATAAAGCTTAAGCCGGGAGAAGTCAGATGAATCCGTTCTTCGTCGAGCAGATGGCAATGTATTCCGCCTATCACCGCGATGCGCGCAACCGCGCCACCCATTTCATCGGCATCCCCTCGATCGTCTTTGCGTTGTTCGTGCCGCTGGCCTGGATCAATCTTGGTAGCGTGGCGGGCCTGCCGCTCACCGGCGCGGTGCTGCTCTGGGCTGTCACTGGCGTGTTCTATCTCTGGCTCGACCGCCTGTTCGGCTTCCTCATGCTGCTGGTCAGCCTGGCACTGCTCACTGCCGCGCATCAGATTGCCATGATGGGCAGCATGATGGGCTGGAGCGTGTTCGCCATCGCCTTTGTCGGCGGCTGGGTGTTCCAGCTTGTCGGCCATGCCTTCGAGGGCCGCCGTCCGGCCCTGGCCGACAATCTGCTGCAGGCGCTGATCGGCCCGATGTTCCTGGTCGCTGAAACCGCCTTCGCCGCCGGCCTCAAGCCGGAACTGCATGAGGCGGTGGAGGCGCGCTGGCAGCATTACTCGGTCGGCGCCATGCAGGAACGTGCTGCTGCTGTGAATTGACGCCCCCGAACTGAGGCTGGCATGAATCCGCGCTGGAAGCGTCGGCCCGCAGGGTCGACCTGGGGCGATTTCGGCCCGGACGATCAACTCGGCCGGCTCAACCTGATCACACCGGAAAAGACACTTCAGGGCATCGCCGAGGTGCGCGAAGGGCGGCGTTTCTGCCTGTCGCTGCCGCTGGAATATCCTGGCGGCAATATCCTCAACCCGCGCCGCCACCCACCGCAGCTTTTTGCCACCTCGCGCGGCGATGTCGGCAACATGGTGCATCGCCTGTCGCTCTACGATGTGCGCCACAACGATGTGATCTGCGACGATCTGGCGCTGATCTACCTGCAATACTCGACGCAATGGGACAGCTTCGCTCATGCCGGCCAGATGTTCGATGCCGATGGCGATGGTGTGCCGGAGCCGTGTTTCTACAACGGCTTTCGCGGCGGCGTGGAGATACCGGAAGCCATCGACCGGGGCGCAATGGGCGAGCGGCGCCCTGACCGCTTCGAGCAATCCGGCGTGAAGGCACTCGGCATCGAGACTTTCGCGCGCCATGGCCTGCAGGGGCGCGGCGTGCTGGTGAACCTGTTCGATCTGGTGGGACAGCCACGTACATGGGTCGGCTATGACATCATGATGCGGGCCATCGAGGCGCAGAATGTCATGGTCGAGAGCGGCGACATGCTCTGCCTTTATACCGGCTTCGGCGACACGCTGCTGAGCATGCAGGCTAAGCCGGACCGGCAACGGCTGGAAAATTCCAATGCGGTGATCGATGGCCGCGACGCCCGGCTGCTGAACTGGATCACCGACAGCGGCATCGCGGCATTGATCGCCGACAATTATGCCGTCGAGGGCCTGCCCTCCAAAGAGGGCGGCGAGGAAAGCCACGCCGCGCTGCCGCTGCATGAGCATTGCCTGTTCAAGCTCGGCGTGCCGCTGGGCGAAATCTGGTATCTCTCCGAACTCGCCGCTTACCTCAAGGCGGCGGGCCGCAGTCGCTTCCTGCTTACCGCGCCACCGCTCCGGCTGACCGGCGCGGTCGGCTCGCCGGTGACTCCCATTGCCACGGTATAATGGCCGTGGGTGCGCAACCTCTAATTCGGTTGATCTCTACATTTGTTCGTGAACCAACAGACAATCGCTAGCTGAATCCGCATCGTATCCGTACCGTTGCTGTAAGCTATTCGCCAAATACAGACGGGAGGTGCGTCATGGCCTGGTTCCGGAATCTTGGTCTGCTCAGCAAGCTGCTTGGCGTTGTCGGTATCCTCATCTTCACCGCCGGCCTGATGGCCTATGGCGGGGTCAGCGCGCTTGGCAAGATGGAGCAGGCGCTGATCCGCATCGACGATGCTTCCACTCGGCTGGAGCATGCCGGGC
This sequence comes from Ferrovibrio sp., assembly GCA_017991315.1. Classification (GTDB taxonomy): domain Bacteria; phylum Pseudomonadota; class Alphaproteobacteria; order Ferrovibrionales; family Ferrovibrionaceae; genus Ferrovibrio; species Ferrovibrio plantarum. Next base: position 428,257 of record JAGOQS010000002.1, on the reverse strand, counting down.
GTGGCACGGTGAATCTGGTGCAGTTTGTGCGCATGGCGGAAGCGATGACGCGGCGGCTGGACCCGGCCTTGCGCGAAACCGTGATCAAGACCGCCGATGACGAACTGAACCGCTATCGCAGCCGCATGGATCGGCTGAAGCCGCTGATCGACACCGATGCCGACCGCAAGGATTTCGCCGACATGCAGGCGGCAGTGGACCGGTATATCCCGCTCTACCGTGCCGCGCGCGAAGCCAGCGACAAGGGCGACTTCGCCACTGCCGAAGCCGGCATCATCGCGGCATCGGCACAGTTCAATGCCGCGCGTCAGAGCCTGCGCAACATCGAGGACCGCTACAACAAGCAGCAGGAGGACGTGCAGAAGGCGGCCCTGGCGGAAGCCAGGATGACGCGCACCGAGTTGATCGTGGTTGCCATTGTCGGCTGTGCTGCAGGCTTGATGCTTGCGCTGGGTATTGTCCTGATTGGTGTCACCCGCCCGTTGCAACGCATGATCACCGCGATGCAGCACCTCGCCGATGGTCGGCTCGATGCCCAGGTGCCGGTGTTGCAGCAGACCGACGAGGTCGGCCGCATTGGTGCGGCGCTGGTGGTGTTCAAGGAAAATGCCGTGGAAAAGCAGCGCGCCGAAGCCGAGATCGCGGCGCGACGCCAGGAGGCCGAGACGCAGCGAGAGGCGCGCGAAGCACGTGAACGCCAGGCGGCGGCGGAAGTTGCCGAGCTTTGCCGCCGCATCACCGCCGGCGACTTATCAACGCGGCTCAATGAAACCGACAAGGAAGGTTTCCTGCTCACCTTGAGCCAGGAACTCAACCGCCTCTCGGGCACGCTCGGCACCGTCACCGGCGGGCTCGCCAGCGTGATGGAGACCATGGCCAATGGCGACCTGACGCGACAGGTCGATGGGGAATACCAGGGGGTGTTTGCGACGTTGAAAAACAGCGCCAACGGCATGGCGGCGCGCTTACGCGAATTCGCCGGCCGGCTGTTGCAGACAACCGAGGCGGTGCATGGCGCAGCGGCGGAAATCTCCACCGGCAGCCAGGATCTGGCGCAGCGCACCGAAAGTCAGGCCGCCAGTATCGAGGAGACGGCGGCGTCGATGCATGAAATCACCACCACGGTGAAGCAGAATGCCGACAATGCCCAGGCCGCCAACCAGTTGGCGAGCACTGCGCGCGACACCGCCGAAACCGGCGGCAAGGTGGTGGGCGATGCCGTGGCGGCAGTGACCCAGATCGAGGCCAGCGCACAGAAGATTTCCGACATTGTGGCGCTGATCGACGAAATCGCTTTCCAGACCAATTTGCTGGCACTGAATGCTTCGGTCGAGGCAGCCCGGGCCGGTGAGGCCGGTAAAGGATTTGCGGTGGTGGCGCAGGAAGTGCGGGCGCTGGCGCAGCGTTCCGCCAGCGCTTCGAAGGACATCAAGGCGCTGATCTCCGAATCCAATGCCCAGGTGAAGACCGGCGCCACCCTGGTCAACCGTGCCGGTCAGTCGCTGGTCGATATCGTCGCGGCGATCAAGAAGGTGTCGGATATCGTTGCCGAGATCGCCGCCGCGAGCCGCGAGCAGGCGACGGGTCTGGACCAGATCAACACCGCTGTTGGCAGCATGGACGAGATGACCCAGCGGAACGCGGCACTGGTCGAGGAAACCACGGCGGCGGCGCAGTCGCTCACCACCCAGGCACAGGAACTCGCGGCCTTGGTGCGCTTCTTCAAAACCTGAGCCGGATCGGCTACACCTTTCCTTCCCCAAGCTGAAGGAGAGGGTGCAGTATGAACGGCGCGGAAAGTCTGGTGCGGTCGCTGGTGGCGAGCGATGTGGAAATCTGCTTCGCCAATCCTGGCACGTCGGAGATGCATTTCGTCGCCGCACTCGACCATGTGCCGGGTATCCGCTGCGTGCTGGCGCTGGCCGAAGGCGTGGTGACGGGTGCCGCCGATGGCTATGCCCGGCTTGCCGGCAAGCCCGCCGCCACCCTGCTGCATCTCGGCCCCGGCCTCGCCAATGGCGTGTCCAACCTGCATAACGCGCGCAAGGCCAATTCGCCCATCGTCAATGTGGTTGGCGAGCATGCCACCTACCATCTGCAATACGACGCGCCGCTGACCTCCGATATCGAGGGCATCGCCCGGCCGGTCTCGGCCTGGATCGGTCGTGCCGAGACGGCTTCAGAAGTCGGGCCGCTGGGTGCCCAGGCAGTTGCTGCGGCGATGACCGGCGCCGGCGGCGTCGCCACCATGATCCTGCCCGCCGATACTGCCTGGAACGAAGCGGAAGGTGTGGCCCCGAAGGTGGCGGTGCCGGCGCGGCGCAAGGTCGACGATGCCGCTATTCGAGCCGGTGCCGAGGCGCTCAAGAAAGGCGGCAAGAATGCCATGCTGCTGCTCGGCGGCAAGGCGCTGCATGCGCGCGGCATCATGCTGGCCGGCCGCATCCAGGCCGCCACTGGCTGCCGCCTCTCCGGCCAGGGCAGCAACGCGCTGATCGAGCGCGGCCCGCATCTGCCGGAAGTCGGCCGCATTCCCTATGTGCTGGAAGTGGCGTTGGGCTATCTCAAGGATGTGCAGCAGCTTGTCATGGTCGGTGCGCGCAATCCGGTGGCTTTCTTCGCCTATCCCGGCAAGCCCAGCGAATTGCTGCCCGAAGGCAGCGCGCGCGTGCCGGTGGCGGCGATCGAGGATGACCTCGAAGATGCGCTGGAGCGCATCGCCGCCGCGCTCAAGGCGCCGGAGCGTTTCACGATAGCGCCGAAGCCGGCGATGCCGGCGATGCCGAGCGGCCCGGTGACGCTGGATGGCATCGCCGCCGTGCTGGCCAACCTGATGCCGGACAACGCCATCGTGGTGGATGAATCGATCACCACCGGGCGCGGCATCTTCGCCGCCCTGGCTGCCGGCCCGCGCCATGACTGGCTGCAGAATATGGGTGGCTCGATCGGCTATTCGCTGCCCGTGGCGCTCGGCGCGGCACTGGCGGCACCCGACCGCAAGGTGGTGGCGCTGACCGGCGATGGCAGCGCCTTCTACACCGAGCAGGCATTGTGGAGCTTCGCACGCGAGAATGCCGATATCACCGCGGTGATCTTCGCCAACCGGCGCTATGCCATCCTGCAGGGCGAGCTGACCAATGTCGGCGTTGGCAATCCGGGGCCGCGCGCCGTCGATATGCTGACCCTCGACCGCCCCAATCCCGACTGGGTGAAGCTTGCCGAGGGCCATGGCGTTGCCGCCGAGCGCGCCACGGACCTGGACGGGTTCGCGGCTGCGCTTAAGCGGGCTTTCGGACAGCGCGGCCCGCGCCTGATCGAACTGGTGTTCTAGTCTTACGAAGCGACCCCGAGCGCCTGCAGCAGTGGCAGGCGGTCGAGGAAGATTTTGGCGTCGGCGGCAAGCTGGGCGATGTTTTCATCCTCGCTCTGCAGCGTCTTGCCATCCTTCACTACGCGCTGGCCGATGCTGGTCATAATCGCCCAGGCACCCTTGGCGAGCGCTGCGGCGTCCGGCGTCTTCTTGCTTTTCTGCTCGCCCAGCACGGCGAGGAACATCTGTTGCAGGCGCGGCACCGGCACGCCGGCGCCCAGCACCGGCGAGGCCATGCACATCACCTCGGTATGCTCGCGCGCCATCTTCAGCAGGGCAGCATTGAACTGCTGCGCGGCCGGGGCGGCTGCGGCGGCTTCCTCGGCGCTTTGTGCCGCAGTGGCATGGTTGGCGCCAACCAGCAAGGTCACCGCCTGGATGATCTGCAGCGGGTTGATATTCTTCGGCGCCAGCACCGGCACCAGTTCGCCGAGCGTCTTGGGCCGGTAGTTATCCGCCGCCAGGGCCTCGATCAGCGGCGTGTAGACGGCGGGACTGAGGTTCACTTCGCCCACCGCGGCATTCAGCTTCAGCGGCACTTCATTGGCCAGCACGGTCAGCGCCACGCGGCTCTGCATCAGCAGGGCGGTGCGTTCCGGCATGTTCAGCAGGCGCTGGCCACGGGTGAAGATGTCGCGGCGGAACACCTGGTTGACGATGAAATCGCGGGTGCTTTCGCGCAGCAGCGGATTCTGGATGCCGACCAGCATCTGCCGCGACTGCTCGCTGAAATTCACGTTGTCGATATGGTCGAGCAGGTTGGATGAGGCCGCGAAGCTCAGCTTGGCGGTTTCCAGATGCCGCACCGCATCGGCAAAATACATCGGCTTCCAGTCGGCATTGAAATACTCATGCGCCAGATAGTTGGCCGGCTTGTCCTTCAGGCCCTTGAGGCGGTCGCGGGCGCCGGGCACCTGGCGGAAATAGGCGGCGCCGGCATTATCCACCTGCTCGCCGAAGGCAATCGCCGCCTGGATGCGCTTCTGGATGCCCTGTTCGGCGCTGCCGGCGATATCCTCGTGCAGCTTCATCAGGTGGCGCACCGGCATCGAGGCCGACCAGCCGGGCAGGGTGTTGTAGGACATGTACACCGCGCCGCCGACCGCCAGATGCTTGCGGATGATCGCCACGATCGTGTCGCGATGCTTGTCCGAAACCCAGGTCCAGATGCCGTGCAGGGTGATGAAGTCGAATTTCGGCAGGTCGTCGCGTTCCAGCAGCTCGGCGAAGCCGTCATCGAGCAGGTTGGCGCCATTGCCGCCGGCCTTGGCCAGCGCGCGGGCGCCAGCGGCCTGATTCGGGTTGAAATCGGTGCCCCAGAAAGAGCCGCGGTTGGAAGCGGCATGGATATTGACGCTGACGCCCTGGCCGAAGCCCAGTTCCAGGTAGTTCACCGGGCCTGAGGACGGCGGCGCAACGCCACGCAATGCCAGGGCAAAGCGCAGATGCGCCGGCGCCAATTCGCGGTAATAGCCATAGGTATAGTCGATTTCCGCGACGTATCCGGCGGTCCAGTCAGGCTGCACAGGCCTCTCCCAAGTAATTCAACCCTAGGAGTGTAGCAAAAAGCCTTCCGATTTATTAAGCCGCAGCCGGAAACCGGGGGCTTTTTCGCCGTTGACAGGCCCGGACCGGCTTTGTATGGTCCGCCCGCTTTTCGCGCCGGTGCGGCTAGCTGCGCCGGCTTTATCATTGCCCGTGTATGGGTTCGACGAGATCTAGGGTTCGTGTCATGAAGGTCATCAATTCGCTGAAGTCCGCCAAGACCCGCCATCGCGATTGCCGCGTGGTGCGCCGCAAGGGCCGCGTCTACGTCATCAACAAGACCAACCCGCGCTTCAAGGCCCGCCAGGGCTAATAGCTGCGGCGGCGCTGGGTTTCCGGCGCCGGCTCAAGGGTTTCTCCGTAAACGGCCTGGACGATTCGTCGTCCGGGCCGTTTGTCGTTCGGGGCTTGACGGGTGAGGTTCCACGGGATAGTTGTCAGCTTGTCTGACAAATTTCCGGGAATCGATGCTGCATTTCAGCCAAGCCCAAGCCGCCGACCTGCCGCGCCCCAGCGGCCTGGGCTCGGCTTTGGCAGACAGGCTGCTGGCGGCGATTCGCGAGGGCGGCCTGGCGCCGGGCGACAAGCTGCCAACCGAAAAGCAGCTTGCCGAGTCCCACAAGGTGAGCCGTGCCGTGGTGCGCGAGGCCATCGCCCGGCTGAAATCCGAAGGCTATGTCGAGACCCGCCAGGGGGCGGGGGCCTTCGTGCTGGCGCGGCCGGGCCAGACCAGTTTCCGCCTGACCGCGCCGAATGGCATGGAGACCGGCGACCTGCGCCATGCCTTCGAGTTGCGCGGCGCCATCGAGGTGGCTGCCGCCGAACTGGCCGCGCGCCGCCGCCAGCCCGCCGATCTCGCCGCCATTGCAGCCGCCTTCGCGGCAATGGAAGCAGCCCTGGCCGAAGGCCGCGAGGCGGCCGCAGCCGATGATGCCTTTCATGCCGCCATTGCCGCCGCCACCGGCAATCCGCTGATCCAGCGCTTCAGCGATTTCCTGGCGCACCAGTTTTCCGAAACCCGCCAGCTCACCTGGAGCGAGGCCGCGCGCCAGCAAGGCAAGGCCGCCGCCGCACAAGGCGAGCACCAGGCATTGCTGCGCGCGATTGAGGCCGGCGATGCCTTTGCTGCCGCAGATGCCGCGCGGGCCCATGTTGCCGCCGCCGCCGCGCGTTTCGGCTTTGGTTCTGACTGAGGATGCCCCCATGCTGATGCCCGCCCCGGACCCGAAAATCCTCGAACAGCGCGAGGCGCTGATTGCTGATCTGCGCCGTATCGTGCCGGGCGAGGGCGTGATCGTGGATGAGCGATCCTTGCGCGCCTATGAATGCGATGGGCTGACGGCCTACCGGCAATTGCCGCTGGTGGCGGTGCTGCCGAGCAATATCGAGCAGGTCTCGGCGGTGCTGAAGCTCTGCTACGAGCGTGGTGTGAATGTGGTGCCGCGCGGCGCCGGCACCTCGCTTTCGGGTGGCGCATTGCCGCTGGCCGATGGCGTGCTGCTCGGCATGGGCAAGTTCAACAAGGTGCTGGAAGTCGATTGGGATAACCGCTGCGCCGTGGTGCAGCCCGGCGTCACCAATCTCGGCATCACCCGCGCCGTGGAGCATCGCGGCTTCTACTACGCGCCGGACCCTTCCAGCCAGATCGCCTGCACCATCGGCGGCAATGTGGCGGAGAATTCCGGCGGTGTGCATAGCCTGAAATACGGCCTCACCACCAACAATATCCTTGGCGTGCAGATGGTGCTGATCACCGGCGAAGTGATCCGGCTTGGCGGCAAGCATCTCGATGCGGAAGGCTATGACCTGCTCGGCGTGGTCTGCGGCTCGGAAGGTTTGCTCGGCGTGGTGACGGAAGTGACCGTGCGCATCCTGCCGAAGCCGACCACCCAGCGCGCCGTGCTGGCCGGCTTCGCCACCTCGGAAGCGGCTGGCGATTGCGTTGCCAAGGTGATCGCCGCCGGCATCATTCCGGGCGGCATGGAGATGATGGACCGTCCGGCGATCCATGCGGCGGAGGATTTTGTCCATGCCGGCTATCCGCGCGATGTCGAGGCCCTGCTGATCATCGAACTGGATGGTCCGCCGGCGGAAGTGGATGACCTGCTCAGCCGCGTCGATCTGATCGCGCGCGGCTGCGGCGCGGTGTCGCTGCGTGTTTCCGAAAGCGAGGAGGAGCGGCTGCGCTTCTGGGCCGGACGCAAGGCGGCTTTCCCGGCGGTGGGCCGCATCTCGCCGGATTATCTCTGCATGGATGGCACGATTCCGCGCAAGAAGCTGCCCGAAGTGCTGACGCGCATGGCGCAGCTTTCCGAACGCCACGGCCTGCGGGTGGCGAATGTATTCCATGCCGGCGATGGCAACCTGCATCCGCTGATCCTCTACGATGCCAACAATCCTGGCGAACTGGAGAAGGCGGAGGAATTCGGTGCCGACATTCTCCGGCTCTGCGTCGAGGTCGGCGGCGTACTCACTGGCGAGCATGGCGTCGGCGTTGAGAAGCGCGACCTGATGCCGGCGATGTTCAACGAGGCTGACCTGGCGCAGCAGGAGCGCGTCAAATGCGCCTTCGATCCCGATCACCGGCTTAATCCCGGTAAGGTCTTTCCGACGCTGCATCGCTGCGCCGATATGGGCGCCATGCATGTCAGTCACGGCAAGCTGGCCTTCCCCGACATTCCGCGTTTCTAAGGGGTGGGGGGCTAAAATGACCGACACATTTCTTCCCGCCACCGCTGAAGATGTGCGCCAGGCAATTGCCTGGGCCGCTAACGAGGGCAAACCGCTCAGCCTGATTGGCCATGGCAGCAAGGCCAGGCTTGGCCGCCCCCTATCATCAAATACAGGGGGGCAAAGCGCCCATCTGCTCGATCTCTCCAAGCTCTCCGGCGTGGTGGAGTATGAGCCTGCCGAACTGGTGCTTACGGCCCGGCCCGGCACGCTGATCAGCGATATCGAGGCGCTGCTGGCTGAACAGCGGCAGATCTTGGCCTTCGAGCCGCCGGATTTCGGCCCGCTCTGGGGCATGCCGTCGGGGCGTGGCACGCTCGGCGGTGCGATCGGCGCCAACCTTGGCGGCCCGCGCCGCTTCAAGATCGGCGCCATGCGCGACCATCTGCTCGGCTTCCAGGCCGTCACCGGGCGCGGCGAGCTGGTGAAGAACGGCGCGAAGGTGGTGAAGAACGTCACCGGCTACGATCTTTCCAAGCTGCTCTGCGGCGCTTTCGGCACGCTCGCCGCCGTCACCGAAGCGCATGTGAAGGTGCTGCCGGCACCTGAAAAGACCCGCACCGTGGTGGTGTTCGGCCTCGATGATGCCGCCGCCATCCGTGCGCTGGCGGAAGCGGCGCAGTCGCCGCATGAAGTCTCCGGCCTGGCGCATCTGCCGGCCATGCTGGCGGCGCGCTCCGGCATCAGCCGCATCGCCAGTTCAGGCCGTGCCGTCACGCTGGTCCGCGTCGAAGGCACCGATGTATCGGTGACGGCGCGCTGCGACGCGTTGCGCGACCTGTTGGGCAAGCATGGCGAACTGGATGAACTGCATTCGCTCAATTCATCCTGGGCCTGGCGCGAGATCCGCGATGCCAGCCTGCTCGCCCAGCCGCTGGAGCGCGTGCTGTGGCGGGTCAGTGTCGCCCCGAGCAAAGGCCCGGCCCTGGTTGCCGCCTTGCGCGAATGGCATCCCGAGATCGCGTATTTCTACGACTGGGCTGGCGGCCTGATCTGGCTCGCCATCCTGCCGAGCCGCGATGCCGGCGCCGCCGATCTGCGTCGTGCCGTTGCCGAAGCTGGCGGCGGCCATGCCACGCTGTTCCGCGCCGATGACGCCGTGCGCGCCGCTGTTTCCGTGTTCCAGCCGCAGGAGCCGGCCCTGGCGGCCTTAAGCCGCCGCGTCAAGGACAGCTTCGATCCCCAGCATATCCTCAATCCCGGCCGCATGGAGGCGGGTCTCTGATGCAAACCGCCTTCACGCTCGCCCAGCTTGCCGATCCGAATATCGCCGAAGCCAACACCATTCTGCGCAAATGTGTGCATTGCGGCTTCTGCACCGCGACCTGCCCGACCTATGCTTTGCTCGGCGATGAACGCGACAGTCCGCGTGGCCGTATCTACCTGATCAAGCAGATGCTGGAAGGCGGCGAGGCGGCGACGGAAGAAACCGTGCGCCATGTCGACCGTTGCCTCTCCTGCCTGTCCTGCATGACCACTTGCCCGAGCAGCGTGCATTACATGCATCTGGTGGATCACGCCCGCGCCCATATCGAGCAGACCTACAAGCGGCCATTCCTCGACCGTGCCTTGCGCGGCCTGCTGGCCTGGCTGCTGCCCTATCCGGGCCGCTTCCGCCTGGCCTTGCGCGGCGCCATGCTGGCGCGGCCGTTTGCTGGATTGTTGCCGGCGAAGCTGCGCGGCATGGTGCAGATGACGCCGAAGCGGCTACCCAAGGTTTCGACGCAGGATCGCCCCGGCATCTACAAGGCCCATGGCGAACGCAGGAAACGCGTGGCGCTGATGACCGGCTGCGCGCAGCAGGTGCTGGACCCGGCGATCAACGAGGCAACGATCCGCCTGCTGAACCGCCATGGCTGCGAGGTGGTGGTGTCGCCAGGCGCTGGCTGCTGCGGTGCGCTGACGCATCACATGGGCAAGGAGCATGACGCGCACCAGAAGGCCAAGGCGAATATCGCCGCCTGGTGCGCCGAGGCCGATGGCGAGGGATTGGATGCCATCGTGATCAATGCGTCGGGCTGCGGCACCACGGTGAAGGATTACGGCTTCATGCTGCGCAACGATGCCGCCTGGGCGGAGAAGGCGGCGCGCGTTTCCGGTCTGGCGAAAGACATCACCGAATTGCTGCTCGATCTCGAATTGCAGCCCAACGGCGCCGTGCCGGCGATGACCATTGCCTATCACTCGGCCTGCTCCTTGCAGCATGGCCAGAAGATCACCACGGCGCCGAAGCAGTTGCTCAGCCGTGCCGGCTTCCAGGTCAAGGATGTGCCGGAAGGGCATCTCTGCTGCGGCTCGGCCGGCACCTACAATCTCTTGCAGCCCGAACTCGCCGGGCAACTGCGCGAGCGCAAGCTGCGTAATATCCAGAGCACCGGCGCCTCGGCGGTAGCGGCGGGCAATATCGGCTGCCTGGTGCAGATCGCCAATGGTGCTGAGGCGACCGGCAACAAGCTGCCGGTGCTGCATACGGTGCAATGGCTGGACTGGGCGACCGGCGGGCCAAAGCCCGAGGGGCTGGACTAGGGCCTGATTGCAGGCCCGACACCTGGCACGTCGTCATGCGCGGACTTGATCCGCGCATCTTGCTCCACTGGGAAAATGTTTACAAACAGTCGAAAAATGAGATGCCCGGATCAAGTCCGGGCATGACGACCTATATGAGGCTCGCACTTATATGGTGCTCTAGCTTTTACTTCTTGCTATCGGCATAGGCGCGGCATTGCTGCTCGGCCTGCATGCGCTGATGCGAGGTCATGGTCTGGCCGGTCTTCAGGCCCTTCTGGATGTCGGACATGCATTCCTGCACCAGCTCGGCATGGGTTTTCTGTGCTGGCTGGCCAGGCTTGGCCTGCTGTGCCAGGGCGGGCGCGCCAGCAGCAAGCAGCGCGAGCATGAGAAAAACGCGGGTCATGGCAGCTATCCCTGGACGATGTATATCGGTTATAGCACGCCGCCGAGGTAGCTGAAGAGGCGAGCTTCTTAGCATTCGTTAACAGCCGAGAGTGTTGCGGATATGCGCCAGCAATCCGCTGGAACCGGCATGGCAGAGCCGGATCACCAGATCGAAACCATCGGCATTGCCGTAATAGGGATCGGGCATCTCGCGCAGCGGCTGTGCCGGCGCGAAATCGAGATAGAGTTTGGCCCGGTTGCGCAATGCCGGCGGCGCCAGCCGTTGCAGGCCCTGCAGGTGGCCGCCATCCATCGCCAGCAGCAGATCGAAATGCTCAAAGTCTGCGCGGCTGACCTGGCGGGCACGTAGGCCACTGATATCGACGCCGGCGTTGCTGGCATGGCGGATGCTGCGCGGGTCCGGCGGATCGCCGATATGGTAATCATGGGTGCCGGCGGAATCGACCCGCACGCGGTCAGCCAGCCCGGCCTCGGCAAGGTAGTGCCGCAGCATGCCTTCGGCGGTGGGCGAGCGGCAGATGTTCCCGGTGCATACCATCAGAATATTCATGGCGGCATTTTGCCCGGCGCCGGCTCTACCGCAAGCCTCCCGAGGAATAGTAAACTACCGCCATGCGTGGAGATGAAACCGCCCTGCTTTTTGCCAACGAAGCCTTCTACAACGCCTTCGCCGAGCGCGACATGGTGGCGATGGCAGCGTTGTGGGCCAAGGAGAAGCCGATCGGCTGCATCCATCCCGGCTGGCCGCCGCTTTTCGGCCGCCAGGCGGTGCTGGATAGCTGGGAGCGCATCCTGTCCAATACCTCGGCCCCGGATGTGGAAACCGCCGGCGCCGAAGTGGTGTGCTGGGGCGATGTCGGCATCGTCACCTGCTACGAGAAGGTGGACGACACCTATCTGGTCGCCACCAACACCTTCGTGCGCGAGGGCAAGACCTGGAAACTGGCCTATCATCAGGCCGGCCCGGTCTCGACGCCGCCGCCAGGCGGCGCCAGCAACGACGAAGACGACGACGAGGACGAGGATGACGACGAGGCCGTGCTGGCCGAAGCGGAAGCCGGCCTCGAAGACGACGATGACGACGATGATGACGATGACGACGGCGACGATACGCCGCCCTCGCGCTCGATCCATTAAATTTTAAGTTTTCGGCTTCACCAGCCAGTCGATGCGCGTGGCCGCGCCCGGCTCGCGGCCCAGGCGTTCGTTGAGGTATTGCAGCGGCGCGCGAAGCTGTTCGTCCAGCTTCCAGGGCGGGTTGAGCAATAGCAGGCCGGAACCATTCAGCTTGGTGGCATCCCGCGCCGGGCGGATCAGCAATTCCACCCGCAGGGTTTCCGGCAGCGAGGGCGCCAGCGCCTTGGCCCAGGCGTCGGTGCTGTCGCGATCCTTGATCGGATACCACAGCGCAATCTGCCCGGTCTGCCAGCGGCGATGGGCGGCAACCAGTGCCTTGGCCGTCTGGTCGAATTCATCGCGCTGCTCGAAGGCCGGATCGATCAGTGCCAGGCCACGGCGTGGGGTCGGCGGCAGCAATGCGCCGAGCGCCTCGAAGGCATCGCGCTTGTGAATCCCGATCCTGGCATCGCGGCCCATGTTCCGGCGCAGTGCCTCGTAGGTATCGCCATGCAATTCCACCAGGCTCAAGCGGTCCGGCTCGCGCAAAGCGCGGCGCAGCAGCCAGGGTGAGCCGGGATAATGCCGCAGGCCGCTGCCATCAGCTTTCAGTTCCGGATTGAGTTCCTTGAGCGCGGCGAAATAGAGCGGCAGCGCCTTGGCGGCGCGGGCATCGGCCAGCACGGCGCCGATGCCGAGGCGGTATTCGCCGCCGCGCTGTGCCTCGTCGCTAGCCAGATCGTAGAGCCCGGCGCCGGCATGGCTGTCCAGCAGGTGAAACGGCGTCGGCTTGGCGCGCAGCGCCTCCAGCAGATGCAGCAGCACCACATGCTTCAGCACATCGCCGTGGTTGCCGGCGTGAAAGGCGTGACGATAGTTCACCGCGCTTACGCGGGTTTCAGCTTAGCAAGCTCAGCCTCGATGGCCTTGGTCACTTTCGCTTCCGTCGGCTTGGTGGCAGTGGAGAACCAGTCCACCGCGCTGCCGTCGCCGGCGATCAGGTATTTGTGGAAGTTCCAGCGCGGCTTGGCGAGTTCGCCGAATTCAGCCGCCAGCCACTTGTAGACTGGGTGAGCCTCGGCGCCGCTTACCTTCTGCTTGTCGGCCAGCGGGAAATCGACATCGAAATTCACCTCGCAGAATTCCTTGATCTGCGCCGCCGTGCCGGGTTCCTGGCCGCCGAAATCGTTCGACGGCACCCCCAGCACCACCAGGCCGCGCTCGCGGTATTTTGCCCACACCGCCTGCAGGTCGGTGTATTGCGGCGTGAAACCGCATTGCGAAGCGGTGTTCACCAGCAGCACTACCTTGCCCTTGTACTGTTTCAGCGGCAGCGGCTTGCCGTCGATGCCGGTTAGGTCGAAGTCGTGGAAGCTCATGCCGGTTTTCGCTCGCGCTCGAAAGGGAAGGGCGGCCACGGATAGGAATACGAGGCCGGCTTGCAGGAGACGACGCCTGATCAGGGCCATGACATTTGCCATCGGTTAAGTCTGCGTTAACGCTGCTCAGATAAGCTTGCTCCTTCCCAAAGGCAACGTCCAGTGCCCGAAAGGCATATCAAAAGCCGTTGAGCCGCTGCGGAGGCACGCCATGCCCAGTATTCCCGGTTTACTCAGTTTCATCGCCTGCGGTCTGCTCGGCCTGATCGGTGCCGTCAGCCTGTCGCGCCTGGCGCCGGGCTGGGTGCCGGGCGAAGTGATCCTGCTCAGCGCCGCCTTCGGTGGTCTGCTCTGGGCCTTGCGCGAGCGCTATGAGCGCTTCCGGATACAGAATCTGCTGCTGGACGAGATCGACCGCCTGGTGCAGGCCGGATCCATCGCGATGCCGGTGCCGGCGCCGCTGCAAGCCAATGACAGCCGGGTTATCGAGAGCCGGCCGGAAGCCCGCGCCGAAACCCGGGCCGAGCCGCGCCTGGCGATGCCGACCATCCTGCCGGATCCGGAGGAAGCAGAGGTTGCGGAGACCGAGATTGCCGACGACACCGCCATCTTCGCCGCCGTGCGCGACGCCCTGAACAACAACCGCGTCGAACTGCATGTGCAGCCGGTGGTCCGCCTGCCGGCGCGCAAGCTGCGCTTCGTCGAATTGCTGGCCCGCGCCCGCGATGCCGAGGGCCGCGAATTGTCGCCGGGCGCCCATATGCCGGCCCTGCAGGCGGCAGGGTTGGCCGCCGAATTCGATGCCCTGATGCTGCTGCGCGGCGTGCAGCTTGTGCGCAAGCTGGAAGCCCGCGCCCGCCATCTCGGCTTCTTCTGCAACATCTCGCCGGCAGCCCTGGCCGACGCACGGGCCTTCGAGACGCTGTATGAATTCCTGCGCCGCGAGCGCGAGCGTGCCGGCACGCTGATCCTGGAATTCGCCCATACCGGCCTGCGCCAGCTCGACCGCGCCGGCTGGCACCGCCTGGAACGCCTCGCCGGCCTTGGCTTCGGCTTGTCGGTGGATGGCTTCGAGAGCCTGGATATCGATATCGCCGCTTTGGGCAAGCTCGGCGTGCGCTATATCAAGCTGGATGCGCAGTTGCTGCTCGATCCGCGCCATGCCCGCAGCGCGCCGGTGGCACTGGAAGATCTGCTGGAAATCTGCCGCCGCCACGAGATCGAGCCGGTGATCGCCAAGGTGGAGACCGAACGCGATCTGGTGCAACTCGCCGAATATGGCTTCGAACTCGGCCAGGGCCATCTGTTCGGTACGCCGAAGCTCGCCCGCGTGGCTTGACTACTTACCTCGTCATGCGCGGACTTGATCCGCGCATCTCATCAACGAGATCCTCGGGTCAAGCCCGAGGATGACGATGTTGGTATAGTGGTAAGTCACCCCAGCAACATATCCGCCAGTTCGACGAAGCCGCTGCCGCCTTCACCCATCGTGATGAATTTCGGCTTGGCGCTGATACGGTCGAGAAACGGCCGCACATTGGCGACGCCGACCGAAAGCGGGAAATAGCCGAACATCGGCGCGTCGTTCGGGCTGTCGCCGGAAAACACCACGCTGTCGCGCGCCGCATCCAGGTCGATGCCGAAGCATTCGCTGAAAAACGCCCGCGTCATGCTCAGTTTGTCCCACGCCCCAAACCAGCCGTTGACATGGATCGAGCTGACCTTGGCGGTGGCGCCGGCCTGTTCGAACAAGGCCACGATGCGGTCAATGTCGCTGGCGGGGAGTGCCGGCACGTCCTCGCAGAAATCGATGGCGAGGTCGCATTCGCGATATTGCTGGTCGGAGGCGAGCGCCGTGCCCGGCACTTCGCGCAGGATGGTCTCCGCCAGTTGCGCCAGCTTGGCCCGCGACGCCTGGCGCTCGGCCTCGGATTGCCAGAAGCGGCGCTGCATCTTTTTCGCGCGACGGTCATAGCGCATGTAGAGCGCGCCATTCTCGCCGACGATGCCGCTCACCGGCCAGAAGCGGGCGATCATGTCGCACCAGCCGGCCGGGCGGCCGGTGATCGGCACCACGCGGATGCCGGCTGCCTCCAGCCGCTCGAGCGCGGCATAGGCCTTGGCCTCGAGTCGGCCATGGCTGGTCAGCGTGTCGTCGATATCGGTGAGCAGGTAATGGACCTGCTTGCGGACGGGCTCTAGCGCGGCAAGGGATTGCATGGACTGCGGATTTCGACTTTTAGAGGGGGTACGAAAGGGTGAGGGGGCGGTGCTTGCCGGTATTTTGGGCAAAAAGTATAGTCGCGCCCCCGATCCGCCGCGTCAACCGCGCCCGGTTCGGCCGGTGGGACTATACAGGATGAAGCGTGCCACGATGAGCCAGCATGGGTTTTACCTTGAGGATCTGTCCGTCGGCATGTCCGCCGTGTTCAGCAAGACCGTCACCGAGGCCGACATCCTGATGTTCGCCGCCGTCTCCGGCGATACCAACCCGGTGCATATCGACCAGGATTTCGCCGCCAGCAGCATGTTCAAGGGCCGCATCGCCCATGGCATGCTCTCGGCCAGCTTGCTTTCCACCGTGTTCGGCACCAAGCTGCCCGGGCCCGGCTGCATCTACCTGTCGCAGGATCTGCGCTTCAAGGCGCCGGTGCGTTTGGGCGAAACCGTAGTGGCCAGGGCGACCGTGACCGAGATCGTGCAGGAGAAGCGCCGCGTGAAGTTCATCTGCGAATGCAAGGTGGGCGATACCGTGGCGATCGAGGGCGAAGCGACGCTGATGGTCAACCGCCGTCCGCATTGACGGCGATGCAGATCATCCGTTCTGCCGCCGAACTGCCCGCCGCCTTGCGCGGCGCCGTGGCGGCGATTGGCAATTTCGATGGCGTGCATCGCGGCCACCGCGCTCTGGTGGCCGAGGCCCAAGCCGTGGCTGCGGGCACCAAACCCGTTTTGGTGATGACATTCGAGCCGCATCCGCGGCGTTTTTTCGTGCCTTCGGCGCCGCCCTTCCGGCTTGATGCGCTGGAGACCAAGGCGCGTATCCTGGACGGGCTGGGCGTGGATGCCCTGCTGGCTTTGCCGTTCAATGCTGGCCTGGCCGGCCTGGGGCCGGAGGATTTTGTTGCGCGGATTTTGCAGCACGATCTCGGATTGGCCCATGTGGTGGTGGGCTATGACTTCACCTTCGGCAAGGGCCGCGCCGGCGATACCGCCATGCTGAAAGAACTGTGCGCGGCCAGGGGCATCGGCGTCAGCGTGGTCAAGGCGCATGGCGATGGCCATGGGGCTTTCTCGTCCTCGCGCATCCGCGCCCTGCTGCAAGAGGGCAAGCCGGAAGAAGCTGCCGTATTGCTCGGCCGGCCCTGGGAAATCATTGGCGTTGTCGAGCATGGCGACAAGCGTGGCCGCGAGCTTGGCTTTCCCACCGCCAATGTGGCGCTGACCGATTTCCAGGTTCCGAAATTTGGCATATACGCCGTGCGCATCGTCATTGATGGCGAGCGGCATGATGGCGTCGCCAGCCTGGGTATTCGCCCGACCTTCAACCAGACCGATGTGAAGCTGGAAGTTTATCTGTTCGACTTTGCCGGCGACCTATATGGCCGCTCCTTGCGGGTGGAATTCCACAACTTCCTGCGGCCAGAGTTGAAATACGAGGGACCGGAGCCGCTGAAGCGGCAGATCGCCGCCGATGTCGAGGCGGCCAGGGCCCTGCTGGCGGCCAAAGGTTAATAGCCTCCGGGGGGCTGAGAGGTTAACAGCCCCGGAGGTTAACAGCCCCGGGAGGTTAACGGCCCTGGGAGGTTAACGGCGCTGTCTCGACAGCGTCCGCCGGGGGTGCTAAACCTCGGGCATGACAACCGAAACCGGCCATACGCGCCACTCCGTGGCCCTGCGAATTAGCCGCCCGGTCCTTCTTTAAGGGCCGGGTTCTCTCGCCGTTTTCACTTATATATCCGCGTGTTCCCGACGCGACGCCCTAGGGCCGCCAGCCGAGTGATGTCATGACCAAAGACTACCGCGAAACCGTATTTCTGCCCGAGACCGCTTTCCCGATGAAGGCCGGCCTGCCGGCCAAGGAGCCGGAAATCCTGGCCCGCTGGCAGAAGAACGACCTCTACCGCCAGCTCCGCAATGATTCAAAGGGCCGCGAGAAATTCGTGCTGCACGATGGCCCGCCCTATGCCAACGGCAACCTGCATATCGGCCACGCACTGAACAAGATCCTCAAGGACGTGATCAACCGTTCGCGGCAGATGATGGGCTATGACGCCAATTATGTGCCGGGCTGGGATTGCCATGGCCTGCCGATCGAATGGAAGATCGAGGAGAAGTACCGCGCCGCCGGCAAGAACAAGGATGACGTGCCGATCGACGAATTCCGCAAGGAATGCCGCGATTTCGCCGAGCATTGGATCGCCGTGCAGAGCAAGGAATTCCAGCGTTTCGGCGTGATCGGCGACTGGAAGGATCCCTACACCACGATGAGCTTCGCGGCCGAAGCCCAGATCGTGCGCGAGATTCAGAAATTCGTGATGAATGGCGGCCTGTTCAAGGGCTCGAAGCCGGTGCTGTGGTCGATCGTCGAGCGTACTGCGCTGGCTGAGGCCGAGGTCGAGTACCAGGAACACACCTCGCATACCATCTTCGCCAAATTCCCGGTGGTGAAGGCCAGCAATCCGGCGCTCGAAGGCGCCAGCATCGTGATCTGGACCACCACGCCCTGGACCATGCCGGGCAACCGGGCGGTGGCGCTTTCGCATGACGCAGAGTATGTGCGCCTGCGCGTCGATGCGGTGGGTGAGAAGTCGCTGGCCAAGGTCGGCGATGATGTGGTGGTGGCGAAGGACCTGGCGGAAGCCGTGGCCAAGGCCTGCGCCATCGAGAGCTATAGCGTGCTGGCGACGCTGAAAGGCGCCGAGCTGCTTGGCAGCGTCTGCGCGCATCCACTGCGCGGCCAGGGCTATGAATTCGACGTGCCAGTGCTGGCCGGCGATTTCGTCACGCTCGATGCCGGCACCGGCTTCGTGCATATCGCGCCGGGCCATGGCGCCGACGACTACAATCTCGGCGTTGCCAACGGCATCGAAGTGCCGCACACGGTCGATGAGGATGGCAGCTACTTCCCGCATGTGCCGCTGTTCGCCGGCAAGCGGGTGCTGGACGATGCCGGCAAGGAAGGCGAGGCCAACCGGGCGGTGATCGAAGCGATAACGGCGGTGGGCGGCCTGCTCGGCCGCGGCCGCCTGCGCCACCAGTATCCGCATTCCTGGCGCTCCAAGGCGCCGCTGATCTTCCGTAACACGCCGCAATGGTTCATCTCCATGGCGACCAACGACCTGCGCAAGAAGGCGCTGGCGGCTATCGACGCCACCGCCTTCTATCCGCCGCAGGGCCGTAACCGGCTTTATGCGATGATCGAGCAGCGCCCGGACTGGGTGATCAGCCGCCAGCGTGCCTGGGGTGTGCCGATCACCGTGTTCGAGAACAAGCTGACCGGCGAAATCATGCGCGACGAGGCCGTGAACGAGCGTATCGTGCAGGCCTGCCTCAAGGGCGGCGCCGATGCCTGGTTCACCGCCAAGCCGGAAGATTTCCTCGGCAACAGCTATAATCCGGCCGAGTGGAAAATGGTGACGGACATCCTCGATGTCTGGTTCGATTCCGGATCGACCCACAGCTTCGTGCTGGAGCAGCGGCCCGACCTGCAATGGCCGGCCTCGCTGTATCTTGAAGGCTCGGACCAGCATCGCGGCTGGTTCCATTCGTCGCTGCTGGAAAGCTGCGGCACGCGCGGCCGTGCGCCCTATGATGCCGTGCTGACCCATGGCTTCACGCTGGACGAGAAGGGCCGCAAGATGTCCAAGTCGCTCGGCAACACCGTCGAGCCGCAGAAGGTGATCGACCTGTTCGGCGCCGATATCCTGCGGCTCTGGGTGGTGTCGTCGGACTATTCGGAAGACTTGAGTGTCGGCGACAATATCATCAAGGCCCAGGCCGACGCCTATCGCCGTCTGCGCAACACGTTGCGTTACCTGCTCGGCAATCTCGCTGGCTTCCAGGAGGCAGAACGCCTGCCGGTGGCCGAGATGCCGGAACTGGAACGCTGGGTGCTGCATCGCCTGGCCGAGTTGGGCCGCGTGGTGCGCGAAAGCTGCGAGGCTTATGATTTCCACCGTATGTATGTGGCGCTCTACAATTTCTGTGCCGTCGATCTCTCCAGCTTCTATTTCGATATCCGCAAGGATGCGCTGTATTGCGATGCGCCGGGCACCATCCGCCGCCGCGCCGCGCGCACGGTGCTGGATGAATTGTTCAAGTGCCTGACCATCTGGCTGGCGCCGTTCATCTGCTATACCGCCGAGGAAGCCTGGCTGACCCGCTATCCCAGCGAGGATGGCTCGGTGCACCGTCAGGTGTTTCCGGCTTTGCCCGACGCCTGGCTTGATCCGGCTCTGGGCGCCAAGTGGGAGCGGGTGCGCCGCGTGCGCCGCGTTGTCACCGGTGCGCTGGAAATCGAACGCGCCGCCAAGCGCATCGGCTCCAGCCTGCAGGCTTCGCCGCAGGTCTTCGTCGCGCCGGAGGATGTGGAGGCGCTGCAGGGCATCGACTTCGCCGAAATCTGCATCACATCGAGCATCGCGGTGGAGGTCGGCGAAGGCCCGGCCGATGCCTTCCGGCTCGAGGATGTGAAGGGCGTTGCCGCGCTGCCGCGCCAGGCCAGTGGCATCAAGTGCGAACGCTGCTGGCAGGTGCTGGACGAGGTGGGCCATGTGCCTGGCCATGATGACCTCTGCAAGCGCTGCGCCGAGGCGGTAGCGGCCTGATGCCGGATCAGGCGCCGGAAAAATCGAAGCAGGCGCGGCTGCTGGGCCTCGTCATCGCGGCACTGATCGTGATTTCCGATCAGCTCAGCAAGCCGTTCCTGCTCGACCTGATGGAGAAGAATCCCGGCGGCATCGAGGTGACGCCGTTCTTCAATCTGGTGATGGTGTGGAATCGGGGCGTCAGCTTTGGCATGTTCAGCGGCGCCGGTGACGAGCGCCGCTGGATTCTCATTGCCGCTGCCGCTGCCGTAACCGTCTGGCTGCTGATCTGGCTGTGGCGCGGGCCGGCGCGGCTGGTAACGGTGGCGCTCGGTTTGGTGATCGGCGGCGCCCTGGGCAATATCGGCGACCGGCTGCGCTTCGGTGCGGTTGCCGACTTTTTCGACTTCCACGCCTTTGGCTGGCATTGGCCAGCTTTCAACATTGCTGACTGCGCCATTGTCGTCGGCGTCTGCCTGCTGCTGCTCGACTCCTTGCTGCCCCGGCCCAACGGTCAGTCCTAGGCTGGGCCTGGCCCTAAACCAGGGGTATGGATCGCGCCACCCTTCGTTGCACAAGGGTGGAAAAGGTGTCAGAGTTTCCACAGCAACAAGCTGCGGAGTGGGGATGGGCTTGGCCCGCGCAGAGATTGATCCGATCAGGCGGGGCGTATGAGTATTCCCTGGCATCGCCGACTATCGGTCAAGCAGGTGCAGGTCGCCGTGCTGGCGGCGCTGGTGCTTGGATTCATCTCCAGCATCTTCCAGCTTATCCTCGATGTGCGCAGCGAACTCTCCAGCCGCGATACTGCGATCAATCAGGTCATGGACATGCTGAACGAGCCGGCGGCGCAGGCCGCCTATGCGCTCGACGAGCAGCTTGCCGTGCGCGTGGTCAATGGCCTGCTGCTCTATCGCCCGATCCTGCGCGCCGAAATCCATGACAATTACGGCCGCCGCATGGCGGTGCAGCAGCGCGAGGATACCGAGGGCAACTGGTTGACGCATCTTGTCGGCGCCGAGGACGAGGTGCGGACCCGGCCACTTTATGCCGCGCGCGGGCAGGAGTTGGTCGGCGAATTGCGCGTGGTGGTGGATGGCGACCAGTTCGCCGCCAATGTGGTGAACCGCATCGGCGTGGTGCTGGTCACTGGCTTTGTGCGCAATTTCTTTCTCGCCCTGCTGCTGACGGTGCTGTTCTACTACACCCTGACGCGGCCTTTGCTGGCCCTGGTGGAGCAGTTGAGCCGCGTCGATGCCGAGGATCCCACGGCTTCGCGGGTGCAGATTCCGGCGCATCACCGCAACGATGAATTTGGCCTTCTGGCCAGCCGCATCAACGATATCCTGGTCGCGGCGGCGCGGCATTTGAGCGACCGCGACCGCGAGCGCGAATTGCTGCGCATGGTGCTGGATAACCTGCCGGCCCGCGTCACCTTGAAGGATACCGACCGGCGCTACATGCTGCTCAACCACCCGGCCGAATTGCTGTTCGGCATTGAGAATGCCGCCGCTGTCGGCCGTCGTGTCGATGATTTTCCGCTCACCTCGCTGGACAAGGCGAGCCGCCGCGCCTTCGTCGAACAGGCCAATATCAACGACCGGCAGTTGTTCGAGAGCGGCCAGCCGGTGATGAATTTCGAGAATACCTATCTCGACCGCGATGGCCACACCATCACCGCGCTGGAAAGCAAGGTGCCTTTGCGCGATGCCGAGGGCCGCGTGCGCGCGCTGCTCACCATCGCCACCGATATCACCGAACGCAAGCAGGCGGAGCGGGCGCTGGATGCCGCCAACACGCGGCTGCGTGCCCAGGCGCAGGATCTCGAGCGGCTGGCCGGCAGCCTGGCGCGCGAGCGCGAGCATGCCATCGCGGCGAACCGGGCCAAGAGCGAATTCCTCGCCAATATGAGCCACGAATTGCGCACGCCGCTGAATGCCGTGATCGGTTTCGCGGAAGTGATCGGGCTGCGCATGTGGGGGCCATCCTCCGAACGCTATTTCGACTACGCGCAGGATATCGTGGTGAGCGCGCGGCATCTGCTGAATGTGATCAACGATATCCTCGACATGTCGAAGATCGAGGCCGGGCGCTACGAGCTGTCGCTTGAGCCCACCGATGTTGCCCAGGTGGCGGAGGATTGCCTTACCATCGTGAAGGGCAGGGCGCGGGAAAACCGTATCGTGCTGATCAACGAACTGGGCGGCGCGGCCCTGCCGCTGCTGGAGTTGGACGCCCGTGCGGTGAAGCAGGTGCTGCTGAACCTGCTATCCAATGCCATCAAATTCACCCCGCCCGGCGGCCAGGTGCGGCTGGCCGGGGCGGTGGCCGCCGATGGCAGCGTGGAATTGCACGTGAAGGATACCGGTATCGGTATCCGCAAGGAGGATCTGGGCCGCATCTTCGAGCCGTTCTGGCAGGGCGATCCCAGCATCCGCCGGCGCACCGAGGGCACCGGCCTCGGCCTCGCCATCAGCCGCAAATTCATGGAACTGCATGGCGGCAGCCTCGAGATCACCTCGAAGGTTGGCGAAGGCACCGTGGCGATTGTCCGCTTTCCGTCACAAGTTCCTGTGAAATAACATAGATTCGCCGCTGCCCGAGTTGCCCGGCTGCCCTTGTAAGTTGGCGCCCGAGAGGCGATATTAGGCGCGGATTACCTGAAGCCTGGGAGGCACTCCATCATGAGTCGACCGATCCGTGCCGGCCGACGCCATCTGGCCCCGCTTGTCTTGCTTGCCCTGCCTCTGGCGCTGACGGGCTGCGACACCGCGCGCGAGGCGCTGGGCCTGAACAAGAAGGCGCCGGATGAATTCGCCGTGGTGACCAAGGCGCCGCTGGTACTGCCGCCGGAATTCGGCCTGCGCCCGCCGGAACCCGGTGCGCCGCGTCCGCAGGAAGTGACGGCGCGCGAGCGTGCCCAGGCCGCATTGAGCGGTGGTCGCGGCGAAGCCGCCGGCCAGTTGAGTCCGATGCAGCGCAGCGCCCAGGCCCAGGCCGCGCCGCGCAGCCCGGGTGAGGCGCAGTTGCTGCAGCTTGCCCGCGCCAGCAATCCCGACCCGGATATCCGCCGCAAGGTGAATGACGAATTCACCCAGCTTGCCGAGCGCGACAGCCGCCTGGTCGACCGCCTGATCTTCTGGCAGAAGCCGCAGGACCCGAGCGGCACCGTGGTCGATCCGGCCAAGGAAGCCCAGCGCCTGCGCGAGAATGCCGCCCAGGGCAAGGCCGCCAATACCGGCGATGTGCCGACCGTGAAGCGCCGCGAGCGCGGCATTCTGGAAGGCATCTTTTAAGCCGCTGCCGGCTGCCCTATATGCTGCATGACAGGCCCATTCCGGTGGGCCTGCCTGCCGCTGCAATAGCCCGAATGCCTTGAGGGGATCCGATGCGCCGTCTGCTCTTCGCTCTGCTCCTCGCCGGCCTGGCCGGCTTCGCTGCTGCCATTCCCGCTTCCGCCCAGGTCTTCAATCCCACCCGCTTCACGCTCGGCAATGGCCTGGAAGTGGTGCTGATCGAGGATCACCGCGCCCCCATCGTCAATCACATGGTGTGGTACAAGGTTGGCGCTGCCGATGAGGCGCCGGGCGAGTCCGGCGTGGCGCATTATCTCGAACACCTGATGTTCAAGGGCACGCCCAGCGTGCCGGCGGGCGAATTCTCCAAGATCGTGGCGCGCGAAGGCGGCCGCGACAATGCCTTCACCTCGTCGGATTATACCGGCTATTTCCAGACCATCGCGCGCGACCGGCTGGAACTGGTGATGCGCATGGAGGCGGATCGCATGCACCGCCTCAGCCTCAAGGAAGCCGATGCCAAGCCGGAATTGCAGGTGGTGATGGAGGAGCGCTTAAGCCGCACCGACAATTCGCCGCGCGGCCAGTTCGGCGAGCAGATGGATGCGGCGATGTATCTGGCGCATCCCTATGGCCGCCCGATCATCGGCTGGGCGCATGAAATCCAGCGCCTCAATCTGGAGAAGGCGATGGCCTTCTACCGCATGCATTACGCCCCGAACAACGCCGTGCTGATCGTTGCCGGCGATGTCACGCCCGGCGAATTGCGTGCGCTGGCCGAGAAGCATTACGGCATGATCCCGATGCGCCCCGTGCCGCCGCGTTTCCGCCCGCAGGAGCCGCCGCAGCTTGCCGCGCGCCGCCTCACCATGCATGACCCGCGGGTGACGCAGCCCTCGCTGACCCGCAGCTACCTGGCGCCCAGCCGCGTGGCAGGCGAGACGCGCCATGCCGTGCCGCTTTCGGTGCTGGCGGAAATCCTGAGCAATGCCACGGGCCGGCTGCATCGCGCTTTGGTGGCCAATGATGGCCCGGCTGCCGGTGCCGGTGCCTATTACCAGTCGCTGTCGGTCGATCCCAGCACCTTCACCTTGTCTGCTTCGCCCAAATCGGGCCGCAAGATTGATGAGGTCGAGGCGGCGCTCGACAAGGTGCTGGAAACGCTGCTGAAGGAGGGCGTCACCGAATTCGAGCTGACGGCGGCAAAGAACGTGATGCTGGCCGATGCCATCTATGCCCGCGATAGCCTGTTCGGCGCCGCGCGCACCTTCGGCGTCGCGCTCACCGCCGGCTTGAGCGTGGAGCAGGTGGAAGCCTGGCCGCAACTGGTCCGCGCCGTGACAGCCGAACAGGTGCTGGAGGCGGCGCGTCATGTCTTCGATCTGCGCCGCTCGGTCACCGGGCTGTTGCTGCCCAAAGAGCAGAGTTGAGGAGTAGGCCGATGCGTCGCTGGTTCCTAGCCCTTGTTGTGCTGTTGTTGCCGCTGGCCGCCCAGGCCGGCCCGAAGATCGAGCGCGTGGTCGGCGCCAGCGGTGTCGAAGCCTGGCTGGTGCGCGAGCCGAAGATTCCGATGATCGCGCTACAGGCGGTATGGCGCGGCGGTTCGGCCACCGATCCCACCGGCCTTGAAGGCCGCGCTGCCATCGCTGCCGACCTGCTCACCGAAGGCGCCGGCGATCTCGATGCCGAAGCTTACCAGTCGGCCTTGCGTGCCGATGCGATTTCCATCGATGCCTCGGCCGACCGCGATTATCTCTCGCTCAACCTGCGCACGCTGTCGGAGAAGCGCGAGCGCGCCTTCGAGCTGCTGGCGCAGACCCTTACGCAGCCGCGTTTCGATGCCGAGCCGATCCAGCGCGTGAAGGCGCAGGCCCTGGTGGCGGCGCAGCGGGCGCGCACCTCTCCCGGCAGCATCGCCAATAACCGCTTCATGGCCATTGCCTTCCCGGGCCACCCCTATGGCCGCCCGGCCCAGGCCTCGGCGGAAAGCCTGGAACGCCTCAGCGCCGGTGATTTCGGCGCCTACGTCAAAAGCGTGCTGGCGCGGCGCAATCTGGTGATCGGCG
The DNA here is from genome assembly GCA_017991315.1 of Ferrovibrio sp. GTDB lineage: Bacteria > Pseudomonadota > Alphaproteobacteria > Ferrovibrionales > Ferrovibrionaceae > Ferrovibrio > Ferrovibrio plantarum. The sequence goes on along the minus strand of JAGOQS010000002.1, from coordinate 403,030 downwards.
TGGTCGGCGATATCGCGCCGGAAGAACTGAAGCGGCTGCTGGACCTGAGCTTCGGCAAGCTGCCGCTGGAGCCACAGCTTGAACTGCCGGGCAAGACCGTGCCGCAGGTCGCCGCCAAGCCTGTCGTGGTACCCTATGCCAACCCGCAGAGCATTGTGCTGTTCGGTGCGCCGGGCCTGCTGCGCGACGATCCTGATTATTACGCCGCCACGGTGCTGAATTATGTGCTTGGCGGCGGCAGCTTTTCCTCGCGCCTGATGGAAGAGATCCGCGAAAAGCGCGGCCTGGTCTATTCGGTTTCCACCGGTCTGCAGCCGATGCCGGCGGCGGGCCTGTTCGCCGGCTCGCTTTCCACCCGCAACGAGCAGGTCGGGCAGGCTTTGGGCCTGGTGCGCGAGAACCTGCTCACTCTGGCGCGCGATGGCCTCACCGATGGCGAGATCGCCAATGCCAAGGCTTATCTCACCGGTTCCTTCCCGCTGCGGCTGTCATCCAATTCCGCCATTGCCGGCATGCTGACCGCGATGCAGCTTGCCGGACTGGGCATGGATTACATCGACCGCTATGCCGATTACATCAACGCCGTGACGCCCGACGATATCCGCCGCGTGGCGCAGCGCCTGTTTGCCAATGGCGATCTGCTGGTCGTTGTGGTCGGCGAGCCCGGCGGGCTGGGCGGCTGAGCCTGCATGCCGATCCGCCGTCTGCCGGAAACCCTGGTCAACCGCATCGCTGCCGGCGAAGTGGTGGAGCGTCCGGCTTCGGCGGTGAAGGAATTGGTGGAGAATGCGCTGGATGCCGGCGCGCGTCGCGTCGATGTCACTATCAGCAATGGTGGCCGCACGCTGATCAGCGTGGTGGATGACGGCATCGGCATGGCAGCGGATGAGCTGCCCGTCGCCGTGGAGCGCCACGCCACTTCAAAGCTCCCGGGTGATGACCTGCTCGATATCAAATGGCTCGGCTTCCGTGGCGAGGCTTTGCCCTCCATCGGCGCGGTCAGCCGGCTCACCCTGGTCAGCCGGCGCAAGGGCGATGAGAGCGGTTATGCGCTGGAGGTGGAAGGCGGCGCGGTCGGCAAGGTGAAACCGGCGGCCGCTGGCTTCGGCACCCGCATCGAGGTGCGCGACCTGTTCTATGCCGTGCCGGCGCGGCTGAAATTCCTTAAATCCGAGCGCTCGGAATCCCTCGCGGTGCAGGAGATCGTGCGCCGCCTGGCCATGGCCCATGCCGAAGTCGGTTTCACCCTGCAGGAAGATGGCCGCACCAGCTTTCGTGCCGACGCATCGCAGGCCGAGATGCTGCCCGAGGAAAGCCGGCTGCGGCGCCTGGAGCAGATTCTGGGCCGCGACTTCGCCGACAATGCGCTGCCGATCGAAGCCGAGCGCGAGGGCATCCGGCTGACCGGCTTTGCCGGCCTGCCGACCTATAACCGAGGCAATGCGCAGCACCAGTATCTGTTCGTGAATGGCCGCCCGGTGCGAGACAAGCTGTTTGTTGGCGCGGTGCGTGGCGCCTATGCCGATTTCCTCAGCCATGACCGGCATCCGGTGGTGGCTTTGTTCCTGGAACTGCCTGCTGAGCAGGTGGATGTGAATGTGCATCCGGCCAAAGCGGAAGTGCGCTTTCGCGATCCCGGCCTGGTGCGCGGCCTGATCGTTGGCGCGCTGCGTCATGCCCTGGCGGCGGCCGGCCATCGCGCTTCCACCACGGTGGCGCAGGTGGCGCTTGGTGCTCTGGGCCGCGCCGCCGCGGTGCCGACCATGCCGCTGCCATTTTCCGGCGGCAGCGGCCCAGCCAGGCCGAATGTCTATGGCTACCAGCCTGAGCGGTTCGCGCCGGCCCTGGCCGATGCCGTGGCGCTCTACAATGCGCCGCCGCCGGAAGCCGGGTCCGGTTTGCAGCCGCAGGCGCGCGCCGATGAAACGCCGGGGCATATCGCGCCGGGCAATTTCCCGCTCGGCGCTGCAAGGGCACAGCTTCACGCCACCTATATCGTGGCGCAGACTGAGCAGGGCATCGTCATCGTGGATCAGCATGCCGCCCATGAGCGCCTGGTCTATGAGCGCATGAAACAGCATCTCAGCACAGGCAAGGTGCCGCGCCAGATGCTGCTGCTGCCCGAAGTCGTCGAACTGAACGAAGCTGAGGCCGCCCGCGTCGCCGCCCGCGCCGAGGAATTGGCCGAGCTTGGCCTGGTGTTGGAAGCCTTCGGCGCCGGCGCCATTCTTGTCCGCGAAGTGCCGGCGCTGCTCGGTGATGGCGACGTGAAGGGCCTGATCCGCGACCTTGCCGACGATCTCTCGGAATACGATGCCGCGCTGTCGCTCAAGGAGCGGCTGGAGGATGTCTGTGGCACCATGGCCTGCCATGGCAGCGTGCGGGCCGGGCGGCGGCTCACCACGGATGAGATGAACGCGCTGCTGCGCCAGATGGAAGCGACGCCGCATTCCGGCCAGTGCAACCATGGCCGCCCGACCTATGTCGAATTGCAGCTTGCCGATATCGAAAAGCTGTTCGGCCGGCGCTGATTAATTCAGCACAGGCCGTGCCCGCTCGGCGATGCCGCGCAGGTCGGCGCCCTTGGGCAGGGTGCCGAAGGCATGGCCCCAGTCGCCAGCCAGCCGCGAGGCGCAGAAGGCATCCGCCACCGAAGCCGGCGCACCGCGCACCAGCAGCGCCCCCTGCAGGGTCAGCATCATGCGCTCGACCACGCGCCGCGCCCGGCTTTCGATATCGGTGACATCGGCGAATTCGGCCTTCAGCCCGGCAATCGCCTGATCGAGGCGCTTGTCGGCACCGCTGGCGGAATCGATCTCGGCCAGGAATACGTCCAGCGCATCGCCGGATTTCATCAGCGCACGCAGCACGTCCAGGCACATCACGTTGCCCGAGCCTTCCCAGATCGAATTGAGCGGGATTTCCTTGTACAGCATGCCCATCGGGCCTTCATCGACATAGCCGTTGCCGCCCAGCACCTCCATGGCTTCCACCACGGCCATCGGCGCCCGCTTGCATACCCAGTATTTCACCGCCGGGGTGCAGAGCCGCATGAAGGCGGCTTCCGCCGTGTCCATGTCGCGGCGGTCGAAGGCACGGGCGAGGCGCAAGGCCAGCGAGGTCGCGGCTTCCGATTCAAGCGCCAGGTCGGCCACCACGTTGGTCATCAGCGGCTGGTCGATCAGGTGGCGCTGGAAGGCGCGGCGATGGCTGGCATGGTGCAGGGCCTGCGCCACGGCGCCGCGCAGCAGGCCGGCCGAGCCGAGCGCGCAATCGAGCCGCGTGTAGGTGCCCATCTCGATGATGGTGGGCACGCCACGGCCTTCCTCGCCGAGCAGCTTGCCCCAGGCGCCGTGGAATTCCACTTCTGACGAGGCATTCGACTTGTTGCCGACCTTGTCCTTCAGGCGCTGGATGCGGATTTCATTGCGCGTGCCATCGGGCTTGAAGCGCGGCACGAAGAAGCAGCTCAAGCCGCCCGGCGCCTGGGCCAGCACCAGATGCGCGTCGCATTGCGGTGCCGAGAAGAACCATTTATGCCCGGTGATGATAAAGCCGCCCTGGCCATCGGGCTCGGCCCGCGTGGTGTTGGCGCGCACATCCGATCCGCCCTGTTTCTCGGTCATGCCCATGCCGAGCAGCACCGAGGTCTTTTGCTCTATCGGCGCCGAACGTTTGTCATAGCGGCGGTCATAGATTTTCGGCAGCCAGGTCTTGGCAATCTCGGCATCGCGGCGCAAGGCCGGTACCGAACCATAGGTCATGGTGGTGGGGCATTGGCTGCCCGGCTCGATCTGCGCATGCATGATATAGGCAGCCGCGCGGGCGACATGGGCCCCGGGCTTCGGGTCGGCCCAGGGTGCGCTATGTAGGCCCTGGCCGATGATCAGGCCCATGATCTGATGCCAGGCGGGATGGAATTCCACCTCGTCGCGGCGATGGCCGAAACGGTCGAAGAGTTGCAGTTGCGGCGGGAATTTATGCGCCAGCCGACCGGCCTCGATGGTTTCCTGCGCCCCCAGTTTGGCGCCATAGGCGGCAAGATCAGCCTCGGCCCAGGCAGCACCTTCGCGGCTGGCGGCATCGCTAAGCGCGCGGTCGGAGGTGAAGAGATTGTGGCCTTCCAGCGCTGGCGGCTGGTTGAGCACTTCATGGGTCTCGAAGGCGTTGAGCGCGGACATGGCGTTTCTCCCGGAACTTTGCCGCGACTCTAGCAGTGAAGCGGACTAAGAAAAGCCTGCCCCCGCGTAAACGGGCCGCAAAAATGCCACAGCGCCAAAAAACGGCAGTATAGCCGACTTAAGCTGCGCCGATTGTCTGGCGCGGCTGCTGCCGCTGGAAGCATTCATCGAGCAGGGGGCGTGAACCTCAAAAGCGCATCGCCAGGTTCAGTCGCGCCTGGGCCAGCGCCGGATCGGCATAGCCGCCCCAGGCTTCCTGGCTGATCGAATAGGCGGCCATCAGGGTCATGGCGCGGCGGTCCAGCGCCAGCGGTGTCCAGTGCATCTGCATATCCAGGCTTTGCTGCTGGCCGGCGATGGGCAACGCGTTACGGGTCGTCAGGTCGCGCTTCTGGCTGAGGGCGAATTCGTGGCTGGCGGTGAAATTCAGGCTGTCGCTTAAGGGCACGCCGATCTGCAGGCCGAAGCTGTTTATGTCGCGCCGTTCCGCTGCACGGTATTCGTTCTGCCGCTGTGCCGAGAGGCCGAACTTGTAGCCGCTGGCGAAATGCTGCGCCAGGGCGACGCGGTGTCGGTCCCGGCTGATCGAGGCAGCGGGATCGGCGGCATCGAACAGGCTGTCATAGCCGGCGGAAAGCGTCAGGGTCAGGTTCTGGCTGAGCAGGGCGGAAGCTTGGTTGTCGACGCCGAGGCGTCGCGCACCGCTGCCGGCCAGGTCGCTCCAGATCAGAGCGGCATCGGGATTGACCTTGAACTTTACGCCATACTCCTCGTAGGCGAGGCCAAACTTGCCTTTCAGCGTGTTGGTCTCGCTTTCGGCATCAATACTGCGACTCAGCGCGTCCGTGCCAGAAAGGGTGAGCCCATCCAGCAGCGGCAGGTCATAGCCAGTGAGCGGTGCAGCCGTCGTGCTGTAGGTCCTGACCTGATAGGGCAGGGCGTGGTTCGGCGTTGCGAGGTCGATATCCTGCAGATCCAGCAGCGGACGCTGGCCCAGCAGCATCAAGGCCGGCGTTGGATCGTAGAGCGGTGGCAAACTGCTGTCGCGACCGATGCCGCAGATCGCGGCATCACCGGGGCTGACGAAAAGCGGGCAGTCCGGGAACGCATCCTGGGCCAATGCCGGGCCAGTGGAACCCAGTAGCAGAACGGCACAGGTAGCGGCAAAGCGATGCACTCCCCCTCCACAGCATGAATAAGCAGCGGCATGCAGTGGAGGGAGACTCGCCGGTTACTGTGGTGGAATTTGGGCGGCGATTATTCCGCCGCCTGTTTCACTTCCTCAGCCTTGCCGAAGCCGCCGGCCGAAGGCGTGGAGATGACGAAAACATCGCCGGGCTGCATCGGCGTCGAGCAGCGGCCCTCAAGCTCGTCGCGCTTGCCATTGGATCGCTCCACCCATTGCCGGCCGGTTTCGCCCACGCTGCCGCCTTCGAGGCCGAACGGCGGCACAATGCGATGGGACGAGAGCAGCGTCGCGGTCATCGGCTCCAGGAAGCGCATGCGGCGGATGGTGCCGTCGCCACCCTTGTGCTTGCCCTTGCCGCCGGAACCGCGCCGGATGCGGAAGGATTCCAGCAGCACGGGGAAGCGGAATTCCAGCACTTCCGGATCGGTGAGGCGGGCATTCGTCATATGGGTGTGCACGGCGTCGCAGCCATCGAATGTCGCACCGGCACCACTGCCGCCGCAGATCGTTTCGTAATACTGGTAATCGTTATTGCCGAAGGTGAAGTTGTTCATCGTGCCCTGGGCTGCCGACATCACGCCCAGCGCGCCGAAAATGGTGTCGGTGATGCACTGGCTGGTTTCAACATTGCCGGCCACCGTGGCGGCCGGGAACACCGGATCCAGCATCGAGTTCTTCGGGATGATGATTTCCAGCGGCTTCAGGCAACCGCCATTCAGCGGGATGTCGCTATCCACCAGGCAGCGGAAGGCATAGAGAACGGCAGCGACGCAGACCGCCGTCGGCGCGTTGTAATTGGTCGGGTGCACGCCGGACGTTCCGGTAAAGTCGATCTTTGCCGTTCTATCGGCGTGATTGACCGTCACCTTAACCTTGATCTCATAGCCGTCATCCATCGGATAGGTGAATTCGCCGTCCTTCAGGCGGCTGATCACGCGGCGTACGGATTCCTCCGCATTATCCTGCACATGGTTCATGTAGGCGCGCACCACATCCAGGCCGAACTGATCGACCATCTTGCGCAGTTCCTGGGCGCCCTTTTCGCAGGAAGCGATCTGCGCCTTGAGGTCGGCGACATTCTGGAACGGGTTACGTGAGGGATACTGGCCGGATTTCAGCAGCGCGACGATCTCGTCTTCCAGGAACCGGCCGCCATCCACCAGCAGCACGTTATCCAGCAGCACGCCTTCATCGGCGACAGTGCGACTGTCGGGCGGCATCGAGCCCGGCGTGGTGCCGCCGATATCGGCATGATGGCCGCGACTGCCGAGATAGAACAGCACCTCCTTGCCGGCCTTGTCAAAAACCGGGGTGATCACCGTGACATCGGGCAGATGCGTGCCGCCGGCATAGGGCGCATTCAGCACATAGACATCGCCGGGCTTCATGTTGCCGGCGCGCTTGCGCATCACGGTCTTGATCGATTCCGACATCGAGCCGAGATGCACCGGCATATGCGGCGCATTGGCGATCAGCTCGCCATCCAGATCGAAGATGGCGCAGGAGAAATCCAGGCGCTCCTTGATATTCACCGAATAGGCGGTCTTTTCCAGCACGCTGCCCATCTGCTCGGCAATCGACATGAACAGGTTGTTGAAGATTTCCAGCATCACCGGATCGACGTCGGTACCGATGGCCTTGCGCTCGGGCAGGGCCTCGACGCGCTTCAGCACCAGGTCGCGGCGCTCGGTAAGCCGGGCCTGCCAGCCCGGCTCCAGCACGATGGTCGACGTGCTTTCGGTGATGATCGCCGGGCCGTTCAGCTTTTCGCCCGGATTGAGCTTCTCACGGTCATAGACTGGCGTGTCATGCCATTTACCAGCCATGTAGGCGCGGCGGCGGGCAAGTGCTGGAATGGCTTCGGGCGCGCGGATCTCGCCGATGGCCTCCACGCTATCGGGTGCGCGCTCGCCTTCGCCCACGACTTCCACGGCCACCGAGCCGGCGATGAGCTGCTTCTCCGGGCTGATGAAACCGAAACGCTGGCGATGCGCGGTTTCGAAAGCGGCCTTGGTGCTCTCCAGGTCGCCGAAATCCACTACCAGCGGCGAATCCGAGCCGCCATAGCGCAGGTGCAGCTTGCGCAGAACGGTGACGCGCTCCGGCGCCACGCCCTGGCGCAGCATCTCGGTCCGGGCTTCCTCGGCCAGCGCATCGAGTTCCTTGGCCAGCGCGGGCAGGGCGGCGGCCTCGAAGGCGCGCTCCACGGTCTTTTCCTTCAGCACGCGCATGTCGGCCAGGCCCATCCCATAGGCGGAAAGCACGCCGGCCAGCGGATGCAGCAGCACTTCCGTCATGCCGAGCGCATCGGCCACCAGGCAGGCATGCTGGCCGCCGGCGCCGCCGAAGCTGGTCAGCACATACTTGGTCACGTCATAGCCGCGCGCGACGGAAATCTTCTTGATCGCGTTGGCCATGTTCTCAACCGCGATGGCGAGGAAGCCCTCGGCCATTTCCTCGATGCTGCGGCTATCGCCGCTTTCGGCTTTCACGCGCGCCTGCAGTTCGGCGAATTTCGCCTTGACGATTTCGGCATCCAGCGGCTGGTCGCCATTGGGGCCGAACACGGCGGGGAAGAAATCGGGTTGCAGTTTGCCCAGCACCACGTTGCAGTCGGTGACGGCGAGCGGGCCGCCGCGCCGGTAGCAGGCCGGGCCGGGATTGGCGCCGGCTGAATCCGGGCCGACGCGGTAGCGCGCACCATCGAAATGCAGGATCGAGCCGCCGCCGGCCGCCACCGTGTTGATCAGCATCATTGGCGCACGCATGCGCACGCCCGCGACCATGGTCTCGAAGGCGCGCTCGTATTCGCCGTCGTAATGGCTGACATCGGTGGAGGTGCCGCCCATGTCGAAGCCTATCACCTTGGCGAAGCCGGCCCGGGTCGAGGTCTGCACCAGGCCGACCACGCCGCCGGCCGGGCCGGAAAGGATGCTATCCTTGCCCTGGAAGTAATTGGCGTCCGCCAGGCCGCCATTGGACTGCATGAACATCAGCCGCAGGTTATTCTTTTCGGCGTCGAGCTGGCTCGCCACCTGATCGACATAGCGCCGCAGGATCGGCGAGACATAGGCATCCACCACCGTGGTATCGCCACGGCTGACGAACTTGATCAGCGGGCTGACCTGGTGGCTGGCGGAAACCTGGCTGAAGCCGATCTGGCGGGCGAGTGCCGCCACCTTGGCCTCATGCTCAGGATAGCGGTAGCCATGCATGAACAGCACCGCGCAGGCGCGGATGCCATCGGCATAGGCGGCCTTCAGCGCGGCTTCGGCGGCGGCGAGGTCGAGCGGGGTTTCGATCGAGCCATCGACGCGCACGCGCTCCGGCACTTCCACCACGCGCTCGTAAAGCATCTCGGGCAACTGGATATGCAGCGCGAACAGCTTCGGCCGGGTCTGGTAGCCGATGCGGAGCTGGTCGCCAAAGCCTTCGGAGACCAGCAGCAGCACGCGGTCGCCCTTGCGCTCGAGCAGCGCATTGGTCGCCACTGTGGTGCCCATCTTCACCGCCTTGATGGCGCCGGCGGGCAGCGGCTCGCCATTCTTGAGCCCCAGCAGGTCACGGATGCCCTGCACGGCGGCATCCTTGTAGCGTTCCGGGTTTTCCGAGAGCAGCTTGTGGGTGACGATGCTGCCATCGGGCTTGCGGCCAACGATGTCGGTGAAGGTGCCGCCGCGATCGATCCAGAACTCCCACTGCGCGCTCATCTGATCCTCCGTTCAAGGTGACGGCACCATCCCAGGACGTTGATAAATTGTCAACGAATAGTCATCGTCCTAAAGCGAGGCGGCGGCACGGGCGGCCTGGTCGTAGAGGCCGGACAGGGCCCGCATGGTCTCGGCGATGCGGGCGATCTCGCCCGGCTGCCGGCCGATCAGGGCCGCGGCCTCGGCCAGCAATTCCTCACGCACCTTGCGATAGCTGAGGCAGGCCTCGCGGCCCGCCGCCGTGGTGGAATAGTGGATTTCCTTGCCGCGTTTCTCGCCGCTCACCAGCCCCAGGCGCTGCAGCTTCTTGAGGCCGTAATTGACGGTGTGGCTGTCTTCCACATTCAGCACCAGGCAGAGATCGGCCAGCCGCTTCGGGCGGTCGCGGTGATTCACGCCATGCAGCACCATCACGTCCAGCGCCGCCAGGTCCGGCGTGCCGGCGGCATTCATGCAGCGCACGATCCAGCGGTTGAAGGCATTGGCGGTCATCATCAGGGCAAACTCGAATTCGCTGAGTTCGCTCAGGCGTTCGGATGCGAGATGCGCCGAGGAAACGATCGGCCGGTGGGTTCGCGTTCCCACGGCGGTTTCTTGGGCTTTTGCCGCTTTTGTCGCCTTGTTGCCCGGCTTCTTGCCTGCCGCTGCCATCTGCGCCCCCAATGTTCTGCCGCATGTTCTGCTGCTGGCGCAGTAAAGCCGTTCCCGTCCGCGAGGCCAAGAGCCGGGCCCGTTCCGGCGCATAACCGTCATGCAGGCCATGCATGGCAGGGGCGCGTTCTTTTCTGGCCCCCCTGGGGGCGCTTTGATAGTGTCCCGCGATGCGTCCCCTGCACCTTTTGCTGCTTATATCCATTTGCGCCGTCTGGGGCTTCAATTTCGTTGCCTCGAAACTCGCCGTTGGCCACTTCCCGCCGATCTTTTTCACCGGCCTGCGCTTCCTCGGGCTCGGGCTGCTGCTGCTGCCCTGGCTGAAGCTGCATAAGGGGCAGATGAGCCTGGTGCTGCAGATCGCGCTGTTCATGGGCACGCTGCATTTCGCGCTGATGTTCAATGCCATCAAGATGGCGCACGATGTTTCGGTCATTGCCGTGATCGTGCAGCTTGGCGGGCCGGTATCGGCCTTGCTGGCCTGGCTGATGCTGGGCGAAACGGTGCGCTGGCGCCGTGGCCTTGGCATCGCGCTGGCCTTCATCGGCTCGGTGGTGATGAGCTTCGATCCCGCCATCCTGACCTATGGCATGGCGCTGCTGATCTGCCTGCTGGCAATGGTGTCGATGTCCTATGGCCAGGTGCTGGTGCGCCGCATCCAGCATGTCGACCCGCTGGCGATGCAGGCCTGGATCGGCGTGGCTTCCGCGCCCGGCCTGCTGCTGCTGTCGTATTTCTTCGAACAGGGTCAATGGCAGGCAACACAGGCCGCCGGCTGGGGCGAATGGTCGTTGCTGGCCTATTCGATCATCGGCGTGTCGCTGTTCGGCCATGGCGGCGTCTATTACCTGCTGCGGCTTTACCCCGTCGCCCTGGTCAATCCGGGTGTGACCATGGCGCCGGTGATGGGCATCCTGTTCAGCGTCATCATCCTGGGCGAGCGCCTGAGCGAACGGGCGCTGATCGGCGCCGCGATCACCCTGCTGGGCGTGCTGATCGTTACCCTGCGCGATAGCCAGATTGCCGACAAGAAGCCGGCGCAGAGTGTGGAAGAGCGCGCCGCGCTTGCGGCAGCGAAGGTCAAAGCTGGTTCGGATTAAGTGGAGTTGAGGGCATGACGGATGTAGTGACCATGCTCGAGCGCGCCTCGCCGAATTTCGACGAACGCCGGTGCCGCAAGCCGGTGGATATGGTGGTGCTGCATTATACCGGCATGCAGACGGCGGAAGCGGCCTTGCATCGCCTGACCGATGCTGAAGCCAAGGTTTCGGCGCATTACGTGGTCGACGAGGATGGCACGATCACCCGGCTGGTGGCGGAAGAGGCGCGCGCCTGGCATGCCGGCGTCGCTTTCTGGCGCGGCATCCGCGATGTGAATGCGCGCTCCATCGGCATCGAACTGGTCAATCCCGGCCATGAATTCGGCTACCGGCCGTTCCCGGAAGCGCAGATCGCGGCTTTGCTGCCGCTGCTGCAGCAGATCAAGACGCGGCATTCGATTCCGGCCGCCGGGTTCATCGGTCATTCCGACGTGGCACCGCAACGCAAGGAAGATCCGGGCGAACTGTTCCCCTGGGCGCGGCTGGCGCAGGCCGGCTTCGGCCTGTGGCCCAGCCCCGAATTCCGCCCCTCGCCGCATGCGCCGGAACTGCGCCCGGGCATGAAAAGCGGGGCTGTGGTGGACCTGCAGGTGGCGCTCGACCGCATCGGCTACGGCATCGAGGGCAGCGGCATCTATGACCCGCTGACCGAGACGGTGGTGCGCGCTTTCCAGCGCCATTGGCGGCCGGCGCGGATCGACGGCATCGCCGATCCGGAAACCACCAGCCTGATTCACCACATCGCGCAAAGAGCTTAAACTGGGTGCTTGATACTGGCGCAAAGAGCTTGCTCGCGAGGCCCGGCGGGTCTATTGCTCGCGGCGGTGCCAGATGGCTGGACGGCCGCGCTCTTTCGGGGGCGAGGAAAGTCCGGGCTCCACGGAAAAGCGGTGCCGGGTAACACCCGGCGGGGGCGACCCCAGGGACAGTGCCACAGAGAACAGACCGCCGCCGCCAGCAATGCCGGCGGCAAGGGTGAAAAGGTGCGGTAAGAGCGCACCGCGCGCCTGGCAACAGGAGCGGCATGGCAAACCCCACCGGGAGCAAGACCAAATAGGGATGGCGGCTTGCGCAAGCAGGCGAGGCTTTTTCCGGCCTGCCATCCGGGTCGGTCGCGCGAGGCATCCGGCAACGGATGTCCCAGAGGAATGGCCGTACAGCCCACGCAAGTGGGTGGACAGAACCCGGCTTACAGGCCGTCTGGCACCATTGTATTTATCGATTCACGCGCATCATGAAGGCCTCGCCGATCTGGCTCGGGCAGGGCATGAAATACGGCTCGAAAAGTTGCGAAAAGCCTTCTCTGGCGCGGGTATCCACGCACCAGGCCTCGCCGCTGTCGGTGACCACGGCCAGGCCGCCGCGGCGCAATTCGAAATGCTGCGGATTGGCAGCGAACATCTCGGCGTTGACACCGCAGGCCACCGCGACAAGGCGGCGGTTGCGCGGATCCATGGCCAGGCAATAGGCCGGATTGGCGGCGAAGAATATCTGGTTCCGCTCGCGCACCGTGCGGGTGATGAAGAAGCCCTGAGTCTGGTTGTCGATGCTGAATTCGCATGGGCTCAGCAACACATCGGGGCGCAGCCGGGTGATGTCGCTGCCTGTCGGCTGCACCGTGAGGCATTGGTTGTTGGCGGTGCTGGCGACGACGGAAAAACGCTTCAGCGCCGGGGCCTGGCGCGGCAGGAATTCATTGATGCCGATCTGGGCCCGCGCGGCTGGTATGGCAGCGGCAAGCAGCGGCAGGACAGCCAGCAGGGCCAGGCGGGCCAGGGTCGCTAGGGCAGGGGGACTGAAGCGCACTCGTTCCTCCGGTCTATGTCCCCCGGTGTAGCGGCTCCCGCGCCCCCCCGGCAAGGGTTCATTCTTCCCCAAAGGAACGAGAACAAAACAAGACATTGCCCAGGTGAGCTACCGCAGTCAAGTTTCTGAAATCTTTAGGCCGAATCGCCATCCCGGCCCAATCATTCTCCATTGACGCCCATCCTAGCCCATGCTATCCCATAACATCCCAAAGGGGCAGTATTTCCGGCCTTTGGGCGGGGCAGCGGGCCGTTTCGACGGCTTTTGGGGGGCATTGTGGAAGTTTTCCTCTCCACATTTCGGAATCGGATCGATGCCAAGGGGCGGATTTCCGTGCCTGCGCCGTTCCGCGCCCTGCTCGGCCGCCAGGGTCCCGAAGGCGGCGTCTATCTCGGCCCTGACTGGGTGGCTGATGCCACCTACGAAGCCCGCGCCCTGGTGGCGGGCGGCAACGAGTATCTCAAGGGCGTGCATGGCCGCATCGCCGCGATGCCGGAATTCTCCGCCGAGCGCGCCGACCTTGAAGACACCCTGTTGGCTTCCCTGACCCTGGCACAGTTCGACGGCGAAGGCCGCATCGTGCTGCCGCAGGCTTTGCTCGAGCATGCCGGCCTGGCCGCGCCGGGCGAGGCGGTGTTTGTCGGCCGTGGCCGCAATTTCCAGCTTTGGGAGCCGAAGGCCTGGGCCGAGCGCGATGCGGCGGCCAAGGCGCGGCTCAAGACGCAGTTGAAATCGGGGGCGATATCGTGAGCGCCGGCATGGCCTCTGGCTTCGGCCATGATCCTGCCGCAAAGGCCATGCATCTTCCCGTTCTCTGCGCGGAAGTTGTTGCAGCCTTGGCGCCGCGCGATGGCGAGGTTTTCGTGGATGGTACGTTTGGTGCCGGGGGGTATTCCGGCGCGTTGTTGGCGGCCGCGGATTGCAAGGTCTATGGCATCGACCGCGATCCCACCGTGGAGATGCATGCCGCGCGGGTTAGTGCGGCGCATCCGGGCCGCTTCCGCCTGCTGCGCGGCCGTTTCGGCGCCATGGCGGAATTGCTGGCCGATGAGGGCATCGATGGTGTCGATGGCGTGACGCTGGATATCGGCGTTTCCTCGATGCAGCTCGACCAGGCTGAGCGCGGCTTTTCCTTCCAGCAGGATGGCCCGCTGGACATGCGCATGGATGCCTCAAGCGGCGAGAGCGCCGCCGATGTGGTGAACAGCCGCGACGAGGCCGAGCTGGCCGATATCATCTATCTCTATGGCGAGGAGCATCGCTCGCGCGCCATCGCCCGCGCCATCGTCAAGGCGCGTGCCGAGGCCCCGATCACCCGCACGCTGCAACTCGCCGCCATCGTTGCCCGCGTGGTGCGCGGCAAGCCCGGCCATCATCCGGCCACCCGCACCTTCCAGGCCTTGCGGATCCATGTGAATGACGAACTGGGCGAACTGCGCCGTGGCCTGCTGGCGGCGGAACGCCTGCTCAAGCCCGATGGCCGTCTCGCCGTGGTGTCATTCCATTCGCTGGAAGACCGCGTGGTGAAGCAGTTTCTCGACCGCCGCGCCGGCAAGGGCGGCGGCACCTCGCGCCATCTGCCGGAAAATCCCGCCGCCGTCCGCGCGCCGTCCTTCGCCCCGATCCACAAGGGCGCGATCACGGCGGGTGAACAGGAAGCGGAAGCCAATCCGCGTGCCCGCTCGGCCAAGCTGCGCGCCGCCCGCCGCACCGACGCCGCCGCCTGGCCGGCCGACGACATGCAGGAGGCCGCATGAGCCGCGGTTTCTCCTTCATTGCCCTGCTGCTGCTCGGCATCGTCGCCTTCGGTCTGTACCAGCTTTCCTATGAAGTGCAGCGCCTGGAAGACGAACTGGTGGAACTCAACCGCGCTTTGGGCCAGGAGCGCGAGACCATCGGCGTGCTGCAGGCCGAGTGGAGCTACCTGGCGCGTCCGGAATACCTGCAGGACAAGGCGCAGCGCCTGCTCGACATGAAGCCGGCCACCGCGCGGCAGATCACCCGCATCGAGGACCTGCCTTGGCGCCAGGAGCGCGTCGCGCCGCCGGTCGCCATGCCGGCTCAGCCGGCGCCGGCCGCCGTGGCTGCCGCGCCGCAGGCTCCGGTTCAGGCTGCTCCCATGCCGGCTCAGCAAGTCCAAGTGCCGCAAGTTCAGGCGCCGCAGGCTCAGGCGCTCGCTGTGGCGCAGCCGGTGGCGGCCAAGCAGGCGGCGACGCTTGACGATATGGATGGCGATGTGGCTGCCGTGCTCGGCGCCATGCGCGGCAGCAGCGACAAGCCTGCCGACGAGAAGAAGCGGGGGCTGCGCTGATGGCACTGTTCCGCCGCACCCCGAAGCCGCGCCCGCCCTGCACGCCCGCCGATATTCCCGGTCGTCCGGCCCTGGTGAAGCTGGAAGGCGAGACCAAGCAGGCGCTGGAAACCGGCCGCTCGCGCCTGGTCATCGGCATCGCGCTGTTCTCGCTGCTGTTCTGCGTCCTGGCCGGTCGCCTGGTGTGGCTCACCGCGATCAAGGGCGTGTCGGAACCCGCCGTGGCGCGCGGCAGCAATCCGGAATTGCTGGCCAAGACCGTGCTGATGGAGCGTCAGCCGGTGGTGGATCGCAACGGCCAGATGCTGGCGACCAACCTCAAGACCGCCTCGCTGTTCGCCGATCCGCGCAAGATCATCAATCCGGATCAGGCGGCAGTGCGGCTGGCCCAGACCCTGCCGGAATTCACCGTTGCCGACCTGCAGAACAAGCTGGCGCCGGGCAAGAGCTTCGTGTGGATCAAGCGCAACCTGACGCCGCGCCAGCAATATGAAGTGAACCGCCTCGGCATTCCGGGCCTGTATTTCCACACCGAGCAGAAGCGCGTCTATCCGCAGGGCAATCTGGCGGTGCATGTGCTCGGCTATACCGATATCGACGGCAAGGGCATTGCCGGCATCGAGCAGTATTTCGACGACAGCCTGCGCGATCCCGCCCGCACCGGCGACCCGCTGGAACTCAGTATCGACATCCGCGTGCAGCATATTGTGCGCGACGAACTCTCCAAGGCGGTGCAATTCTTCGAAGCCATCGGCGGCGGCGCCATCGTGCTCGATATTCATACCGGCGAGATCGTGTCGCTGGTCAGCCTGCCGGATTTCGACCCGCTCAATCCGGGCGAAGCCTCCAAGGATGCGCGCTTCAACCGCATCACGCTTGGCGTCTACGAAATGGGCTCGACCATGAAGACGCTGAACACCGCCATGGCGCTGGATTATGGCACGGTGAAGCTCTCGGGCGGCTATGATGCCACCAACCCGATCCAGATTTCCCGCTTCCAGATCCGCGACGATCATCCGAAGCGCCGCTGGCTCAGTGTGCCGGAAATCTACATGTATTCCTCCAACATCGGTTCGGCCAAGATGGCCGTCGATGTCGGCCCGAATTTGCAGCGCGAATTCATGGGCAAGATCGGCATGCTGAACAAGGTGGCGCTGGAGCTGCCCGAAATCGGCGCGCCGCTGATCCCGCGCAACTGGAAGACCGTCGAAACCATGACCATTGCCTTCGGCCATGGCCTGTCGGTGACGCCGCTGCAACTCGCTACCGCTACCGCCGCGATGATCAATGGCGGTGTGCTGCACCCACCCACTCTGGTGAAGCGCCCGCCGGGCCTGCCGGTGCCGGGCCGCCAGGTGATCAAGCCGGAAGTATCGGATGTGATGCGCAAGCTGATGCTGCTGGTGGTGGAAGAGGGCACCGGCAAGAAGGCCGATGTGGAAGGCTATCTCGTCGGTGGCAAGACCGGCACCTCGGAAAAGATCGGTGCGCGCGGCGGCTATAATCGCAAGGCGCTGTTCAACACCTTCGTCGCCGGCTTCCCGATGCATAAGCCGCGCTACCTCGTGCAGGTGATGATCGACGAGCCAAAGCCGCAGAAGGGCACCTATGGTTTTGCCACGGCCGGCTGGACTTCGGCGCCGACGGCTGGCCGCATCATTTCGCGCATCGCGCCGCTGCTCGGCGTGCCGCCGGTGGACGAGAATGCACCGGACCTCAAGCAAGCCATGTATGTGCCGGTGACCGGCGTGCGGACGCAGGAGAAGAAAATTGCGTCTCAATGAGCTTTGCACCGACCTGCGGCTGGACCCGCGGATCGCGGGGCTCGACATCGTTGGCCTCACCGCCGATAGCCGCGCCGTGCGTCCGGGCTTCCTGTTCGCGGCATTGCAGGGCAGTGCCATGGATGGCCGCCGCTTCATTCCCGATGCCGCCGAGAAGGGCGCCGTGGCGGTGTTGAGCGACAGCGTCGATCCGGCTTATGCCGAGCGTGTTGCTTTTATTGCCGATGCCAACCCGCGCCGCCGCCTGGCGCTGATGGCGGCCGCCTTCTTCGGCGCGCAGCCGAAGACAATCGTTGCCGTCACCGGCACCAGCGGCAAGACCTCGGTGGCGAATTTCGCCCAGCAGCTCTGGACCATCATGGGCGAGCGCGCCGCCAGCCTCGGCACGCTGGGCCTGATCGCCCCGGGCGTGTTTGAAAAAGTGCCGAACACCACGCCGGATCCGGTGGAACTGCACCGCCTGTTGCATCGCGCCGCTGAAGCCGGCTGCACCCATCTGGCGCTCGAAGCCTCCAGCCACGGCCTGGATCAGTTCCGCCTCGATGGCGTGAGCATCCGCGCCGCCGCCTTCACCAATCTCAGCCGCGACCACATGGACTACCATCCGACGGTCGAGCATTACTTTGCCGCCAAGCTGCGGCTGTTCAGCGAGTTGCTGCCCGCCGATGGCGTGGCGGTGATCGACATGGACAGCGAACATGGTGCCCGCGTCGCGGAGATTGCCGCGGCGCGCGGCCAGCGCCTGATCCGCTATGGCCGGAGGGGCGAGGAACTGCGGCTGATCGCCAGCCAGCCGCATGCCGGCGGCCTGCGTTTCCGCTTTGCTGCTTTCGGCGCCGAACATGAAATCGATTGCCCGCTGATCGGCGGCTTCCAGGCCGGCAACCTGCTGGCCGC
Organism: Ferrovibrio sp.; assembly: GCA_017991315.1. Classification (GTDB taxonomy): domain Bacteria; phylum Pseudomonadota; class Alphaproteobacteria; order Ferrovibrionales; family Ferrovibrionaceae; genus Ferrovibrio; species Ferrovibrio plantarum. The sequence continues at coordinate 385,401 of JAGOQS010000002.1, read as the reverse complement.
GCTGGGCTTGGTGATCGGCGCCGGTGCCGATACTGCCAAGGCAATTGCCGCGCTGGCGCGGATTCAGGGCGTGCCGGGCCGCATGCAGCTTGCCGCCACGCGCAAGAACGGCGCTGCCGTGTTCGTCGATTACGCCCACAAGCCCGATGCACTGGAAACCGCGCTCAAGGCCGCGCGCCCGCATGCCGCTGGCCGCCTGGTGGTGGTGTTCGGTTGCGGCGGCGACCGCGACAAGGGCAAGCGCCCGCTGATGGGTGAGATCGCCGCGCGGCTGGCCGACCGTGTTTATGTCACCGACGACAATCCGCGCAGCGAGGAGCCGGCCGCGATCCGTGCTGCCATTCTCGCCGCCTGCCCGGGCGCCATCGAGATCGGCGACCGCCATGCGGCGATCCGCGCGGCGGTGGCTGAACTGCGTGCTGGTGATCTGCTGCTGCTGGCCGGCAAGGGCCATGAGCAGGGCCAGATCGTGGGTAAGGAAACCCGTCCCTTCGATGATGCAGGAGAAGCCCGCGAAGCCGTGTCTGCGGCTGACGCAGGGTTTTCTTCGGGCATCGAACCATAAGGGAGTAAAGATTAATGGAACCTTTCTCCCTCTGGACTTCCGATGAAGTGGCGCTTGCCGTGAAGGGCCGCGCCGAAACCCGCTGGTCGGCATCGGGCATTTCCATCGACAGCCGCAGCGTTGCCTTCGGCGATCTCTTCGTGGCGCTGAAGGGCCCGAATTTCGATGGCCATGGCTTCGTTGCCGATGCGCTGGCCAAGGGTGCCTCCGCCGCCATCGTCGACCGTATCCCGGAAGGCCTGCCGCCGGGCGCCAACCTGGTGCTGGTGCGCGATACCTTCCAGGCGCTGAACGATCTCGGTGCGGCAGCGCGGCAACGCTGCGGCGCCCGCGTCGTTGGTGTCACCGGGAGTGTCGGCAAGACCTCGACCAAGGAAATGCTGCGCCAGATTCTCGCGGCACAGGCCCCGACCCATGCCTCGCTCGGCAATCTCAACAATCATTGGGGTGTGCCGCTCACCTTGGCGCGCATGCCGGTGGATAGCCACTATGCCGTGATCGAGATGGGCATGAACCATGCCGACGAGATCCGCCCGCTCTCGAAGCTGGCACGGCCACATGTGGCGGTGATTACCACCGTGGAAGCGGTGCATCTGGAATTCTTCGATAGCGTCGCCGGCATTGCCGATGCCAAGGCGGAGATCGTGGAAGGGCTGGAGCCCGGCGGCATCGCCGTGCTGAACCGCGACAATCCCTATTATGACCGCCTGGCCGCTGCCGCTGTGAAGCATGGCGCGGAGATCGTCAGCTTCGGCGAGCATGCGGAAGCGCAGTCGCGCCTGATCAAGTATGCCGCGCATCCGAATTGCTCCTGCGTGGCGGCGGAAGTGCTGGGCCAGGCGATCACCTACAAGATCGGTGCGCCAGGCCGCCACTGGGTGCTGAATTCCCTGGCCGTGCTGGCCGCCGCGCAGGTGCTGGGCGCCGATCTGGCCCAGGCCGGCCTGACGCTGGCCAGCATCGCTGCACCGAAGGGCCGGGGCGAACGCCATCTGCGCGACTGGCGCGATGGCCAGATCGAAATCATCGACGACAGCTACAACGCCAGCCCTGCCAGCATGCGCGCCGCCTTCACCGTGCTGGCGATGGCCAAGCCGTTATCGCCGCGCGGCCGCCGCATCGCGGTGCTGGGCGACATGCTGGAACTCGGAGCCGAGGCGCAGGCCGCACATATCGGCTTGGCCGAACCGCTGCAGGAAAGCGGCATCGACCTGGTGTTCACGGCGGGGCTGATGATGCAGGGCCTGCATGAGGCGCTGCCGGCCAAGCTGCGCGGCGTGCATGCCGCCAATTCGCAAGACCTGATCGACGGCCTGCGCAACGCCATCCGCGCCGGCGATGTGCTGCTGGTGAAAGGATCGCTCGGCAGCCGCATGGGCCGGGTGGTGGAGAATCTGTTGACGGCTGCGCCGGCGCCCCGTGCCGCGAGTGGCTGGTAACGAAGGAAAGTTTCAGGATGCTGTATCATCTGCTCTACCCGTTGGCGGACGAATTCACCCCGTTCAACCTGTTCCGCTACATCACCTTCCGCACCGGCGGCGCCATCATGACCGCCATGGTGCTGAGTTTCGTGATCGGCGAGCCGCTGATCAACTGGCTGCGCGCCAAGCAGGGCAAGGGCCAGCCGATCCGCGATGACGGCCCGGAAAGCCACCTGCTGACCAAGCGCGGCACGCCGACCATGGGCGGCTTCCTGATCCTGATCGGCATGGGCACCGGCACGCTGCTGTGGGCCGACCTGACCAACCGCTATGTCTGGGCGGTGCTGATCGTCACCTTCGGCTTCGGCCTGATCGGCTTTGCCGATGACTATCTCAAGGTGACGAAGCAGAACCCCAAGGGCGTGCCGGGCAAGCTCAAGCTGCTGGCCACCATCGTCATCAGCGCCGCCGTGGCCTACTGGATCGGCGCCATCATGCCAGCCCCGCTGAATGGCAGCCTGGCGGTGCCGTTCTTCAAGGATGTGCTGGTCAATCTCGGCTGGTTCATGCTGCCCTTCGCGGTGTTCGTCATCGTCGGCGCCTCCAATGCGGTCAACCTCACCGATGGTCTCGATGGCCTCGCCATCGTGCCGGTGATGATCGCGGCGGCGAGCTTCGGCCTGATCTCGTATCTGGTCGGCAACACCGTATTCGCCAATTACCTGCAGATCCATTATGTGCCGGGCTCGGGCGAATTGGCCGTGCTGTGCGGCGCGCTGGTGGGTGCCGGCATCGGCTTCCTGTGGTTCAACGCCCCGCCGGCCATGGTGTTCATGGGCGATACCGGCTCGCTCAGCCTCGGCGGCGCGCTCGGCACCATCAGCGTCATCACCAAGCATGAACTGGTGCTGGCGATTATCGGCGGCCTGTTCGTGCTCGAAACCGTGTCGGTGATGGTACAGGTGGCTTCCTTCAAGCTCACCGGCAAGCGTGTTTTCCGCATGGCGCCGCTGCACCACCATTTCGAGAAGAAGGGCTGGAAAGAGCCGACCGTGGTGATCCGCTTCTGGATCATCTCGGTGATCCTGGCGCTTGCCGGCCTTGCCACCCTGAAGCTGCGGTGAGGCGCTGGGCATGATCGCACTCCGGCATAGCAAAGGCAGCACCCACGCCGTGTTCGGCCTCGCGCGCAGCGGGCTGGCCACGGCGCGTGCGCTTGTTGCCGGCGGTGCCGAGGTGCGGCTGTGGGATGATAACGAGGCCTCGCGCCTTGCCGCCGAACAGGCCGGCTTCAAGACGTTGCCGCTGAACGACGCAACGCTCGCCGGCTGCGCCGCCCTGGTGCTGGCGCCAGGTGTGCCGCTCACCCATCCGGTGCCGCATGATTGCGTTGCTGCAGCAAAGCGCGTCGGCGTACCGGTGATCGGCGATGTCGAGCTGCTGCTGCGCGAACTGAGCCCCGTGGTCTACGGCATTACCGGCACCAACGGCAAATCCACCACCACGGCCTTGCTCGGCCATGTGCTCAAGGCTGCCGGCCGCAGCATCGCCATCGGCGGCAATATCGGAGTGCCGGTGCTGGACCTCGAACGCCTGAGTGATGACGGCGCCTACCTGCTGGAGATGTCGTCGTTCCAGATCGACCTGACACCGGGCTGGCAGGCGCGCATTGCCGTGCTGCTCAACATCACGCCGGATCATCTCGACCGCCACGGCACGATGGAGAATTACGCCGCCATCAAGGCGCGCATCTTCCAGGGCCAGGCGGCAGGCGATACCGCAGTGATCGGAATCGACGACGATTACTGCCATGCCATCTACGCCGACCTGGTCAATGAACAATCCGGCCGCGCCATCTGCGCCATTTCCGCCGAGCAGATCCTGGAAGATGGCATTTCGGCGGTGAATGGCGTGCTCTGCGAACAGGGCGTGAAAGTCGCCGAGCTGTCGCGCTTCCCGGCTTTGCCCGGCAAGCATAACGGCCAGAATATCGCCGCCGTGTTCGCCGCCGCGCGTGCCGCCGGGCTGGAAGCCGAAGCGATCCTTTCGGCGATCGAGACTTTCCCCGGCCTCAAGCACCGCCTGCAGCAGGTCGGCAGCATCGATGGCATCGCCTGCATCAATGATTCCAAGGCGACCAACGCGGAAGCCGCCGAGAAGGCGCTTGCCTGCTTCGAAACGATCTACTGGATTGCCGGTGGCAAGGCCAAGGAAGGCGGCATCGCGTCGTTGAAGCCGCTTTTCCCGCGTATCCGCCATGCCTTCCTGATCGGCCATGCCGCCAATGATTTCGCCGCCACCTTGGGCCGGGATGTGCCGCATACGCTCAGCGGCAGCCTGGAGCCGGCCATCGACCATGCGCTTGCCCTGGCGCGGCGCGAGAAGCTGAAAAATGCCGTGCTGCTGCTGTCGCCGGCCTGCGCTTCCTATGACCAGTTCAAGAGCTTCGAGCATCGTGGCGATGAATTCATCCGCCTGATTCAGGAACGCCAGGCCAAGGGGGCCGCCGCATGATCACGCTGTCGCGCACCGATACCTCGATTGTCGGCCGCTGGTGGTGGACCGTCGACCGCTGGCTGCTGATGTCGGTGATGGTGCTGGTGATCGTCGGCTGCGTGCTCACGCTCGCGGCCTCGCCGGCGGTGGCCAACCGCATCGGTCTGTCCAGCTTCCATTTCGTGCAGCGCCAGTTGGTCTTCCTGATTCCGGCCTTGCTGATCATGCTGGCGACCTCGCTGCTGTCGCCGCTCGGCGTGCGCCGCATTGCCACGCTGGTATTCATCGGCGCGCTGATCGGCATGTTCCTCACCTTCGTGATCGGCATGGAAGTGAAGGGCGCGCATCGCTGGATCTACTTCGCCGGCGTGTCGTTGCAGCCGTCCGAATTCGTCAAGCCGACTTTCGCCGTGGTTTCCGCCTGGCTGTTCGCCGAGTGGCGGCGCGGCAATGGTTTCCCCGGCTGGGCGATCAGCGCCGGCCTTTGCGCCATCGTGCTTGGCACGCTGCTGCTGCAGCCCGATCTTGGCATGGCGGTGGTGGTGGCATCCGTGTGGGCAGCACAGTTCTTCATCGCCGGCCTACCGATGCTGCTGGTGATCGTGCTGGCCGGCCTTGGTGCTGCCGGCATCTTCGGCGCCTATTCGCTGCTGCCGCATGTGGCGGCGCGCATCGACAAGTTCCTCGATCCCTCGGGCAAGGAGAATTACCAGATCGAGCGCGCCATGGAGGCTTTCTCCACCGGCGGCCTGTTCGGGCGCGGCCCGGGCGAGGGCGCGGTAAAGAATGTGCTGCCCGATGCCCATACCGATTTCATTTTCGCGGTTGCCGGCGAGGAATTCGGCCTGTTCGCCTGCCTGTTCATCCTGGCAGTGTTCGCCTTCATCGTGCTGCGCTGCTTCGGCCGCCTGATGACCGAGAACAACCTGTTCGTGCTGCTCGCTGCTGCTGGCCTCACCACGCAGTTCGGGTTGCAGGCGGTGATCAATATCGGCGTCAACCTGCATCTGCTGCCGACCAAGGGCATGACCCTGCCGTTCATCTCCTATGGCGGTTCCTCGCTGCTGGCGCTGGCTTTCGCCATGGGCATGCTGCTGGCGCTGACGCGCTGGCGGCCAGAGCACGGGATGGCGCGATGAAGGCCGGCCCAATCTACCTCGCGGCCGGCGGCACCGGCGGTCATGTCTTCCCGGCGGAAGCGCTGGCGGCGGAACTGACCGGCCGTGGCCATAAGGTGGCTTTCGTCACCGATCCGCGCGGCAGCGGCTTCGGCAAAGGCATGGCGAATGTGCCGCTCTACCGTGTCTCGTCCGCCACGCCCACCGGCAAGGGCCTGATCGGCAAGGCGCTGGCCGCTCTCGCCATCGGGCGCGGCGTGCTGGAAGCGCGCAAGCTGATCCAGCATCTGCCGCCCATCGCCGCGGTCGGCTTCGGCGGCTATCCGTCGCTGCCGCTGATGCTGGCGGCGGCGCAGCTTGGCGTCCCCACCGTGTTGCATGAGCAGAATGCAGTACTCGGTCGCGTCAACCGCCTGCTGGCCAAGCGCGCCGGCATGATTGCGCTCAGCTTCGAGAATACCCATCTGCTGCCGCTCAATGCGCGCACCGCCGTCACCGGCAATCCGCTGCGCCCGGCGATCCTGGAAGCCACCGCCGTGCCGTATCAGGCGCCCGCCGAGGAAATCCGCCTGCTGGTGCTGGGCGGCAGCCAGGGTGCGCGCATCTTCTCTGATATTGTACCGGCGGCGCTCAGCGCTCTGCCCGAAGACCTGCGTGGTCGCCTGCGGGTGACGCAGCAATGCCGCCCGGAAGACCTGGAGCGCGTGCGCGCGCTCTTTGCCGAGGCCGGCATCGCGGCAGAGACCAACAACTTCTTCGCTGATGTGGCGCAGCGCATTGCCGCTGCGCATCTGCTGGTGACCCGCTCTGGTGCTTCCAGCACCGCCGAGATCGCCGCCATCGGCCGCCCGGCCTTGCTGGTGCCTTATGCCCATGCCACCGACGACCACCAGACCGCCAATGCGGAAGCCCTGGTGCGGGCTGGCGGCGCCATCCGCGTCGGGCAGAACGATTTCACCATCGAACGCGCCAGCCGCGAATTGACCGCGCTGCTTGGCAACGGCGCCGGCCTTGCGGCCATGGCGGCGGCGGCCAAGTCCCAGGGCCGGCCCGATGCCACCATGGCTTTGGCCGATCTGGTCGAGCGCGTGGCGGCGAATTCCAATCAGTCCAGCGTAGCCAGGAGCGTGGCATGAGGGCGTTGCCTCTCGATATCGGCATCATCCATTTCGTCGGCATCGGCGGCATCGGCATGTCGGGCATTGCCGAGGTGATGCACAATCTCGGCTACACGGTGCAGGGTTCCGACATTTCGGCGAACTACAACGTCAAGCGCCTGCGCGATCTCGGCATCAAGGTATTCGAGGGCCATGCGGCGGCGAATGTCACCGATGCCGAGGTGCTGGTGATCTCGTCCGCCGTGAAGCCGGACAATCCGGAAGTGAAGGCGGCGCGGGCCCGCCTGATCCCGGTGGTGCGCCGCGCCGAGATGTTGGGCGAATTGATGCGCCTGAAATGGGCCATCGCCATCGCCGGCACCCATGGCAAGACCACCACCACCTCGATGGTCGCCGCCTTGCTGGAAGCGGCGCAGCTCGATCCCACGGTGATCAACGGCGGCATCATCAATGCCTATGGCACCAATGCGCGGCTGGGTGCTGGCGAGTGGATGGTGGTCGAGGCCGACGAGAGCGACGGCACATTCCTGAAGCTGCCGGCCACCATCGCAGTGGTAACCAATATCGACCCCGAGCATCTCGACCATTACGGCACTTTTGATCGCGTGCGCGATGGCTTCAAGCAGTTCGTCGAAAGCCTGCCATTCTATGGTTTTGCCGCGCTCTGCATCGATCATCCGGAAGTGCAGGCGATGATCGGCCGCATCACCGACCGCCGCCTGGTATCCTATGGCTTCTCGCCGCAGGCCGATGTGCGCGCGGTCAATCTCAGCTTCGACTCTGTCGGCGCGCATTACGACATCCAGTTCACCAACCGGGTCGATGGCACCGTCGATACCGTCACCGGCGTGATGCTGCCGATGTATGGCAAGCACAATGTTCAGAATTCGTTGGTGGTTGCCGTGATCGCCCGCGAGATGGGCTTCGATCCGGAAGTGATCCGCCGTGCGCTCGGCGGCTTCAAGGGCGTCAAGCGCCGCTTCACCCGCACCGGCGAGGCCGGCGGCATCGCGGTGATCGATGATTACGGCCATCACCCGGTGGAAATCTCCGCCGTGCTGGCTGCCGCGCGCCAGGCCACGGCCGGGACAGTGAATGCCAAGGTGATCGCCGTGGTGCAGCCGCATCGCTATACCCGGCTGCGCGACCTGTTCGAGGATTTCTGCGCCTGCTTCAACGATGCCGACACGGTGATCGTTGCCGATGTCTACGCTGCCGGCGAGGCGCCGATCGAGGGCGTCAGCCGCGATGCCCTGGTGGAGGGCCTGCGTGCGCGCGGCCATCGCAAGGTGATGGCGCTGGATGCGCCGGAGCATCTGGCGCCGCTGGTGCTGCGCGAAGCCACCGCCGGCGACATGGTGGTCTGCCTTGGCGCCGGCAACATCACCACCTGGGCCAATGCCCTGCCGGCTGAATTGCAGAAGCTGATGGGGGCGGCATGATGGCGGCCCGGCGCATGGATGCGGAAGGCTTGATCGCGCGGCTGCCCGCCACGCGCGGCAGCTACACCGCGCGCGCGCCGCTGGCCGACCTCACCTGGTTCCGCGTCGGCGGTCCGGCGGAAGTGCTGTATCGCCCGGCCGACCTCGATGACCTCGCGGCTTTCCTGGCCGCCAAGCCCGCCGATGTGCCGGTGACGGTGATCGGTGTCGGCTCCAACCTGCTGGTGCGCGATGGCGGCCTGCCGGGTGTCACCATCCGGCTCGCCAAGGGTTTCTCCGATATCCGCGTCGAAGGCGAAGTGATCGAGGCCGGCGCCGGCGCTTCCGATGTGCGCGTGTCGCTGGTGGCGCAGGAAGCCGGCCTGGCCGGCGTGGAATTCCTGCGCGGCATTCCCGGCACCATCGGCGGTGGTCTGCGCATGAATGCCGGTGCCTATGGCGCCGAGATGCGCGATGTGGTGCTGGAAGCCAGCGCCATCGATCCGCAGGGCCGCGTCCACCGCCTGCTGCCCGATGACCTGAAATTCGGCTACCGCTTCTGTGGCGTGCCGGCGGATTGGATTTTCCTCTCCACCCGCCTCAAGGGCCATCCGGGCGACCGCGCCGAGATCGGCGCGCGCATGGCGGAAATCCAGAAGTCGCGCGAGACGACGCAGCCGATCAAGACCGCCACCGGCGGCTCCACCTTTGCCAATCCGCCAGGCGCCAAGGCCTGGGAATTGATCGACGCCGCCGGCTGCCGTGGCCTGGTGGTGGGCGATGCCCAGGTGAGCCATCAGCATTGCAACTTCCTGATCAATCGCGGCAATGCCACCGCCGCCGATCTGGAAACGCTGGGCGAGACCGTGCGCCGCCGCGTGCAGCAGCAGAGCGGCATCGAGCTGCATTGGGAAATCCGCCGCGTCGGCCTGCCGCTGGCGGCGAATGAAGACACCGTAAGTAAAGATGAGGGGACGACGCCATGAGCAAGCATGTTGCCGTGCTGATGGGTGGCTGGTCGTCGGAGCGCGAAGTGTCGCTCACCTCCGGTCGTGCCTGCGTGAAGGCGTTGCAGGACGAGGGTTACCGCGTCACCGCCATCGATGTCGGCCGCGATCTCGCCGATCAGCTTGTGCGCGTGAAGCCCGATGTGGCGTTCAATGCGCTGCATGGCCCCTATGGCGAGGATGGCACGGTGCAGGGCCTGCTCGAAGTGATCGGCATTCCCTACACCCATTCCGGCGTGCTGGCTTCGGCGCTGGCGATGAACAAGCCGATGGCCAAGGCGGTATGGGCCGGCCATGGCCTGCCGCTGGCGGAAGGCAAGGTGGTACATCGCTCGGCTTTCGCCGCCGGCCCGGTGATGCCGCATCCCTATGTGATCAAGCCGCTCAACGAGGGCTCCTCGGTGGGCGTGCATATCGTCTTCGCTGGCGACAATTACCAGCCGCAGGATGATGCCTCCTGGCGTTTCGGTGAAACCGTGCTGGTGGAACGCTATATCGCCGGCCGCGAAATCCAGGTGGCGGTGATGGGCAACCGCGTGCTCGGCGGCATCGAGATCAAGGCGCATGGCCGCTTCTACGATTACGAGGCCAAGTATACCGATGGCAAGGCGACGCATCTGATGCCGGCGCCAATCGACAAGGATGCCTATGAGCAGGTCTGCGCACTGACGCTCGAAGCGCATCTGGCGCTCGGCTGCCGTGGCGTGACGCGCGCCGACTGGCGCTATGACGACACCGCCGGCGAGCCGGGCAAGTTCTACCTGCTGGAGATCAATACCCAGCCGGGCATGACGCCGCTGTCGCTGGTGCCTGAAATCGCCGCCCATGCCGGCATCGGTTTCGGTGCCCTGGTGCGCTGGATGGTGGAGGACGCCTCATGCGATCGCTAGTCGTTCTGGCCGATGACCGCCCCTGCGCCCCCTGTGCGCCGTCGGCCCCGCCGCAGCGGCCGAAAGGCTATTGCCGGCCGCTGCCGCCGGCGCGCAAGAAGCCGAAAAGCGTGCTGTGGCGCCGCGTGCGCTGGACCCTGGCGCTTGGCCTGTTGCTGGGCCTTGGTGGCGGCGGCAGCTATGCCTGGCTGCGCACCGACTGGCCGGAGCGGATCCGCAACGAGGTGCAGCTTGCCATCGGCGAAGCCGGTGCGCTGGTCGACCTGCGGGTCGGCGATATCAGTGTGACGGGCCGCGAACATACGCCGCCGGATGCGCTGCTGGCTGCCGTCGAGATTGAGCGTGGCGATCCGATCCTGGCCGTCGACCTCGATGCCGTGCGCAAGCGCGTCGAGGGCCTGGGCTGGGTGAAGAGCGCCGCCGTGTGGCGCCAGCTTCCCGACACGCTGCATATCGAGATCGTGGAGCGCGAGCCTTTCGCGCGCTGGCAGATCGATCATCAGGTGCGCCTGATCGACCGCGACGGCCGCGTGCTGGATGACGATGACCGCATCGAATTCGCGCATCTGCTGCGCTTGGTCGGCCCCGGCGCCTCGGATCAGGCCGCCGCCCTGATCGCGATGCTGGAATCCGAGCCGGTGCTGGGCCGCCGGGTGGTGAACGCCATCCGCGTGCGCGAGCGCCGCTGGGATATCGAATTCGACAATGGCGTGATCGCCAAGCTGCCGGAGGAGACTCCGGAACTGGCCTGGCGCCGCCTGATCGAACTGGAACAGCGCCACGGCCTGCTGCGGCGCGATTTGGAAAGCGTGGACCTGCGCCTCAACGACCGGCTCATCGTCAAGCTGATGCCGGAAGCGGTGCCGCCGACCACGAATAACGCGCCGGCCAAGAAGCCGGCGGCGAAACGGACATAAGAAGGGGAAGGCACATGGCGGTATCGCGTAATGGATTGATCGCCGGCCTGGATGTGGGCTCGTCCAAGGTCTGCTGTTTCATCGCCCGGGCCGATGGCGGCACGCTCCGCGTCATCGGCATCGGCCACCAGCTTTCGCGCGGCCTGCGCTCGGGCAATGTCATCGACATGGAGGCGGCGGAAGGCTCGATCCGCGCCGCGGTCGAGACCGCCGAGCGGATGTGCGGCGAGACCATCCGTGATGTCTTTGTCAGCATCTCGGCCGGCAACCCGCAGAGCCATACCATGGGCGTGGAAATGGCCATCGACGGCCATGAAGTGAGCGACGCCGATGTCGCCCGCGTGCTGGAGCAGGGCCGCCGCATGGACCAGCCCGGCGACCGCGAAATCCTGCATTCGATTCCGGTCGGCTACACCATCGACGGCTCGCGCGGCATCAAGGAGCCGCGCGGCATGGCCGCCGAGCGCCTCGGCGTCAACATGCATGTGATCACCGCCGCCTCGGGTCCGCTGCGCAATCTGGCCACCTGCGTCGCGCGCGGCCATCTGCGGCTTTCGGGCCGCGTCATCGCCCCCTTCGCCTCGGGCCTCGCCTGCCTGGTTGAAGACGAGATGGACCTCGGCGTCACCCTGATCGACATGGGCGGCGGCACCACCAGCCTGGCGGTGTTCTACGACGGCCAGTTGGTGCATGCCGACGTTGTCCCGCTGGGCGGCGCCCATGTCACCAACGACATCGCCCGTGGCCTTTCCACCCCGCTGGCCCATGCCGAGCGGCTTAAGACCCTCTACGGCACCGTGCTGCCGAGTCAGGCTGACGAGAATGAGATGATCGACGTGCCCCAGGTCGGCGAGACCGAGGAGCATGCCCAGAATCCGGTGCCGCGTTCGATTCTCACCGGCATCATCAAGCCGCGAGTCGAGGAGACTCTGGAGCAGGTGCGTGAGCGACTCGTCGCTTCCGGATTCGAAAAGCTCGCCGGGCGCCGTGTCGTGCTCACCGGCGGCGCCAGTCAACTTCAAGGCGTGCGCGAGCTGGCGGCCCGCACGCTTGACAAGCAGGTTCGCCTCGGCCGCCCGATCCGCGTTGGCGGATTGGCCGAGGCAACAGGCGGCCCGGCCTTCTCGGCCTGCGCCGGTTTGCTCACCTATGCCCTGCAGGAACAGGCGCAGCGCGTCATTCGTCTGGAGGAACCGGAGGTCGAAACCACCGGTGCCATCGCACGAATCGGCCGCTGGCTGCGGGCGAATTTCTAGTGGCGTGGAAATGATGACCTTCAAAAAAACCAGCATCCACGCGCGATCGCAAACGCCGCTTGCAAGCAAGCGGTTTCTCGGTCAATCCAACTTCTAACCCTGGAGGATTAGTGATGGGTATCAATCTCTCAATGCCGGCCACGCGGGAACTGAAGCCCCGCATCGTTGTCTTCGGTGTCGGCGGCGCCGGTGGCAATGCGGTCAACAACATGATCGCCTCCCAGCTCGAGGGCGTCGAGTTCGTTGCCGCCAACACCGATGCCCAGGCGCTGAACATGTCGCTCACCGAGCGGCGCATCCAGCTCGGCACGGCGCTGACCCAGGGCCTCGGCTGCGGCGCCAAGCCCGATGTGGGCCGTGGCGCGGCTGAAGAATCGATGGAACTGATCGCCGAGCACCTGCAGGGCTGCCACATGGCCTTCGTCGCCGCCGGCATGGGCGGCGGCACCGGCACCGGCGCCGCCCCGGTGATCGCCCGCGCCGCCAAGGAAATGGGCATCCTCACCGTCGGTGTGGTGACCAAGCCGTTTTCCTTCGAGGGCAGCCAGCGCATGAAGCTGGCCGAAGCCGGCATCCGGGAATTGCAGCAGTATGTCGATACGCTGATCATCATCCCGAACCAGAATCTGTTCCGCATCGCCAACGAGAAGACCACCTTCGCGGATGCCTTCAAGATGGCGGACAACGTGCTGCAGTCCGGCGTGCGCGGGATCACCGACCTGATGGTGATGCCGGGCCTGATCAACCTGGATTTCGCCGACGTGCGCGCGGTGATGAGCGAGATGGGCAAGGCGATGATGGGCACCGGCGAGGCCGATGCCGAGCATCGTGCCATCGAAGCCGCCGAGCGCGCCATCGCCAACCCGCTGCTGGACGATATCTCGATGAAGGGCGCGCGTGGCGTGCTCATCAATATCACCGGCGGCCCGGACCTGACGCTGTTCGAGGTGGATGAAGCCGCGAACCGCATCCGTGAAGAGGTCGATCCGGAAGCCAACATCATCGTCGGCTCGACCCTGGATCCGAATATGCAGGGCCGCATGCGCGTTTCGGTGGTTGCCACCGGCATCGATGCTGCCGCTCAGGTGAATCCGGAACCGAAGCTGCGCCTGGTGACGCCGCCGGTGCCGCAGCCACGCCCGGTCGTGCCGGCTGCCACCATGCCGGCCCGTGCACCGGCTGCTGCTGCCGCGGCGGCTGCCGCCCCGCTGGCAATGCCGGTGGTTGAAGCCCCGGCTGCCGCTGCTCCGATTGCCGCTGCCCCGGTTCCTGCCGCAATGGAAGCGGTGAATGCCGCACCGGCCCTGGATCTGACCACGGTTGTCGCCGAGGTTCAGGCTGCGATGCCGGCTCCGGTTGCCGCTCCGGCTCCGGTGGCTGCGCCCCCCATGACGGCTCCGGTTGCTGCTGACGCGCCGCGTCCGCTCGCCACGCCGGTGATGGAAGCCGCGCCGGTAGCGGTTGCGCCGGTTGCCGCCGCGCCGGTCGCTGCCGCGCCGCAGCAGGGCCTGTTCAACGATGCCGAAGTGGTTCGTGCTGAGCCGCGCAAGGCTGCGGGCATCTTCGGCCGCATGTTCGGCCGCGCTGCCGCCCCGGCCGAGCCGGCGTCGGCTCCGGCCCGTCCGCAGGCCGAGCCGCAGTTCACCGTGCCGGTGATGCGCCAGACCGCACCGCGTGCCGCTGCCGCCGCTCCGGCACCGCAGGTTGCTGCCGCCCAGCCGGTGGCCGAGCTGCCGCCGCAGCCGGCGGTTGAGCGCACCGCCCAGCCGGCTCCGGCCCATGGCCTTGGCCAGACCGCCGGCCGGGTGCAGGAAGACCTGCTCGATATCCCCGCTTTCCTGCGTCGTCAGGCGAACTGAGGAAGCATGAATCGCTTAGCGTTTCCAAAGGTTTATAGGTCGTAAACGACGAAACATTTGGTTACGAAGAGTGATTTGTTACTGGACGGGGGTGGTTGCTACAACCATCCCCGTACTGTTTCGAGCGGCGCGCGTGTGTGCCGATTCGCAGGGGAGATTTCCTAAGTGCTCACTTCCGGCAAGACGGCGCAGAAGACCCTCAAGAATCGCATCAAGTGCTCCGGCATTGGCCTGCATAGCGGCGCCAAGGTCACGATGACGCTCGGTCCGGCGGCGCCGGATACCGGCGTGGTGTTCCGCCGCGTCGATCTGCCGGGCCAGCCGCTGGTCCGCGCCCGCTATGATCAGGTTACCGATCTGCGTCTCTGCTCTACCATCGGCGCCGGCGAAGGCGTCTCGGTCGGCACCGTCGAGCATCTGATGGCCGCGTTCGCCGGCCTCGGTGTCGACAATGTGGTGGTCGAGATCGATGGTCCGGAAGTGCCGGTGATGGATGGCTCCTCGGCCCCCTTCGTGTTCCTGATCGAATGCGCTGACCTGATCGACCAGGTGGCGCCGCGCCGCTATCTCAAGGTGCTGAAGCCGGTGGAAGTGCGCGATGGCCTGGCCTCGGCCGCGCTGCTCCCCGATGATGATTTCTCCATCGCCTTCGAGATCGATTTCTCGAATCCGATGATTGGCCGCCAGGCGGCGGAATTCTATCTCGCGCCGGGCCGCTTCAAGGCCGATCTGGCGCGTGCCCGCACTTTCGGCTTCGTGCAGGAAGTGGAACAGCTCCGCGCCATGGGCCTGGCCCGCGGCGGTTCGCTGGAAAACGCGGTGGTGCTGGGCGCCGACCGCATCCTGAATGACGACGGCCTGCGCTACGACGATGAATTCGTGCGCCATAAGGCGCTGGATGCGCTGGGCGACCTCTACCTCGCCGGCGGCCCGATCCTTGGCCGCTACGAGGGTTGCCGCAGCGGCCATGCGCTGAACAACCGCCTGCTGCATGCGCTGTTCGCGGACAAGAGCGCGTTTGCCTGGACCACCTATCCGAAGAGCCGCGAGGCACTTCCCTCGCGTGCCGCCGAACTGGTGCGTTCCGCCGAACTTGGTTCGCGCATCCGCGCCGCCGCCGAAGCCTCCTTCTAATTCAGAGCCCCTCGCGGGGACAAAAAAAGCCGCCGGTCGCCCGGCGGCTTTTTCATTGGCTGTGGGCCTCGAAGCTTAGTCGTCGCCGCCAAGGGTCACCGGGTCGGTGCCGTCCTTGTTGCGCTGGGCAATGCTCTTGATCAGGCCGGCCACCGCGGAGCGGATGGTGTTGTCCTCGATCTCGGCGAAATTGCGCACCAGCTCAATGGTGGAGCGGTTCTTGCCGCCATGTTCCATCGGACGGCTGTCCAGCTTCTGCTCCAGGCCTTCGAAGAAGTAGGCCATCTCGACCTGCAGGCGCTGCGCCACTTCGAACAACCGGCCCGCGCTGACGCGGTTGGCGCCGGTCTCGTACTTCTGCACCTGCTGGTAGGAAATCTTCAGGGCGTTGGCCAGTTCTTCCTGGGTCAGGCCCAGTTCGGTGCGGCGGGCGCGGATGCGCTCACCAACATATTCATCAACCCGCGTGGCAATCTTTCCCATGGATATATCCTCTCGATATTCAATTTGTCCGAGCCAAGCCGGCTGGGTGGGGTAACGTCTCCCCGCTGCCTTGGCGATCCCGGTGGCCCAGGAGGGTTTGGCCGGCCGTTCCGTGGCATGCGTCCAAAACAAGGAGGACACCAACCGGAACACGAGTAATGTTGTAGGCCAGTTCTACACGACGGAAAATCGTTCGGAAGTATAGAGGATACAGCCTTTGGTGGTGGTCCAAAAGAGATTCTGTCGGATTGGAACTAAGCCATAAGTAGTTCGAAAGGATAATCCTGGCGTGTTTTTGCCCCCCTGGGACACAATTATGGTATTTGCATACCTTATCCCATCGGAGTCTTTAGGCGGGGAGGCAGGCTTGATTTTGCCCCCTCAGCCATGAGACAGATGGTGCCATGTCGAGCATCGTGACTTCTTCGATTCTGGCGAGTCGGGCGCCGTTGCGCAGCCTCTCCCGAGTGCTTGCCGCCGGCTTCCTGCTGCTGACCCTGGCCGCCTGCGCGGCCGAGGAAAAGCCCTATGTCGAGGAGCCGGTAGACAAGCTCTATAACCGCGCCGTCGATCTTGCGAACCAGGGAAGCTGGGAAGGCGCGGCGAAGACCTTCGACGAAGTCGAGCGCCAGCATCCGTATTCGACCTGGGCCACCAAGGCGCAGATCATGGCGGCCTATGCCTGGTATCAGCGCAATTCCTACGACGATGCGATTGCCGCCGCTGATCGCTTCCTGCAACTGCATCCCGGCCACAAGGACACGGCTTACGCCTATTACCTGAAGGCGATCAGCTATTACGAGCAGATCGCCGACGTGGCGCGGGACCAGGGCACGACGCAGAAGGCGCTGGATGCGCTGAACGACGTGGTGCAGCGTTTCCCGACTTCGGAATATGCCCGCGATGCGCGGCTCAAGATCGACCTGACGCGCGACCATCTCGCCGGCAAGGAAATGACCATCGGCCGCTATTACCAGCGTCAGGGCCAGCACATCGCCGCGATCAACCGCTTCAAGACCGTGGTGGAGAAATTCCAGACCACCACCCATGTGCCGGAGGCACTGCACCGCATCACCGAGAGCTACCTGGCGCTCGGCGTGATCGATGAGGCGCAGAATTCGGCAGCCGTGCTTGGCCACAACTATCCGGGCAGCGAATGGTACGTCGACACTTACGCGATGCTTACCGGCAAGAATGTGCGGCCCGAAGCCAAGGAAGGTTCCTGGCTCAGCCGGCTGTTCTGACCGCGCTGCACCGATGCTGACTCATTTAGGCATCCGCGACATCGTGCTGATCGAGCGGCTGGAGCTGCAGATCGGCAATGGCCTTGGCGTGCTCACCGGTGAGACCGGTGCTGGCAAATCCATTTTGCTCGATGCGCTCGGCCTGGCTTTGGGCCGCCGTGCCGATGCCGGCCTGGTGCGTTCAGGTGCCGCGCAGGGCGTGGTGACGGCGGCTTTCGATGTAGCTGAGAAACATCCGGCTTTCGCTTTGCTGGCAGAGCAGGGGCTGGAAGTTGCTGAGGAAGGCATCGTGCTGCGCCGCGTGGTGACGGCGGATGGCAAGAGCCGCGCCTTCGTCAACGACCAGGCGGTGAGCGTCGGCCTGCTGCGCCGGCTTGGCGACACGCTGGTGGAAATCCATGGCCAGAATGACGAGCAGGGCCTTACCGACAGCGCCGTGCACCGCGCGCTGCTGGACGATTACGCCGGTCTCAGCCGCGATGCCGAGGCGCTGAAGGGCCGCTACCGTGCCTTCCGCGATGCCGAGGCGGCGTTGAAGGAAGCCGAGACCGCCGCCGAACAGGCGCGGCGCGATGAAGACTATCTGCGCCATGTGGTGGCGGAACTGGAAGACCTGAAGCCGGTCGTCGGCGAGGAAGAGGAACTGGCCGGCCAGCGCAGCCTGCTGCAGGCCAGTGAGAAACTCGCCGTTGCCATGCAGGAAGCGGAAGCCTCGCTGCTCGGCGGTGAACGTGGCGGTGGCGTGGAAGCCCGGCTGCGCAGCAGTCTGCGGGCGCTGGAGCGCGTTGCCGACCGCGCGCCGGATCAGGTGGCGGCAGCGAGCCAGGCGGCGGAAGCGGCCCTCGATGCCGTGGCGCGCTATGCCCAGGAACTGGGAGCCACGGCGCGACGGCTGGATCTCGACCCGCAGAAACTGGAACGGGTGGAGGAACGCCTGTTCGCGCTCCGCGCCGCTGCCCGCAAGCATGGCGTGCCGGTGAGCGATCTGGCGCGCCTCACGGAACAATTCGCCGAGCGCCTGGCGCTGATCGACAACCAGGCGGCTAGCCTCGGCAAGCTTGCCAAGGCAGCAAGCGAAGCGCGCGCGGCCTTCAGCGCCGGCGCCGAGGCGCTTAGCGCGGCGCGGCGCAAGGCGGCGGCGAAACTCGACAAGGCGGTGGCCGCCGAACTCGGGCCATTGAAACTTGGTGCTGCGAAATTCCAGACGGCAGTGGATACGCTGCCGCCGGAGCAATGGACCTCGGACGGCGCCGACCGCGTCACTTTCCAGGCCGCCACCAATCCCGGCAGTGCGCCGGGTTCGCTGGCCAAGATCGCTTCGGGCGGTGAATTGAGCCGCTTCATGCTGGCCCTGCGCGTGGTGCTGGCCGGGCGCGGCGATGCCGGTACGCTGATCTTCGATGAGGTCGATCGCGGCGTCGGCGGCGCCACGGCTGCCGCTGTAGGCGAGCGTCTGGCGCGGCTGGCCGGCAAGGTGCAGGTGCTGGTCGTCACCCATTCGCCGCAGGTGGCGGCCAAGGGCGGCGAACATTGGCGCATCGCCAAGCGCGAGGCCGGCCCGGCCAAGGCTCGCACCACCATCACCGAGGTCGTGCCCTTGAGCAGCGACGAGCGCCGCGAGGAAATCGCCCGCATGCTGGCCGGCGCCACCATCACCGATGCCGCCCGCGCCGCCGCCGACGACCTGCTGTTGCAGAAGGCGTGAGGGATGGGCCTCTTGGGTTCATTTAAGTCGTCGAACCCGGCGACGACGGTTGAAAAAACAGGTCTGATCCTGTGAGCCGGCAGCGTGCCAAGCCGGTTGCCGATCTCTCGCCGCGCCTGGCGAAGCTGGAACATGCGCGGCTGGAAGAAGAGATCGCGGCGCATGACAAGGCCTATCACGAACAGGATGAGCCGACGGTCTCGGACGCCGATTACGATGCCCTGCGCCTGCGGCTGAAGGAGATCGAGGAACGCTTTCCGGAATTCCGCACGCTCGGCGGCGCCGCCATGCGTGTCGGCGCCGCACCAGCGGCCGGCTTTTCCAAGGTGCGCCATGTCAAGCCGATGCTGTCGCTCGACAACGCCTTCTCGGAAGGCGATGTCGAGGAATTCCTGGGTCGCATCCGGCGATTCCTGAACCTGCCGGAAGGCGAGCCCCTGACCCTGATTGCCGAGCCGAAGATCGACGGCCTTTCGGCAAGCCTGCGCTACGAGAAGGGCGAACTGGTGCGCGCCGCCACGCGCGGCGATGGCCAGGAAGGCGAGGATATCACCGCCAATATCAAGACACTGCAATATGGCGTGCCGCATCATCTGAGCGGCAGCGGCTGGCCGGATGTGCTGGAAGTGCGCGGCGAAGTCTACATGACGCGCGAGGACTTCCTGCGTTTCCGCCAGGAGCAGGAGGCATTGGCTGCCGAGCGCGAGGCCAAGGGGCTTTCGGCTGCCGCCATCCGCATCCCGGTCAATCCGCGCAATGCCGCCGCCGGCTCGCTGCGCCAGCTCGATCCGGGCGTGACGGCGAAACGCCCGCTGCGCTTCTTCGGCTATTTCTGGGGCGATGTGTCAGCCCCCTTGGGCAAGACCATGCAGGAAGCCCGCGAAAAGCTCGCTGCCTGGGGCTTCACGCTGAATGCACCGGTGAAGGTCTGCCATTCCGCTGCCGACCTGCTGGCCTATTACGCCGAGATCGGCGCTCAGCGCGCGACGCTGCCTTACGATATCGATGGCGTGGTCTACAAAGTTGACCGCATCGACTGGCAGGACCGCCTCGGCTTTGTCAGCCGCAGCCCACGCTGGGCCATCGCGCATAAATTCCCCGCCGAGCAGGCGCAGACACTGCTGGAGAATATCGAGATCCAGGTCGGCCGCACCGGTACGCTGACGCCGGTGGCGAAGCTGAAGCCGGTCAATGTCGGCGGCGTGCTGGTGTCGAATGCGACGCTGCATAACGAAGACGAGATCAAGCGCAAGGATGTGCGCATCGGCGATACTGTGATTGTGCAGCGGGCTGGCGACGTGATCCCGCAAATCGTTGCGGTGGTATCGGAACGGCGCCCTAGGGGCGCGGAGGAATACATATTCCCCACCCGCTGCCCGGTCTGCGGCTCACCGGCCGAGCGCGAGGTGGATGAAGCCGGCGAGGCCGATGTGCGGCGGCGCTGCACCGGCGGCATTTCCTGCCAGGCTCAGGCGATGGAAGGCCTGCGCCATTTCGTCTCGCGCACCGCCTTCGATATCGAGGGCCTGGGCGAGAAGCAGATCGCCGCCTTCTACGAATGGGAATGGCTGCGCGAGCCCGCCGATATCTTCCGCCTCGGTGCCCATGCCGATGTGCTGATGAAAAAGGAAGGCTATGGCGAGTTGTCGGTCGGCAACCTGCTGCGCGCCATTGAGCAGCGCAAGAAGATCGGTTTCGACCGCTTCATCTTCGCGCTCGGCATCCGCCATGTCGGCCAGGAGCGGGCGCGGCTGGTGGCGATGCATTACGAGACGCCGGCGCGCTGGCTGGCGGCGATGGACGAGGCCAAAGACCTGAGTGGCGAAGCCTGGGGCGACCTCAACAGCATCGACCGCATGGGCGAAATCGTCGCCAAGGCCATCGTCGGTTTCTGCACCCGGCCGCAAAGCCGCGCTGTGATCGACAATCTGCTCAGCGTGCTGGATGACGTGATCCCGCCGGAAAAACCGGTTCAGAATTCTGCCGTGGCCGGCAAGACCGTGGTGTTCACCGGCAGTTTGGAGAAATTCACCCGCGATGAAGCCAAGGCACGCGCGCTCGGCCTTGGTGCCAAGGTCGCCGGCTCGGTATCGAAAAAGACCGACTACCTCGTCGCCGGCCCCGGCGCCGGCTCCAAGCTGGCGGAAGCGCAGAAGCATGGCGTGACGGTACTCACCGAGGATGAGTGGCTGGCGCTGATCGGCGGCTAGCGATGGACGGTGAAGAACATCTGCGCCAGATCGCCATTCCCGAACCGGGGGAAGTAGTCGGCGCCTCTGCCATCGCGCTGGATTTCGAGACGGCGAATACCCTGCCTGGCGGCATCTGCTCGATTGGCCTGGCCTGGATCCGCGACGGCCAGGTGAGTCATGTGGCGCATCGCCTGGTACGGCCGCGCGACATGCAGTTCAGCGGCTTCCATATCGCCATTCATGGCATCGAGCCGCGCCATGTCGAGGACGAGCCGGAATTCCCGGCGCTGTGGGATGAACTGCTGCCGCATCTGGAAGCGACGCCGCTGCTGCTGGCGCATAATGCCGGCTTCGATATCGGCGTGCTGCGCGACAGCCTTTCGGCCTATGGCATAGCCTGGCCGGTGCTGTCCTATCTATGCACGGTGAAGATTGCGCGCGCCGCCTGGCCGGAACTGGAGAACCACAAGCTTTCCACCGTGGCGGCACATATCGGTTTCGATCTGCGCCACCATGCGGCCGACAGCGATGCTGCTGCCTGCGCCAGTATCGCGCTGCGGGCTGCCGAGGGCGAACCGCTGCTGGAGAAATTGCCCGGCTGGGGCATCACCGCCGGCAGGCTGGAGCCGGGCTATCACGAAGGCTGTTCGGCCGCGCGCGAGCGCCGCCGCGAATACCGCCGCAACCGCCTGCCGCCTTGGCTGAGGGGTTAAGCCAAGTACCCATAGTGATGAATGGATATGTGGTTATTCAAGACAGGCTGCCCGGATTTCTGTTTTAGTGTCATACCCGCGCACGCGGGTATCCCATTTGAAATGGGACCCTCGCCTCCGCGAGGGTGACAAAAAGCACAGGCTCTGACGCGATAACCGCGCAGCGATTATGAGCTCCGGCCCTAAACCGCCGCCGTCGCGCTTTCGAGCCAGCGCCGGGTGTCGTCATCGACGCGCGGGCCAATGTCGCGGCGCACCTCGGCGTGATAGGCGTTCACCCAGTCGATTTCCTCTCGGTTGAGCAAAGCGGTCTCGATCAGGGCACGGTCGATGGGGGCTTTGGTCAGGGTCTCGAAGCCGTGCCAGGCCTTGCCGTTCTCGGCCTTCTCGACTTCCTGGCGCACCGCGACGAGATTCTCGATGCGGATGCCGAAGGCGCCGGTCTTGTAATAGCCGGGCTCGTTGGAAACGATCATGCCGGGCTTCAGCGGCACCGGCGTGCCGGCCTTGGAAATGCGGTGCGGGCCTTCATGCACCGAGAGATAGGCGCCGACGCCATGGCCGGTGCCGTGGTCGTAATCGAGGCCCGCCTGCCACAGGGCGTAGCGCGCCAGGGCATCAAGCTGCTGCCCGGCAGTGCCATCGGGAAAGCGGGCGCGGGCGATGGCGATATGGCCTTTCAGCACCCGGGTGAAGGCTTCGCGCATTTCCTGGGTCGGCGTGCCGATGGCGATGGTACGGGTGATGTCGGTGGTGCCATCGGGATACTGGCCGCCGGAATCGATCAGGTAGAGATTACCAGTCTCAAGCTTCCGGTTGGTTTCCTCGGTGGCGCGGTAATGCACCACGGCGCCATTCGGGCCGGCGCCGGAAATCGAGGTGAAGGAGAGGTCGCGCAAGGAATTGTCGAGCCGGCGGCAGGCTTCAAGCTGGGCCTGGGCCTGCAATTCGTCGATGCCACCCTTCGGCGCCTCGCGCGCCAGCCAGGCGAGGAAGCGGCTGACGGCAGCGCCATCGCGTAAGTGCGCGTTGCGGATACCATCCAACTCCACCGCGTTCTTGCAGGCCTTGGGCAGCAGGCAGGGATCGTCGGCGCGCTTGAGCACGGCACCGGCGGCTTCCAGGCGGCGGATCGGCCAGGCGCCGGCCGTCGCGGGATCGACCTGCACGGTCTGCTTTGCCTTGCCGAGTGCGTCCAGTGCCGCCGCCAAGGCATCGGGCGCATGCAGCCGCACATCGGGCCCGAGATGCGCCGGGGTTTCCGGCGCCAGCTTGCGCGTGTCGATGAACAGGTCGAGGCTGGCATCCCGGCGCAGCAGCGCCATGCTCAGCGCGAAGGGCGTGTGCTTCACATCGCCGCCGCGGATATTGAGCAGCCAGGCAATCGATTCCGGCAGCGTGATCAGCACCGCATCGATGCCGTCCTGCGCCAGCCTGGCCGCGATCTCGGCGCGTTTTTCGGATGAGGCACGGCCGGCATGGGCCATGCCATGTGGCACCACGGGAGCCAGCGGCGGCGGTGGCTGGTCGCTCCACACCGCGTCGATGGGGTTGCCTTCCACCGCCACCGCTTCCGCCTTGGCGGCTTGGGCCACGGCAGTGAAGCGGCGCAAGGCATCCTCGGTATGCAGCCAGGCATCGTAGCCGAGCTTGTCGCCGGGCTTCAGCGTGGTTTTAAGCCACTCGGTCGGCGGCTGGTCGGTGATATGCAGGAGGTCGAACAGCGTTGCGTCGACCTGCTGGCGCAATTGCAGCGTATAGCGGCCATCGCTCCACAGGCCGGCGCGTTCCGGCAGCACGATGCAGAGGCCGGCTGAACCGGTGAAGCCGGTGAGCCAGGTCAGGCGCTGGGCGCGCAGCGGCAGGTATTCGCCATGGAATTCATCGGTCAGCGGGATGATCAGGCCCTGCAGGCCGCGCCGGGCCAGTTCGCCGCGCAAGGCTTGCAGACGCTCGGCCACGGCGGCGCGGTTCTCGATGGCGGCTTGATAGCGTTCGGCCAGCCGCGCCACCAGCAATTCAGCCTGGCCGGGCGCCAGGGACGAGTCATGCGGCAGCAGGCTCAGGCCGGGAAAACGCCCCAGCGGCGCCGGGGCGGCGGCAATGCCGCGCAGATGGGCAGCCAGCGCGGCGGGCAGGGCGGCGAGATCAGGCAGGGGTGCGTTCATGGCGGGGTCCTCTAAGCGATTATGTTTATTCTGTTAACAGCCATTCATCCAGCCCCGTCTCGACCTATGCGTTTTTTGCAAGTCAGCACTCAGATATAAGCCATTGTTGAATCTAGGGTGCAGCGCAATATTGCTCCCGTGACCGGCACCGAGCCGGCCGAACCACTTAGGAGATGAAAATGTTTACCCCCGCTAACGAAGCCAATGCTTTTGCCTATGGTGCGCGGATGGCTCCGCTCAGCACCGTCGAGGTGGAAGCCGAAGCGCGCCGCCTGCGCGCCGTGGCTGTCGCCCAGCTCGCTCCGAAGGCGCTGGAGGGGATCAAGGCCTTGTTTGGAAAGCTGAATTCCTGGCGTGCCGAGCAGAAGGCCATCGACGAACTCTACGGCCTTGATGACGCCATGCTGCGTGACATCGGCCTGACCCGCTCGCAGATCCCCGCCGCCGTCGCCGGCTCCATCTACCGTCCCGCCCTGGCTTCCAACGAGAATGCCACCGTGACGGCCGAGGTGGTGCGTCTGGTGCCGCGCCAGGCTGCCTAAGCTCGCACGGTAAGTAGCCAGTAGCAGTCAGTAAGTAAAAGTCGAAGTACAGTCTCAGTATTCGTCTAGTCCGAGTAAGTTGAGTTCCTCCCCGAAAGCCGGGCCAGGTCTGAATCGGAAGTTTCCGGTAACAGATCGGTCCGGCTTTTTCGCATCTGCAACAAAGTATTTCAGTGACTGTATTTCATTCAAACGAGTGCTAATTTTTCGAACATTTCTGGTGATTTAAGTGGCAGAGAATTTTTCTCTCGAATATTTAATTTTTCTCTCTTGCAAATGTAATGTTGCACTGCAATATGGATGGCGAGACAGGGCGGGAGCGGATTCGAGAGCGGCTCCGTCTCGCCAATGGAGAGAAGTCATGAGCGACATCGGTACCCAGATTCAAACCACCTCGCTGCTGAGTGAGCTGCGTGACGCGCGCCAGCTTTCGGCGGTGGAGGCCGAAGCCTATGCCCGTCGGCTGCGCGCCCAGGCGATTGCCTCGGGCCTGATCACCCTGGCCGGCGCCGTGAAGCGCGGCTGGCAGAGCTTTGCCGCCGAGCCCCCGGCGGTGACCACGGCGGTGCGCCAGGAATACACCCTGCGCCAGCTCGAGGCCGATGTGCGCTACCAGCGCGCCGAAGCCTTCGCTGAGGCGATCTATCAGGTGGTGAGCTTCATCGAGCGCCTGGCCGAGCCGGTGACCCGGCGGGTCAAGGCCTATCTCGCCCGTCAGGCGGCGATGGCCGAACTCTATGGCCTGGATGATCGTACGCTCTACGACATGGGCCTGAGCCGGTCGGAAATCCCGGCCGCGGTGATGGGCAACATCTATCGCCCGCATGCGCCGCAGCTCGACGTTCCGGCCAGCGAAAAGCCGGCAAACGAGAATGCCGGCATTGCCAAGGTTCAGGTGCTTGGCCGCAAGGTCGTCGCCTAACTAACGCAGCGCGATCAGGGCTGGCGCATCCCGGCGGAATACCAGGGTGTGCCAGCCTTCACGCGGCAGGCGCGCGGTGAAGTTCAGTCCCTGCGCGATGTAATACGCCTTCACCCGGCGCTCCTCGCGGGCCAGCAGCCCGGAGAGAATCAGGTAGCCGCCTGGCGCTATCTGTGATGCAAGGCCCGCCGCCATGGCGCAGAGCGGGCCAGCCAGGATATTCGCCACCACCAGATCGAACGGCCCCGGCAGTTTCGGGTCACGCGGCTTATGCGCCACCAGGCAATGCACGCGGCCGCGCAGGCCGTTCAGGGCCACGTTATCGGCTGCCACCTGCACCGCTACCGGATCGATATCGGCGGCCCAGATCTGGTGCGCGCCGGCTTTCGCCGCCGCCATCGCCAGCACGCCCGAGCCGGTGCCGAGATCCAGCACGCAATTCAAGCGTTTGCGGCGCGCGATATGGTCGATGGCCTGCAGGCAGCCAAATGTCGAGGGCGCCCGGCCGGTGCCGAAAGCCAGCCCGGCATCCAGCAGCAGGCTATGGCTGCCTGGTGGGGCTTTGCCGGCATCATGGGCGCCATAGAGGAAAAAGCGTCCGGCCTGCACCGGCGCATTCAGCTTGTTGGTATGGCGCACCCAATCCTGGTCCGGCAGCTTGCCGGCATAGACTGGCGCCTCGGCATGACCCATTGCGGCAGCAATGGCACTGAGGCGCTGACGCCAGGCCGCTTCATCGGGTGGCGCATCGAACAGCACCTGGAATCGCCAGGGCGCCATGTCCGGATCGGGCAAGGGTGCGACTTCGTAGGAACTCACCGCCACCGCCTCGGTTTCGCCGAGCAGCTCCTCGAACGGCGCCAAGGCCGCGAAAGGCAGTTCGATCTCGACGAACCAGAAAGACGGCATCACGTCGACTCCACGAAGCTGTCGATCACCTTTTTCTCACCAGCCTTCTCGAACGCAACCAGCAGCTTGTTGCCTTCCACGGCGCGAATGCGGCCATAGCCGAATTTCTGGTGAAATACGCGCTCGCCGATCTCGAAATGACGCGGACCCTTCGAGGCCGCCGCTGCCGGCTCCTGGCGTGCGCGGCCTTCTATAACCGTGTCGCGCTGCTTCGCCAGATTCCAGCTATGGCCGGCATAGCTGGTCTTGCTGCTGCCGCCAAAGCTGTTGCCGAAAGCGGCGCCGAAGCTGTGCGACTGCGCGCCGCGATAAAGGCCGGGCTGCGAGCGCTGCTCGATATGCTCAGCCGGCAATTCCTCGATGAAGCGCGAGGGAATTGCGCTGGCCCATTGATTGTAGATGCGGCGATTGGCGGCAAAACTTATATGGGCCCGGCGCCGCGCGCGGGTGATGCCGACATAGGCCAGCCGGCGCTCTTCCTCGAGGCCGGCCTGGCCGTTTTCCTCCACGGCGCGGCGGCTCGGGAACAGGTCTTCCTCCCAGCCCGGCAGGAACACATAGTCGAATTCCAGGCCCTTGGCGGCATGCAGGGTCATCAGGCTGACCATCGGCTGCCCGGTTTCCTGCTCGGTATCCATCACCAGCGCCACATGATCGAGGAAGCCGGCGAGATTCTCGAAATCGCCAAGCGCACCGATCAGTTCGCGCAGGTTCTCCAGCCGGCCCGGCGCTTCCGGGGTCTTGTCCGCCTGCCACATGCCGATATAGCCGGACTCTTCCAGGATGATCGCCGCCGCCTCGCCATGCGGCAATTCCGCCACCGCCTTGCGCCAGCGCGCGAAGTCGTCCATCAGCGCCTTCAGTGTGGCGCGCGGCTTGGGCTTGAGTTCGTCGGTTTCCAGCAACGTCGCCAGGGTGGCGGTGAGGGAGGTGCGGTTGGCCCGTGCCACGCGGTGGATCGCCTGCATCGTGCTGTCGCCCAGGCCACGCTTTGGCAGGTTCACGATGCGCTCAAAGGCCAAGTCGTCGTCCGGCTGCATCACCACGCGGAAATAGGCGATGGCATCGCGGATTTCCTTGCGCTCGTAAAAGCGAAGGCCGCCGATGACGCGGTATTTCATGCCGATGGTGAGGAAGCGTTCTTCAAAAGCACGGGTCAGATGCCCGGCACGGACGAGAATGGCAATCTGGTCCAGCGCCACATCTTCGCGCTCCAGCGCTTCGATTTCCTCGCCCACCATACGGGCTTCCTCGTCGCCATCCCACACGCCCTGCACGATCACCTTGTCGCCCTCGGCGATGTCGGTCCACAGCGTCTTGCCCAAGCGGCTGGTGTTATGCGCGATCAGGCCGGAGGCGGCGGCCAGGATATGCGGCGTTGAGCGGTAGTTGCGCTCCAGCCGCACGATATGCGCCTGCTCGAAATCCTTCTCGAAACGCAGGATGTTGCCCACCTCGGCGCCGCGCCAGCCATAGACCGACTGGTCGTCGTCGCCGACACAGCAGATATTCTTGTGCGCCTGGGCCAGCAGCCGCAGCCAGAGATACTGGCTGACGTTGGAATCCTGGTATTCGTCCACCAGGATGTAGCGGAACTGGCGCTGGTAGCGTTCCAGGATGTCCGGCCTCTGCTGGAAGATGGTCAGGTTATGCAGCAGCAGGTCGCCGAAATCGCAGGCATTCAGTTGCAGCAGCCGCTCGGCATAGAGCTGATAGAGTTTCTGCCCCTTGCCCTCGGCGAAGCCGCGCTCCGATTGCGGCACCTTGTCCGGGCCATAGCCCTTGTCTTTCCAGCGGTCGAATTGCGCCGCCAGCAGGCGCGGCGGCAGCGTCTTCTCGTCGATGCCTTCCAGGTCCAGTACCTGCTTGATCAGGCGTAGCTGGTCGTCCACGTCCAGGATGGTGAAGTTGCTTTTAAGCCCCACCACCTCGGCATGGCGCTTGAGGATGCGGTTGGCAATGCCGTGGAAGGTGCCGAGCCAGAGGCCGGAGGAAGCCTCGCCCACCAGTTGCTCGACGCGCTCGCGCATCTCGCGGGCGGCCTTGTTGGTGAAGGTGACGGCCAGGATCTGGCTCGGCCAGGCGAGGCGCTGGTAGAGGATATTGGCCAGCCGGCAGACCAGCACGCGGGTCTTGCCGGTGCCCGCGCCGGCCAGCACCAGCAGCGGCCCCTGCAGATGCGAAACCGCTTCGGCTTGGGCCGGGTTCAGCCGTTCCAGCCAGGGCGGCGGCGGAAAATGGCCTGCTTCCGGCGGCGGCGGCGCCGGTTCGGGTTCGAATCCGGCCAGATCGAAGGGATCGGACATAGCGGGTTACATAGCCCAAGGCCCCCCGCCTGACCACCGCTGGCATTGCCATAAATCCGTCAGCGCGCTACCACTTAGGGCAACCACCGGAAGGAAACCCGCCCATGGCTGCCACCGCCGCTGCCCCCCGTCTGTCCGCCACCGCCACCGAGGCGGCAATTGCGGCGCTCAAGCAACTTCTGGGCGACCGCCTCAGCACCGGCCAGGCGATCCGCGAGCAGCATGGCAAGGACGAGAGCTGGCACCAGCCGCAGCTTCCCGATGCCGTCGCCTTCGCCCAGAGTACCGAGGAAGTGGCCGAGATCGTGAAGATCTGCGCCGCCCATGGCATGCCGATCATCCCCTATGGCGCCGGCACCTCGCTGGAAGGCCATGTCGGTGCGCTCCAGGGCGGCTTGAGCCTCGACGTGATGCAGATGAACAAGATCCTCCGCGTCAACGCCGAGGACTTGGATGTGGTGGTGCAGCCTGGCGTGACGCGCAAGCAGCTCAATGAATACCTGCGCGATACCGGCCTGTTCTTCCCGATCGATCCAGGCGCCAATGCCTCGATTGGCGGCATGGTCTCGACGCGGGCCAGCGGCACCAACGCGGTGCGCTACGGCACCATGCGCGAGAATGTGCTGGCGCTGACCGTGGTGCTGGCCGATGGCCGCATCATCCGTACCTCCAAGCGCGCCAAGAAATCCGCCGCCGGTTATGACCTGACGCGGCTTTTCGTCGGTTCGGAAGGCACGCTCGGCATCATCACCGAGATCACGCTGAAGCTCTATGGCATCCCGGAATCGATCACCTCGGCGGTTTGCGCCTTCGATAGCCTGGAAGGCGCGATCAAGACCGTGATCGCGACCATCCAGAGCGGCATTCCGGTGGCGCGGATCGAACTGCTCGACGACCTGCATGTCGATGCCATCAACCGCTATGCCAAATACGACATGCCGGTGAAGGATACTCTGTTCCTGGAATTCCATGGCACCGAGGCCGGCACCCAGGAACAGGCCGAACTGGTGCAGGCCATCGCCGCCGATAATGGCGGGCAGAATTTTTCCTGGACCACCAAGCCCGAGGAACGCGCGCGGCTGTGGCAGGCGCGGCATGATGCCGCCTACGCGGCGAAGTCGTTGCGGCCGGGCTGCGAAATCTGGGCCACCGATGTCTGCGTGCCGATCTCGCGGCTGGCGGATTGCATCCTCGAAACCAAGGAAGACCTGAAGCAGAGCTTCCTGATCGCGCCGCTGGTCGGCCATGTCGGCGACGGCAATTTTCACCTCGCCTTCGTCATCGACCGCGCGAACCCGAAGGAGATCGAGGAAGCCGAGCGGCTCAATGCCCGCCTGGTGCAGCGCGCGCTCTCCATGGAAGGCACCTGCACCGGCGAGCATGGCATCGGCAGCGGCAAGATGAAGTACCTGATTGCCGAGCATGGCGAGGCGGTGAGCGTGATGCGCTCGATCAAAAAGGCCCTGGATCCCGATAACCTGATGAATCCGGGCAAGATTTTCTCCATCTGAGGCTTTCCCCGGCTCGGCCGCCGCCCGAGTCGAGGCGGCTGGCGCTGCCTGTGGAAAAGTCCTATTCTGTCGCGGTGCAGCATCCGTTCGTATGCGTATGGATGTGTTGAGTCTTGGGAGTCGTTGAAATGAACGCGCGTAAATGGTCGCCCGATAGCTGGCGTGGCAAGCCGATCCTGCAGGTGCCGGAATACCCGGACCAGGCGGCGCTGAACGCTGTCGAGCAGAAGCTGTCGAACTATCCGCCGCTGGTTTTCGCCGGCGAGACCCGCAACCTGACTGCGGCTTTGGGCCGCGTTGCCGAAGGCCGTGGCTTCCTGCTGCAGGGCGGCGACTGCGCCGAGAGCTTTGCCGAGTTTGGCGCCAACAATATCCGCGACACCTTCCGCGTGCTGCTGCAGATGTCCGTGGCGCTCACCTTTGGCGCTGCCCTGCCGGTGGTGAAGGTCGGCCGCATCGCCGGCCAGTTCGCCAAGCCGCGTTCGGCCAATACCGAGAAGCGCGGCGATGTGGAACTGCCGAGCTATCGCGGCGACATCATCAACGGCATGGAATTCACGCCGGAAGCGCGCATTCCTGATCCGAACCGCCAGTTGCAGGCCTATAGCCAGGCAGCGGCGACGCTGAACCTGGTGCGTGCCTTCGCGCAAGGCGGCTACGCGGATCTGCATAGAGTCCACCGCTGGAATCTCGGCTTCGTCGCCAAGAGCCCGGAAGCCGAACGCTGGCAGGATCTGGCGCATCGCATCACCGAATGCCTCGACTTCATGGAAGCCTGCGGCATCACGCCGGAGCGTTCCGCCGAACTGCGCACTGTCGATTTCTACACCAGCCATGAGGCGCTGCTGCTCGGCTACGAGCAGGCGATGACCCGCATCGACTCCACGTCGGGCGAATGGGTCGACACCTCGGCGCATATGCTGTGGATCGGCGACCGCACGCGGCAGCCGGATGGCGCGCATGTGGAATTCCTGCGCGGCGTGATCAATCCGATTGGCCTGAAATGCGGCCCGACCAGCGATCCGGATGAACTGATCCGCCTGATCGACATTCTCAATCCGCAGAACAAGCCCGGCCGCCTGACACTGATCGGCCGCATGGGCCATGAGAAGGTGCAGACCTTCCTGCCCAAGCTGGTGCGCAAGGTGCGCCAGGAAGGCCGCCATGTGGTATGGTCCTGCGACCCGATGCATGGCAACACGCTGACCTCGACCTCGGGCTACAAGACCCGGCCGTTCGACCGCGTGCTGTCCGAAGTGCGGCAGTTCTTCGAGGTTCATCTGGCCGAAGGCACCCATGCCGGCGGCATCCATCTCGAACTCACCGGTCAGGATGTCACCGAATGCATGGGCGGCGCCCAGGCGATTGGCGACGACGATCTCTCCAGCCGCTACCACACCCATTGCGATCCGCGCCTCAACGCCTCGCAGTCGCTGGAGCTGGCCTTCCTGGTCGCCGAGATGCTGAAACTGGAACGCAACAACCGCACCATCCGCCATGCAGCCGAAGCCGACTGACGTCACCCAATTCGTCGGCCCGGCGCTGGCCGCCGAGCTGGAACGCGATATCGAAACGCGCACCGACACCTATTTCAAGAAGACGAAAGAGGTGGTGCAGCATTTCGGCGACAAGACTGTCACCTATGCGGTGTTCATGCGCCGCCCGGTGATTTTCTGCCCGCGCCTGATGGTGGAATGGCTGCAGAAGGTCGCCGCCGCGCGCGGCGTGCATTTCGATATCGAGCTGGTGCATGAGGAAGGCACCTGGGTCGGTGCCGGTGAGCCGCTGGTCTATCTCTCCGGCCCGATGGCCCAGCTTGTCGATCTCGAAACCATCTATCTGCAGAAGCTGGGCGCCGCCTGCGTTGCTGCCTACAACGCCTATTCGATGTGCTGCGATCTGCCGAAGGTGCGCTTCCTGGCCATGGATGCGCGCCATTGCGCTGGCGCCGAGATGGCCGAGATGATGGCCTATGCCGCAAGCGTGGGCAGCCGCGCCGCGCGGCGCGATGTCGGCGCCGCCGGCTTCATCGGCAATGCCACCGATGCCACCGCGCATTACTTCGGCAACGACAAGGGCTTCGGCACCATGCCGCATGCCCTGATCGGCTATGCCGGCTCCACGCTCCGCGCCGCCGAGCTGTATCACGAAACCTTCCCGGCCGAGCCGATGACCGTGCTGGTCGATTATTATGGCCAGGAAGTCACCGATGCGCTCGCGGTCTGCACCCGGTTCCCGGAACTGGCGCGCGAAGGCCGCCTGCAGGTGCGGCTCGACACCCATGGCAGCCGCTATATCGAGGGCCTCGATCCGCAGAGCTCGTATCAGGTACTCGACCGCCATGTGCCGAACGCCATCCGGCAATACCGCTCGGAAGCGGAACTGCGCTGGATGGTCGGCACCGGCGTCTCGGCTGCTGCGATCTTCCATATGCGCGCCGCACTCGACAAGGCCGGCTATCTCAACGTCAAGATCGTTGGTTCGTCCGGCTTCAATGCCGCGAAGTGCAAGGTGATGGCCAGCGTCAAGGCGCCGATCGACATTGTCGGCACCGGCTCGTATCTGCCGGATAACTGGACCGAGACCTACGCCACGGCGGATATCGTTGCCTATGACGGCGTGCCGAGCGTCAAGGTCGGCCGCGAATTCCTGCTGCGCAAGGTGAAGTAGCTATAGGCCCTTCAAAGCCGCCACTGCGCCTTCGGCAGCCTCCCGACCGAGCAGCTTTTCCAGTGCATGAACATCCTCAAGCAGTGGTGTAACGCCACGGCCTTGGAAATGATGCACGCCGATGCCGATGCCGGCGATTACCGCGTCGCTGGTATCACAATGGCAGAAAATTGCCTTCTGACGCAGTAACGTGCGATGGCTTTCCGGCGCATTGGCTATGGCAGCGAGCTGACGATGCAGTAAGGCGGTTTCCGCGTCGAATTTCAGATACTCGGCAAGATGCCAGTCATCCTCGTCCAGATAGGGGATGTCCTGCGGCTGGATACCATCCAACACAAGATGGATGCCATGCCGGGTCAGCACTTGCAGCGCAGTCCGGCGCAGGGCGCTGTCCTTGCGCCATTCGACGAATGGTATCTCCACCTGCATCTGCCTGACCTGACTGGCAGGTTTATCGGTAATCAGGCGGACGAAGTTGGTGCTGATCACGCTGGAAAGATGCAGGTTGATGGAAAGCGGCCGCCGCAGGCTGTTCTGCTCGCTCAGCATCAGTGCGATCATGCGTTGATCCAGCAATTCGGTAGTCTTGCCGAAGAGCCATAAATTGTTGCGTAAGGGCAGGCCGGTAATCTGCTCCATCACGCTGATCGACACCCAAATTTCGTCTGCAATGGCCCTGGGCGTTTGCCCGTGCTCGAGCTGCCAGATCGTTTGCCGGCGGCATTGGTTGGCGAGGTCGGCCTGGCCAATTATGCGATGCAGATCGATCACATGATTGAGCGACTGGAAATCCGGTGGCGGTTCGTCCCGCAGCGGAATGATGCGGTTGGAGGGTGGTGCCGGTGCCTGCTCCATCAATTGCCGTGTGATGTCTATGAATAGGTCAGCCTGGCTGTCGACATCGAACTGGCGCAGCCGCAGCGAGCCGAGGCGCTGCTCCTGCAGCCGCAGGCTCAGATTCTCCAATCGCTCTTTCAGACGCGGTGCCACATCCTGCGCGCTTAGCAGAATCAGGATGTTGCGTGCCAGAGGAAGCGCATCAATCGGCTCGCCAACGGTATGCTCTTCGATAAATCGCGCCATGCTGCGAAACATGATGCGGCTATGGATGTTTGGAATCGCGGAGAGATCGAGCAGCGTGATGATCTGGCCGGCATGATGACGGCGCAGGCGGTCGGCCAGACGATGCATGGGGCCCACTTGCGAAAGCCCCAGGCTTTCAGAAGCGGGTGATTTGATGGTCGACATGGGAAATTAAAGGCTCGGCAGGGCTCACGGCCCTATATACCGCGCCAATGCCGGCCGGACGCAGCTATTTATCGCTAATTCCGAGACGAAAACTGGCCGCAACCGGGGGTGGTCTGCTGATGCTTTTCTGTAGCTGGAGTGGTGGCGCCTCGCGATCATGGGTTCGCGAGGCGCCTTAGATGGCGGTCAGCCGGCGTTACTCGGCCTTAACATTGGCGACGCGGATCACCTCGGCCCAGCGCTTGATGTCTTCCTGCTGGAATTTGGCGAAGTTGTCGGCATCGCGCACATTCACCGTCATGCCCTGTTTGGTGAAGGTTTCGCGCACGCTTTCCTTCTTCATCGCTTCCAGCACCAGGCCGCGATAGCGTGCCAGCGCCGCGGCCGGCGTCGCGGCCGGGGCGAAGATGGCGAGCCAGGCATCGGCTTCCACGCCGGCCACGCCCCCCTGGGCGATGGTCGGCAGTTCGGGCAGATGCGGCGAGCGGTTCGGCGAGGCCACGGCGATGGCGCGCAGCTTAGCCGTCTGCACCTGGCCGAGCACCGTGGGCGTGGTGGCGAAGCTGCAATCGACATGGCCGCCGAGCAGGTCCTGCAGCAACGGCGCCGAACCCTTGTAGGCAACATGGGTGAGGTCGACACCCGCTTTCACCTTGAACAATTCGAGCGCCAGATGCGACGCCGAGCCCGGGCCGGTGGAGCCGCAATTCAGCTTGCCGGGCTGCGCCTTGGCCAGGGCCAGGAACTCGGCGAAGTTTTTCACCGGCAGGTCGTTCTTCACCACCAGGATATGCTGCAGGTCGGCCAGCAGCGCGATGGGCGCGAAATCCTTCACCGGATCATAGCCGCCGCCATTGGGCAGCAGCGAGATGTTGGTGGCATGGGTCTGGTTGGTGGAAGTGAGCAGCATATGGCCATCCGCCGGGCCGCGCGCCACTTTCACCGAGCCGATGGCGCCGGCACCACCGGGCACATTCTCAACGATCACCTGCTGACCGAGATCCTTGGCGATTTCCTGGCCCACCAGGCGGGCGAGCGCGTCGGTCGGGCCGCCAGCCGGATAAGGCACCACCATGGTGACGGTCTGGGTCGGATTCCAGGTTTGAGCACGCGAGAGGCCGGGCAGGGCGGTGAGCGCGGCCGTGGCGGCGCCCGCCTGGACGAAATGGCGACGGGTAAGCATGGGTTTCCTCCGTATGACTTTCTTGGGCTGATTACAGCTTATCCGGCCCGATGCGCACAAGCTGCTTGCCGAAATTCTTGCCCGCCAGCATGCCGACGAAGGCGGCCGGTGCGGCTTCCAGACCTTCGGCGATGTCTTCCTTGTATTTCAGCTTGCCGGCCTTGATCCAGCCGGCCATCTCCTGGATCGCGCCCGGCCAGTAGGGCATGTGGTCGGAGATGATGAAGCCGGTGACGGTGGCGCGGTTCACCAGCATGTGGCGCATGCCGGTGAAGCCTTCCGGCTCGGTGAGATTATACTGGCTGATGATGCCGCAGAGCGGCACACGGGCGAAGGTGTTGAGCCGGCCAA
Organism: Ferrovibrio sp.; assembly: GCA_017991315.1. GTDB lineage: Bacteria > Pseudomonadota > Alphaproteobacteria > Ferrovibrionales > Ferrovibrionaceae > Ferrovibrio > Ferrovibrio plantarum. Next base: position 350,052 of record JAGOQS010000002.1, on the reverse strand, counting down.
ACACCATTTCCATGATCTTGCCGCCGACATTCTCGAAATAGACATCAACGCGCTTCGGCGTCGCGTCGCGGAAGGCGGCTTCCATGTCGGGCGCCTTGTAGTCGATGCAGGCATCGAAGCCGAGTTCGTTCACCACATAGTCGCACTTGGCCTTGCCGCCGGCGATGCCGACGACGCGGCAGCCCTTGATCTTGGCGATCTGGCCCACTGTGCCACCGACCGCGCCGGAAGCGGCGGAAACCACCACGGTCTCGCCTTCCTTCGGCTTGCCGATCTGCATCAGGCCGTAATGCGCCGTCACGCCAGGCATGCCCAGCACGCCGAGCCAGGTGGAAAGCGGCGCGATGCGCGGGTCGATCTGCACCAGGCCGGTGCCGTCGGTGACGCCATAGCCGCGCCAGCCGAGATTGCCCACCACATAGCTGCCGACCGGGAATTTCGGGTTGTCGGACTGCATCACCTCGCCGACCGTGCCGCCGATCATCGGGTCGCCGGGCTGGATCTTGGCCAAGTACGAGCGGCCCGGATCCATCACACCGCGCATATAGGGATCCAGCGACAGCCAGATGTTGCGCACCAGCAACTGGCCGGGGCCGGGGGTGGGGATCGGACGTTCCGCCACCTCGAAATCGGCTTCCGTCACCCAGCCCGTGGGATGCTGCTTCATCAGAACATTCAGGTTCTTGGCCATGATTTCCTCCCTGGTCGATTTGTCGGACAGACTACCCCAAGCCGGGCATTGCGGTAAGCCTGTCGTGGCGTTAAGTGTCTAGCACCATGACAAATTCCCTGAAAATCGCCCTGGCCCAGACCAATGCCGTGATGGGGGACATCGCCGGCAACCGCCGCCGTATCGAGACGGCGCGGGCGGCGGCTGCCGCCAAGGGGGCGGACCTGGTGGTGCTGCCGGAGCTGTGCATCATTGGCTACCCGCCGGAGGACCTGGTGCTGCGCCCGGCGGTGCAGCGGGAATGCGAGCAGGCGGTGCGGGCGCTGGCGGCACAGACCAAGGATGGCGGCCCCGGTCTGCTGGTGTCGTCGCCCTGGGTGGATGGCGGCAAGCTCTACAATGCCGCGATGCTGCTGGATGGCGGCGAGATCGTGGCGGTGCGCTACAAATACGACCTGCCTAATTATGGCGTGTTCGACGAGAAGCGCGTCTTTGCCGCCGGGCCGCTGCCCGGCCCGATGGTGTTCCGTGGCGTGCGGCTCGGCGTTATGATCTGCGAGGATATGTGGTCGGCGGATGTGGCCGAATGCCTAGCCGAGACCGGCGCCGAACTGCTGATCGTGCCGAACGGCTCGCCCTTCGAGGCCGGCAAATGGGACCAGCGCCTGACGCTGGGCGTTGCCCGCGTGGTCGAGACCGGCCTGCCGCTGATCTATCTCAACCGCGTCGGCGGGCAGGATGAACTGGTCTTCGACGGCGCGTCTTTCGTGCTCAATGCTGACCGCAGCATGGCGCTGCGCCAGCCGGAATTTGTCGAAGACATCGCCATCACCGACTGGCGCCGCGAGGGCGAGGGTTGGGCTTGCGCCAAGGGCACGATTGCCAAGCCGCTCGACCGCCTGGCTTCGATCTATGGCGCCATGGTGCTGGGTTTGCGCGACTATGTGAATGCCAACCGTTTTCCGGGCGTGGTGCTGGGCCTCTCGGGCGGTATCGACAGCGCGCTTTCCGCTGCCGTGGCCGTCGATGCGCTGGGCGCCGACCGCGTGCGCTGTGTGATGCTGCCCTCGCGCTACACGGCACAAATCAGCCTGGATGACGCCGCCGAATGCGCGCGTGCGCTCGGCTGCACCTACGAGACTATTCCCATCGAACCCGGTGTTGCTGCATTCAGTGAAATGCTGGCGCCGGCCTTCGCAGGCCGCAACAGCGACCTGACGGAAGAGAATCTGCAAAGCCGCATCCGTGGCGTCACGCTGATGGCCTTGAGCAACAAGTTTGGCCATATGGTGCTGACCACCGGCAACAAGTCGGAAATGAGCGTCGGCTATGCCACGCTTTATGGCGATATGTGCGGCGGCTATTCCGTGCTCAAGGACGTGTACAAGATGACCGTCTTCGAGCTGTCGCGCTGGCGCAACCAGCATATTCCAATGGACGCGATGGGGCCGGAAGGCCGGGTGATACCCGAGCGAATTATCACCAGGCCACCCAGCGCGGAACTCCGCGAGGACCAGACCGACCAGGACAGCCTGCCACCCTACGAGCAGCTTGATGCGATCCTGGAAATGCTGGTGGAGCGGGAACTCTCCGTCGCTGAGATCGTGGCCAGCGGACAGCCTGAAGCGGTGGTGCGCCGCGTGCAGCATCTGCTGTACATCGCGGAATACAAGCGCCGCCAGGCGCCGCCCGGTGTGAAGATCACGGCACGGAATTTCGGCCGGGATCGTCGCTATCCGATTACGAATGCATTCCGGGACCCGACCCCATCATGACCAAGGACCGCGTTTACCTCTTCGACACCACGTTGCGCGATGGCGCCCAGACCCAGGGCGTGGATTTCTCCACCCAGGACAAGCGCAGCATCGCCAAGGCGCTGGACAAACTCGGCGTCGCCTATATCGAAGGCGGCTGGCCGGGCGCCAACCCCACCGACACCGAATTCTTCGCCGCCAAGCCGGCGTTGAAGCGGGCGAAGTTCGTGGCTTTCGGCATGACCAAGCGGCCCGGCCGCTCGGCAGCCAACGATCCCGGCCTCGCCGCGATCTTCAACGCCCAGGCCGATGCCGCCTGCCTGGTTGGCAAGTCGTGGGATTTCCAGGTCGATATCGCGCTTGGCATCCCGCTCAGTGAGAATATCGAACTGATCGCCGACAGCATCGCTGCCGCCCATGCCCGTTTCGGCGAGGCGATGTATGACGCCGAGCATTTCTTTGATGGCTATAAGGCCAATCCCGGCTTCGCGCTGGATTGCCTTCGGGCCGCGCTGGATGCCGGTGCGCGCTGGGCGGTGCTGTGCGACACCAATGGCGGCACCATGCCCTACGAGGTCGAGCGCATCGTCGGCGAAGTGGTGCAGAAGCTTGGTGATGGCAGCCGGCTTGGCATCCACACCCATAACGACACCGAGAATGCGGTGGCCAATACGCTGGCCGCCGTGAAGGCCGGCGTGCGCCAGGTGCAGGGCACGCTGAACGGGCTTGGCGAACGCTGCGGCAATGCCAACCTGATCGCCTTGATCCCGTCGCTGATGCTCAAGCCCTGGTTCGCAGAGCATGTCGATATCGGCCTGAGCGAACAGGACTTGACCCATCTCACGGCTACTTCCCGCGTGCTGGACGAGCTGTTGAACCGGGCGCCGAACCGCCACGCCGCCTATGTCGGTGCCTCGGCCTTCGCGCATAAGGGCGGCCTGCATGTCTCGGCGGTGATGAAGGACCCCAAGACCTACGAGCATGTGCCGCCGGAAACCGTCGGCAATCGCCGCCATGTGGTGATGTCGGACCAGGCGGGGCGTTCCAACCTGCTGGTGCGTCTGGATGAAGCCGGCATCCCGTATGATGCCGCCGATCCGCGCCTCGGCAGCCTGCTCGAGGAAGTGAAGCAGCGCGAGTCCGAGGGCTATTCCTATGATGGCGCCGAGGCCAGCTTCGAGATGCTGGCGCGGCGCGCGCTGGGACTGTTGCCGGAATATTTCCGCGTGCGCAGTTTCCGCGTCATGGTGGAGCGGCGTTTCAATGCCAAGGGCGAACTCGTCACCGTGTCGGAAGCCACGGTGAAGCTGAACGTGGATGGCGAGACCCTGTTCTCGGTGGCGGAAGGCAACGGCCCGGTCAACGCGCTGGACCATGCCCTGCGCAAGGATCTGGGCCGCTTCCAGAGCTATCTCGATGATCTGCGGCTGGTCGATTTCAAGGTGCGTATCCTCAATGGCGGCACCGAGGCGACCACGCGCGTGATGATCGAGAGCGCTGATGGCCAGGGCAACCGCTGGGCCACGGTGGGCGTGTCGCCGAATATCGTCGATGCGGCTTTCGTGGCGCTGATGGATAGCATCAACTGGAAGCTGCTGCGCGACGGCGCACCCGCTTCGCGCCTCTGAAGCAATGGCCGGCACGCATCGGCCGAAACTGGGAGACCTGGCACCGCCGGGGCCGCTGCATCGCGGCCCGGCGGTGATCCTGGTGGAGCCGCAGCTTGGCGAGAATATCGGCGCGGCGGCGCGCGCCATGCTGAATTGCGCGCTCACCGAGATGCGCCTGGTGAACCCGCGCGACGGCTGGCCCAACCCGGCGGCCTATGTGCTGGCGAGCCGTGCTGATCCGGTGCTGGATGCGGTCAGCCTGTTCAAGACCGTACCCGATGCGGTGGCCGACATGCACCGCATCTATGCCACCACGGCGCGGCACCGCGACATGATGAAGCCGGTGGCGACGCCGCGCGAGGCGGCGGCGATGATACGTGCCGACATGGCGGAGGGCCGCCGCGTCGGCATTCTGTTCGGCCCGGAACGCACCGGACTCGATAACGACCATGTGGCGCTGGCCGATGTGGCGATCAGCGTGCCGCTCAATCCCGGTTTCTCGTCGCTGAACCTGGCGCAAGCCGTGCTGCTGATCGGCTATGAATGGTTCACGGCAGCGGATACCACGGCGCCTCTGGTGCTCGACAACGCCTATGGCGGCTGGGCCAGCCAGGAGGAAGTGGAGGGGCTTTACCGCCACTTCGCCGAGGAACTGGAGGAAGCCGGCTTCTTCCACAATATCGCGCCGAAGAAGGAGGCCATCCTGCGCAACCTGCGTAACCTGCTGCAGCGCATCCCGATGGCGGCGCAGGAAGTGCAGACCTTGCGCGGCATGATCAAGGCGCTGGCACTCGGCCGGCCGAAACGCCCGCCTTACTCGCAGCGCCAGAAGAAGCCCGCCGATCCGGTTTGAACCCCGCTTATCTGGTTTGAACAAAGCCCAGGAGACTGCCATGCCGCAAGCCGTACCGACCCAGCAGGTGGATGATGAGCGCGTGCGGGTGACGCGCTGGGATTTCGCACCGGGCGCCGCCACCGGCCACCATGTGCATGAATATCCCTATGTGGTGACCTATCTCACCGATGCGCGGCTCAGGATCATCGGCGCCGATGGTGCGGAAAGCATTGTCGAGATGCAGGCGGGCGGCAGCTACTCGCGGCCCAAGGGCGTGGCGCATGACGTGATCAACGCCGGCAGCGCGCCGATGGCCTTCGTCGAAGTCGAGATCAAGCTCTAGGGTTATTTCTTCGTCAGCCCCAGGCTGCGGCCGGCCTGTTCCGGCTTGGGCAGTTTGGCATGACCTTCGAGCATTTTGCTGAACAAGTCCTGATGCTCGGGCAGGAAGGGCGTCGAGCGCCGCGTGCCGAGATCGACATGCACCAGCACCTGCTCGGATGTCGCGGCGAGATAGCCTTTCTCGGCGTGATGCATGGCGATGAAGTAATGCAGCCGCTTGGCATCGGCGCCAAGGAGCTGGAAGCTGAAGCGCAGCTCATCGCCTTCCACTACCTCTTGCAGATAGCAGACATGGGTCTCCAGCACGAAGGTGGAGAGGTTGGTGCGCTGCACGTAGCTCCAGTCGAGATCGAACGGTACGAACAGCTTGTCCAGCGCCTGATCGAAGATGACGTTGTAATAGCCGACATTCATATGCCCGTTGGCATCGATATGCTCTGGCAGCACGCGCATGCCGGTAAGCTGCATGGGTTGATCGAAAGTGATGGCGGCTTGAGAAGAATTCATCCCGAAATCCCTTGGCGAAACCGTTTCCTCTAGTACGCTAGTGGCATGACCTGGGACCCGACGCAATACCTGAAATTTGCCGGCGAACGCCTGCAGCCCGCCATCGACCTGTTGCAGCGCGTGCCGCTCGCCAGCCCGGCCAGTGTTGTGGATATGGGCTGCGGCGCCGGCAACCTGACGCCGCTGTTCCTGGCCCGCTGGCCGGACGCCAAAATCACCGGCGTCGATTCCTCCCCGGAAATGCTGGCCAAGGCGCGCGCACAATACCCGCAAGCCAGCTATGTCGAAGCGTCATTCGCCGAGTGGCGGCCGGCCGAGCCGGTGGACCTGCTTTATTCCAACGCCGCGCTGCATTGGCTCGGCAGCCATGAGACGTTGTTTCCGAGCTTGCTCAAGACCGTGAAGCCCGGCGGCTACATGGCGGTGCAGATGCCGCGCAATTTCGCCGCCCCCTCGCATACCAATATCCTGGCCGCCGCCGAGGCCGGTCCCTGGGCGCCGAAGCTGCTGCCGTTGCTGCGGCGCAACCCGGTTTCCGAGCCGGGTTTCTACTGGCGTTTGCTGCACGACAAGGTGGCCGAACTGCATATCTGGGAAACCGAATATACCCAGGTGCTGACGGGCGAGAATCCGGTGGCGGAATTCACCAAGGGCTCTGCGCTGAAGCCGCTGCTGGATGCGCTGGCGGGCGAGGAGCGCGCCGCTTTCGAAGCCGATTACCGCGCCCGCATCGCGAAAGCCTACCCGAAGGAAGCCAATGGCAGCACGCTGTTTCCGTTCCGCCGGCTGTTCATCCTGGCCCGCGCCTAGGCAGTAAAAGACCTGGGCGCTAATCTGCCTTCAGCTTGAACAGGCGGAATGCCTGCGGTGCCAGCACCACCACCACCATGATGCGGAACACGTGCATCGAGGAAACGATGGCGACCTCGACGCCAAGCGCCAGCGCCACAAGGCTCATTTCCGCGAGCCCACCCGGCGCCAGCACCAGGATCAGGGTTTCGCGCGAGAAGCCGAGCGGCCCGGCGGCCAGCGTGGTGAGCCCGACCGCCAGCGCGATCATCACCAGCGTCGAGATCAGCGCCAGCTTGGCCAGCCGCCCGACTTCGCGCAAAGCCGTGCCGGCGAAGCGGCAGCCGAGCGAGCAGCCGACCACGACTTGAGCGATGGCGACGATTTCCGGCGGCGGCTTGGCCGCCGACCAGCCCATCAGATGCACGAAAGCCGAGCAGATCATCGGCCCAAGCAATTGCGAGGCCGGCAGCTTCAGCCGCCGCGCCAGTGCCCAGCCGACCAGGCCGCAGCCGACCAGCAGCAGGCCGTCATCAAGGGCCATGGCGCTGACGCCGGGGCCGGGCGTCATCGGCGGCACATAGAAGCCTTCGACGAGGCGGAAGTAGAAGGGAATCGTCATCACCGTGACGAAGATGCGGATGGCATGGCACAGCACGATGGAGCGCGCATTGCCGCCCATGGCTTCGCCCACCATGGTCATTTCCTGCAAGCCGCCCGGCGTGGCGGCGAAATAGCTGGTCACCGGATCGAGGTTGCCGCCCTTGCGGAACACCCAGTAGCAGACCGCCGTAGCGATCGGCACATAGACCAGCATCAGCGCCATCAGGCCGAGCCATTCGCTCCAATGCCGCAGCATTTCCGGCGTGAAGGCCGAGCCGAGCATGACGCCGAGCACCGTGACCATCAGCTCGCGCAGCCGCATGTCGACAAACACCGGCAGCCGCTTCGGCCGCCCGAACAGCGCCAGCGGCGCCACGAAGCACATGGCGCCGAGCATCCAGGCCAGCGGCACGCGCAGCCACAGGAACAGCGCACCGCCCACTGCGCCGACGCCGAGCGTGAAGGCCGTGGCGGCGATCAGCCTGGGCGTCAGTTGCGGGGTGGGGCGGGCTATTGCCACGGGATCAAGCTGGCTTAGGCCGAGAGCCGCCGGCCGAGCCGCACCGCGGTCTGGCCCGCTTTCAGCCGCCGCGTCGGCATGATCAGCACGCAATCGTCATAGGGCGTGCGGATCGTCACCGGGCCATCCTGGGCGATGGCGGTGCCAGCCTGCGCGATGCTTTCCAGGCCGGTGAATTCGCCGATGAAGCGGAATTCGTTGCTCTCGATGGTGACGGCATCGGTCACTTCGACGAAATGCTGCGTCTGCGCCGGCATCGGTGCCACGCCATGCTGAGCCAAAAATGCATCATCGGCCTGGCCGGCGGCTTTCAGGAAACGCAGCATGGTTTCAATCGCCATCGGCCGGCTGTCGGCGGCCCAATGCTGGCCGCATTCCACCAGCAGCGCGTTCTTGGCGCTGGTCGGATTGCTGAAATCGCCATAATCGCGCATGCGCTTGCCGGCCTTGTGGCCCTCATCGGCGACGACGAAATTCGGCACCCCGACGGCGCGGGCAAGCTCACGGCCCTTGGGCAGCGGCCCCGAGAGCATCAGCGCCGGCGAGGGCGTCTGCATCGAATGGATATCCAGGAGCAAATCCGTGTCGCGGATCAGCGGCTCGATCTCGCGGGCGCGTTCCAGCTCCACCGAACTGCGGCTTGAGCGCAGCACATCCTCGCTCCAAACGCGGTTCATGTCCTCATCCACGAAGCGCGAGGCGGTCGGCTCCTGCGGATCGAAGCGCATATAGGCGGCGATGTTGCAGAAGATCAGCGTCAGCTTGCCCACCAGCGGGCGGAAGCCACTGCGCAGCAGCAGGTCCAGCGCATGGGCACCGCAGACCTCGTTGCCATGGATCAGCGCGGTGATGGTGACGCTGGGGCCGGGCTTGCCGGAGTCGAGGCGATGCGCGAAGGGAATGCCGGTATTGCCCTGGCGCCAGGCATCGATGGGGATGGGCAGCAGCGCGAGAACCGGGCTGGCCGAGGGACCGGGGGAGGCAGCGGTGGCAGAGGCGGGCGGGGGCGGACTCTGGTTCGGGCTCTGGCTTGGGGCCATGGCGGGCTTTTCTCCATCTGCCAATCGTTGGAGGCGGCTAGTTTGTTCTGGTGGCTGCTTGGCGGTGAAATAGCAGAACATCGCGGGCGCGTCATGCTGCTTCGCCAGGCTTCGTTTCGCTTCCCACTTACTCCCGTTTGTTCCCGGACATTCCGGCGATTTTGTCACAAGGGCTTTTTCCGGGCTCTACCGGCCTGCCCGGCACGACAAAGCGCGCCGACCGGCGAAAGGCCGGCAGCCAGCATTACCTGCCAAAGCATCACCTACCAGAGCATCGCCTAGCCGCGTATGCAGGGTGAGGTGTAATAAAGAATATAACAGGAACGTAAAGCGGTCAAGACTGGCTTGAGCCGGGCGCGGCGGCGGATTATCCTGGCGCCATGATCGACAGCATCGGATCCAGCCTCGCGGCCTTCAGCCAGGCCGAAGCCCGCCTGACCAAGGCGGTCAAGCTCGTCGCCGAGGGCGGCCTCGATGCCGACGCCATGGCCGCCGCCGCCCAGCTTTTCGCCCAGGCCCAGCTCCAGCAGGCCACTGCCGGTGTCAGCCTGCGCACCGAACTGGAACAGCGCCGCCGCGCCGTGGATATTTTGGCTTAGACTTTGCCTTGCTCCAGCACAGCGGCCTGATCGCGGGCTGCATGCAGGATACGGGCGACAAGGATCGAGCGTTTCTCCCGGATCAGATCATAGTAGATGATCCAGCTTTCCTGCACGGCGCTGCGGGCATTCGGCCCATATTCAGGGCGGGAGCGCCCGAGATGGGGGAAGCGTTCCAGGCGCCTGAGCGCCTTTTCTATCCGCCGCAACACCGCATCGGCCTGAGCCGTGCCGCTCTGCGCGCTGATGAAATCCCAAATACCGAGTAAATCCCGCTCAGCCGCGCGGCTATAGCGGATCGTTGCGCTGGGCCTAGCGTTTCGGCTGCGACTTCCGTGCATGGCGCTTATTGGCCAAGGCGATGATGTCTTCCATTGAGCGCTTGGATATACCGCCCTTGCGCAATTGCTCGAAGCCCAGCGCCACGTCGCGCTTCTCCAGCTTGTCCCGTTCGTCCAGCAGGCGCAGTGCCTCGGCCACCACGCTGTCGGCATCGGCATAGGCCCCGTTGCGCAGCTTGCGGCGGATGCGGGCGGCGATGCGGGGCGAGAGTTCCAGCGTGGTCATGGCGCCAGTATGCTCGCCTGACTGGCGGACGGCAAGTGAGGTTACGCGCGGTGAAATGGGATTCCCGCTGGCGCGGGAATGACAAAGAAAGAGAAAAAGAAAGGGCGGCTGTGTGGCAGCCGCCCTTCGTTTTATCGATGCGCCAGCCGCTTTTTACGCGAAAGCGTCTTCCCAGGAGCCCTGGGTCGAGGCCTTGGAATATTCCGTGGCGCGGTTCTCGAAGAAGTTGGTGTGCTCGACGCCGTTGAGGATCGCATCCAGCCAGGGCAGCGGATTCTTGGCGATGCGGTACATCGGCTGCAGGTTGAGCTGCAACAGGCGGCGGTCAGCGGTCCAGCGGATGTAGTTCTTCACGTCGTCGGCGGAGAGGCCCTGCACGCCGCCGAGTTCGAAGGCGAGGTCGATGAAGGCATCCTCATGATCGACGATGGTGGAGCAGGCGACATAAAGCTCGCGCTGGAATTCCTCGGTCCAGACTTCCGGGTTTTCCTCAACGAAGGTGCGGAACAGGCGGATGATCGAGTTGGTGTGCAGCGTTTCGTCGCGCACCGACCACGACACGATCTGGCCCATGCCCTTCATCTTGTTGAAGCGCGGGAAGTTCAGCAGGATGGCGAAGGAAGCGAAAAGCTGCAGGCCTTCGGTGAAGGCGCCGAACACCGCCAGCGTCTTGGCGATATCCGCCTTGGTCTCGACGCCGAACTGCTGCATGTAGTCGTACTTGTCCTTCATCTCCTTGTAGCGGAGGAAGGCCGAGTATTCTTCTTCGGGCATGCCGATGGTATCGAGCAGGTGCGAATAGGCGGCGATATGCACCGTCTCCATGTTGGCGAAGGCGGCCAGCATCATCTGCACTTCGGTGGGTTTGAACACCCGCGCGTAATGCTTCATGTAGCAGTTCGAGACTTCCACATCGGCCTGGGTGAAGAAACGGAAGATCTGCGTCAGCAGGTTCTTCTCGCCCGGGGTGAGCTTCTTCTGCCAGTCCTTCACGTCATCGGCCAGCGGCACTTCCTCGGGCAGCCAATGCACGCGCTGCTGCGTCATCCAGGCCTCATATGCCCAAGGATACTGGAAGGGCTTGTAGACCGGTTTGGCGTCGAGAAGCGGCATGATGGAATCCCCGTGACAGCGTGTGCTGGGGGAGACTAGCGAAGCCGGCTGCGAGACGCAACATATAGTGTGGTAGAGTAGTATTTCCGCAAAATCTTGCGGATAAGCCTGTGGATTACCCGGGGGACTACCCAGGGGGCAGGCTGTGCAAGGCAGCGGCAAGTCCCTGTAATTCGGTGCGCAGCCGGGCAATGTCGCGGCCGGGCAGCGGCAGCAGGCAGGAAAGCCCCTCTTTCATCGCCGCCACGCCGGTTTTCAGGTCGCGGCCCGCCTGGGTGAGGGCAATGCGCACCAGGCGCTCGTCCTGGCCGTCGCGCTGGCGGGTCAGCAGGCCGGCAATTTCCATGCGCTTGAGCATCGGGGTGAGGGTGCCGGAATCGAGATGCAGCCGTTCGCCGAGCTGCTTCACGGTGAGGCCGGGGCCGGGCAGCCCGTCCTGCTCCCACAGCACCAGCAGCACCAGATACTGCGGATAGGTGAGGCCGAGCGGTTCCAGCTTGTCGCGGTAGAGCCGGGTCATGGCATTGGACGCGGCATAGAGCGCGAAGCAGAGCTGGGCGTCGAGCTTGAGATTGGAATCGGCGGACATGGCTATAGCCTCCCCGATTGGCGCCGGGCTCCGCAAGAAGCCCGGCGCGGTATCGTGGATCGGAATGGGACTTAGACCGTCGCCTTCACGGTGGCGTCGATATTGCCACGGGTCGCCTTGGAATACGGGCAGACCTGGTGCGCGGCATGGGCAAGCGCGTCGGCGGTGGCCTGGTCCAGGCCCGGCAGATGCACCACGATGGCGGCGTTCAGGCCGAAGCTGGTCTCATCCTTGCCGATGCCGATGGTCACGGTGACGGTGTTGCCGGCCGGCAGGGTCACGCCCTTGCCGCGGGCGACCAGGCCCAGTGCGCCCTGGAAGCAGGCGGCGTAGCCCGAGGCGAAGAAGGTTTCCGGGTTGGCGGCATTGCCCGGGCCGCCGAGTTCCTTCGGCATCGCCAGCGTCATGTCGATGATGCCGTCGGCCGAGGTGACGCGGCCGGAGCGGCCGCCGGTGGCGGTGGCAGTGGTGGTGTAAAGCGGGGTCATGGTCGGTCTCCTGTTGGGTGGCCCCCGGTTCAAGGGCCGTTGCTGTCTGACGGGATAATTAATAGCGCACAATTTAATTTTGAACAAGCTAAATTTTGATGACGGCCATCACAAGTCGGCGGCCAGCCTGGCAGCGAGAGGCTCCCCGCTCACGAACAAGTCACGCCTGCACCACGATTTTGCCGTGATCGGGAGTCATATCTCCTGCACCGGCAGCGCTCGCGGGGCGCGGCTGGGGGAGCCGCCACCGCACTGCCAGACCTTGAGGCCGAGCCTTAAGGCCAGACCCTGAGGGAAGTATCCCTCCGGGATGTTGCATCTGGAGGTGCGTCATGGGCCAGCTATCGAAACTGCATTCCTTCCCTCATCGCTTCGACCATCGCGGCATCGGTCTGCATCACACGCCGCCGCGCAAGGCACGCCTGCCCTGGGAGGCCTGGGCAATGCTGGCCCTGGGCGTGGCCATCGGCCTCTCGCCCTGGAGCTTCGGCTTCACCGGGCTTGGCGGCGCCACCATGAACAGCGTCATCATCGGCATGCTGGTCTTCGCGCTGGCCGGCCTCACGCTCACCCTGCAGGATCGCTGGGAAGGCTGGATCACGCTCGGCCTTGGCGCCTGGCTGGTGCTGGCGCCCTGGCTGCTCAGCTTCTACCGCGTGCCGCAGGCGACCCTGCCGCATCTCGGTTTCGGCCTGGCGCTGATGGCGGTGTCGATCCTCGGCCTCTGGCGTAGCTGGGGCGAGGATGAGCCAGAAAGCTGAGGCCGGAGCCGGGGCCCTTAACGCCGCGCCTCGGCGCCCTATATGCTCCGCATAGCAGGAGGGCGCCGATGGCCGAGCAGACCAAGAAATCCTTTCCGATCCAGCTTGAGGATGCGGAGTGGCGCAAGCGGCTGGATGCCGCCGCCTATCAGGTGCTGCGCCATGCCGCGACCGAGCGGCCCTATACCAGCCCGCTCAACCATGAGAAACGCGCCGGCCAGTTCCTCTGCGCCGGCTGCGGCTCGGCGCTGTTTGACTCCGATACCAAGTTCGATAGCGGCTGCGGCTGGCCGAGCTTCTACCAGGCCAAGGACGGCGCGGTGGCGACAGAGGAAGACAACAGCCATTTCATGCGCCGCACCGAAGTGCTCTGCGCCAAATGCGGCGGTCATCTCGGCCACGTGTTTCCGGACGGCCCGGCGCCGACCGGCGACCGCTATTGCATGAACGGCGTGGCGCTGAAATTCGAGCCGAAGGGCTAAGCCATTGGCGTGTATATACAATAAGAAATACTATTTTTTGGTTTATTAAATAGAAAAACGTCCCAGAATAATGCTGTTCCGGCCTGAGGGGAGGCCGGTGCGGCATGGGGGCGAGCATGACGGACAGCGAAAGTCTGGCGCGGTGTGGCGCGGAAGAGTTCCTGCGCCAGGAAGCGGAATTGCTGCAAATCAAGCCGGGGGCCGAGATCGGCGCCTTGGCGCTCTCGGGCGGCGGTATCCGTTCGGCGTCTTTCGCCCTCGGCCTGCTGCAGGCTTTCGCCAAGGCGGATGCGTTGCGGGCGTTCAAATATCTCTCCACCGTTTCCGGCGGCGGCTATGCCGGCGCGGCACTGAACTGGGGCCGCCATGTCACCGGCCTTGATCCGAAAGACTTCCTGTTCGATCCCTCGCCACAGAAGAATCTGCCGGTCGGCGCGGACTCGCTGCTGGCGCATATCCGCCGCCGCGCCAATTACCTGGCGCCGAACAAGCGCATCGACCTGTTGGCGGCGGGCTACAATGCCATGCGCGGCGCCATCGCCTCCTTCCTGTTCTATAGCTGGATGATGCTGCTGGGATTCGTGGCTGTGGCAGCATTGGCTTATGTGGTGGGCTGGGGCGTCGAACATTTCTGCGATGCCATCCCCAAACTCGCGGGCCTGGTCGGTGCCTGCGGTTTCGAACCGTCCTTCGTGGCGCGCGCCGGCCTTGGCGGGCTTGCCGCTCTTATCGTCGTGCAGGTCGTTGCCACGCTCTGGGCCTTTGCCTATTTCCTGCGTGATTTCGTCAGCCAGGATGATTACGCAACACGGCTGAACGTGGTGGTGCAGTCGGGATGGGAACTGAAACTCTATCTCGGCGCCCTGGTGGCGACCCTGCTGCCGACCCTGCATGGCCTCATATCCGCCGCGCCGATTTTCGGCGCCGGCACCGATGTTGCCAGCCAAAGTCTGGTATCCGCGATCATTGCCGCGGTGGGCGGTATCGCGGCCAAGATTTCCACCTTCAGCCAATTGAATCCGAAGCAGCGCGCCCTGGCGCTGCGTGGTGCCGCCATACTCATCCTGGCGGCGCTGCTGCTGCTGGTCTATGCCGCCGGCTCATGGGTTGTCGGCACCGTACTCGGCGCGGCGGGATGGGCGCCGGTGGCGGCAGTGGAGGATGCGGTTGATCTGGCGATGCAGCGGGCGGCGCTTGGCGGCGCCGTGATCCTGCTGCTCGGTTCGTTCGTGGTGTGGTGGCTGGCACCGGGTCTGCCGGGGCCGAATTTCCTCTCCATGCACCGTTTCTACCGCGATCGACTGATGGAGATTTTCCTGCCGGAGTTCAACGGCATCGCCTGGATATCGCGCGACGACACAGATTCCCCGTCGCAGCGTCGGCGCGGCAAAAAGCGGTTCACCGAGGCACTCAGCAATCTGGCCAGGCGCAGCCAGCAGGAAACCGTATCGCGCGAGATCGGGCTGGATAGCTTGGGCCATCCCGACCCCGACACTTTCTCGCTGGTATCGGCCAAGCCCGTGGCCGGGGCAGAGGAAGAGCCCTATCTGTATCCGCTGATCAACACCAACCTGGTGGCGGTGCATGCGCAGCAACAGTTGCTGTGCCAGCGCGGCGGCGACAGCTTCCTGTTCTCGCCGCTCTTCTGCGGCAGCGATGCCACCGGCTGGATCGATTCCGAAAGCTATATCGGCGGTGAGAGCGAAAGGGCGTTGTCCTACATCACGGCGGTGGCGATTTCGGGCGCGGCCGCCAATCCGAATACCGGCGAAGGCGGCGGGTTGCAGCGCAGCCCCGCCATCGCCACGCTGATGACCTGGCTGAACCTGCGGCTTGGTTACTGGATGCCGGCGCCGAACCGCGTGCGGAAGGACGCGGCGGGCAAGGTGCAGCGCCCAATTCCTACCCTGTGGAATCCCGGCTTCACCAGCCTGTGCCATGGCGGCGCCTCGGAGGGCGGCGGCGATTTCATCGAAGTGTCCGATGGCGGCCATTTCGACAATATGGGCCTCTATGAATTGTTCCGCCGCCGCGTGCGCTGCATCATCCTGTCCGATGCCGCCGCCGACGAGCAGCGGCAATTCGGCGACCTTGCCCATTCGCTCACCCTGGCGCGCAGCGATTTCGGCGTCTCGGTCTATTTCGGCCCGCCGGAGGAAATGAATGCGGCGCTCAACGACAGGGGCTACGCGCTTGGCGCCATACGTTATCCAGCAGTGGGCGACCTGCCGGTGCTGGAGGGCTTGCTCATCCTGGTCAAGCCGACGCGCCTGAAGTCGATGCCAGTGACGAGCTGGGCTTATGGCGAGGCCAACCCGGCGTTTCCTCAGGAGACCACGGCAGATCAGTTCTTCTCGGAAAAGCAATTCGAGGCCTATCGCCAGTTGGGCCGCCATATCGGCACCACTTTGCTGCAGGATATGGATGGCGGCGGCGGCATGGATGACCGGTATTGCGTGCTGTGCGACGCACAGCGGCGCTTCCATGGCGATGCCGTTCCGCAGAATGCAGCGGCGGGCAAAATCGACTTGGGCCCGCTTAAGAGAGTATTGGGGCCTGGGATGAAAGTCGCCGGATAAGGCCGATGAGTAGCCGGTAAGACCGCCGCAAAAAGAAACAGCCCGGAATTTCTTCCGGGCCGCCTCGGCTGCTAAATTGTTTCCCGCTGCTTACTGGCAGGCGAGGCATTCCTCGTAATTCACCGCCTCGCGCGGGCCGCCGCCGGCCTGGGCCATTTCCAGCGGCAGTTCGGCTTCCACCACTTCGCCCTGCGGACGCTCGCCTTCGTTGATGCGGCCGACCACCGGGATCGCCATGGTCATCACCGTGGCCGGTGCCGTTGCCGGCATCGCCTGGCCGGAAATAACCGTCTGGCCGGAAACCTTCTCGGCGCGCTGGATCGACAGCGAGCGGCAGTAATAGAGGCTCTTGACGCCCTTCTTCCAGGCCTGGAAGTGGATCTGGTGCAGATCGCGCTTATGCACGTTGGCCGGCAGGAAGATGTTCAGGCTCTGCGCCTGGCAGATATAGGGCGTGCGGTCGGCGGCGAGTTCGATCAGCCAGCGCTGGTCGAGTTCGAACGCGGTCTTGAACACCGCCTTGTCGTCGTCGCTGAGGAAATCAAGATGCTGCACCGAGCCGTCGTTGACGGTGATCGACGACCAGGTTTCCTCGTCATTCTTGCCATAGGTCTCCAGCACCTTCTCCAGATGCGGGCTGCGCACGCTGAAGGAGCCCGAGAGCGTCTTGTGCGTATAGGCATTGGCGACGTTCGGCTCGATGCCGGGCGAAGCGCCGCCGGCGATGATCGAGATCGAGGCGGTCGGTGCAATCGCGATCTTGTGCGAGAAGCGCTCCATGATGCCGTATTCGGCGGCATCGAGGCAGGCGCCGCGCTCTTCCGCCAGGGCGCGCGAGGCGGCGTCGGCCTGTTCCTTCACATGCTTGAAGATGGTGCGGTTCCACACCTTGGCCATCACGCTTTCCCACGGCACGCCATTGGCCTGCAGGAAGGAGTGGAAGCCCATCACGCCAAGGCCCACCGAACGCTCGCGCATCGCTGCGTAGCGGGCGCGGGCCATGCTGTCCGGCGCGGTCTTGATGAAATCTTCCAGCACGTTGTCGAGGAAGCGCAGGCAATCCTCGATGAAGTTCGGCGCGTCCTTCCAGTCATGGAAGTATTCGAGATTGAGCGACGACAGGCAGCAGACGGCGGTGCGCTGCTGGCCATGCTGGTCGATGCCGGTCGGCAGCGTGATCTCGGAGCAGAGATTGGAGGTCTTGACCCGCAGGCCGGCCAGCTTGTGATGCTCCGGCAGGGCGCGGTTCACATGGTCGATATTGACGATGTAGGGCTCGCCGGTCTCGATGCGGGCGGTGAGGATGCGGATCCACAGCGCGCGGGCCGACACGGTCTTCTGCACCGTGCGGTCATGCGGGCTGAGCAGCGCCCATTCCTCGTCCTTCTCCACCGCGCGCATGAAGGCATCCGAGATCAGCAGGCCGTTATGCAGGTTCAGCGCCTTGCGGTTCGGGTCGCCGCCGGTGGGGCGGCGGATCTCGATGAATTCCTCGATTTCCGGGTGGTCGACCGGCAGGTAGACGGCGGCCGAGCCGCGGCGCAGCGAGCCCTGGCTGATCGCCAGCGTCAGGCTGTCCATCACGCGGATGAACGGAATGATGCCGGAGGTCTTGCCGTTCTGACCGACCTTTTCGCCGATCGAGCGCAGGTTGCCCCAGTAGCTGCCGATGCCGCCGCCGCGCGCCGCCAGCCAGACATTCTCGTTCCACAGGCCGACGATGCCATCCAGGCTGTCATTGGCTTCGTTCAGGAAGCAGGAGATCGGCAGGCCGCGATTGGTGCCGCCGTTGGACAGCACCGGGGTTGCCGGCATGAACCAGAGCTTGGAGATGTAGTCATACATCCGCTGGCCATGGGCGGTGTCGTCGGCGTAGTGGCTGGCCACGCGGGCGAACAGATCCTGGTAGCTCTCGCCAGGCAGCAGATAGCGGTCGTCCAGCGTCGCCTTGCCGAAATCGGTCAGCAGGCGGTCGCGCTGGCGGTCCATCTCGATGCGAATGCCACGTTCGGTCTGCAGCGTGTTCAGCACGGTTGGTTCCCCTTTCTAATTCCGCCTGGCCGATTCAGAATCAGCCCCCCAGCGCAAAATGCGATGTCGTTTTTGCTGGATCAGCCAGCACTAAATCTAGATCTTGTGTCCGTCGATGAGTGCACCTTGCCGCGCTCACCCTACTTGGCTTGAAAAACCGGCTTTCCGGGTTTTCAGGCTGTCGCGGCGCCCCACACGGCACATCCCCGACGAACACTAGATATGGTAGCCACTCTTAACGGACCGTCAACAGGATGTGTGAAACATTCCTGCAAAAAATCCTGTTGACCACAACGCCGATGCGTGGGCGAGCCCATTTTACTGCGTGTCGCTGCATTCTCGGCAGTGCAAAATCATGGTCATGTGGATGCAGTGAAAGCCGGGGATAAGATCAAGATTTGGGAAAAATGCACCGCCAGGGCGAGCCGTTACACCCGTGGCGCTCGCTGGGCTTGCCGGATTTATCCGCAGGGCGAAACAGGCGCAGGTTGCCCAAAATGAATCGGCCTTCCGGCGGCCTGCCCGCCGGCCATTAACCCCATCTGCTCATCAGCCATTAACCATTGCCCCCTAGGGTGCAGGATAGGCAGACCTGTGCAAGTTGTTGCGCGGCCGTGATTTGGTGCTTCAATGGAGCAGCCGAAATCCGGCAATGGCGGGGAGATTCTGGCATGCTGATCAAACATCCGCGGGCAGACATGGCGGCGGCGGCGCAAGCGGCGGCGTCGCAGGGCGCGCATGACCGGGCGGAGGCCGAGGCCAACGAGCTGATCGGCCTGCCGAAACTGGAGCGCCAGCGCCGGCTGCTGGTGATGATCGGGGCCGGCATCAGCCTGTTCTGGCTCGCGCTCTGTGCCAGCTACATCCAGATTTCGATCGGCTGGGGCAATCTGTGGCAGGCGTTGCCGCATGAGATCGGCGCCTTCATCGCCGGTGTTGCCGCCCCGCTGGCCTTCCTGTGGCTGGCGCTGATGAATCTGTGGCGTGGCACCACCGTGAAGCAGCAGGGCGCCGTGCTGCACCAGATCCTGCTCGACCTGACCTATCCGACGCCGGAAGCCGAACGCCGCGTCTCGGCTTTGGCCAATGCCTTGCGCCGCCAGTCGCGCGAGATGGAAGAGGCCGCCCAGGGCGCCACCGACAAGGTGATGCAGCTTGGTCAGGCCATGGCCAGCCAGCAGGATGCGCTGGTCGGCACCGTGCAGAATATCGATGCCGCCATCGCCGAACGCACCAAGGATCTGAGCCGCACGCTCAGCAATGCGCAGAAGCAGATCATTGCCGTGGCCGACCAGCTTTCCGGCGAACTCGATGGCACCGTGAAGGGCATTGCCGGCCGTTTCGAGGAACAGTCGGGCGTGCTGCTGAAAGCTGCCGAACAGGTCGGCCAGGAAGTCGAGGCCAAGGTTTCCGGCATCGGCCACACTGTCACCACCCAGGCGCAGGTGCTGCTGCAGGCCGCCGATGTGATCGTGCGCGAGGTCGAGACGGCGCGCGGCATCTTCCAGGGCAAGGCGCAGGAAATCAGCCGTATCACCTCGTCGATCCAGTTCCAGAACGACCGCGTCGATGAACTCTCGCGCAAGCATGGCGAATTGATGGATGCCGCCGTGCAGCGCGCGGCGGAAGTGGCGCAGGCGATTTCGGCGCAGCTTGAGCAGAAGATCACCGCGCTGGAGCAGGCAGTGCTGCGCGCTTCCGGCCAGGCCGAGCAGATCGGTTCCAGCTTTGCCGATACCGCGCACAAGCTCACTTCGGCTGCCGAACTCACCGTCGTCCGCGCCCAGACGGCGGGCGAGAGCTTCGGCCGCGAAACCACCTCCTTCCAGTCGGCGACCAAGCGCGCCATCGAAACGGCGGAGGCTGCCGGCACCGTGCTGCGCGAACGTATCCGCGAGATGGAGCAGACCACCTCCACCGCCATCACCCGGCTGCGCGATGTCGGCGAGGTGGTGCGTTCGGAAGTCGGCCAGCTCGACGACCAGGGCGGCCGCGTTGCCGAACGGCTGCGCAATGCCAGCGACGACATGCGCACCCGCACCCAGGCGCTGGAGACTGCTGCCGCTGCCGCCAGCCGCCAGGCCGAAACCTTTGCCGAGACCGCGACCCAGGCCGAGCAGCGCCTGCGCCTCACCGGCGATCTGGTGCGGCATCAGACCGACCAGCTTGGCCATGCCGCCGAACTGGCGGATCAGCGTTTCGCCGCTGCCGGCGATACGCTGCGCCGCGAAGGCAACAACCTGACCGCCACGCTGCAGCAGCTTGCCGACAAGGCCTTGCAGATCGGCGATGCGATGCAGAGCCGCGCCCAGGCGCTGGACCATGCCGCGTCCTCGGCTTTGGGCAAGGCCGGCCAGGCCGACGAGATCATCAAGCACCGCGTCGAGAGTCTGGCGCAAGCCGGCCGCGAAGCCATTGCCATGGCCGCCAGCGTGCAGGAGACCATGACCCAGGCCAACCTGCTGCTGGCCCAGGCAACGCAGCGCAGCCACGAGCAGGTGGGCGAGGCCGGTGGCCTGCTGCGCCGCCACGCCGAGATGCTGGAAGAGACAGTGGGCGATATCACCAAGCGCCTGGCCGATACCGGCAGCGAAGTGCGCGAGCAGGTGGATGGTCTGGATCAGGCAGCGCAGCGCACCGCGCAGCGCCTGCGTGCCGCCGGCGACAGCGCCGGCCAGGATGCACTGCAATTGCAGACCGCCGCCGAACGCGCGGCGCAGCGCCTGCATCAGGTGTCGGAATCCGCCCAGGTGCAGGCCCAGGCGCTGTCCGCCAGTTCGGAACGCGCCGCCATGGAAGCCCAGCTTGCCGGCTCCACCGCCCAGGCCCGTGCCCGCGATCTTTCCGACCTGTCGCAGCGCGTTGCCGAGGCCATGGTGCTGCTGGCCGAGCGCGCCGATGCCCAGAGCGTGTCGCTGGTCAATCTCAGCGCCAAGGCCAAGGACGAAGCCGAGGCGCTTGGCGCCACCGCCGAACGCGCCAAGGCCAATCTCGACATGGCCGGCGAAACCGCCAAGGCGCGCAGCGAGGAATTGTCCGATGCGGCGCAGAATGTGGTGGGCCGCACGCTCGACCTGCGCGACACCATTCACGACCAGGCCGAAGCGCTCACCGATCTGGCGCGCGAACTCAACCGCCAGGCCGAGACCATCCGCGAGAACTTCCGTGGCCGCGTGCAGGAACTGGCGGAAGCCTCCGATACCGCCGCCGCCAAGACCGCGCATATCGGCGACAGCCTGCGCCGTCAGGCCCACGAAGTCGCCCGCGTCTCCGACGAAGCGGTGGCACGTGTTGCCCAGGTCGGCACCACCTTCGATGCCCGTGCCCGCGAGATCAACCTGGCGGTGGGCACTGCCTCGGGCCGTATCGACGATGCCTCCGAGACGCTGCGCAACCGCACCCGCGAACTGGCCAGCGTGGTCGAGGATGCGATGAAGCAGACCGACCGCATGAGCGACGGTTTCCGCCGCCATGCCGACGACGTGGATGCCCGCGCCGGCCGTGCTTCCGAGAAGGTGGCCGAGATCAACGAGCGCCTGTCGCGCACCGCGACGGAATTCTCCGCCGTTACCGACCGCGCCACGGCGCGCGCCGCCGAGACGGCGGAAGTGCTGTCGAAGCGCGCGCAGGAGCTTTCCTCGGCCGCCGCCAAGGCGGCGAGCGAGGCGGCGGCTGCCGAAGCCAGCCTCAAGGCCGATGCTGCGGCCCTGGCCGAAGCCGCCCACACCGCCAGCGTGGAGGCGGAAGCCTTGCGCAAGGCGACCGCCGCTTTCCGTGGCGAGCAGTTCCTCAAGACCGCCGCCTTCATCACCGGGCATCTGAACTCGCTGGCCATCGACATCACGCGGCTCTTGAACCGCGACTTGTCGGAAGACCTGTGGCGCCGCTACTACAAGGGCGAGCGCGGCCTGTTCACCCGCAAACTGATCGACCAGCGCGACCTCGACAAGATCAAGGGCAAGTACGAGGGCGAGAACGAATTCCGCGATTATGTTGATCGCTACCTGGCCGAATTCGAGCGCGTGCTGGCCGGTGCCAAGGGCGTGGAGCATGAAGAATTGCTCACCTCCGCCTTCGTCACCGCCGATATCGGCAAGGTCTACCTGCTGCTGCGCGAAGCGGTCGGCAAGATCCGCCATAGCTGATGCCGCTGACCGACTGGATCGGGCGCGAGGAGAGCGCCACGGATGTGCTGCGCTCGGAGCCGGTGCGGGCGCTGGAAGCGGCACTCGACCGCGATGGCGCCGCTTATACGGCGGGCACGGCGATGCCGCCGCTGCGTCACTGGCTCAGTTTCTGGGTGATCGCGCCGCGCTCCGGCCTGGGCCGCGATGGCCATCCCAAGCTTGGCGGCTTCCTGCCCGATGTCGGCGCCCATTGGGGCCGCCCGGCACGCCGCATGTGGGCCGGCAGCCGGCTTGAATTCCATCATGACCTGCCGCTGGATCAGCCGGCCACGCGCCGCGCGGTGATCGAGGCGGTGAGCGAGAAGCATGGCCGCAGCGGCGGCCTGGTGTTTGTCACCGTGCGGCAGGATATCAGCGATGCGGCGGGCCGCCTCTGCGTCACCGACCGGCATGACATTGTGTATCGCGAGGATGGCAACAGCCAGACCGTGCCCGAGCCGGCCCCCGCGTCGATATCGGGGGATCAGCAGCATGAACAGGCTTTCCTGGCCGATGCCACCTTGCTGTTCCGCTATTCGGCGCTGACCTTCAACGGCCATCGTATTCACTATGACCGCGACTATGCCCGCGAGGTGGAAGGCTATGGCGGCCTGGTGGTGCATGGGCCTTTGCTCGCCACCTTGCTTTGCGATTTCGCCCGCGCGCTCAGGCCGCAGCAGGCGATGGCTCGATTCAGCTTCCGTGGCCGCCGCCCGGTGATCGATGGTCAGGGCTTCACGCTCTGCGCCAAGGATGCCGCCGATGGCGGCCTGGCCTTGTGGATCCGCGACCATGAAGGCATGCTGGCGATGACCGCCGAGGCGGCTTTCTCATAAGCGGGTAGCAGGCCATAAGTGGGTAACGGGGCAATGGATGATTTCGTACCGCCGCAGGGCTTCGATCTGCTGGCCATCAAGAGCGGCTTTGTCGGCCTGATCGGCCCGTTCTACCTGCGCCGCAATGGCGATGAATTCGTCTACGGCTTCAAGACCGTGGAGCATCATGGCAACGTCAACGGCGTGATGCATGGCGGCGTGCTGTTCGCTTTCGCCGATACGATCTGCGGGCAATACATCATCGCCAATCTGGGCCGCGTCTGCGCCACGGTGTCGATGACCTCGAATTTCTTCAGTTCGGCCAATCCGGGTGCCTGGGTGGAGGCACGGCCACGCATCGTCAAGGCAACGCGCTCGCTGTGCTATCTCACGGTGGAACTCACCGCTGGCGATACCCCGGTCTACAATGCCAACGCCATCTTCAAGCTGTTCGGCCCCGCCGCCGGCCACGCTTCATCAAAGGGCGTGTGATTGAGAACTGAAATGGGACCCCTGTAAGCGCGCGAACGCTGAAAGCGTTCGTGGGCGCACAGGCCCGAAGGGCCGGCGCGAGGGTGACGAAGAAAATACTGGAGTCATTCCCGCGTAGGCGGGAATCCCATTTTTTGAACACCGGCCGAAATGGTAGTCACCCCAATACGGCGCGCAGGATCGCCACCACGGCGACGCCGGCCAGCGCGCCGACCATGTCGCGGCCGGTATAGCGCATGGTGAGGAAGGCGGCGGCGAAGCCGCCGATTTCCGGCCAGCCGGCCTTGATCGCCACCGGCGCCAGGATGGCGCCCATGATCGCCATCGGGATCGATTGCAGCCAGGCTTCCACCCAGGGGCTCGGCTTGACGAAGCGCATCATCCAGAAGCCGCTGGCGCGGCAGAAATACGACATCGCGGCCATGGCAAAGATGGCGAGCAGGGCTTCGGTCGAAATCAGCCCAAGTATCATTCCCTCAGGCATCGGCTGACGCCGGCTTGCGGGTTTTCCAGAAGGCGCCGAACACGCTGCCGGTGATGGCGCCGATCACGATATACCACTGCCCCGGAATCACCTGCGCCGCCAGGATGGCACTGCCGCCGCCGACCAGCAGCGGCCAGGCATCGTCGCGGCCTTTCCACATCGCCACCGCCATGGCGGTGCAGAAGGCGGTAAGCAGGAAGTCGAGGCCAAGGGATTTTGGCGAGCCGAGCAGGCTGCCTGCGAGATAGCCCAGCACCGTCCCGGCGCACCACACCAGATACTGCGTCGCGCCGCTGCCGAACAGGAAGCCGCCTTCCAGATTGCCCTGGGCATGCATGCGCATTGCCATGATCCAGTTGCCGTCGCCGAGCATGAACAGGCTGGCATAGGCATGACTCGTCGGCATGCCGGCCAAGGCCGGGCGCAGCGAGGCGCTCATCAGCACGTAGCGCGCATTCATGGCGAAGATGGTGGCCAGCATGGCCAGGATCGGGAAGGGCGCATGCCAGAGCTGCAGCGACACCACCTGGCCGGAACCGGTGAAGACCAGAGCGCTCATCAGGAAGGCGGCGGTGAGGCCGGTTTCCGCCGTGCGCGCCAGCACGCCGAAAGCCACGGCATAGATGAACACGCCCGGCACCAGGCCGGCGGAAACGCGGGCGCCTTCCAGCGCGCCGCGCCAGGTCAGCCGGAGGGATTGCGGTGTTGTGGTGGTCATGACAGCGGCTTGTAGAGCCAGAAGCGGAAGCAGTTGGCGAATAGTGAAGGATGCTGCTGCTCGAATTCGGCCCAATGGGCGAAGTCGGTACATTCGGCATCGTCAGGGTAGGCAGAGGCATATGCCTCTAGCATGCCTGGCTGCTCCAGGTCAAAGCCGAGGAAACGCAGGCCGGAGCCAGCGATCAGGACGCCAAGCTGCTCTGGCGTGTAGCGATGCTCCTGGCGATGGAATACCAGGTCGCGCAGGTCGCTCATGGCGCGGAAGGCGGAGAAGCGTTTCAGCCGGCCGCCGAGAGCGGGATCCAACTGTTCGACCTCGGCGCGGAAGCGGCGGATTTCCGCTGGCGTATCGCCAAAGCCATGGCGCGCGATGAGATCGCGGGCCGCCACCACATCGCGCCGCGCTACTTCGCTGTAAAGTCCCAGCAGCATGACGCCGCCGGGTTTGAGCAGGGGCACGAGTTGCGCCAGACCGGCGGCGGGATCCTGCAGGTGATGCAGCACGCCGAAGGATTCGATCACATCGAAGCGCTCGGTCAGTTGGCCGAGCTTGAGAATGTCGGCTTGGCCGAAGCGGATCGTGTTGAAACCAAGTTCAGCCGCCTTGCGCTTGCCATAGGCCAGGCTGGCGCGGCTCAGATCCAGCGCCAACACATCGCTGCGATGATAGGCCAGCGCGGCAATGATCGCCTGCAGGCCGGTGCCGCAACCAGCGATCAGCACACGTGGCGCCTCGATGCGCAACGGTGGCAGTTTGGCGCGTGGTAGCGCGGTGCGCAGCCGCATCTCTACGGTCTGGCTCGGCGGCAGCATCGGCTGGTCCCAGCGCGGGAACGGACTCTGCTCATACATTTCCCGCACTATTTGGCTCACCGCGTCGTCGATGGCAGTAAAGGCCGGCAATTCGGCGGCGGTGCGGCGCTCGCTCAAGGGTTCGTCAAGCTGACGGCGTTTCAGCTCGGCGAGCGCAGCCGGCCACGCGAAGCCCGCCAGCCGTTCAGCATCGGTGCGGCTGCCGAGCGGCCGATAGCAGCCGTAAAGCACCAGCCGTTCAGGTGCGGGCAGCTGATCGGCGGCAATATCGGCGACGATCAGCGCATCGAGTTGGGCGAGCAGCGCCAATTCCTCGGTGCTTTCGGCATCGACATATTCGGCGAGGAAGTTACGCAAGGCCAGTGCCGCCAGCCAGTGGCGATGCCGCGTCAATGCTTCAGGGCTGCGGACCGCCAGCGGCAGGGCAGCGCGGCGCAGGGCCGTATAGAGGCGTTCTAGCCGCGGTTCGGCGGTGAAACCATGCTGCAGCCAGGCGAGCAGCAGCGGGTTGTCCTGCAAGGAGGGGAAATCATCTGTTTCAAGTTGCCGGGCCAGATCAGCCGGGGCGATATCGTCAGCGGTTAGCAGGGCGGCAAGCTGCGGCTCATGCAGCAGCGAGGTCTCGACGATGCCGGCGACCCAGCGCGGATCGATGCCGGGCTGGCCCAGCAGCGGCAGGATCAGCGCGGTCAGGCCAGGCTCCGGCTTTGCTACCTGCATGCCCTGCAGCGACGAGGCAAAGGCCGAGCGATAGCGCGGGCTGTCTGGAGCGGCGCGAAGCGCGAGGGCGAAATTCTGCACAGCGGCAGCCGGATTGCGCAGCCGCTGCAGCAGCAGGCCGGCCTGGAAACGCAGTTCGCCATGGTTTGGCGCCAACTGCAGGGCATTGGCCAGCAAGGCTTGCGCGGTCGTGAGATCACCGCCGATGATGCTGGTGCGGATCAGGCCGAGATGCGCGTCGATCAGCGTCTGATCCAGCACCAGGGCGGTGCCGAAGCTCTGATGCGCGGCGGCAAGCTCACCCTGCGCCAGATACACCTGGCCGAGCGTGATATGGCTGACCGGCTGACGGAAATCGATGGCGATGACGCGTTGGGCCAGGGCCATTGCCTGGGCGAGATCGCCGCTCTGGGCCGCGACTTCGGCAGCAGCCTGCAGCCGGGCGAGATCGGATGGCTGGTCGTCGGAGTCTGGCATTGCTCGATGCCGCCGCTAGCCCCGCTTGTCGAGCCAGAAGCGGAAGCAGTTGGCGAACAGGTTGGGGTGCCGGCGCTCATACTCGGCCCAGTGGCTGAGATTCACCGCCTGGGGATCGTCGGGGTAATCCGCCAGATAGTCGCGCAGGATATTCTGATCGGTGAAATCGAAGCCGAGGAAACGCAGCCCGGCATCGCGCGCCAGGTCGCCGAGCTGTTCCGGATAGTAGCGATGCTCCTGGCGATGGAACACCAGGTCGCGGAAATCGGGCAGGTTGTAGAAGGCCGGCGATTTGCGCAGGCGCGCATAGAGTTCGGCGTCAAGCTGCGGCAGGTCGATGCGGAAGCGGCGGATGTCGTCGGGCGTATCGGCATAGCCATGCTTGGCGATGAGCTGGCGCGACAGCACCACATCGCGGCGGGCGACTTCGCTATAGAGCCCCAGCATCATGTAGCCATCGGGCTTGAGCAGCATGGCGAGCTGCTTCAGGCCGGCCAGCGGGTCGCGCATGTGATGCAGCACACCGAAGGATTCAATGATGTCGAAACGCCGCGACAATTGCCCCAGCTTGAGAATGTCGGCCTGGGCGAATTCGATATTCTTGTAGCCGAGCTCCTCGGTCTTGCGCTTGCCATAGGCGAGGCTGGCGCGGCTCAGGTCCACCGCCAGCACCTGGGAATTGCCATAGTTGGTGGCGGCAAGAATGGCATGCTGGCCGGTGCCGCAGCCGGCAACCAGCACATCCGGCCGGTCGACGCTGATGCCAGGCAAGCGCCGTAATGGCAGCACTGAACGAATGACCTGTCCGACCGAGGCATTGAAGCCGATGATCGGCTGGTTCCAGCGCGGGAAGGGGCTTTCCTCATACATCTCGCGCACGAACTGGCTGGTGGCATCCTCGATCGGCGTTGCGTTCGGCATGCTGGCGGCAAGCTCGCGCTCATAGAGGGGCTCGTCGAGCTGCACGCGGCGCAATTCGCTGATTACCCCCGGCCAGCGCAAAGCCGCCAGGGCGGCGGCATCGGCGCGGCGGTAGATCGGGCGATAGCAGGCATACAGCGCCAGCAGGCTGGCACCGGGCAATTGTCCCGCGGCGACAACGGCGCTGATCTGCTGATCCAGCAGTGCCAGGCGTTCGCGTTCCGCCGCCGTCTCCGGGTCCAGGTAATCGGCATGGAAGTTGCGCGCCGCCAAAGCGTCGAGCCACACCGCGTGGGGCGCCAGCGCCTCGGGTTTGGCCAGCGCCAGCCACAAGGCACCGCGCCGCAATACAGCGCACAGGATCTCGAGGTCAGGGTTCACCACCTCGCCATAGCGCAGCCATTGCAGCAGCACGGTATTGTCGCCCAGCTTGGGGAATTGCGGTGAATCCATCAGCCGGGCGATGATTTTCGGCAATTGCTCCTTCACGCCGAGCAGCGACTGGATGCCGCTATCGAGCAGCAGCGTGCCCTCGACGATGCCGGTGAGGTCGCGTGGCGACACGCCGGGCTTGCCGATCAGCGGCATCACCGTGGCGAGCAATGCCGGGTTCGGCTGCTTGAGATGCCATTTGCGCAGGCTGCGGGCATAGAAGATGCGGTAGAGCGGCTGCTCCGGTCGTAGCTGCAGTGCCTGCTGATAGTAAGTCAGCGCCGTGTTCGGACTGCCCAGCGCGCTTTCAATGGTGCCGAGGCGGAAGCGGATTTCGGCATTGTTCGGATTATGCTGCTTGCCCATGCGCAGCGCGCCGCGCGCACTTTCCAGGTCGTTCTGGTGCTTATACACATCAGCCAGCATCATGTAGGCCTCGGGGCTGGCATTGTTGAGGCCAAGCGCCGCGCCGACGCTCTGCTTGGCGCCTTCGGCATCGCCCTGACCGAGCAGGGCCTGGGCCAGCGTGATGTGATAATCCTCGTAATGGAAATCCAGGGCGATGGCCTGGCGCGCCAATTCTTCCGCCTTGGCCAGATCGCCGCGGGCCAGCGCGATATGGGCACGGGCATGCACCGCATCGGCCATGCCGGGTTCCTGCTCCAGGATCGACGCGATCAGCCTTTCCGCTTCCTCGTGGCGCTGCTCGTTCACGGCCTTGAGGGCGGCCTTCAGCAGCGGCAGCAGATGGGCCTTGGCGGCGAGGGATTCGGGCGAGGGAAGTGGCATTTTGCTTTGCAACGATAAGGGGCGAAGGGCTAGCCTGAAGCCAATAGTATCGCCCATGGGGAGTAAACGAAATGAAAACGAGCCCGGTGACGCCCGCCGACCTCAGCCGCTCGGTGATTGCGGTACCGCCGCTGGCACGGCATGGCGATTTCAGCCTCAACGAGGCCGCCAATGCGGCCCTGATCCGGCATCTGGAAGCCGGTGGCGTGCGCACCCTGATGTATGGCGGCAATGCCAATTTCTACAATATCGGTTTAAGCGAATATGAGCGCGTGCTGGACTTCCTGGAAGCGACGGCGGGACCCGATACCTGGCTGCTGCCGTCCTTCGGCCCGGACTATGGCCGGCTGATCGACCAGGCGAAGATGCTGCGTCCACGCCGGCTGCCCACCGCCATGGCCTTGCCGATGACCTTTCCGATGACCCCGGCCGGTGTCGCGATAGCGCTGCGGCGTGCCGCCGAGGCGTTAGCCAAGCCGATCGTGGTCTATATCAAGTCGGATAACTATATCGATCCGGCCGAACTTGCCCGGCTCGACCGCGACGGCCTGCTGGTCTCGGTGAAATACGCCGTGGTGCGCGCCGATACGCTGAACGACAATTACCTCCGCGCGATCCTGCAGCAGGTCGACAAGTCGAAGGTGGTGAGCGGCATCGGCGAGCGGCCGGCGATTCAGCATCTGCGGCATTTCGGCCTGGCCAGCTTCACCTCCGGTTCGGTCTGCCTCAGCCCGCGCGGCTCGATGGCGATGCTCAAGGCGATCCAGCGCGGCGACGATGCCGCTGCCGAAGCATTGCGGGCGCAGTTCATGCCGCTGGAGGATCTGCGCGATGAGATCAACCCGATCCGCGTGCTGCATGATGCGGTGTCGCTCGGCGGCGTTGCCGATACCGGGCCGATGCTGCCGATGCTCACCG
Source organism: Ferrovibrio sp. (assembly GCA_017991315.1). GTDB lineage: Bacteria > Pseudomonadota > Alphaproteobacteria > Ferrovibrionales > Ferrovibrionaceae > Ferrovibrio > Ferrovibrio plantarum. The sequence goes on along the minus strand of JAGOQS010000002.1, from coordinate 320,426 downwards.
GCCTGAACGAGGCGGAGGCCGCCCGCGTGGCGCCGGCAGCACGGGCGCTCAGAGCCTGGAACGAGGAACTCGGCGCGGCGCGCGCGGCGGAGTAGGGAATTCAGGCGGGCGGGTTGCGGAACCGCATCAGGCCGATGCTGATCATGGTCATGATCAGTTCGTTATCCTGATTGAACACCTCGATCAGGAAGCGGCCCGAGCCGATGCCGGGGCGGCTTTTCGATGGCGTCTTTTCCTGGCAGGTGAGGCGGGCGCGGATGGTGTCGCCCGGTCGCACCGGCTTCTTCCAGGTCAGGTCATCGAAGCCCGGCGAGCCAAGGCTGGCTTCGACATTGACGGCGGAATCGACGATCAGCCGCATCACCGTCGAGGCCGTGTGCCAGCCGGACGCGACGAGCTGGCCGAAATTCGAACTCTTCGCTGCCTCCGGGTCGATGTGGAAGGGCTGCGGGTCGAATTGCCGGGCGAAGCGGATGATGGCGTCCTGGGTGAAGGTATAACTGCCGGTATCGCGCGGCTTGCCGATTTCGACATCCTCGAAATACTGCATGCTCAACCCTCCGCCATATTGGCAGCGGCTGGCTTGCGGCGGCCATACATGCCCTTGCCGCGCATGGTCAGCACCATCTCGCCGTTCTGATTGCGCATTTCATAGAGTGTCGAGATCACGCCACGGTCGGGCTTGGATTGCGACGGCTTCACCGCCGTCACGATGCCGCGCAGATGCAGCGTGTCGCCCGGCCGCACCGGGCGGACCCAGCGCAATTCATCGATGCCCGGCGAGCCCATGGAGGTGGAACCTTCCAGGATGTTGTCCACCATCATGCGCATCATCAGGCCGGCGGTGTGCCAGCCCGAGGCGATGATGCCGCCATAGGGCGTCTTGGCCGCCGCCTCGCGGTCGATATGGAAGGGTTGCGGATCGTATTCCCTGGCGAAGGCGATGATCTCTTCCTCGCTCACGGTACGCGGCGGGAATTCGGTCACCTCGCCGACAGTGAAGTCGTCGAATGTGCGCATGCTCTACTCTCAGGCATTGAAGCGGAAATGGAACACATCGCCATCTTGCACGATGTATTCCTTGCCTTCCAGCCGCATCTTGCCGGCCTCGCGGGCACCGGCCTCGCCCTTGCCGGCGACGTAATCGCCATAGGCGATGGTCTCGGCGCGGATGAAGCCTTTCTCGAAATCGGTGTGGATTACACCGGCGGCTTCCGGCGCCTTGGCGCCCTTGCGCACCGTCCAGGCGCGGGCTTCCTTCGGGCCGACGGTGAAGAAGGTGAGCAGTTCGAGCAGCGCGTAACCGGCCTTGATCACGCGGGCGAGGCCGGTTTCAGCCAAGCCGAGATCGCCGAGGAAAGCCTGCTTCTCTTCATCCGAATCAAGCTGCGCGACTTCGGCCTCGATGGCGGCGGAAATCACCACGCAGCCCGCACCCTGCTTGTCGGCCATGGCCTTCACGCGGGCAGAGAAAGCATTACCCTCGGCAGCGGCGGCTTCCTCGACATTGCAGACATACAGCACTGGCTTCGAGGTCAGCAGCATCAATTCCTTGTAGATCTTCTTCTCATCATCGGCCGGCTGCACGCTGCGCGCCGGCTTGCCGTCTCGCAACGCCACCAGGATGCGCTCGATCAGCGCCACGCGTGCCTTGGAATCCTCGTCGCCCTGCTTCGCCTTCTTGGTCAGGCCGTCGACGCGCTTCTCCAGGCTGTCGAGATCGGCCAGCATCAGCTCGGTCTCGACGGTTTCGGCATCGGCCACCGGATCGACGCGGCCTTCGACATGGGTGATGTCGCCATCCTCGAAGCAGCGCAGCACATGGCAGATCGCATCCACTTCGCGGATATGGGCGAGGAACTGGTTGCCCAGGCCTTCGCCCTTGGAGGCGCCGCGCACCAGGCCGGCGATATCAACGAAGCTCAACTGCGTCGGGATGATCTTCTGCGAATTGGCGATCTTGGCCAGCACGTCCAGGCGGTCATCGGGCACGCCGACCAGGCCGGTATTCGGCTCAATCGTGCAGAACGGGTAATTCGCGGCCTGCGCGGCGGCGGTCTGCGTCAGGGCGTTGAAGAGAGTCGACTTGCCGACATTGGGCAGGCCGACGATGCCGCATTTGAAACCCATCTTACTGTTCCTTCGGTTTCGCGCCCTTGAGCGGATTCTTTGGGGGAGAATCCTTCTTGGGCGGATCGTTTCTGGGCGGCGTCAGTTTCAGCGCCACCTTGTTCATGAAGCCGACATCGTCGCCGCGCGCCAGCGCGGGAGCGGCATCGGCGATGGCCTCGAGCAGCGGATTGAGCCAGTCCTGCTCTACCTTGGAGAAATTCTGCAGCACGAAGCCGAGTACCTGCTCCTTGCCGGGATGGCCGATGCCGAGCCGCACGCGGCGGTAATCGGCGCCGATGGCGGCATCCACGGAGCGCAAACCGTTATGGCCGGCATGGCCGCCGCCCAGCTTCACCCGCAGCTTGCCCGGCGCGAGATCGAGTTCGTCATGCAGCACCACCACCTGGGCCGGCGGCAGCTTGTAGAAATGCGCCGCTTCGCCCACCGACTTGCCCGACAGGTTCATGTAGGTCTGCGGCTTCAGCAGCAGGGTCTTGATGCCATCCAGCACGCCTTCGGCCAGTTCGCCCTGAAAGCGCTTGCGGAACGGCGCGAAATTGTAGCGCTCGGCGATGGCATCAATGGCCATGAAGCCGATGTTGTGGCGCTGTCGCTGATGTTCGGGGCCGGGGTTGCCCAGGCCGACGAGGAGCAGCATCGGGCAGTCCTGAGCGGAATGGCAAAGATGAAGACCGGGCGGCGCCGAGGCGCCGCCCGGGATACGCGATTACTTCTTGCCAGCCGGCTTGGCGGCCGGGGCCTTGGCGGCAGCAGCCGGGGCCTTGCCAGCAGCAGCGGCCGGAGCCTTGCCAGCGGCAGCAGCCGGAGCCTTGCCACCAGCGGCAGGCGCGGCAGCAGCGGCTTCAGCCTTCGGCTTCTCTTCCTCGGCCTTGGTCGGCGGCGCGATGGTCGCAACGGTGAAGTCGCGATCCTGGATCACCGGCTTCAGGCTGGCATCCAGGTTAAACGCGCTGATATGGATGGAATGATTGATTTCCATGCCAGCCAGGCTGATCGAGATGTTTTCCGGGATGCTTTCCGGCGAAGCGTAGAATTCGACTTCGTGGCGCACGATGTTCAGCACGCCGCCGAGCTTCAGGCCCGGGCTGGCTTCCATGTCGCGGAACACCACCGGGATGAAGACGCGGATCTTCGAATCCTTGCCCACGCGCTGGAAATCGACATGGATCGGTCGGTCAGTGACCGGGTCGAGCTGCACGTCGCGGGCCAGCACGCGCTCGGACTTGTCGCCGAGCTTGATGTCGAACAGACGCGAGAAGAAGCTGCCCTTGTGCAGTTCCTTCATCAGTTCGCGGTTTTCGATGGAGATCAACTCCGGGGTCTTCTTGTCGCCATAGATGACCCCCGGCACGTGGCCCTTCAGCCGCGTTGCACGGGCGGTCCCCTTGCCGGCCCTCGACCGCGCTTCAGCGGCGATCGTCGTTACTTCACGCATGATACACTCCTCATTGCGCTTGTTGTCCACGATCCGGGCCTCATTGCCCGAACCGTTTCCGACGCCGGCCTCCAGGGGTGCCGCGCGCCGAAACTCTGAAACTCAAACCGTCAGTCGAACAGGCTCGAAACCGAGCTTTCCTCGCTGATGCGCCGCATCGCTTCGCCGATCAGCGGTGCGATCGACACCTGGCGGATATTGCGCGCCAGGCGCTGCGCCTCGGTGGCGAGGATGCTGTCGGTGATCACCAGGCCTTCCAGCTCGCTGGCGGTGACCCGCGCCACCGCGCCGCCGGAAAGCACGCCATGGGTGACATAGGCATAGACCGACTTGGCGCCATGCTTCTTCAAGGCTTCCGCCGCGTTGCACAGCGTGCCGGCGGAATCGACGATATCGTCCACCAGGATGCAGCGCCGGCCTTCCACGTCGCCGATGATGTTCATCACTTCCGACACGCCGGCGCGCTCGCGGCGCTTGTCCACGATGGCCAGGTCGGCATCCAGGCGCTTGGCGATGTTGCGCGCCCGCACCACGCCGCCGACATCGGGCGACACCACCATCAGGTCATCGCCCTGCAGATGCTGCTTGATGTCGGCGGTAAGCACCGGGCCGGCCATCAGGTTATCGGTCGGGATATCGAAGAAGCCCTGGATCTGGCCGGCATGCAGGTCCAGCGTCAGCACGCGGTTGGCACCGGCGGCAGTGATCAGGTTGGCCACCAGCTTGGCCGAGATCGGCGTGCGCGGACCCGGCTTGCGGTCCTGGCGGGCATAGCCGAAATAGGGGATCACGGCGGTGATGCGGCGGGCCGAGGAACGCTTCAGCGCGTCGATGCAGACCAGCAATTCCATCAGGTGGTCGTTGGCCGGATAGCTGGTCGACTGGATGACGAACACATCCTCGCCGCGCACGTTCTCGTGGATCTCGACGAACACTTCCATGTCGGAGAACCGGCGCACGCTGGCCTTGGCGAGCGGCACGCTGAGGTAAGCGGCAATGGCTTCCGCCAGCGGACGATTGGAATTACCCGCCAAAACCTTCATCGATGCGCCTGTGTTGGAATCCTGGGGAGGAAAAAATCGCGCGGACTATAGCGGCGCGGACGGCCCCTGTAAACCGCGAAAAATCCATTTTTATCAGCGCTTTACGCTCTTGAGCCGGTCCAGCATGTCGCGCAGGCCATCGGCCCCGCCTTGCGCCGCCGCCTTGGCCGTATCGCCCCAGGCACCATTCAGCGAGCCGCGCGGCACCCGGTTGGCCTGATTCACCGTGCCGAGCCGCTGGCCGTCCGGGGCAAAAAGGCTCCAGGCCAGCACCACCTGTTGCAGCCGGGGGCCGACATCGCTGACCACGATGGCGCAGTCCACCAGATAGTCGGCGGCGGCGGGGTCCGCCACCACGCGGGCGATGCCGGCGCCCTGCAACTGGTCGCGCAGCGCGGCGGCCAGGGTCTTGTTGCCGTCGCCCGGCGCGCCATCGAAGGGCAGCAGGGCCAGTTTCGGTAAAGCCGGATCGAGGGCGGCTTCGATCCGCTGGTTGCTTTCCAGCGCCTCCAGCGACTGCACCACCCGCTGCGCCATGGCGCGGGTGAGCGACAGCCGGGTGGCGTCGGACGCCTGTTGCAGTGCCTCCACTGAGAGGCCAAGCGGGAAATCCTCGCCGTTCAGCGGCGGGCTGCCGCGCCGCGCCAGTTGCCAGGCCCAGACCAGTTGCCCCTTGGCATCCTCGATCAGCGTTGAGACCAGTTCGGCGGAAGCGGCAGAGCGGACATTGGCGCTGGCCGGCCAGTCCAGCGCCACCAGCGCGGCGGCCAGCTTGGCGGCGAAGTCGCGCGGCAACTCGTCCGGCGCATTGGCCAGGGTGACGGGCAGCACATACAGGCTCTGCTCGCCCACTGGCATGGTCAGCGGCATGAGTTGGCCGGTTTCCTTCTCATCGGGCAGGAAGGGCTGCGGCAGCGGCTGGCAGGCCGCGAGCAGCACAGCCAGCAGGCAGGTCAACAGGAGGTGCGGTCTAACCAATGACACAGCTTGCCACCAGGCCGAGCAGGCAGAAGACCAGGAAGAGAAACATGTGCGGCATCCAGAGCCCCGCCCCTAAAGCAAGGCAATGGCCGAGACCTGACGGCCGTAATCGGCTTCCTTGTTCAGGGTCATGCGGCGGTAGCTGTAGAAATTCTCGGGCTCGCTGAGTGTATCGCGGCACAGATCTTCGAAAGCGATTCCGGCATTGCCGAGCCGCCGCGCCAGATAGCCCGGCAGGTCGAATTGCCAATGACCCTCGCGCTTGCCGGGGCCGAAGAAATCGGCATTCGCTGCATCAGCCGCTGTGAATTCGGCGCGGAAGGGCTCGCTCACCTCGTAGCTCTGCTGCCGGATGGTGGGGCCGATGGCCGCGCGGATATGTTCGCGCCGCGCACCAAGCTGTTCCATCGCTGCGATAGTCGCATCGGTGACGCCAGCCAGCGCGCCGCGCCAGCCGGCATGGCAGGCGCCGATCACCTGCGCTTGCGCATCGGCGAACAATACCGGCGTGCAATCCGCCGCCAGCACACCGAGCGCCACGCCGCGCTGCCGACTCACCAGGCCATCGGCCTTGGGCCGCGCCGTGATGTCGTATTGCGCATCCACCACCACCACCTCGCGGCCATGCACCTGATACAGCGAGGCCAGCCCGCCGGCACCGAGCGCGGCGGCGACACGGCGGCGGTTCTCGGCCACGTTCTCTGCCGCGTCGGCGGAGCCGGGGCCGCAATTCAGCGAGGCATAGAGGCCTTCCGACACGCCGCCGCGGCGGGTGAAGAAGCCATGGCGGATGCCGGGCAGGCTGGCAAGAACGGGGGCAGTGAGAGAGTCTGCTGTCATGGGGCGAAACCGGCAGGGGGCGGCGCATCGCGAAGCGTCAGCGCCAGGGCCTGGAAGAGTCTGCCCATGGCGGCATCGGCGGTCAACCGATGCAGGGCTCCATCGATGGCCTCGGCCTGGGCCGGCGTAGCGCGGGCTTTTAGCTGCTGCGCCCGCAGCCCGATGCCGAGCCGGTTGAGCAACGCGCCCTGGCCGATGGGGCCATGGGCATTGAGGCCGGCGCGGCGCGCGGTCTGGCCTAAGCTCTGGAAATCGACATGGGCGGTGAGGTCGACCTCGCCGGGGGTGGCCAGCGGATCGGCATAGGCATGGCCGCGCACCGCCTGGAAGCTATCGCCGAAACCAGATGTCTCCGGGCCATAGTCGATGAACAAAGCCGCGCCGCCCTGGGCCTGCAATCGCACCGCCAGGGCTTCGATCACCGCATGGCTGGCCGGGCTGGTTTCCCAGATGCTGCCTTCCGGCGCTGTGCGCGCCAGCGGGAAGGCATCGCGGCTCAGCACGATATGCAGGCCGCCATCATCGGAGGCAGCGATGCGGCGTTCGCGCCAGGCGCCATGCTGCATCTGATACTGCTTGATCGGCAACGCATCGAGGAATTCATTGCCGAGCACGATCAGCGGCGCGTCATCGGGCAGGGCCGCGATCTCGGCGCACCAGGTGGCGTCCGGTACCGCCTGGGCCTGCATGGCGCGCAGCTTCGGCGAGGCTTCGACGAACAGGGGCAAGAAGGGCGCCACTTTCCGCGTCGCGCGCAGCGCATCCTGCATCAGGGTGCCGCGCCCGGGGCCGAGTTCGACGAGGTAGCAGCGCGATGGTGCGCCGATGCGCTGCCAGCAATCGGCAGCCCAGAGGCCGAGCAATTCGCCGAACATCTGGCTGATTTCCGGCGCGGTGATGAAATCGCCGGCGGCGCCAATGCTCTCTCGCGTGGTGTAATAGCCGAATTGCGGATGCAGCAGGCATTCCGCCATGTAGTCACTGAGGCTGATCGGCCCTTCCGCCGCGATGCGACGCCGGATCAGTTCAAGCAGCGGCGCTGTCATCACGGCGTGCCCGGGCCATCAGCCACAGCCCCAGCAGCACCATCGGCAGCGACAGCCATTGCCCCATGGTGGTGCCGGCGATGAAGTAACCGAGTTGCTGATCAGGCTGGCGGAAGAATTCGCCGATGATGCGCGCCAGGCCGTAGCCGACCAGGAACAGGCCGCAGAGCGTGCCGGGCTTGTGCAGCGCATCGCCCTTCATCCGCACGGCGTTGACCAGCAGGAACAGGATCAGGCCTTCCATCGCGGCTTGATAAAGCTGGCTCGGATGGCGCGGCTCCGGCCCGCCGGTGGGAAACACCATGGCCCAGGCGACATCCGGCGCCACGCGGCCCCAGAGTTCGCCGTTGATGAAATTGGCGATGCGGCCGAAGAACAGCCCGATGGGGGCAACGCAGGCGATAATGTCGGCGAAGGCGAACAGGTTCACGCCGCTGCGCCGGCAATAGAGATACATCGCCAGGATGACGCCGAGCATGCCGCCATGGAACGACATGCCGCCGCTCCACACGGCGAGGATCTCGGCCGGGTTATGCAGGTAGTAGAGCGGATTGTAGAACAGCACATAGCCGAGCCGGCCGCCGAGCACGACGCCGAGCGTGGCCCAGACCAGGAAGCCGTCGATCTGTTCCGGCGTCACCTTGGCATCCGGCTTGCGCGCCAGCCACATCGCCATCTGCCAGCCCAGGATCAGGCCGGCGATATAGCTCAAGGCATACCAGCGGATGGCAAACGGCCCCACCGCCACGATCACTGGATCGATGGCCGGGAAGGGCAATGCCAGCAGCGTCGGCATTACTCTTCGTCGCCAGCCGCCTCGCCGTGGCTGCGCGGGCGCAGCGTCGGGAAGGCGATCACTTCGCGGATGGTCGGCGAATTGGTCAGCAGCATCACCAGGCGGTCGATGCCGACGCCAAGGCCGCCCATCGGCATCATGCCGGCGGACTGGGCTTTCAGGAAATCCTCGTCCACCTGATGTGCTTCGTCGTCACCGGCATCGCGCTGCGCCTGCTGCGCCTCGAAACGCGCGCGCTGCTCCTGCGGGTCGGCCAGCTCGGAGAAGGCGTTGGCGATTTCCCAGGTGTTGCAGAAGGTTTCGAACCGCTCGGCGACTTCGGGCCGCTCATGGTTGGCCTTGGCCAGCGGCGAGATCGCCTTCGGCAGTTCCACCACATGGGTCGGCTGGATCAGCTTGGGCTCGACGAAATGCTCGAAACAGGCTTCCACCAGCTTGCCCCAGCTTGGTCCGGCTTCCACCGCCTGGCGTGCCTTGGCCTGATCGGCCTCCACATTCAGGTCGAAGCCGGAATGTTCCTTGATCAGTTCCAGCATGGTGGCGCGGCGGAACGGCCGCTTGAAGCTGATGGTGTGTTCGCCGAACTGCACCTCGGTGCCGCCGGTGGCGGCAATCGCCGCGGCCTCGATGATGCGCTCGGCAATGTCCATCATGTCGGCGTAGTCGGCATAGGCCTGGTACAGCTCGATGGTGGTGAATTCCGGATTGTGGCGCGGCGAGATGCCCTCGTTGCGGAAGCAGCGGTTGATCTCGAACACTTTTTCGCTCAGGCCGCCGATCACCAGGCGCTTCAGATGCAATTCCGGCGCGATGCGCATGTAGAGCGGAATATCCAGCGCGTTGTGATGGGTCACGAAGGGCTTGGCGATGGCGCCGCCGGCAATGCTATGCAGCATCGGCGTTTCGACTTCGAGGAAATCCTGCCCCGGTGCGGTGAGGAACTGGCGCACCGCCTGGATCACGCGGAAGCGCGTGCGCAACGTGCGGCGGCTGTCCTCGTTGCCGATCAGGTCATATTCGCGGTGGCGGTAGCGCTGCTCGACATTCTTCAGGCCGTGCCACTTTTCCGGCGGCGGTTCCAGCGCCTTGGCCAGCACCACGATACGGTCCAGGTCCACGGTGATCTCGCCGCGCTTGGTGCGGCGCACCTTGCCTTCCACGCCGATGATGTCGCCGAGATCCAGCGCCTTCATCACGGGTGCGAATTCGCCCTGCACCTGATCCTTGGGCGTATAGACCTGCAGCTTCACCGTATCGTCCAGGATGTCGATGAACATGCCGGAATTGCGGATCGCCATGACGCGGCCGGCGACCTTGACGCGGTCCTCGCTGCGCTCGTCGGGCTGCAGATGCGCCCAGGCATCCTGCACCGCCTGGTTCTTGTGGCTTTTCGGGAATTTCGCCGCGTTATAGGGGTCGAGACCCATCTGGCGCAGTTGCGCCAGCTTGGCTTCACGGTTGGCGCGCTCGTTACTGGCGCCGCTTTCCGGGGTGGTCTGATCGGTCACGGTTTTGTCTGACTTTATCTGGCGGAATGGGCGCGGAAACTAGCATTGGGGCGGCTGCTTTCCAAGGCATTGGGCTTGCGGCATCGGGGTTTAGCGCCCATATAGCCTGTATCCATCAGGAGGCCTGCCATGCAATCCGACAACCGTGTGCTGAACGACCTGTCCAAGCTAGCCACCGGCGCGCTGGGTGCGCTGCAAGGGGTGAAGACGGATGTGGAACAGGCGTTCCGCCAGAAGCTGGAACAGGCGCTGGCCGGCATGGACCTGGTGCAGCGCGAGGAATTCGACGCCGTGAAGGCGATGGCCCAGGCGGCGCGGGAAGAGAATATCCAGCTTTCCGATCGTCTCGCGGCGCTGGAGGCGCGACTCGCCAAGCTGGAAACGCCGCCGCAGCCGCTGTCGCTCTCGGGCGGCGACGCGGCCTGATCGACACGACTCGGGCGCGTTAGAGTCGCATCCCGAGTCGCGGTGATTTACCCACAGTTTTGCGCCGCTTATCCCCGCCGTTTCATCGATTTATCGCAATTCCGCCCTTGCATGGGCGGGGGGCGCTGCATAACCTAAATCTATGGTGTTAACGCTTTCGCAACACCTAGATATGGGTTGGCCTGGGATATGGGTTTGCCAGGAACCGGTTCGCCGCCGGTTTCGTGCGTGGCCGGTTCCAAGAGTAGGTGGGGGGCGGTAGATCATGCGGCCATTGACCGAAGTGGATAACACCACCCGTCTGGGCAATCCCCTCGATTTGGTCGAGCATATCGTTTCCGAACAGGAATGGCCGTTCGAGCGCCAGGGTGCCGATGAACTGACCGTCGGCGTCTCGGGCCGCTACTGCGAGCACCAGCTCTGGTTCTCCTGGCGCGAGGAGCTCGGCGCGCTGAGCTTCACCTGCGCCTTCGATATGAAGCTGCCGCCGAACCGCAAGCGCGACCTGCATTCGCTGCTCGCTTACGTCAACGAAAAGGCGCTGATCGGCCATTTCGACTATTGGTCGGAAGAGGGCATGGTGGTGTTCCGCCAGGCCCTGCTGCTGCGCGGCGGCAACGGCGCCACGCCGGAGCAGATCGAGGACCTGATGGAAATCGGCCTGGGCGAATGCGAACGCTTCTACCCGGCTTTCCAGTTCCTGGTCTGGGGCGGCCGCACGCCGGAAGACGCGGTGGCGGCGGCGATGTTCGACACGGTCGGCGAAGCGTAAGGCGGCGAAGCCTAGAGCTTAACGTCGAAGCCTGATATCCAGGCCGTCCCGATAATCAAGCACGGATAGAAGCCATGACGGCACGGATTCTCCTGGTCGGCTGCGGCAAGATGGGCGGCGCGCTGGTGCATGGCTGGCTGCGCCAGGGCATCCCGGCGAGCGATATCGTGGTAGTGGAACCCAACCCGGTCAGTGATCTGCCGGCCGCCGTGCGCCAGGCGCGCGATGCCGCCACTGTGCCCGGAGAATTCAGCCCCGATATCGTGCTGCTGGCGGTGAAGCCGCAGGTGATGGATGCGGTGGCGCCGGCCTATGGCCGCTATGCCGCGTCTGCTTGCTTCCTTTCGGTCGCGGCGGGCAAGACCGTGGCGACGCTGAACCGCCTGCTCGGCGGCCAGGCGGCCATCGTGCGCACCATCCCCAACACGCCGGCGGCAGTGGCCGAGGGCATCACCACCTGCTTTGCCGGGAATGGTGTTTCCGCCGCCCAGCGCGAGGCCTGCACCGGGCTGCTGGAAGCCGTGGGGCAGGTGGCCTGGGTGGAGCGCGAGGACCTGATCGATGCCGCTACCGCCGTGGCCGGGTCCGGCCCGGCCTATGTCTTCTGGCTCACCGAATGCATGGCGGCGGCGGGCGAGAAGGTCGGCCTGCCGGCGGAACTGGCGGCGCAGCTTGCCCGCGCCACGGTGCAGGGGGCCGGCGCGCTGATGAAGCAGAGCCCGGAAAGCCCGTCGCAACTGCGCAAGAATGTCACTAGCCCGAACGGCACCACCCAGGCGGCGCTGGACGTGCTGATGGCCGCCGATGGCCTCGACCCGCTGATGGCCCGCGCCGTGGCCGCTGCCGAAAAGCGCTCGCGGGAACTCGCCGGCTAGGCCACTTGCCTCGGCCCGCCACAGCCCCCACATTTATACGGACCTCATATTTCTGGGGCGAAGCGGCAGGAGCCTGGCCATGGCGAAGCGCAAAAGCAGCAAGACTGGTAAATCAGGCGCGGCAGCCGCTCCGGTGGATCCGGTCGATACCATGCTGAGCCTGGTGGCCACCACCGGCTGGCTCAATCTGTCGCTCGGCGCCGTGGCGCAGGAAGCCGGCTTGGGCCTTGCCGAACTCTACCGCCAATATCCCTCCAAGCTGGCGCTGCTGCGCGGCTTTGCCGCCCGGATCGACGCCGCCATGCTGGCCGCGCTCGGGCCGGGTGGGGCCGGCGAGGGCAGCGCCAAGGACAAGCTGTTCGAGGCGCTGATGGCCCGTTTCGACGCCCTGGCGCCCTATAAGGAAGCGGTGCGGATGTTGTCGCGCGATCTGCCGCGCGATCCTGTCGCCGCGCTCTGCTTTGCCGAGAGCGGGCTGGCCAAGGGTCTGGACTGGGCCCTGGCCTCGGCGCAGCTCGATGCCGCCGGCTGGCGCGGCGCCCTGCGGCGCAAGATCCTCGGCGCGGTTTATCTCGATACTCTGCGGGTCTGGCTCAAGGACGATACCGCCGATCTCAGCCGCACCATGGCGCATCTGGACAAACGCCTGGGTCAGGCCGAGGCCCTGCTGAGCAACCAGGGGAGTTTGCGCGGGGTTTTCTCGCGTCTGCGAGAGAAAACCGCAGAATGATCATTAAGATACTGAAAAAACTGTAGATTTTATTTTGTTGCACTGCACAAAATTCCCTTGACCGGGTGCAGGGGCGTGCCTATATTCGCGGCATAGGTTTTTTTCGAGCACCGTCTCGCCCCCGTCCCAGACCCTGTTCAACACTATCCCCCGATGGAGCGTTCCATGACCAAGACCGAGTTCCCGTTCGCGGCTTTCGACTTCAGCAAGATGTTCGACGCCCAGAAGCTGTTCGACCCCGCCAAGATGTTCGACACCCAGAAGATGTTCGGCGAGTACAAGCTGCCGGGCTTCGATGCCGAGGCGCTGGTCGCCGCGCAGAAGAAGAATCTGGAAGCCATCGCCAGCGCCAACAAGAAGGCGTTCGACGGTTATCAGGCGCTGGCCAAGCGTCAGGCCGAACTGTTCCAGCAGTCGATCGACGAAGTGCAGGCCCAGGTCAAGGATGTGATGGCCAAGGGTGCCAAGGACGTCAACCCGACCAAGCAGGCCGAGCAGGTCAAGGCCGCCGTCGAGAAGGCCCTGGTCAACCTCAAGGAACTGGCCGAAATGGCAGCCAAGACCAATGCCGAGACCTACGAGACCCTGAACAAGCGCGCCACCGAAGTGGTTGAGGAAGTGCGCGCCGCTTTCGCCAAGCTGGGCGCCCACTAAGCAGCCAGAGTAGCTTAAGCAGTCAGACTATCGACAGCAGCCAGTAAATCGGTTCAAACAGCGGGCGGGAGGCAACTCCCGCCCGTTTTTTTGTTTTCGCTTGAGACAGGTCGCGCCATGATCAGCATTGATGACTTCCACAAGGTTGATATCCGCGTCGGTACCATTGTCGGTGCCGAGCCGTTTCCCGAGGCGCGCAAGCCGGCGATCAAGCTGAAGGTGGATTTCGGGCCGCATATCGGCGTGAAGAAATCCTCGGCGCAGATCACGGCGCATTACACGCCGGATGCCCTGATCGGGCGGCAGGTGATCGCGGTGGTGAATTTCCCGCCGCGCCAGATCGGGCCGTTTCTCTCCGAGGTGCTGGTGTTGGGCCTACCAGATACGCAAGGTCAGGTAGTGTTGCTTGGCCCGGATCAGCGCGTGGAGAATGGTGGCCGCATGTTCTGAGGCAGGGCTGCACGGGGGCATGGGTTGACCCCCGCGCCAATGCCGCAGACAATCGGGCCACAGACAATCAGGCAAAACCGCCAACAAGCAACCGCGCCGTCTAGCGCTTCATCGCATCGCCCCATCACCATGCTGCGTCTTCTGCCTTTCTTCGCCATCCCCTGCCTGTTTGCCTGGCCGATTCTCGCCCAGGCGCAGACCGCGGTGCCAGCCGAGCATGATTGCGTGGTGCGCCAGTTCGTCACTGCGCGACAGGTGAACAATCTCGAGCCGCAGGGCGAGGTGGAGCGTTACGAGGCCGGCACCGAGCGCGGCTATGCCTTCGCCCGGCTTGACTGCACCAATGTGGGCAGCGGCGAAACCTTCTATTTTCGCTGGATGCAGGGCGACCGCGAAGTCGCCAAGTCGCGCGCCCGCGTCGATGTCAGCCGCAACTGGCGCATCTGGTCGCAAATTCGGCTTTCTCCCGGCGAGTGGGTGGTGCAGTTGCAGGACAGCGCCGGTCGCGTGCAGGCCGAGCGCAAATTCAGCGTCGCCGCACCGGCAGCAACGGAATAATCGAAGCCAGACGCTACAGCGGCAGCTTGATGCAGACGCGCAGGCCGCCGAGCGGTGAGTCGCGCAGGCTGATATCGCCGCCATGGGCCAGCACGGCATCGCGGGCGATGGAGAGGCCGAGGCCAGCATTGCCCTGGCCGGAATAGCGCGCCGGGTCGGCGCGGTGGAACGGGCGGAACACCTTGTGCCGCTCCTTCTCCGGGATGCCGGGGCCATTGTCGTCGACATGGATTTCGATACCACCCGGCACCGCGACGCTTTCCACCCGCACCTTGCTGCCATAGCGCAGCGCATTCTCCACCAGATTGGCGAGTGCGCGTTTGAAGCCCAGCCGGCGCAGCGGCAGCACTGGTGCGCTTTCCACCGACATATCGACCTGCCGGCCGCTGCGGCGTACATCATCGGCCACCTCGCGCAGCAGGTCGCCGAGGTCGGTCGGCTCGGTACTCTGTTCGGTCTGGCCGCGCGCGAAGGCGAGGTAGGCGTTGATCATGGTTTCCATTTCGGCCAGATCGCGCTTCAACTCATCGGCCTCGGCATCCTGCTCCATCATGGAAAGCTGCAGCTTCATCCGGGTGAGCGGCGTGCGCAGATCGTGGCTGACACCGGCCAGCATCTCGGTGCGTTCGCGGATATGGCGGCGGATGCGGTCGCGCATTGCCAGGAAGGCCAGCGCCGCAGCGCGCACCTCCGTAGCGCCCGAGGGCCGGAAGCCGGGCATGTCGCGGCCTTTGCCGAAGGCATCGGCGGCCTGCGCCAGGCGGCGGATCGGGCGGATCTGGTTGCGCATGAAGACGGCGGCGATGCCGAGCAGCAGCAGCGAGCCGCCAGCCATCCACATGATGAATATATAGGTAGAGGTGGAATACACCCGCTTGGCGCGGGCCAAGGTCACCATCAGCCCCTCGGGCAGTTCCACCAGCACGGCGATATTGTCGTCGCCGCGTTGGGTGTCGATGGCGAAGGGCTCGTCGATAATCTCGGACAGGGCCTGGTTCAGCATGCGGTCGAGGATCGACCAGTTGCGCGGCGGCGGCAGGTCGGTGGGCAGTTTGGCGCCGGGCAGCACGCGCACCTCGATCTGCATCCGCACATAGGCCAGCGAGACATACTCATCGAATTGCGGCGTGCCCTTGGTGCGTTCGTAGATCTCGATCATCATGCCGATATCGCCGGCCAGGCCGAGCGCCAGACGGCGGCTGACGGTATCCCAGTGGCGTTCGTAGAAGGCATAGGTGACGATGCCCTGCAGCGCCAGCACCGGGATCACCAGCATCAGCAGCCAGCGGCCGAACAGGCTGCGTGGCAGGATGCGTTTCAGCATGAGGCTTATTCCGCCCAGAGCACGTAGCCCTCGCCCCACACCGTTTGCAGGTAGCGTGGGTTGCGCGGGTCTTCCTCGATCTTGCGGCGCAGCCGCGTGATCTGCACATCGACGGCGCGGCTTTCGCTGGCCGAGGCATTGCCGCTGGCGGCTGTGCTACCCTGGCCATCGGCGGCCAGCGCGGCCCGTGGCACCGTGGCACCGGGCCGGCGGGCCAGCACGCGCAGCAACGCCGCTTCGCCCGTGGTGAGCGGCACGATCTCTTCGCCGCGCTTCAACTCGCCGCGCACGATATCGAACTGGAAATCGCCGAAATGCACCGGCTTGGCCGAAGGCGCCACCGGGGCGGCACGCTGCGCCCGGTTCAGGATTGCCTGGATGCGCAGCACCAGCTCGCGCGGCTCGAAGGGCTTGGGCAGATAATCGTCGGCGCCGCTTTCCAGGCCGGTGATGCGGTCCTCGGCCTCGCCGCGCGCGGTCAGCAGCACCACCGGCACGCTGTTGCCGGTTTTGCGCAGGCCGGCGACGAAATCGAAACCGTTCTGCCCCGGCATCATCACATCGACAATCAGCAGATCGAAGGTGACGGCGGCCAGCTTGGCGCTGGCATCCTCGGCGCTGTCGGCGCCGGTGACGCGGAAGCCGGCATTGCTGGTGAGATAGCGTGTCAGCAGCGTACGGATACGCTCGTCGTCGTCGATGACCAGGAGATGCGCCTGCTCGCCGCCCATCGCCCGCTCCGTCAGCGCCGCTGGATCGAGCGCAGGACCGCCGCCCGCGCCGGTTCGTCGATCAGGCCGGCCAGCACCTTGCGGTAGCCGGCCACGGCCTCGGCGCCAGCCTCGCGATAGGCCTCGGCCACCTTGGCCTGCTGCACGGCGCTGATCTGGCGTTCCAGGTTGCGGCCGGCCTCGGTGAGGAAAAGCTGGCGCTGGCGGCGGTCACGCGTGCCCTGCTGCTGACGCACGAAGCCGCCTTCGATCAGTGCCGACAGCACACGCGACAGGCTCTGCTTGGTGATGCGCAGGATGCTCAGCAATTCCGCCACCGTGATGCCGGCATGGCCGCCGATGAAATGCAGCGCCCGGTGATGCGCCCGGCCGAAGCCATACTGGTCGAGGATCTCATCCGGGCCACGGGTGAAGTCGCGGTAGGCGTAGAACAGCAGCTCGATGCCCTGGCGCAACTCGTCCTCGCGCAGAAACAACGGGTTGGCCATGGTTTTGAGGTCGCTCATGGCTTCGTATATGGGGCAAGGACCGGAGTCGCCGCAAGGCCAAGTGCAGGCCGGGGAGGGCGGGAGAGCAAAAAATATGGCAGGGATGTTGACATACTTTGATCATAATGTTACCTGATTGGCAAATATCGGGTAATATTAGTACCCGATTGATGCATTTGGCGACAATTGCTTAGGCGAGTGGCAGTATTTCGCCGGGCAAAAGCGAAGCAGCGCAGGAGCGTAACCATGAGCACTCAATCCTATGACGATCGCGATGGCTGGGTCTGGTATGACGGCGGCTTCATCCCCCACCGGGAAGCCAAGCTGCATGTACTGAGCCATGCGCTGCATTATGCCTCGGCGGTGTTCGAGGGCGAGCGCGCCTATGACGGCGAAGTGTTCAAGCTGACCGAGCATAGCCAGCGCCTGATCGATTCCGCCAAGCTGCTGGACTTCGAGATTCCCTACACCCTGGAGCAGATCGACCAGGCGACCCGCGATACCGTGGCCAAGAACGGTTTCCGCGACTGCTACATCCGCCCGATTGCCTGGCGCGGCTCCGAGATGATGGGCGTTTCCGCCCAGAGCTCGAAGATCCATCTGGCGATTGCCGTGTGGGAATGGCCGAGCTACTTCTCGCCGGAAGCCAAGATGAAGGGCATCCGCCTGCAGCTCAGCGACTGGCGCCGCCCGGCCCCGAACACTGCGCCGACCAAGGCGAAGGCGGCGGGCCTGTACATGATCTGCACGCTCTCCAAGCATAAGGCCGAGCGCGATGGCTACCAGGATGCGCTGATGCTCGATTGGCGCGGCCAGGTGGCGGAAGCCACCGGCGCCAACGTGTTCTTCGCCAAGGACGGCAAGCTGCATACCCCGATCCCGGATTGCTTCCTGGATGGCATCACGCGCCGCGCCGTCATCGCGCTGGCCAAGGCACGCGGCATCGAGGTGATCGAGCGCGTGATCCAGCCGGAAGAAATGAGCGGCTTCTCCGAATGCTTCCTCACCGGCACCGCTGCCGAGGTGACGCCGGTTTCCGAGATTGGCCCGTACCGCTTCACCCCGGGCCCGCTCTGCAAGCAGATGATCGATGCCTTCGAGGGCGCCATCCGCCCGCGCAAGGCGGCGGCGGAGTAGGACGCATACCGCATTCCCCCGGACTAGCGCCGGAGGCACTTGAGTTGCGCAACACCCGGGCATTTGCATTTCCTACCACGTCATGGTCCGCGAAGGCGGACCATGACGGTACTAGCTGAGTTCCGTCCCCCTCGCGAACGCGAGGGTCCCATTACAGACAGCAAAAATGGGTTTCCCGCTTTCGCGGGAATGACGAAATAGGTGGGTATGATGAAGCAGGCCTAGTCCAGCAGCAGCGGGTGGACGCGTTCGTAGTCGAACTGGCGGATGACTTCGCCATGTTGCAGCGCTTCGCCGACCAGGCCGCCGAGCAGCATGTCGACGCCATGGCCATCGGACGAGAGCGGCGCCAGCACGGTCTCGAATTGCAGCACGCGGTTGCTCGGCTGCACGACGTAATGCCCGGCGGCGAAGGCGGGGCCGCGCGTATCCACCGGGATCGAGAAGAAGCCGAAGACTTTCGAGGCGCGGTCGGCGAACAGGCCTTCATTCACCCATTGGCTGGTGCTCTCGCGGCCCATCTGCTGCACGATGCCGGTGCCGACCAGGCGGAACTGGAAGCGGCGCGGATTGCTGTAGACATTGATCAGCGACACGCAGCTAAGGAAACCGACCATGTCGTCGGGCCGCAGATCGCGCCGCGCTGGCAGCATGCCGTTGCGTTCGCGGGTCTTGTCGCGCCAATAGGCGAGCAACGTACGCAGCGAATCGGTGCGCAATACATCAGTGGTCACGCTCGGCGCGAACGTCGCCGGCGGTGCAGCCGTCAGCGGCTGACTCACGGCCACGCTCCGCCTGGCCGGTTATTACCTTTGCCCCACATCCCTGTCGGTCCTCTGAACCCCCACCCCTGAGGGCCGCGAACGCTAGCATGCGGGCCTGCAATGGGACAATTGAAAATGAAACGCCGGTTGCAGGGGGCGGTTTGCGGCCTGCGAGCATCCTGGCCGGGATTATCACCGCCTCGATTACTCGCGGAGTGGTCCACTAGTCCTGGGACCAACGCTGTGCCGCCGCATCATCCTCGGCCTTGGCGGCAACCCAGCGGCGCTCCCCGGCGGCTTCCTCCAGCTTCCAGAACGGCGCCTTGGTTTTCAGCCAGTCCATCAGGAAGGCGCAGGCCTCGAAGGCGGCCTGGCGGTGCGCGGAAGCGGCGATCACCAGCACGATGCGGTCGCCGGGCAGCAGCTTGCCATAGCGGTGGATCACCAGGCAGGCATCCAGCGGCCAGCGGTTCCAGGCTTCCGCCGCGATGGCCTCGAGCTGGCGTTCGGTCATGCCGGGATAATGCTCCAGCGTCAGGCTGGACTGACCCATACCGTCAGGCGCGATGTCACGCACCAGGCCGGTGAAGCTGACCACGCCGCCGATCTGATGCCGGCCACGCGTCAGGCGCTCCATCTCGGCGCCGATATCGAAATCCTCGCGCTGGACGCGGATTTCCGGCTGCATGCTCTAGCCCCCGGTGACCGGCGGAAACAGCGCCACTTCATCGCCGGGCTTCACCGCATCGTCGCTGCGGGCGTAATCCTGGTTCACCGCCACGCGCACCATGGCCGGATCGGTGAGGGCGCGCTGATATTCCGGGCCGCGCTGGCGCAACCAGTCGAGCAGGGCGCCGACGGTGGTGATGCTGGCGGGCAGCGCGAGCGATTCCTCCGCCAGCCCGATGCGTTCACGCAACGTAGCGAAATACAGCAGCTTGATCATTCCGCGGCTTTCGAGTCATTGCCATTGCCCGACTTGGCATCGGCATCGCTTTTCGCTGCATCGCTCGCTGCCATGTGGCGCAGGCCGGTGATCAGATAATCCCAGCCGGTATAGAGCGTGAGGATGGCGGCGATCCAGATCAGCACCTCGCCGATGAAGCGGGCATGAATCCAGGCGAAAGCATAGTCGCCGACGATCAGGAAGCCGAGTGCGATGAGTTGCGCCGTGGTCTTCCACTTCGCCAGCCGGCTCACCGGCACCTTCACGCGCAGCTCGGCAAGGAATTCGCGCAGGCCCGTCACGGTGATCTCGCGGCACATGATCACCACGGCGGCGAGGCAGGTGATGCGGTCGATGCGCTCGAAGGCAATCAGCATCAAAATCACGGCGCAGACCAGCAGCTTGTCGGCGACCGGATCGAGGAAGCGGCCGAGATTCGACATCTGGCCCCATTTGCGCGCCAGGTAGCCATCGAACCAGTCGGTGATGCCGGCGGCGGCGAACAGCGCCAGTGGCACCCAGGCGCTCCAGGCGCCGGGCAGGTAGAAGGCGGCGCAGATTGCCGGGATGGCCAGGATGCGCGAGAGGGTAAGCAGGTTGGGCAGGCTGCTCAGCATGGCCGGATTATCGCATACCGCCGCGCTTTAGCACAGGCTCGGGCCGCATCCAGGCCGCCACGGAAAGGCCTAGCCGCCATGGAAATGATCATAGATTTTCTTCGCCACCGCCTTGCTGATGCCCGGCGCGGCTTCCAGGTCGGAGAGGCCGGCGCGGGCCACATCCTTGGCCGAGCCGAAATGCAGCAGCAGGGCCTTTTTCCGTGAGGCGCCAATGCCGGCGATTTCATCCAGCGGCGAGCGGAACTGGTCCTTGGCGCGCTTGGCGCGGTGGGTGCCGATGGCAAAACGGTGCGCCTCATCGCGCAGCCGTTGCAGGAAGAACAGCACCGGGTGGCGCGGTTCCAGCATGAACGGCTCGCGGTTCGGCAGGAAGAACTGCTCGCGCCCGGCATTGCGCTCCGGCCCCTTGGCGATCGCCACCATCGGCTGTTCCGGGATACCGAGATCCTGCAGCACCTGCATCGCCGCCGCCAACTGGCCGCGGCCGCCATCGATCACGATCAGGTCCGGCCATTCGCCTTCGTTGCGCTGGCGCGTCGCGGGTGTTTCCAAAGCCTCGCCATTCTCGCCGGCGGCTTCGGTTTCGGCTTCAGTTTCAGGAAGGGCCTCGGCTTCGGCTGCGACGTCCGCTTCGAGGCTCTTTTCCTTCAGTAGGCGCTGGAAGCGGCGGGTCAGCACCTCGCGCATCATGCCGTAATCGTCGCCCGGCACCAGGTCCTCGCTGCGGATGTTGAATTTGCGGTAGGCCGATTTGCGCAGGCCTTCAGGCCCGGCCACGATCATGCCGCCGACCGCATGGCGGCCCTGGATATGGCTGTTGTCGTAGACCTCGATACGCGCGGGCGGCGCTTCCAGGGCGAACAGCGCGGCGACGCCAGCCAGCAATTCGCGCTGGGTGGCGCTTTCCGCCATCTTGCGCCGCAGCGCATCGCGCGCGTTGTTGATGGCATGCTCCACCAGGTCGCGCTTGGTGCCGCGCTGCGGTATCGCCACCTCCACCTTGAAGCCGGCATGCTGGCTCAGCGCCTCGGCGATCAGTTCCACATTCTCTACCGGGTGGCTCAGCAGGATCAGCTTCGGCGGTTCGCGCTGGGCATAGAACTGGCCGATGAAGGCATCCAGCACGTCGCCAATCTCGACATCGCGGGCATGAGACGGGAAATAGGCGTGGTTGCCGAAATTCTGCCCGGCGCGGAAGAAGAAAATCTGCACGCAGACCTGGCCGCCTTCGGCATGGGCGGCGATCACATCGGCATAGTCGATGCCGGTGAGGTTGACGTCCTGCTTCTGGCTGATATGCGCCAGGGCGCGGATGCGGTCGCGCAATTCCGCTGCTGTCTCGAAATCCAGCCGCTCGCTGGCCGCCTGCATGCGCTGCTGCCATTCGGTGAGCACCGCGCGGTTGCGGCCCGAGAGGAAGTCGCGCGCCTCATCCACGATGCCGCTATAGCCCGCCGCATCAATGCGGCCGACGCAGGGCGCACGGCAGCGTTTGATCTGATACTGCAAACACGGGCGGGCACGGCTGGCGAAATCGCTGTCGCTGCAGTTGCGCAGGGGGAAGGCGCGGGCCAGCGCATGCAGCATGGTATTGACCGCACCGGTGGAAGCGAAGGGGCCAAAATAATCGCCAGGAATATTGCGCGCGCCGCGATGCTTGGTGATGCGCGGGAATTCATGGTCGCGGGCAACCAGGATATAGGGAAATGACTTGTCGTCTTTCAGCAGCACGTTGAAATGCGGCTGCAATTGCTTCACCAGATTGGCTTCCAGCAGCAAGGCTTCCGCTTCGGTATGCGTCACCGTAACGTCGACGCGCATCACCTGACGCACCATGCGCTGTATACGGATGCTCAGGCCGTTCAGCTTCGCGTAGTTGGCGACACGCTTGCGCAGGCTGCGCGCCTTGCCGACATAGAGCACAACTTCGTTCGCACCGATCATGCGATAGACGCCGGGGCCTAGCGGCAGGTTCTTCAGGCTCTGCTGGATCACCGCCGCGCCGCGCTCAAGCCCGCTCGGCAACGCCTCGTCGATGGGCATTTCAGCGTCTGTTGGTAACCGCTCCGACTCGCTCATGCGCAGCTTGCTGGCTCAGAAAATCCAATGATTACACGGCCTTGACGAAAGCGCCCCAAGCCTGTGGATAACTTTGTGGGGAAACTATCCCCATATTGTGGTTTTCTCCACCGGGAACCCGGCAAAGGCTGTATGCGTCACATCCGACCCTGCGTACAAGCTGTTGTTCTGCATGTGCTTTCCCGGCTTATCCACAGCGTTGCGGCGAACTGACATAAATTTGGTGCATCGCAACAAACGGGGCCGGGCGCTGTGTACAAACCTCGGGTCGGGATTCGAACTCGCCCTCAAAGTCAAGGTCGATATCGGCGGGCAATACAAATTCCTTTTGAGGAAAATCAGCCTGCAACCCGTTCAATTTCAACGCCCACACCGGCGGCGGCAGATATCGCGTCCGGCTTCTCCACCCTAACGCGCGTGCGCTGCACGCGAGGATCGGCAAGGCACAGTTGCGCCAGCTTTTCGGCCAGGGTTTCCACCAGATCGATATGGCCTTCCTCAAGCAATACCTTGGTGCGGTTCACCAGTTGCTCATAGCAGACCACGTCGGCATAGCTGCTCGGCGGTTCGCCGGGCGTCTCCTGCACCCACAAGTCGAGATTGATCACAACCCGCTGGCGGTGTTCGCGCTCGGCATCATAGATGCCGATGCTGGCCATCAGGGTAAGGTCGCGCACGAAGACGCGGCGCAGGGTTTTCGCCGGCAGCGACGGCAGCGGAAAATCGGCCCAGACGGCACGGGCGCGGTCGTGAATGGTCATCTCATTCCTCCGGATCGGTGGCGGCACCGGTTCCGGGTGACGGCCAGGGCAGATGTTGGCCGCCATCCAGGGCGATCATTTGGCCGGTCATGGCCGGCGCGTCAAGCAGGAACAATACCCCTGCGGCGATCTCTTCCGGGTGTGCGCCGCGCTGCAGCGGCGTCGAGCGCCATTGCTGGGCGAATTGTTCCGCCGACTGGCGGCTGCTCGGCAGCACCGGGCCGGGCCCGATGCCGTTGACGCGGATACGCGGCGCCAGCGCCATGGCGAGCGTCTGGGTCAGGGTCCACAGCCCGGCCTTCGACAACGTGTAGGTGGCGAAATGCGGCGTCAGGCGCCAGACCCGCTGATCGATGATATTGACGATATTGCCGGCGACGCCCTGCGGCAGGGCGGCGGCGAGTGCCTGGGCGAGAAAGAACGGCGCGCGCAGGTTGGCATCCATGTGGCGCTGCCAGGAGGCGAGGTCGGCGCTGTCGATGCGGTCATACTCGAACAGCGAGGCATTGTTCACCAGCAGCGATACCGGCCCCAGTACGGCGGCTGCCTCGGGCAGCAGTTTCAGCACCGCCTCATGGTCGCCGAGATCGGCCTGGATGGCGGCGGCGCGGCCACCGCGCGCGGCAATCTCGGCCACCACGGCCTCGGCCTCGGCGCGCGATTGATTGTAATGCACCGCCACGGCATAGCCGCGTTCGGCCAGCGTCAGCGCGATGGCGCGGCCGATGCGCACGGCGCCGCCGGTGACTAAAGCCGTGGGGGCTTTGCTGTCGATGGTGCTCATCGCCGCTTGCCGCTGCCGCGATAGGTGCGTTTGCTGCCGGCGCGGCCGGCGGTGGAGCGGCCACCAGGACGCGGCGCGGTATAGGTGGCGGCGTCTTCCGCCAGGCCGAGGGGCTTGCGCACCACCATGGTACCGGGCAGTTCCAGTTCGCTCAATTCCAGGCGCTTGATCTCGTCGCGCAGCCGGGCGGCTTCCTCGAATTCCAGGTTGCCGGCGGCCTCGCGCATGCGCTTCTCCAACTCGGCGAGATGGGTCTTGAGATTGTGGCCGACCAGATGACCGTCGCTGGCATGCTCCACGTCCACGGTATAGTGGTCCTGCTCGTAGACGCTTTGCAGGATATCGCCGATCTGGGTGCGCACGCTTTCCGGCGTGATGCCGTGGGCGGCGTTATAAGCCTGCTGCTTGGCGCGGCGACGGTCGGTCTCGTCCAGCGCGCGCCGCATCGAATTGGTCATCTTGTCAGCATAAAGGATGACGCGGCCATCGACATTGCGCGCGGCGCGACCGATGGTCTGGATCAGTGAGGTCTCGCTGCGCAGGAAGCCTTCCTTGTCGGCATCCAAAATCGCCACCAGGGCGCATTCCGGGATGTCGAGGCCCTCGCGCAGCAGATTGATGCCGATCAGGATGTCGAACACGCCGAGCCGCAGGTCGCGCAGGATTTCGATGCGTTCCAGGGTGTCGATGTCGGAATGCAGGTAGCGCACCTTCATGGCGTTGTCGTTGAGGTATTCGGTCAGGTCCTCGGCCATGCGCTTGGTCAGCGTGGTCACCAGCACGCGGTAGCCCTTGGCGATCACCTTCTTGCATTCGCCGAGCAGGTCGTCGACCTGATGCTCCACCGGGCGGATTTCCACCGGCGGATCGGTCAGGCCGGTCGGGCGGATCACCTGTTCCGAGAACACGCCGCCGGTGCGCTCCATTTCCCATTTGCCCGGCGTGGCGGAAACGAACACGCTCTGCGGCCGGAAAAGATCCCATTCCTTGAAGCGCAGCGGCCGGTTGTCGATGCAGGAGGGCAGGCGGAAGCCGTATTCCGCCAGCGTCGCCTTGCGCCGGAAGTCGCCGCGGAACATGCCGCCGATCTGCGGCACGGTAACATGGCTTTCATCCACGAATAGCAGCGCGTTATCCGGCAGGTATTCGAACAGGGTCGGCGGCGGCGCGCCTGGCGGCCGGCCGGTGAGATAGCGCGAGTAATTCTCGATGCCGGCGCAGGCACCGGTAGCCGCCATCATTTCCAGATCGAAGCTGGTGCGCTGCTCAAGCCGCTGCGCTTCCAGCAGCCGGTTCGAGCGGGTCAGTTCGTCCAGGCGCAGCTTGAGGTCCACCTTGATCAACTCGATAGCCTGCTGCAGCGTCGGCTTCGGCGTCACGTAGTGGCTGTTGGCATAGAGCTTCACGCTCTTCATCTCGCCAGTGCGCTGGCCGGTCAGCGGATCGAATTCGACGATGCTTTCCAGTTCGTCGCCGAACAGCGACAGGCGCCAGGCGCGGTCTTCCATATGGGAGGGGAAGATTTCGATGCCGTCGCCACGCACGCGGAAAGCGCCGCGCTGGAAGGCGGCATCGTTGCGGCGGTATTGCAGTTCCACCAGGCGGCGCAGCAGCAGGTCGCGATCCAGCATCTTGCCGGCTTCCAGCGCCAGGGTCATGGCGGTGTAGGTTTCCACCGAGCCGATACCGTAGATGCAGGAAACCGAGGCGACGATGATCACATCGTCGCGTTCCAGCAGCGCGCGCGTCGCCGAGTGGCGCATGCGGTCGATCTGCTCGTTCACCGCCGCGTCCTTCTCGATATAGGTGTCGCTGCGCGGGACGTAGGCTTCCGGCTGGTAATAGTCGTAATAGGAGACGAAGTATTCCACCGCGTTGTTGGGGAAGAAGTTCTTCATCTCGCCATAGAGCTGGGCGGCCAGGGTCTTGTTCGGCGCCAGGATCATCGCCGGGCGGCCGGAGCGGGCGATGATCTGGGCCATGGTGAAGGTCTTGCCGGAACCGGTGACGCCGAGCAGCACCTGGTCGCGTTCGCCCTTGGCTGCCCCCTCGGTCAGTTCCGCGATGGCGGTCGGCTGGTCGCCGGCCGGCTCATAGGGGGCTTGCAGGTCATAGGCGATGCCGCCCTCGCTCTTGTCCGGGCGTTCTGGGCGATGGGGCAGGAATTCCGGGAAATTCGCGTCCGCGAAACGGTCCGGATCCTCGATCTCGCGCTCGATGCTCAGGGTCTGTGCTTTGGCCATGGCGCAGAATATGGCGTGCCTGGGCGCGTCTGGCGAGTCCGCCCGTGCCGGGTTATACAGGGGGACTATTTTTGGGAGATTTTGGGCGATGACGGTTATCGTGACGGGTGGCGCCGGGTTTATCGGCTCGGCGCTGGTGCGGCAGCTTAATGCGGCTGGCGAGTCGGTGGTGACGGTGGACAAGCTGACCTATGCCGCCAACCTGGACAACATTGCCAACCTGCCCAATCCCGGCCTGCACCGCTTCGTGCAGCTCGATATCTGCGACCGCCGAGGCATCGGCGCGCTGTATGCGGAAGTGAAGCCGCGCGCGGTGTATCACCTGGCCGCCGAGAGCCATGTCGACCGCTCGATCGACAGCCCGGCGCCCTTCATCGAAACGAATGTGACCGGCACGCTGGTGCTGCTGGAAGCGGCGCTGGAATACTGGCGCGGGCTGGACGACGCCGGCAAAGCCGGCTTCCGGCATCTGCAGGTTTCCACCGATGAAGTCTACGGCGATGCCGAGCCGGGCAGCTTCTTCACCGAGAACAGTCCCTACAAGCCGAACTCGCCCTATGCCGCGAGCAAGGCCTCGTCGGACCACCTGGCGCGGGCCTTCGGCCGCACCTACGGCCTGCCGATCCTGGTGACCAATTGCGGCAACAATTACGGCCCCTACCAGTTCCCGGAAAAGCTGATCCCGCTGATGATCCTGAATGCCCTGGAGGGCAAGGGCCTGCCGGTCTATGGCAAGGGCGACCAGGTGCGCGACTGGATCCATGTCGAGGATCATGCAGCGGCGTTGCGGGCGGTGATGGAGCGCGGCCGGGTGGGCGAGACCTACCTGATCGGCGCGCGCGGCACGCGGCAGAATCTGGAAATCGTGCAGACCATCTGCGCCCTGCTGGACGATTACGCGCCGCAGCCGACCGGGCGCAAATATGCTGACTTTATCCGCTACGTCACCGACCGGCCGGGGCATGACAAGCGCTATGCCATCGACCCGGTAAAATGCGAGACCGAACTGGGCTGGAAGCCGGCCTATGACGTGACCGCCGGGCTGAAGCAGACGGTGAAATGGTATCTGGAGAATGGCGAATGGTGCCGGCGCGCCAGCAGTGCCTATGACCGTGGCCGCATCGGTTTGGCGAAAGGGTAACGCAAGATGAAGGGCATCATTCTGGCCGGCGGCACCGGCTCGCGGCTGCATCCGGCGACCTCGGTGGTGAGCAAGCAACTGCTGCCGATCTACGACAAGCCGATGATCTTCTATCCGCTGACCACGCTGATGCTGGCCGGAATCACGGAGATCCTGGTGATCACCACGCCGCGCGATCAGGCGGCCTTCTCGGCCTTGCTGGAGGATGGCAGCCAGTGGGGCATCCGCATCAGCTATGCGGTGCAGCCGGAGCCGAACGGTATCGCCCAGGCCTTCATCATCGGCCGCGACTTCCTGAAGGGCGAACCGGCGGCCCTGGTGCTGGGCGATAATATCTTCTACGGCGAGAATTTCGGCGCCCTGCTGCGCCGCGCGGTCGGCAACAGCAGTGGTGGCGCCACGGTGTTCGGCTATTGGGTGGTGGACCCGGAACGCTACGGCGTGCTGGACCTCAATCCCGATGGCAGCGTCAAGGCGATCATCGAGAAGCCGAAACAGGCGCCGAGCAACTGGGCGGTGACCGGGCTTTACTTCTACGATGCCGAGGTTTGCGATATTGCCGCCGGGCTGAAGCCCTCGGCGCGCGGCGAGCTGGAAATTACCGATCTGAACAACGCCTACCTGCGGCTCGGTCGACTGGGGGTGGAGAAGTTCGGCCGTGGCTTCGCCTGGCTGGATACCGGCACGCCGGACAGCCTGCTCGATGCCTGCAACTTCATGGCCACGGTGGAGAAGCGCCAGGGCCTGAAGATCGCGGTGCCGGAAGAGGTCGCCTGGCGGCTGGGCTTCATCGATTCAGCCCAGGTCGAGCGCCGCGCCGACTACTACAAGAACAACGAATACGGCAAATACCTCCGGCGTATCCTGACCCAGGCGGGGTGACAATTACATTGCATCGTCACCCTCGGGCTTGCCCCGAGGGTCTCAGGCCACCAGGAAAGAGATGCCCGGGTCACTGTAAGCGCGCGAACGCTTGAAGGCGTTCGTGGGCGCACAGGCCCGAAGGGCCAGCGGGCATGACGATAAGAGAGTTATACCCGGAATAAAAAAAAGGCCCGCCATTGGCGGGCCTTTTGCTTGCCGTGTGTGTTCGATGCGGTGCGGCTTATGCCTTGCGGCTCTGCCACCAGGCAATGAACTCGCCGACGACGCCACGGCGGAAGGCCATGACGACGACGACGAAGATGGCGCCCTGGGTGACCAGCACCCATTCGCCGAAGCCGGCGAGGTAGTTCTGCATGGTGATGATCACCGCGGCGCCGATGACGGGGCCGAGGATGGTGCCCATGCCGCCGACCAGGGTCATCAGCACCACTTCGCCCGACATCTGCCAGGTGACGTCGGTGAGCGAGGCGAGCTGGAACACCAGCGCCTTGGTCGAACCGGCGAGGCCGGCGAGCGCAGCCGAGAGCACGAAGGCCAGCAGCTTGTATTGATCGACACGGTAGCCGAGCGACACGGCGCGCGGCTCATTCTCGCGGATCGCCTTCAGCACCTGGCCGAACGGCGAGTTGATGGTGCGGTAAACCACCAGGAAGCCGAACACGAAGATCGCCAGCACCACGTAGTAGAAGGTGAAGTCGTTCTTGATGTCGACGATGCCGAGGAACATGCGGCGCGGGATCGCCTGGATGCCGTCTTCGCCGCCGGTGAACTTGGCCTGCAGGCAGAAGAAGAACACCATCTGGGAGAGCGCCAGGGTGACCATGGCGAAGTAGATGCCCTGGCGGCGGATGGCGATGGCGCCGGCCACCAGGCCGAGCACGGCGGCGACAGCCGTGCCGGCCAGGATGCCCAGTTCCGGCGGGAAGCCCCAGGCCTTGACGGTATAGCCGCTGATATAGGCGGCGCCGCCGAAGAACATGGCATGGCCGAAGGAGAGCAGGCCGACATAGCCGATCAGCAGGTTGAAGGCGCAGGCAAACAGCGCAAAGCACAGCACCTTCATCAGGAACACGGGGTAGACCAGCGACGGCGCCACCAGGGCGACTGCCAGCAGGGCGAGGAAGACTTGGGTTTCGCGGTTCTTCAGCATCTTCTGTGCCCTTACTTCGGCGTGCCGAACAAGCCGGCCGGCTTGATCATCAGCACGATGGCCATGATGATGAAGATCACCGTGCTGGAGGCCTCGGGGTAGAACACCTTGGTCAGGCCCTCGATCAGGCCCAGCACGAAGCCGGTGAGGATGGCGCCCATGATCGAGCCCATGCCGCCGATCACCACCACCGCGAAGACGATGATAATGAGGTTGGAGCCCATCAGCGGGTTGACCGAGTAGATCGGCGCGGCCAGCACACCGGCCAGGGCGGCAAGGCCGACGCCGAAGCCGTAGGTCAGGGTGATCATGCGCGGCACGTTGATGCCGAATGCCTGCACCAGGTCGGGGCGCTCGGTGGCGGCACGGAGATAGGAGCCGAGCTTGGTGCGCTCGATCATGTACCAGGTGCCGAGGCAGACGGTGAGCGAGGCGACGACCACCCAGGCGCGGTAGTTGGGCAGGAACATGAAGCTCAGACGCTGGCCGCCGGGGATCGGGTTGTCGTAGGGCAGGCCGGACGAACCGAACTGCTTGCGGAACACGCCCTCAATGATCAGCGCCAGGCCGAAGGTGAGCAGCAGACCGTAGAGGTGGTCCAGGTGATACAGCCGCCGCAGGAACACCCGCTCCAGCACCACACCGAAGGCGCCCACCACGATCGGCGCCAGGATCAGCGCGCCCCAGTAGGGCACGCCGAGCCAGTTCAGCAGCATCCACGCCACGAAGGCGCCCATCATGTACTGCGCGCCATGGGTGAAGTTGATCACATTCAGCAGGCCGAAGATCACGGCCAGGCCAAGACTCAGCATCGCGTAGAAGGAGCCATTGATCAGGCCCAGCAACAACTGGCCAAACAATGCCTGCGGCGGTATGCCCAGCAGCTCGAACATCGCTGAAACGTCCCCCTTAAAAGAACCTGTTACCCTGTCAGTGCCGTAGCGGCTTATCTGCCGTAGCGGCGTTTTGTAGGAGAGTGCCGGAGGGCACTCCGCTGCAAAACGCTTCAGGAAAGGAACGGGCCCGCCGGATCGACGGGCCCGACCTCTACAGAATGCTTAGCTCTTCTTCACCATCGGGCAGCCACCGTCGGCGAGCGGGCGGAACGCCTGCTCGGCCGGGATGGTGGCAACCACCTTCAGGTAATCCCAGGGATACTTGGACTCGGCCGGCTTCTTCACTTCCACCAGGTACATCGGATGGATGTGGCGGCCGTCCTCGCGCAGCATGCCCTTGCCGAACAGCTTATCCTCGCTCGGCATTTCCTTCATCTTGTTGACCACCTTGACGCCGTCGGCATCGCTCTTCAGGGCTTCCACGGCCTTCAGGTAGTGGATCACCGCCGAGTAGATGCCGGCATGCACCATGGTCGGGTATTTGCCGCCATTGGCCGCCGCGAATTCCTTGGCGAAGGCGCGGTTGTTGTCGTTGGCATCCCAGTACCAGGCGGTGGTGTAGTTCAGACCCTGGGCGGTCTTGAGGCCCAGCGAATGAATGTCGGTATCGAACATCAGCATGCCGGCCAGCTTCTGGCCGCCTTCGACGATGCCGAATTCAGCCGCCTGCTTGATCGAGTTGATGGTGTCGCCACCGGCATTGGCGAAGGCGACGATCTGCGCCTTCGAGGCCTGCGCCTGCAGCAGGAAGGACGAGAAGTCGGTGCCCGGGAAGGGATGGCGCACGGCGCCAACCACGTTGCCGCCATTGGCCTTCACGACGTTGCTGGTGTCACGCTCCAGCGCATGGCCGAAGGCGTAGTCGGCGGTCACGAAGTACCAGGTCTTGCCGCCGTTCTGCACGATGGCCTTGCCGGTGCCGTTGGCCAGCGCCCAGGTGTCGTAGGTCCAGTGCGCGGTGTTCGGCGAGCACTGCGCGCCGGTGAGGTCCGACGCCGCGGCGCCGGAATTCAGGAACACCTTGTTCTTTTCCTTGGTGATCTGGTTGATAGCCAGCGCCACCGAGGAGGTCGGCACGTCGACGATGGCATCCACCTTGTCAACGTCCAGCCACTGGCGGGCGATGTTGGAGCCGACGTCCGGCTTGTTCTGGTGGTCGGCGAACACGACTTCGACCTTGAAGCCGCGGGCTTCGATGCCGGAATCGGC
Organism: Ferrovibrio sp.; assembly: GCA_017991315.1. Taxonomy (GTDB): domain Bacteria; phylum Pseudomonadota; class Alphaproteobacteria; order Ferrovibrionales; family Ferrovibrionaceae; genus Ferrovibrio; species Ferrovibrio plantarum. Next base: position 289,021 of record JAGOQS010000002.1, on the reverse strand, counting down.
AACCGCCTTGCGGGCCGACCAGGTGCCGCCCGGACCGGACACGTCGGCATAGAGGCCGGACTGGTCATTCAGCACGCCGAGCTTGATCACGTTGTCGGTGATCTGGGCATTGGCGGCACCGGCAGTAAGCACGGCAGCGGCCGTGGCGAACAAATGCTTCAAACGCATGATTTCCTCCGTTGGTTGAACCGTTAAACCCCGAGATACTGTTCGAGTTTCTGCGTGTTTGCGGCGATCTGATCATTGGGGATCATGTCGATCACCTTGCCGTGCTCGACCACGTAATGACGGTCGGCGACGGTACTGGCGAAGCGGAAATTCTGCTCCACCAGCAGCACCGTGAAGCCCTTCTGCTTGAGCAGACGGATCATGGCGCCGATCTGCTGCACGATGACCGGGGCGAGGCCCTCGGTCGGTTCGTCCAGCAACAGGAAGGTGGCGCCGGTGCGCAGGATGCGGCCGATGGCGAGCATCTGCTGCTCACCGCCCGACAGCTTGGTGCCCTGGCTTTTCAGGCGTTCCTTCAGGTTCGGAAAGATCTGATAGATGTCCTCGAGGCTCATGCCGCCCGGCTTCACCACCGGCGGCAGGGTGAGGTTCTCGTAGACATTCAGGCTGGAGAAGATGCCGCGCTCCTCGGGGCAGAAGGCGAGGCCCTGACGCGCGATCTCGTTGGAGGGCAGGTTGATCAGCTCCTTGCCCTCGAAGCTCACCGAGCCGGAGCGCTGCGCCAGCATGCCCATCACGGCCTTCATGGTCGTGGTCTTGCCGGCGCCGTTGCGGCCCAGCAGCGTCACCACCTCGCCCTTGGAGACGTTGAATTCCATGCCGTGCAGGATGTGGCTTTCGCCGTAGAAGCCCTGCAGGCCTTTGACGTTAAGCTGCGGCTCAGCCATGGCCGGTCCCCATATAGGCTTCGATCACTTCGGGGTTGCGCGAGACGGTGTCGTAGTTACCTTCGGCCAGGATCTCGCCGCGCCGCAACACCGTGATGGTGTCCGACAGCTTGGCCACCACGCTCAGGTTATGCTCCACCATCAGCACAGTGCGGTTCTTCGCCACGCGCTTGATCAGGTCGGAGATCTTCTCGATATCTTCATGGCCCATGCCGGCCATCGGCTCGTCCAGCAGCATCATCTCCGGCTCGAGCGCCAGGGTGGTGGCGATTTCGAGCGCGCGCTTGCGGCCATAGGGCAGTTCGACGGCGGTGAGGTGGCGATATTCCGCCAGGCCGACCGCTTCCAGCAATTCCTCGGCACGGGCGTTCAGCGCATTCAGGCTTTCCTGCGAGCGCCAGAAATGGAACGAGGTGCCAAGCGGTCGCTGCAGCGCCACGCGCACATTCTCGATCAGCGACAGATGCGGGAAAACGGCGGAAATCTGGAAGGAGCGCACCATGCCGGAGCGGGCGATATCGGCCGGCTTATGGGCCGAGATGTCGCGGCCGTTGTAGCTGATCTTGCCGCGCGTCAGTGGCAGGAACTTGGTCAGCAGGTTGAAACAGGTGGTCTTGCCGGCGCCGTTCGGGCCGATCAGCGCATGAATGGTGTGGCGCTTGACCTGGAGATTGACATCCTTCACCGCCACAAAGCCGGCGAATTCCTTGGTCAGCCCTTCGGTCGTAAGAATATGGTCTTCGGCCATGGTCTGGCTCAGCCCTTCTTGTTTACTCCCTGGCCGCCCATTCGATTGGTTCAAACGTGACGGCGGTGTCATGTAAGAGTATCGGCGAGTGGAAGTAAATAGCTGCGCGCAAAAAAAGAATTGCCGCTTTCGCGGGTGCACAATTTACGGAATTTATCCGACGAATCTGCCTATTTAGCGGGCGATTAATGGCGCGCCGCAGCCTTGGCGATCTGGTGTTCGCGATAGGAAATGTAGACCGTGCTGGCGAAAATGATCGTGCCGCCGATCCAGGTCCACATATCGGGCACCTGGGCGAAGGCGAAGAAGCCCAGCAGACTGGCAAAAATCAGCTTGGTGAAGTCCAGCGGCATCAGCACCGAGGTTTCGCCCAGCCGCATCGCCTCGGTGTAGAGCAACTGGCCGCCGGAGCCGAGCGCGCCGATGAAGAACAGCCAGATAAGCTGGTTCAGGGTCGGGGTCTGCCAGTGCGGCAGGGCGGCGACCAGACTGATCGGCAGGATGAACACCACCATGTAGGTGGCGATGGTCAGGCTCGAATCCGTGCGCGACAGGATCTTGATGTCCACCACCGAGACCGCCCATAGCACAGTGGCGCCGAGCACCAGCAACTGGCCGGTGCCGATGGTGCCGAAGCCGGGACGCAGCACCACGACCATGCCGATGAAGCCGACCACCAGGGCGGCGATGCGGCGGGCGCGGATCTTCTCGCGCAGCACGATGGCGGCGCCAATGGTGGCAAACAGCGGTGCGGCATAGCCCAGGGCGGTCACTTCCGCCAGCGGCGTGATCGCCAGGCTGGAGAAGAACATCAGCATCGAGGTGCCGTTGGCCAAGCCACGGATGGCGTGCAGGTGCAGCTTGGTGGTGCGGAAGGGCGCGAAATTGGCCTTGATGATCGCCGGCATCAGCACCAGCAGGCCGAACAGGTTGCGGAAGAACGCCGCCTCGAAGGGGTGAACCTCTTGCGTCACCCGGCCGATCGCGCCATGCATGGCCGTGAAGCACATGCAGGAAATCAGCATGAGTGCCATCGCCCGGGGCAACGTGTTGGCGCCCGGCGCGGTGGTACTGGCGGGAAGATCGGACATGGCCCCTGGTATGGCAGTGTTATGTTAAAATTTCCAGAAAAGCCGCGAGACGAGCCTTGCTAAAATTGCAACTCTCCCATGCGCTGCCGATTCAGGCGATCGTGCCGCAGATTGAAGCCGCCCTGGCGGCGGGAGACAGCCTGGTGGTGCAGGCGCCGCCAGGCTCGGGCAAGACTACCCTGTTACCATTGGCCCTGCTCGATCAGCCCTGGCTGGGGCAAGGCAAGATCATCATCCTGGAACCGCGCCGGCTGGCGGCGCGCATGGCGGCGCGGCGCATGGCCAGCCTGCTTGGCGAAAAGGTGGGCGAAACCGTCGGCTACCGCGTGCGCCTGGATTCCCAGGTCGGGCCGAAGACCCGCGTCGAAGTGCATACGGACGGTGTTTTCCTGCGGCGTTTGCAGCAGGACCCGGAACTGGGCGGCATTGCCGCCGTGCTGTTTGACGAAGTGCATGAACGCGGCCTGGAAACCGATCTGGCTCTGGCCCTGTGCCTGGAGGCGCGCGCGGCACTTCGCCCCGATCTCAAGCTGGTGGCGATGTCGGCGACGCTGGATGCCGCGCCTTTCGCGCGATTGCTCGGCCAGGGCGACACGCCGGCGCCAGTGATCAGCGGCGAGGGCCGCAGCTTTCCGGTCGAGACGCGCTGGCGGCCGATGGCGCCGATGGCCCGGCTGGATCAGGCGGTGGCCGATTGCGTGCGCGAAGCATTGCATGACGAGCCGGGCGACCTGCTGGTGTTTCTGCCTGGCGTTGCCGAAATCCGCCGCGTGCAAAGCAATCTGGAAGAGAAGGGATTGCCGGCGGGCACCAGCGTGATGCCGCTCTATGGCGATCTTGGCAGCGCGCAGCAGGATGCGGCGATCCAGCCCAGCGCGGCTGGCCAGCGTAAGATCGTGCTTGCCACGTCGATTGCCGAAAGCAGCCTCACCATCGAGGGCGTGCGCGTGGTGGTGGATGGCGGCTTCATGCGCCAGCCGCGCTTTTCGCCGCGCAGCGGCATGAGCGGGCTGGAAACCGTGCGCGTCAGCCAGGCGTCGGCCGAGCAGCGCCAGGGTCGCGCCGGCCGCGTCGCGCCGGGCGTCTGCTACCGGCTCTGGGCCGAAGCTGCCCATGGCGGCCTGGCGAAATTCACCGCGCCGGAAATCGCCGTGGCCGATCTGGCGCCGCTGGCGCTCGATCTCGCCGCCTGGGGCGCGCGCGACGCCGCTGCCTTGCCCTGGCTCGATCCGCCGCCGCCGGCAACACTCACGCAGGCCCGCCGCCTGCTGCATGATCTCGGCGCGCTGGACCAGGATGATGCGATCACGCCGCATGGCCGCGCCATGGCCGAGCTGCCGCTGCATCCACGCCTGGCGCATATGGTGATCCGTGGCCAGGCCAAGGGGCTGGGCAACGAAGCCTGCGCGCTGGCCGCTTTGCTCTCCGAACGCGACATCGCGCGCGCCGAGCGGGCCGGGCCGCGCGATGCCGATCTGCGCTGGCGTGTCGAGATGGTGCTGGGCCTGGAACGCCGCGCCGCGCCGCATGGCCTGCGCGTCGAGCAGAGCGCGCTGCGCCAGGTGAAGCAGCTTGCCGATGACTGGCGCCGGCGCTTGAAGCTGCCGAAAGCGAACAATGCCGATGCGGAATCCACTGGCCTGCTGGCGGCTTTCGCCTATCCCGATCGCGTGGCGAAGCAGCGCAACCAGTCCGGCTCCTATGTGATGAGCGGCGGACGCGGCGCCAAGCTGGATGAACTCGATCCGCTCTGCCGCGAACCGCTGCTGGCGATTGCCGAACTCGATGGCGCCCAGGCCGATGCGCGTGTTTTCCTCGCCGCGCCGGTGCGCGAGGCGGATATCGAGGCGGAACTCGGCGAAGCCATCGAGACCAGGGAAAGTGTTGCCTGGGACGACCGCGCACAGGCAGTGATCGCGGTGCGCCAGCGCCGCCTTGGTGCGCTGGTGCTGAAGGAGCGTGCGCTGGACAAGCCCGATCAGGAGGCGGTGCGTGCGGCATTGCTGCAGGGCATCACCAAGGCCGGCCTTGGCGTGTTGCCCTGGAGCGATGGCCTGCGGCAATGGCAGGCGCGCGTGCTGCTGCTGCGCCGCCTGCTGCCCGAGGCCGCCGACTGGCCCGATGTCAGCGATGCCGGTCTTGCCGCCACCTTGCCTGAATGGCTGGGGCCGCATCTCGATGGCTTCACCAAGCTGAGCCAGCTTCAGGGCCTGGACTTGCATGCAATCCTGAAAAGCCTGCTCGATTTCAGGCAGTCGCGTCTGCTTGATGCCGAAGCGCCAACGCATTGGCGGGTGCCGACCGGCAATAATCTGCCGATCAATTACAGCGACGGCGACACGCCGGTGCTTGCGGTGCGGCTGCAGGAAATGTTCGGCGAGCGAAACACGCCGAGTATTGCCGGCGGCCGAATGAAACTGCTGCTACATCTTTTGTCGCCGGCACGGCGTCCGTTGCAGGTAACCAGTGATCTCGCCGGTTTCTGGCAATCAAGTTACAAAGCAGTGCGTGCGGAAATGCGCGGCCAATACCCGAAGCACCCTTGGCCCGAGGATCCCGCCAACGCCGTTCCAACCAGCCGGGCAAAGCCGCGTCAATAAAACCTGTGGGATGATGCGTGACACACGCATGACACGCTGTGCGACACAAACGCACGCGCCGGTTACTTGTTGCACTGCATTGAGGACGCTAGAGTTCGCCCCATGAACCCGGAGTACCGCAAGGACGTCCGCATTCTGTATGGCGACGCCAATACCGGCATGCGGCATCTTTACAAGCAAGCCCTGAGCGGGGCTGGCTTCACGCAGCAGCGTGAATTCGACTCGCTCAACGGCTTCACCGACCTGCTCGCCGTGGCGCGGCCCGACATCATCCTGATGGATGTGACGCTGCCGGGTGGCGATGCCTGCGCCACGATCCGCGCCCTGCGTCATGGCCTGGTCGGCAGCAATCCATTCCTGCCGGTGATCTTCACCACCTGGGAGGCAGAGCAGGCACTGGTGCGCCGCATCGCCGATTCCGGTGCCGATGATGTGCTGGTGAAACCGCTCAACACCCGCACGCTGATCGAGCGTATCGAAGTGATTGCCAATGCGCGCAAGCCATTCGTCGTCACTGCCGATTATATCGGGCCGGACCGGCGCAAGGCGGTGGATCGCGGCAGTAGCATCATTCCGCTGATCACCGTGCCAAACCCGCTGCGCGCCAAGCTGCATGGCGAGGAGATTGATGCCCAGGCGGCGCAGCAGGCTTTCGCCGCGGCGCAGGCCCAGGTGCAGACATTGCGCCTGCGGCAATCGGCTTTTCGCATCGCTTTCGTGGCACAGCAGGTGGTGCCGGCCTATCGCCAGGGCAAGGTGGATGATGGCGTTCGCGCGCTGCTCGGCGACCTGATCGAGTCGACGCAGGATATCGGCCGCCGCGTGCTCGATACCGAACTTACCCATGTCGCCAAGCTGTGCGATCCGCTGCTCAGCACCGCGCGGCAGATCGCCTCCAGCCAGGCGACTGCCCAGCCCGAGAACAGCAAGCAGCTCGATCTGCTGCAGACCCTGGCGGAAGCGGTGCTGGCTTTCTTCAATCCGGACAAGCAGGCGAGTGTGCTGGCGCAGGAAGTGGCCAGTGCCGTCGAGCGTTTCCGCACCCGGCAGGCGGCGCGCACCGCCAATGCCGCAGCGCTTTCCTCGCGCGGCTAGCTTTTGGCTGCATAATGCGCGCCGGCCCTCACGGCAAAAGTCGTCATGGTACGCGGAGGCGTGCCATCCACGTGTTTTTTGTTTGATTGACCGTAGATAAAAAGGAACGCGTGGATGGTCGGCCTGCGCCGACCAAGACGTGGCGGGAGCCCCCAGCCTCAGGTGACGGTGATTGCCTGGGTGGTGGTGTAGAGATTGCCGTCGTCGTCGGTCCAGGCGAAATCCAGCTTGCCGGACTCCGTGCATTTGACGAAGAAGTTCAGCGCCGGATTGGCGGCGATGGCGGGTTCGAACTTGGCTTCGAACACGGTCTTGCCATTATAACGGCAGACGAAGCTGTTGATGATCTTGCGCGGCACAAGCTGGCCGCCGGCATCGCGGCGCTGGCCGGATTCCATCGGATGCGACAGCAGCGTCTTGATCTCCACCACGTCGTCCTTCTTGGCCGTTTGCGGCACGCGGACGCGGGGTTTGACATCCAGGCTCATGACCGTTCCCTAGCTGGCGCAGCCGCCGATGGTGACGCGCACCTCGCGCGACACGATCCAGGCCGAGCCATCGTTCAGTTCCGCCACCGCGATGAGGTTCTGCGTCTGCGCCATGCGCATGCGGAAATACACCTCGGCCTTGCCGGAGGCCGGCGTGAGGTGGAAGCTGGCGACGCCGGGCGCCGGGTTGCCGTCCGAGATGACATGGATGGCGCGCACATGGTCGGCCGCCGTCATCGGGCTTTCGACGCTCACCGTCACCGGCACAGTGTTGCCATTCTCGGCGATGTCGTTGGTCTTGATCGAAACCTTGCCGGGCTTGGGCTGGGTCTTGATCAGGCTGCCGAGCAGGCGGCGGGCATCTTCCACCGCTGCCGTGGCATCGCGCGGCAGCAGGCTGACGGCAAGGCCGCCCAGGCCAAGGGTGGCCACGGCTTGCCGGCGGCTTAATCCAGATTGCGCGCGGCGCATGGGTGTCTCCTGGGGCGAACCATCACCCCACCGGTTATAGCGCCGGTGGGGCGATAGTCCAGCGTGGCCCAAAGCGGGGCTGGTGTTCGGTTACTTCATCGCCGCGACGGCGTCGTATACCTGGATGCCGCCATCGTAGATCATGCGCAGGGCGACATAGACGATGATCAGCAGGCCGATATAGGCAATCCAGTGGTAGCGGTCGAGCAGACGGGCGATCAGCTTGGAGGCCACCGCCATCAGGGCGATGGAGAGCACCAGGCCGAAGCCGAGGATGTAGGGATGCTCGCGCGCCGCACCAGCCACCGCCAGCACGTTATCCAGCGACATCGACACGTCGGCCATGACGATCTGCATGATCGCTTCGCGGCGGGTTTTCGGCGCCGGCTTGGTGTTGGCGTCGTCGATCTCGCTTTCGGCGCCCTTGGCATGCAGGCGCAATTCGCGCCACATCTTCCAGCTCACCCAGGCGAGCAGCAGGCCGCCGGCCAGCATCAGGCCGATCACAGTAAGGAGCTGCACCGCCACGGCGGCGAACATGATACGGAGCAGGGTGGCGGCGAGAATGCCGTAAACGATGATCTTGCCGCGCTGTTCCTTCGGCAGGCCGGCCACGGCCATGCCGATGACGATGGCATTGTCGCCGGACAGGATCACGTCGATCAGGATTACCTGCAGGAAGGCCGAGATTTCCGACGGCCCGACATGCATGCCAAAGAGAGTGAATTCCATGATGTGCTTTGCCCTTAAATCACGATAAACGGGGTATATATAATTAAGCCCCCATAAACAACATTTCCCGGATGGAGCGGGCTGCTGCTGCCCCGGAAATATCCCGCAATGCACAAAAATACGCCCCGGCCGAAGGATTCGGGCCGGGGCGGATTTTGCCGGGCCTGGACTGGCCCCAGGCCGGGGCAGGTGGGTCAGTTGCTCTGGTGGCCCTGGGGCAGGGTGATATGCAGGGTTTCATCCAGATGCGTGGCAGCCAGCACCTGGATGCCGCCATCCCACACCATTTCAAAGGCCACGTAGCAGATGATGGCGACGCCGATATAGCCAAGGAAGCGGTAGCGGTCGAGCAGGCGGGCGATCAGGTTGGAGGCTATCGCCGTCAGCGCGATGGAAAGCACCAGGCCGAAGGTCAGGATGTAGGGATGCTGGCGCGCCGCGCCGGCCACCGCCAGCACGTTGTCCAGCGACATCGAGACGTCGGCAATCACAATCTGCATGATCGCCTGGCGTATGGTCTTCTGCTCGTGGTGCGGATGCGTGGGGTCGTCTTCTTCCTCGTCCTGCTCGCGCAGTTCGACGCCCATTTTCCAGGCCACCCAGAACAGCGCCAGGCCGCCGATCAGGATCAGGCCGATCACGGCCATGAGTTGCACCGCCACCGCGGTGAACATAAGGCGCAGCACGGTGGCGCCGATGATGCCCCAGAAGATGCCCTTGTTGCGCTGTTCTTCCGGCAGGCCGCTTACCGCCAGGGCGATGACAATGGCATTGTCGCCCGACAGCACGATATTGATCATGACGACTTCGAAGAAGGCGCCGAGTTCGGCGCCGGAGAGCGAGAAGCCGAAAAGCGAAAGATCCATAAGCGACCGTTCCAAATGCGTTGTGGTGGAAACGGTGCGCACAATAGGCAGGTAACTTTGCGATAAAAACCCGGTTTATTGATATTTTATAAGTTTATCAGTCGGTTATAAGTTTATCGTGGTTTTATATCTTGGCCTTGGCGCTGTCATGGCGCTTTGTTAGGAAAGAGCTTTGAGGAACCTGACTCGTCATGCCCCCAACACACTATGTCTGAGATAGCGCCGCTCTATAGCCTCACGCCCGGCAGCACACCGCTGCTGATCAACGTGCCCCATTGCGGCACCGGCCTACCCGATGCCCTGCGGGCGCGGCTGACGCCGGCGGCGCTGGCGCTGCCCGATACCGACTGGCATGTGGAGAAGCTTTACGATTTCGCGCCGGCGCTCGGCGCCGGCCTGATGGCGGCGACGCAGTCGCGCTATGTCGTCGATCTCAACCGCGATCCGGAAGGCAAGCCGCTCTATCCCGGTGCCGACAATACCGAACTCTGCCCCAGCCGCACTTTCGGCAATGAAGCGATCTATCTCGATGGCAGCACGGTATCGACGCCTGAGATGGCGGAACGGCGCCGGCTCTACTGGCAGCCTTATCATGACCGCCTGACAGCGGAACTGGCGGCGATCAAGGCGCGGCATGGCTATGCCGTGCTGCTCGATGCGCACAGCATTCCCAGCGTGGTGCCGCGTTTCTTCGAAGGCCGGCTGCCGGATCTCAATCTCGGCACCAATGAAGGCCGCAGTTGCGCGCCGGATCTGGCCGATGCCGCGTATCGCGCCTTGCAGCGCGATGCGGCTTTCAGCCATGTGCATAACGGCCGCTTCAAGGGCGGTTTCATCACGCGGCATTTCGGCCAGCCGCAAAGCGGCGTGCATGCGCTGCAATTGGAACTGGCGGAGATCAGCTATCTCGATGAGGCGCGGCCCAATCCCTACGATCCGGCCCGCGCCGCCGCCTTGATCAAGCTGCTGCGCGGCCTGGTGCAGGCCTTGCTCGCCTGGCGGCCAGCATGAGCGACGGCGGCGCAGCGTCGCCGCAGGGGCGGCAGCCGGGCAACCGTCTGCCGGTGACGCGCTGGCTCGGGCTCTCGGCCTTGCTCTGCCTGCCGCTGCTGGTGGTGCTGGCGGTGGCGGTGATGCGCCATGCCTTGAGCGCCCGCGAAGCCGTGCTGATCGGCCTGCCGGCCTTGCTGCTCTACATGGCGTTTTCCTGGTGGCATTCGCGCACCGTGCGCCGCGCCCTGGACCGCGCCGAAGGCATCCTGGGCGATGAACCGCGCACGCCGTCGAGCTGGGATGCCTGGACCATGCTGGGCGAACTGGATGCCACCGTGGAGCGCCTGCGCCGGCATCTGCTGAACGAGCAGGGCCAAGTGGCGGTGCAGTCGACCACCGCCGATGCCATCCTCAATGCGCTGCCCGATCCGCTGCTGGTGCTGGATCCCGGCCGCCGCGTGATCCGCGCCAACCATGCCGCCCGCACGCTATTCGGCAACGAGATCGTCGGCCATGACCTGTCGCTGGCCTTGCGCCATCCTTCCGTGCTGGATGCCGCCGATGGCGTGCTGGCCGGGCAGGCGGCGCTGGTGGCGGCGGATTTCTCGCTGCCGACGGCGGAGGGCCGCAGCTTCTCGCTCCGCGTCGCGGCCTTGCCCTCGGGCGAAGGCGCGCGGCCGGAAATGGCCGCCGTGCTGGCGCTGCATGACATCACGGCGCTGCAGAAGGCCGAGCGCATGCGGGCGGATTTCGTCGCCAATGCCAGCCATGAATTGCGCACCCCGCTCGCCAGTCTGGTCGGTTTCATCGAGACGCTGCTGGGACCGGCGCGCGACGACGAGCCGGCACGGTTGCGCTTCCTCGGCATCATGCGCGATCAGGCGGCACGCATGGCGCGGCTGATCAACGATCTGTTGTCACTGTCGCAGATCGAGATGCGTGAGCATGACCGGCCGCGCGACGCGGTGGCGTTGCAGCCGCTGCTGCGCGACCTGGCCGAGGGATTGCAGCCGCAGGCGGAAGCCAAGGGTGTCACCATCAAGCTGGAACTCGACGATGCCGTGCCGCCGGCGCTGGGCGCCCGCGATGAACTGGCGCAGGTGTTCCAGAACCTGATCGACAACGCGGTGAAATATGGCCGGCCAGGCAGCCATGTCACTGTCAGCCTGCGTCGCCACGACGAACTGGGCCTGGAAGTGGCGGTGGAAGACGAGGGCGAGGGCATCCCGAAACAGCATCTGCCCCGCCTCACGGAGCGCTTCTATCGAGTCGACTCGGCCCGCAGCCGGGAACTCGGCGGCACCGGCCTCGGGCTAGCCATCGTGAAGCACATCATCAGCCGTCATCGTGGCAGGCTTGTCATTGAGTCTGAGGTCGGGAAAGGCTCTATATTCATCATACGTTTGCCTATTGTTCGATAAATTTTTCTATTCCTTTGAATAAGCCGTCGGCGATTGTCATACGCCTGAAACAATAGAGTCACATCTATGTCACTGCCCCTCGCTAGGGTCCGCGCCGTCAGCCAATCGGGCAATGCGGCCCGGGGCGCTGGCAAGAGAGGCGCGGTGCCCGGCATCGTGCCATGCACACTGAGAGGTTCCATCGTGATCAAGCAGACTCTCCTCCTCGCAGCGATCGCTTCCGCGGCGTCGCTCGGCCTGGCTGGCCAGGCTTCCGCCCAGGCTGCCCGCGACCAGATCCGCATCGTCGGCTCGTCGACCGTCTATCCCTTCACCACCACCGTGGCCGAGCGCTTCTCGCAGTCCGGCGGCTTCAAGGCGCCGATCGTGGAAAGCACCGGCACCGGCGGCGGCATGAAGCTGTTCTGTGCCGGCGTCGGCACCCAGCATCCCGACATGACCAATGCCTCGCGCCGCATGACCAAGGCGGAGTTCGAGCAGTGCGCCGCCAACGGCGTGAAGGACATCGTCGAGATGAAGGTCGGCTTCGACGGCATTGCGGTCGCCATGAAGAAGGGCGGCAACAAGATCAGCCTGAAGCGTGAGGAAATCTGGCTCGCGCTCGCCGCCCAGGTGCCGGTGAACGGCCAACTCGCGCCGAACCCCTACAAGACCTGGAAGCAGATCAATGCCAGCCTGCCGGATTGGAAGATCGAAGTGATGGGGCCGCCGCCGACCTCGGGCACCCGCGACAGCTTCGTCGAACTGGTGATGGACCAGGGCTGCAAGAAGTTCCCGGAAGTGAACGCCATTGCGGATGCCAAGGCCAAGGCCACTGCCTGCGCCAAGATCCGTGAAGACGGTGCCTTCATCGAAGCCGGCGAGAACGACAACCTGATCGTTCAGCGTCTGGCCTCCGGCGCCACCGGCCTGATGGGCGTGTTCGGCTATTCCTTCCTTGAAGAGAATGGCGACAAGCTGCAGGACGTGGCCGTCGACGGCGTCGAAGCCGAGTTCGAGACCATCTCGTCGGGCAAGTACCCGGTCTCGCGTCCGCTGTTCGTCTACATCAAGAAGGCCCATATCGGCGTCGTGCCGGGCATGAAGGAATTCCTGGCCGAGTATGTCAGCGACCGCTCCATGGCTGCCAATGGCTACCTCGAGAAGAAGGGCCTCGTGGCGATGCCGAAGCCTGAGATCGACACCGTGCGCTCGCAGGTTCTGGGTCTGACCAACCTGGCGATGTAATTCCAAGTACCGGCGGCCGGGCGACCGGCCGCCGGCTTTTCCCAAGTAAAAGCGTTTCCCGTTTGCTGGTGCCGCTGGGGGGCCCATGTCGATATCGTTCTTGTTCGCGGTCCTGCTGGTTCTGACCATTCTTGGCTATATGCTGGGGCGGCGCCGGGCGCTGGCTGGCGCGGGGGGACGCGGCAGTAACCTGCACAGCCTGCCGACTTTCTATGGCTGGCATGTCGTTATCTGGTGCGGCCTGCCGGCCGCCATTCTCTTCCTTTCCTGGATCGCCGCCGAGGACGCGGTGGTGCGCTTGCTGGTGCAGGCGGCGTTGCCGCCGGAACTCGCCGGCCAGCGCGCTGACCAGCTTTCGCTCACCATGTCGAATGTGCGCAACATCGCCTATGGCCTGGTGCCGATGGATAGCGCCGATCCGCTGTTGCGTCCGATTGCAGAGCATTACATCAGCCTGCGCCAGACCGGCGATGCCGCGCTCTGGGTGCTCAGCCTCTGCCTGATGATCGGCGGCATGATCATCGGCCTGCGCCATATCAATCCCGAATTCCGCGCCCGCAACCAGGTCGAGCGCGTCGCCAACTGGCTGCTGATCGCGGCCTCCACGCTGGCCGTGTTCACCACTGTCGGCATCGTGCTGTCGCTGGTCTTCGAGGCGGCCCGTTTCTTCGCCAAGGTCAACGCCTTTGAATTCCTGTTCGGCCTCACCTGGTCGCCGCAGATGGCGATCCGCGCCGATCAGGTCGGCTCCTCGGGTGCCTTCGGCGCGGTGCCGCTGTTTGCCGGTACGCTGCTGATCGCGCTGATCGCCATGCTGGTGGCGGTGCCGATCGGCCTGATGAGCGCCGTCTACATGGCGGAATATGCGCCGCAGAGTATGCGCGCCTGGGTCAAGCCGGCGCTGGAAGTGCTGGCCGGCATTCCCACCGTGGTCTACGGCTTTTTTGCCGCGCTGACCGTGGCGCCCTTCGTGCAGCGCATCGGCGAAAGCATCGGCCTGCAAGTGGCGTCGCAATCCGCGCTCGCCGCCGGCCTGGTGATGGGCATCATGATCATTCCCTTCGTCTCCTCGCTGTCGGACGACGTGATCAACGCCGTGCCGCAGAGCCTGCGCGATGGTTCCTACGGCCTTGGCGCGACCAAGTCGGAGACCATCAAGCGCGTCATCCTGCCGGCTGCCTTGCCCGGCATCGCGGCCTCCGTGATCCTCGCCTTCAGCCGCGCGCTGGGCGAAACCATGATCGTGGTGATGGCCGCCGGCCTTGCCGCCAATATCACCGCCAACCCGCTGGCGGCGGTGAGCACCGTTACCGTGCATATCGCCGCCCTGCTGGTCGGCGACCAGGAATTCGACAGCCCGAAGACACTGGCCGCCTTCGCACTCGGGCTGGTGCTGTTCATTGTCACCCTGTCGCTCAACATCGCGGCGCTTCGCATCGTCAAGAAATATCGAGAGCAATATGACTGATATGGCCGTGGAGAACGCTGCAATGCGCCAGGCTGACGGCACCGGTCTGCATATGACCGAAGCCGCGACCAAGCGGTTGAAGGCCCGCTACGCTGCCGAGCGCCGCTTCAGGATGATCGGTCTGTGCGCCATCATCTTCTCGCTCGCCGCACTGGCGATCCTGCTGTTCACCATCCTGAGCAACGGCTTCACGGCTTTCCGCCAGGGCCATGTGCAGCTTGAGATCCAGTTCACGCCGGACCAGATTGCGCCGGCCGGCACCACCGATCCGCGCAAGCTGATGCAGGGCAATTACGGCAGCTTGATCCTGGCTTCGCTGCAGAACCGTTTCCCCGAGGCGCAGAGCCGCACCCAGCGCCGCCAGCTTCAGGGCATGATCAGCGCCGGTGCCGAAGCGCAGCTTGGCCGCATGGTGGTGGCCGATCCCAGCATCATCGGCACCACCCGCAAGGTTTGGTTGCCGCTGTCCTCCGACGTCGACATGTTCGTGAAGGGCCAGGTGGATACCAAGGCTGCCGAGGGCGAGCGCAAGATCAAGGATGCCCAGGTGCAGTGGATCGAGGCGCTGAAGGCGACCGGCGATCTGGAACTGCAATTCAACAAGCGCTTCTTCACCGCGGCCGATAGCCGCGAACCGGAACTGGTCGGCGTGTGGGGCGGCGTGGTCGGTTCCTTCTACACCCTGCTGGTGACGCTGATCGTGGCTTTCCCGCTCGGCATCATGGCAGCGATCTATCTCGAGGAATTCGCGCCAAAGAACCGCTGGACCGAGATTATCGAGGTCAACATCAACAACCTCGCTGCCGTGCCGTCGATCGTCTATGGTCTGCTCGGCCTCGCGGTGTTCATCGGTTTCTTCGGCATGCCGCGCTCGGCGCCGCTGATCGGCGGCCTGGTGCTGGCGCTGATGAGCCTGCCGGTGATCATTATCGCGGCGCGCGCCGCTTTGCGCGCCGTGCCGCCCTCGATCCGCCAGGCCGCTCTCGGCCTTGGTGCTTCGCCACTGCAGGCGGTGCTGCATCATGTGCTGCCGCTGGCGATGCCCGGCATCCTTACCGGCACCATCATCGCCATGGCGCATGCGCTGGGCGAGACCGCGCCGCTGCTGATGATCGGCATGGTCGCCTTCATCGTCGATATCCCCGCCACGCCGGTGGATGCCGCCACCGTGCTGCCGGTGCAGATTTTCATGTGGGCGGATAGTGC
This sequence comes from Ferrovibrio sp., assembly GCA_017991315.1. Classification (GTDB taxonomy): domain Bacteria; phylum Pseudomonadota; class Alphaproteobacteria; order Ferrovibrionales; family Ferrovibrionaceae; genus Ferrovibrio; species Ferrovibrio plantarum. The sequence goes on along the minus strand of JAGOQS010000002.1, from coordinate 273,719 downwards.
CGAACGTGGCTTCGTCGAGAAGACTTCGGCCGCGATTATCGTGCTGCTGGTCTTCCTGCTGCTGATGAACCTCGCTGCCATCCTGCTGCGCAAGAAGTTCGAGCGCCGCTGGTAGAAGCCTCGCTGGTAACGCCCTCCACTGGTAACAAACCTAGGTCCAGGAAAGTCTCCCATGCAGAATGGTCAACACGCCCACGATGTGAAGATGGCGGCCCGCAAGGTCAACGTCTTCTATGGCGAGAAGCAGGCGCTCAAGGAAATCGATCTCGATATCGAAGCCAATGCCGTCACTGCGCTGATCGGCCCGTCGGGCTGCGGCAAGTCCACTTTCCTGCGGTCGCTGAACCGCATGAACGACACCGTGCGCGGCTGCCGCGTCGAAGGCGACATCAAGCTCGATACCCTGGATATCTATGATGCCAAGGTGGACGTGGTGCAGCTCCGCGCCCGCGTCGGCATGGTGTTCCAAAAGCCGAACCCGTTCCCGAAGTCGATCTACGAAAACGTCGCCTACGGTCCGCGCATCCACGGCCTGGCCGAGAACAAGGACGAACTCGACCTGATCGTCGAGAAGAGCCTGAAGCAGGCCGGCCTGTGGAAGGAAGTTGGCGACCGCCTGGCGGAAGCCGGCACCGGCCTCTCGGGCGGCCAGCAGCAGCGCCTCTGCATCGCCCGCGCGCTGGCGGTGTCACCGGAAGTGATCCTGATGGATGAGCCCTGCTCGGCGCTCGACCCGATTGCCACCGCGCATATCGAAGAACTGATCGACGAACTGCGCCAGAACTATACCATCGTCATCGTCACCCACTCGATGCAGCAGGCTGCCCGCGTGTCGCAGCGGACCGCCTTCTTCCATCTCGGTATCCTGGTGGAATCGGGCGATACCAAGACGATCTTCACCAATCCGAGCGACGAACGCACGCAAGGCTATATCACGGGCCGTTTCGGCTGAGGCCAGTTTAGGGAAAAGAGGATCCGATGACCAATGCCAGCCATACCGTAAAGGCCTACGATCAGGACCTGAAAAAGCTCGGCACGCTCGTTGTGCAGATGGGCGGCCTGGCGGAATCGCAGCTTGCCGCAGCGGTCAATGCCGTTGCCAAGCGCGACTCAGACCTTGCCGCCGATGTGGTGAAGGCCGATGCCAAGATCGACGCGCTGCGCACCCAGCTTGATGAATTCGCCATCAATCTGCTGGCTTTGCGCCAGCCGATGGCCATCGACCTGCGCATCATCGTCTCGGCTTTGCGCATCTCCTCGGAACTCGAGCGCATCGGCGACTACGCCAAGAATGTCGCCAAGCGTTCTATGGTGCTGAACCAGTCGCCGATCGTGCGCCCGGTCAGCGTGGTGCCGCGCATGGCTGCGATGGTGCAGTCCATGATCAAGGACACGCTGGATGCCTATATCTCGGACGATGCCGCCAAGGCCGATGCGGTCTGGCTGCGCGACGAGGAAGTCGACGACATGTACAACAGCCTGTTCCGCGAGTTGCTGACCTACATGATGGAAGACCCGCGCTCGATCACGGCCTGCACGCATCTGCTGTTCATAGCCAAGAATATCGAGCGCATTGGCGATCATACCACCAATATCGCCGAGCTGATCCATTACGCGGTGAAGGGCGAGATGCTGAAGGATGAGCGCCCGAAGGGCGATCAGACCAGTTTCGCGGTGGTTGACAAGGCGGGAGAGTAACATGGGCGTGGCCGTGAAGCCGCGGGTTCTGGTTATCGAGGATGAGGCGGCGCTGCTGGCTTTGCTGCGCTACAACCTCGAGAAAGAGAACTACATCGTCGATGAGGCTGTGGATGGCGAGCAGGCACTGCTGCGGGTTGCGGAGCATATGCCTGACCTGATCCTGCTCGACTGGATGCTGCCCAGGCTGTCCGGCCTGGAAGTCTGCCGCCAGCTGCGCCGCGATCCCAATGCCCGCAACGTGCCGATCATCATGCTGACGGCGCGCGGCGAGGAAGCCGACCGGGTGCGCGGCCTGGATGCCGGCGCCGATGACTACATCGCCAAGCCGTTCAGCCCCAGCGAATTGCTGGCGCGGATCCGCGCCGTGCTGCGCCGCATCCGACCGGCTTTGGCCGAGGAAGTGCTGACCTATGGCGGCCTGGTGATGGATATCGCCACTCATAAGGTGACGCGCAACGGCCGCGAAGTGCATCTTGGGCCGACCGAGTTCCGCCTGTTGCGCTTTTTCCTGGAGCATCCCGGCCGCGTGCTGAGCCGCGATCAGTTGCTGGATTCAGTCTGGGGCCGTGACATCTATGTCGAACAGCGCACTGTCGACGTGCATATCCGCCGCCTGCGCAAGGCGCTGAACGGCGAAGGCGAGGATGATGTGATCCGCACCGTCCGTTCCGCCGGCTATGCCCTGGAACTGACCGCTCAGCCGGCTAATGCCGGCTGAGTTTCTTCTCTAGTTTTTAGCGGCTGATCTGGCGGCGCATCGCCGTGAACAGGGCGTCCATCTTGCCGCCGTTGTTCTGCAGCACCGATTCGAACTGCTGACGCTGCGTGAAGGCCATGCTGACGCCTTCGATGATCACGTCGGTGACCTTCGGCACGCCGCCTTTGTTGATCACTTTCCACTCAACGCGGATCGGCGGGCCGCTCTTGCGGTTGATCTGCGACAGCACGATCTGGGTCGCTTCATTGTCGCGGTTGACGCCGTCCTGCACGCTGAGCGTCTGGCCGTCATACTGGGCCAGCAGGCCGGAATAGACCTTCACCATGTAATCCACGAACAGGCCGTCATATTCCTTGGCCTGGCCGTCGCTGAGCTGGCGGCCATAGCGGCCGAGGCAGAAGCGGCTGACGCCTTCGAGATCGAGATGCTTTTCCAGCAGGTCGCGCACCAGCGCCTCGCGCTTGGCGGTATCGGCGGAGCGGGCGGCCAGCACTTCCAGGGTCTCGCTGCCGACGGTGCGGATGAAGGCATCGGCTTCGGCGGCGCGGCCAGCCTGCGGATTGGCGAAGCTCAGGCCGGCCAGCAACACGAAGGCGGCAAGCATTGGCCGGACCCGCAGGGTAGGAGCGGCAGAAAGACGGGGCAGGGCAAGCAGGCGCGACATCGTCGTTAAAGTCCTATCTGGAAAGGTCTTTCGGGGCGATTCAGAAGTCGACCGCCCGTTTATAATGCATCGCTATGGCATATCCAAACCCCCCTGGGATGTCATTTTCGTGGCGGCAGGCACGTTTCCACACAAAACCCTATACAAAAATATAAAGATATGTTTATGTATCACTCATCATGAACGCCGAAGTCAGCCTGAACCTCGATACCCTTATGGCCGCTTTGCGCGCCGCCGCCGAGCCAACCCGGTTGCGGCTGCTGGCTTTGTGCGGCCAGGCGGAACTGACGGTGACGGAACTGACCCAGATTCTGGGCCAGAGCCAGCCACGGGTTTCCCGCCATCTCAAGCTGCTCTGCGAGGCCGGCTTGCTGGAGCGGGTACCGGAAGGCACCTGGGCCTTCTACCGCGTCGGCGAGCGTCTCAGCGGCGCCCCGCTGGTGCGGGCGGTGACGGCTTTGCTGCCGTCCGGCGACGCCACGCTGTCGCGCGATGCCGAGCGGCTGCTGGCGGTGAAGCGGGCCCGCGCCGATGCGGCGGAAGCCTATTTCCGCGACAATGCCCCGCGTTGGTCGCAGATTCGCTCGCTCTATGTCGACGAGCAGCAGGTGGAAACGGCGGTGGCCAGCCTGATCGCCGGGCACAAGGTGGCCGATCTGCTGGATATCGGCACCGGCACCGGCCGGCTGCTGGAAGTGCTGGCGCCGCATTTCGAGCGCGCCATCGGCGTCGACCTGAGTCGCGAAATGCTGGCCGTGGCGCGCACCAACTTGGAGCGCGCCGGCATCCGCAATGCCCAGGTGCGCCAGGCCGATATGTATAACCTGCCGCTGCCGGCGCAGAGCTTCGATGCTGCCATCGTACATCAGGTGCTGCATTATGCCGACGAGCCGGCCAAGGCGATCACCGAGGCCGCCCGCGTGCTGCGTCCGGGCGGGCAGCTCATCGTGGTGGATTTCGCGCCGCATGACCTGGAATTCCTGCGCAAGGACCATGCCCATCGCCGCCTTGGCTTCTCCGATGCCGAAGTGCGGCAATGGTGCATCGCCGCCGGGCTGGAGCCGGGCCAGCCGATCGCCCTGCCGGGCCAGCCGCTCACCGTGCATGTCTGGCGCGCCACCCGCCGCGCCAGTGCCACACTTTCACCCGTGAAGAAGATAGTCGCCGCATGATCCAGCTTGACGCCATCGCCGCCTCCGCCCGCCGCACCGGCCCGCTCAAGGTATCGTTCGAATTCTTCCCGCCGAAGACGCCGGAGATGGAAGAGAGCCTGTGGCGCAGCGTGACCCGGCTGGCGCCGCTCAATCCGCGCTTCGTCTCGGTCACCTACGGCGCCGGCGGTTCCACCCGCGAACGGACGCACGCCACCGTGGTGCGCATCCGCCAGGAAACCCATCTCAAGCCGGCGGCGCATCTCACCTGCGTCGGCGCCTCGCGCGACGAGGTGAACGAGGTGGCGCAGCATTACTGGGCGGCGGGCATCAAGCATATCGTGGCACTGCGTGGCGATCCGCCGGAAGGCTCCAAAGGCTTCACCGCGCATCCCCAGGGCTATGCCAATTCCACCGATCTGGTGGCCGGCCTGCGCAAGGTGGCGGATTTCGAGATCAGCGTCGGCTGCTACCCGGAAGGCCATCCCGATGGCACCGCGCCGCGCCTGGAACTGGATTACCTGAAGCGCAAGGTGGATGCCGGCGCCACGCGCCTGGTGTCGCAGTATTTCTTCGATACCGAGACTTTCCTGCGCTTCCTCGACCGCGCCCGTTCCGCCGGCATCAGTGTGCCGATCGTGCCGGGCATCCTGCCGGTGACGAATTTCCGCCAGGTGGTGCGTTTCTCGGCGGCCTGCGGCGCTTCCGTGCCGGCCTGGCTGGCCGATATGTTCGATGGCCTGGACGATGATGCCGAGACCCGCCGCATGGTGGCGGCGCATATCGCCGCCGAGCAATGCCGCCGCCTGCAGGCCGCCGGCATCGACGAATTCCATTTCTACACGCTGAACCGCGCCGACCTGACCTATGCCATCTGCCATATCCTCGGCGTGCGGCCCAACCAGCAGGCGGCTGCGGTCGCTGGGAGTGCGGCATGATCGAGAACGCGAAGCAGATACTGGCCGCCGCCAGGCCGGCGCGTCTGGCGCGGCGCGAGGCGCTCTACAAGTCGGCCGGCGAACGCATCCTGGTGCTGGATGGCGCCATGGGCACCATGCTGCAGCGGCGCAAGCTGCAGGAGCAGGATTACCGTGGCACCCGCTTCGCCGGCGCCAACAGCGACCTCAAGGGCAATCACGACCTGCTCAACATGACCCGCCCGGATGTGATCCTGGCGGTGCATGCCGAATATCTCGATGCCGGCGCCGATATCATCGAGACCAACACCTTCAGCGGCACCTGGATCAGCCAGGCCGATTATCACCTTGAATCCGCCGTCGACGAGATCAACGTGGAAGGCGCCAAGCTGGCGCGCCAGGCCGCCGATATCGCCACCGCCGCCGATCCGTCGCGCCCGCGCTTCGTTGCCGGCGCCATCGGGCCGACCAACCGCACCGCGTCGCTGTCGCCGGATGTGAACCGGCCGGAATTCCGCAACATCACCTTCGATGAACTGCGCGATGCCTACCGCGCCCAGGCGCTCGGCCTGCTGGTCGGCGGCGCCGATATCCTGCTGATCGAAACCATTTTCGACACGCTGAATGCCAAAGCGGCGGTGTTCGCCGTCTACGAGTTGTTCGACGAACTGGGTGAGGAATGGCCGGTGATGATCTCCGGCACCATCACTGATCTTTCTGGCCGCACGCTGTCGGGCCAGACGGCGGAGGCGTTCTGGAATTCGCTGCGCCATGCCAAGCCGTTTTCCATCGGCCTCAACTGCGCCTTCGGCGCCGAGCAGATGCGGCCCTATGTCGCCGAACTGGCGCGTGTTGCCGATGTCAAGGTCAGTGCCTATCCCAATGCCGGCCTGCCGAACCAGTTCGGCGAATATGACGAAGAGCCGCATACCACCGCCGGCCATCTGCGCGAATGGGCCGAGCATGGCCTGGTGAATATCGTCGGCGGCTGCTGCGGCACCACACCGGACCATATCCGCGCCATCGCCGACAGCGTGCGCGGCGTCAAGCCACGCTCGATCCCCGCCATCCCCCGCCAGCTCCGCCTTTCTGGCCTTGAACCTTTCGCGGTGCCCGCAGCATGAGCCTTCCCGTTTTCATCAATGTTGGTGAACGCACCAACGTCACCGGTTCGGCCAAGTTCCGCAAGCTGATCCTGGCCGGCGAATACGACGAGGCACTCGCCATCGCGCGCCAGCAGGTGGAGAACGGCGCCCAGATCATCGACGTCAACATGGACGAGGGCATGCTCGATTCCAAGGCGGCGATGGTGAAGTATCTCAACCTGATCGCCTCCGAGCCGGATATCAGCCGCGTGCCGCTGATGATCGATTCCTCCAAGTGGGAAGTGATCGAGGCCGGCCTGCAATGCGTGCAGGGCAAGGCGGTGGTGAATTCGATCAGCCTGAAGGAAGGCGAGGCACAGTTCTTCGCCCAGGCGCGCAAGGTGCTGCGCTATGGTGCCGCCGTGGTGGTGATGGCCTTCGACGAGCAGGGCCAGGCCGATACCGCCGACCGCAAATATGAAATCTGCGCCCGCGCCTACAAGCTGCTGACCGAGAAGGTCGGCTTCGCGCCGGAAGACATCATCTTCGATCTCAACATCTTCGCGGTCGCCACCGGCATCGAAGAGCATAACAACTACGCCGTGGAATTCTTCGAGGCCGCCAAGCGCGTGCGCGCCAACCTGCCGCATGTGCATATCTCCGGCGGTGTCTCGAATGTCAGCTTTTCCTTCCGTGGCAACGAACGCCTGCGCGAGACGATGCATGCGGTGTTCCTGTATCACGGCATCAAGGCCGGCATGGATATGGGCATCGTCAATGCCGGCCAGTTGCCGGTCTATGAAGATATTCCCGCCGATCTGCGCGAGCGCGTCGAGGACGTGATCCTCAACCGCCGCCCGGATGCCACCGAGCGGCTGCTGGAAGTGGCCGAAAGCTACAAGGCCGGCGCCAGGAAGCAGGAAGCCGATCTTGCCTGGCGCGAGAAGCCGGTGCGCGAGCGCCTGGCCCATGCCCTGGTGCAGGGCATCACCGATTTCATCGACGAGGATACGGAGGAAGCACGCCATACCGTCGCCCGGCCGCTCGAGGTCATCGAAGGCCCGCTGATGGACGGCATGAATATCGTCGGCGACCTGTTCGGCCAGGGCAAGATGTTCCTGCCGCAGGTGGTGAAGTCGGCGCGCGTGATGAAGAAGGCGGTGGCCTACCTGCTGCCTTTCATCGAAGCCGAGAAAGCCTCCGGCCCGGCCAAGACCAACGGCAAGGTGCTGATGGCGACGGTGAAGGGCGATGTCCACGATATCGGCAAGAACATCGTCGGCGTCGTGCTCCAGTGCAACAATTACGAAGTCATCGATCTCGGTGTCATGGTGCCCTGCGCCCGCATCCTGGATGAAGCCAAGAAGCAGGGTGCCGATATCATCGGTCTCAGCGGCCTGATCACCCCGAGCCTGGATGAGATGTGCTATGTCGCCAGCGAGATGCAGCGCGAGGGTTTGCGCCTGCCGCTGATGATCGGCGGTGCCACCACGTCGAAGGTGCATACGGCGGTGAAGATCGCGCCGAACTATACCGGCCCGGTGGTGTATGTGACGGATGCCTCGCGTGCCGTGGGTGTCGCCGGCAAGCTGGTCTCGGTCAATGATGCCGAGCAATACAACGCCGAGATCGCCAGAGAATATGCCAATATCCGCGAGATCCATTCCCGCGAGCGTAATGCCGGCCCGCGCCAGAGCATCGCCGAGGCGCGCGCCAATAGCGTGAAGCTGGACTGGAGCGGCTATCAGCCGCCGAAGCCCGGTTTCCTCGGCCTCAAGGTTTTCGAGGATTACCCGATTGCCGAACTGGTCGAGCGCATCGACTGGACGCCGTTCTTCTCCTCCTGGGAATTGCGCGGCCGCTATCCCGATATCCTCACCGACAATGTGGTGGGCGAGGCGGCGAGCAACCTGTTCAAGGATGCGCAAGCCCTGCTCAAGCGCATGGTGGAGGAAAAGCCGATCCGCGCTGCCGCCGTGATCGGCTTCTGGCCGGCCAACAGCATCAATCACGACGATATCAGCCTGTTCACTGACGACAGCCGCAAGGCGGAAGTGGCGCGGCTGCACATGCTGCGCCAGCAGATGAAGCGCGATGGCGACCGGGCGAATTTCTGCCTCGCCGATTATGTCGCACCGGCTGGCGCTGCCGCGGATTATGTCGGCGCCTTTGCCTGCACTGCTGGCATCGGGCTGGACGAATGGATCAAGCGCGAATTCACCGCCAAGCAGGACGATTATTCCGGCATCATGGCGCAGGCCTTGGCCGACCGTCTGGCGGAAGCCTTCGCCGAGCGCCTGCATGAGCGCGTGCGCAAGGAATTCTGGGGCTACGCGGCGGCGGAAACCCTGAGCAACGACGAGCTGATTGCTGAGAAATATCGCGGCATCCGCCCGGCGCCGGGCTATCCGGCCTGCCCGGACCATACCGAGAAGGCGACCCTGTTCAAGCTGCTGGATGCGACGAACAAGGCCGGCATCACGCTCACCGAGAGCTTCGCCATGTGGCCTTCGGCGGCGGTGAGCGGCTGGTATTTCAGCCATCCCGAGGCGCGCTATTTCGGTGTCGGCCGCATCCAGCGCGACCAGGTGGCGGATTACGCCAACCGCAAGCAGATGCCGCTGGATGTCATGGAACGCTGGCTGGCGCCGAACCTGGCCTATGATCCGGCACGCTCGGAAGCGGCGGAATAGTTATTCCTTCGGCCAACGCTTGTGTACCCAGAACCAGTGATCCGGGCGTTCCCGGATCCAGCGTTCCAGCGTGGCATGCACTTTGGCCAGGCCGGCCACCACATCGGCTTCGCGCTCGCCGCTCGGCTCGAGGAAGAAGGGCGGCTCCACGGTAACGCGGAAACGCGCGCCGCCGAGGCGCTCGACGCGAGCACCAAGCACCGGGCAACGCTGGCGCAAGGCCAGTTCGGCGATGGCCGGCGCGGTCATCGCCGGCAGGCCGAAGAACGGCACGCTGATGCCGGAATTCAGCTTCTGGTCCACCAGCATGCCGAGCGACTCATTGTTCATCAAAGCCTGCAGCAGCGCGCGCGCCGCCCGCACGCCCTTCGGCACATGGCGCGCATCGCTGGCCCGTGCCCGCAGATTTTGCAGCAATTCCTCGGTCAACGGGTTGTTGGCGGCGCGGTAGACCAGGGTCAGCGGCAGGCCGCATTGTGTGCTGGTGAGGCCGATGAGTTCCCAATTGCCGTAATGCGCCGAGAAGAAGATCGCGGCTTTGCCGGACTCGCGCACAGCGTCGATATGTTCCGCGCCGACCAGTTCAACCCGGTCGCCGAGCCGCAATTTCGGCAGATGCGGGTATTCGGCGATGACGCGGCCGAGATTGTCCCACATGCCGAGCAGCGCCTGCTCGCGGGCGGCTTCATCCAGATGCGGCAGGGCCTTTTGCATCTGCCGCGCGGCAATGCGGTGCGCCCGCACGCGGGGACCGATCTTGCGCCCGATCCAGCCGCCGAGCGCGGAAGCCATATCCAGCGGCAGGCAGCCAAACAGCGCGATACCAAAGCGTGCGCCGAAAGCAGCCACATATTCATGCGGCTCGGCCCGCGTTTCGAAGCCCAGGATTTTAGGCATTGGTCAGCGCCTTGGCGATGAAGGCTTCGAGCTGCTGCGGCGCCTGGAACGTCAGTTCGACGCGCAGCACCTGTACCATGGCGCGGGCTTCCTGCGGCAGCCGCATCAAATCCTTCTCGGTGGTGACGGCCTGGGCCTTCAGCGCCACGGCACGTTCCACCAGGCGCATCACTGTATCGGCATCATACGTGCCGTGATCGGGGAAGGCCTGGCGCTCGGCGACATGCGCGCCGATGCTTTCCAGCGTGCTGAAGAATTTCTCCGGCCGGCCGATACCGGCGAAGGCCAGCACGCGCTCGTCCTTGAGCTTCGCGGCATCTTCCGCCAGGGGCCGCAATGCGGCGGCGAAAACCGGCAGGTCACCGAAATCGAAGGGCCGCACAGGCTCCCCGATCAGGATCACCGCATCGGTGCGGGCCAGGCCCTCCGCGATGCTTTCGCGCAAGGGGCCGGCAGGAATCAGGCTGCCATTGCCGAAGCCCTGGGCGGCATCCACCACCAGCAGGTTGATATCGCGCTCCAGCGCATAGGTCTGATGCGCGTCATCGGCCAGCAGGATGTCGCAGCCGGCGCGGCAGGCAGCGCGGGCGGCTTCGGGCCGGTCGCGACCGATCCAGGTCGGCGCCGCGCGGGCCAGCAGCAGGGCTTCGTCGCCGACGCGCGCCGCATCATGCAGCGACGCATCGACGCGCAGCGGACCGGCTTCGCTGCCGCCATAGCCACGGCTGACCATGCCGGGGGTATAGCCCATGGCCTTCAGCCTGGTTGCCAGCGCGATGGCGGTAGGCGTCTTGCCGGCACCGCCTGCCACCAGATTGCCGACAGAGATCACCGGCACTGCCACTTCCTGCGGCCGTGCCATGGCGCGGTTGAGGCGGTTGCCCAGGCCATAAAGCAGGGCCAGCGGCGACAGCAGGGCGGGCAGCGACGAGGTGGTGCCGGCGGACCAGAAATCGGGCGTGCGCGGCATGGCTAGTCGCCCCGCGGCGCCGGCTCCACCGGCGCATGACCGCAAAGCCGGTCGGCTTCCGCCGTGATGGCGTTGAGTGCTGCTTCCACGCGCAGGGTGGCCTGTTCCAGGCTTTCCTCGCTGTTGCTGAACACGTCGATGGGTTCGCCCCAGATGGTAACGCCGCTGGTGAACAGAGTGGGCAGCAGGAAACGGTCCCAGGTATTGAACAGCTTGCGCCGCCGCGCCGAATAGGTGATCGGCAGGATCGGCACCTTGGCCAGCCGCGCGGCGGCGATCACGCCAGGGCTGGCCTGCATGCGCGGGCCGCGCGGGCCATCCGGGGTGATGCCGATGGCATTGCCATCCTTCAACAGGCCGAGCAGGGTGCGCAGGGCGGCGCGGCCGCCTTTATCCTTCTCGGCCTTTTTCGGATTGGCCGTGGAGCCGCGCACCGTGGCAATGCCGAAGGGGTCCATGGTGCGGGCGATAAGTTCGCCGTCGCGATGCTGCGAGATCAGCATATGCATGGTGATCGGGCTGTCATACCAGGCGGTCGGCAGCATCAGCAGGCGGCCATGCCAGAAGGCCACGACGCAGGGCTTGCGCTGGTCCCAATGGGCCTGCGGGTGTTCGGCGCCGATGGTCTGCCAGCGCGAGGTGGCGCGCACCAGGCGGACATAGAGCGCAATGGTATTGGCGGCGAGGCGCACCGCGGCGCGGCTGCGCAGCAGGCGCTTCAGCGGCGACATCGGCGATCAGGCCCCGGCGGCGAATTGCGTGGCATAGAGCCGCGCATAGACGCCGCCTTTGCCGAGCAACTCGGCATGGCTGCCCTGTTCCACCAGTTGGCCGCGCTCAAGCACGAAGATGATATCGGCATCGATCACGGTGGAGAGGCGATGCGCGATCACCAGCGTGGTGCGGCCCCGCATCAGCCGGCGCAGCGCTTCCTGGACCAGGCGTTCGCTTTCGCTGTCGAGCGCGGAGGTGGCTTCGTCCAGCAGCAGGATCGGCGCATCGCGCAGCATGGCGCGGGCGATGGCGATACGCTGGCGCTGGCCGCCGGAAAGCCGCACGCCATTCTCGCCCACCAGGGTATCGTAACCCTGCGGCAGAGCCTTAATGAAATCATGCGCCGCCGCCGCGCTTGCCGCGGCCTCGATCTCGGCCTGGGTGGCGCCGGCGCGGCCATAGGCGATGTTGGCGCGCACGGTATCGTCGAACAGGGTGAGTTCCTGGCTCACCAGGGCGATGCTGCCGCGCAGGCTGCCAAGCGTCACGCCGCGCACATCCTGGCCGTCGATCAGTACCTGGCCGGCGCTGGCATCGTAGAAACGCGGGATCAGGTTCAGGATCGTCGATTTGCCGGCGCCGGAGGCACCGACCAAAGCCGCCTTCTTGCCCGCCGGCACCTGCAGGGTCACGTCGCGCAGAGCCGGATGCTCGGGGTCGTAGGCGAAGCTGACTTGTTGAAAGCGGATTTCGCCGCCCTGCACGGTCAGGGTCTTGGCATCCGCTGCATCGCGGATGGTGGCTTCCTGGTCCAGCACGGCGAAGACACGCTCGGCGGCGGCAAGGCCTTCCTGCAGCGAGACATTGAGCGTGGACAGCGATTTCAGCGGTTGGTAGGCCATCAGCACGGCGGCGATGAAGCTGCCCAATGTGCCGGGTGTGGTGGTGCCGGCGATGATCTGCTGGCCGCCGATGAAGGCGACAAGGCCGATGGCGATGCCGCCGAGCGCCTCGGTGGAAGGCGAAGCGGCGGCGCGGGCGCGGATCACGCGCATGGCATGGGTGAGGCGCTGCTCCACCGATTGCCGGGCGCGCTCGGTTTCGCGTTCCTCCATGCCATAGGCCTTGACCATGCGGGCGCCATCGAAGGTCTCGCTCAGGATGGTGGTCAGCTTGCCGGTTTCTTCCTGGCTGCGCTTCGAGCCCTTGCGTGTCTTCTTGCCCAGCCGGCGCGAGAAGATCGCCACCAGCGGAAACACCACGCAGACGATCAGCGAAAGCTGCCAGTATTGCATGAACATGACCACGGCGAGGAAGAACAGGCTGAGGCTGTCCTTGACGATGCCGGTCAGCGCCTTGCCCACCGCTTCGCGCAGCAGATGCGCATCGTAGAGAAAACTGGCGATCAGCTTGCCGGAATGCACCTGGTGCAACCAGGCGAGATCGGCATGCATCAGCTTGGCATACATGCGCACCTGGGTATCGGCGATGATGCGCTCGCCGAAGCCACCCATCAGCGAGCCTTCGAGATAGCCGGCGAAGCCCTTGATCACCGCCACGCCGATGACCATGGCCGGGATCAGGTAGAGCCAGTCGGGATTGCCCTGGCCGAACAGGCCGTCCAGGATCGGTTTCAGCAGCCAGGCATTGCCGGCGGTGGCAGCAGCCACCACCGCCATGCTCAGCGCCGCGATCACCAGGGTGCCGAGATGCGGCCGCACATGCTCGGCCAGCAGCCGGCGCACCAGCATCCAGGAACTGGGTGGCGTGGTGGTGGCAGGAACGGAGGTGGCGGGCAGGGGCATCACCGAAAAGCGCGTGCGGGCAAGGGGATGAGGGTTTGCATGGGCCGGCAGGCTATAGCATGGGCGGCCCTTGCCCGCCACCGCCCCCAGGGTCGCGGCAGGGCTGTTGTTCTAGGGGCGTTCCGGGCAGGCGCCCGTCGGTGCGGCAATTGCCCAGCCGAAGCGGAATGGCAGATGCTGCAACGCATTGGCTGGCGGTTTGAGCACCAACGGCGGCAGCAGGCGTGCCTCGGGAAAGGCGGCTGCGAGATTGCGCGGAATCTCGTCTTCATCCTGCGATGCCGGCCAGAGCAGCATGGCGCCGCATTGCCGCAGCCGGGTTCGGTCTATCCAGGGCGCGGCGACAGAACTGGCGGCCGTGAAGCTTTGCGGCCGGTCGCTCGAATAGAACACCACATTGCCGCTGAGCCACATCTGCCCGGCAACGAAGCGGAGCGGCTGGCCGGTTTCCTGCCGCCAGGTTTCCGTCACCACGCGGGCCAGTTCACGACCAGGGAAATGAACGCGCTTGTTGCGGTTCATCATCTGCGGCCCCACCACCATGGCGCTGGCATAGAGGGCCAGCGGCAGCAGGAAGGCGAGCGGCCAGGCGCGGGCGATCCAGCGCCGCCCGGCGGCGGAAATCTTATCGCTGAACAGCAGCGGCGCCAGCAGGGTGACGAAGATCCACAGCGGTGCGCCCCACATGGCGCGCGGCGTGCGACCCATGATCAGCGCCAGCACCACCACCAGCAGCACCGGGCCGAGCGCGATGGCGATGACGAACCAGCGGTCGAAGCTGGTGATCTTGCTGGCCGGCACAGCAGCCGGTTCGGCGCGTGCGCCCATGCCGATCAGCAGCAGCACCAGCGGCGGCAGCAAGGCCAGAAACTGGCTGCCGATGAAATGCACCGGCAGCAGCAGGCGGTTCCAACCACTGGAAAAGCCGGCGCGCTGGTCGACATAGGCGAAGGTGACGTAGTTGCTGTTCTGCAGCCAGTAGAGATGCGGCAGCATGATCAGCACTGCCAGTAATGCTCCCAGATAAGGGCCAGGACGCTTAAGGCAAAGCCGTGCCTGCGGCTGCAGCAGCACGAAAGCGGCCATGGCCACCAGATACATGGCGGTGGAGTAGCGCGTCAGCAGGCCAAGCCCGGCGGCGATGCCGACGATCACCCAGTCGCGCAGCCGGTCGTCGCGCAAGGCGGTGTAGAAGAAGGAACCGGCAATGGCGGAGAAGGCCATCTGCAGGATGATCGGATTGAACTCGGGGCTGGGGAAGCCATAGAAATAGATCGTGGTCATCAGCAACAGCACGATCAGCGCATCATCGGCGCCATAAAGCCGCCGTGCCACGCGCCACACCGCCCAATAGGCAAGCCCGAGCGATACCTGGCTCAGCAAAAGCGCGGGCAGCATCGAACCGGGCAGCAATTGCAGGCCGAAGCCGAGCGCCCAGGCGAAAAGCGGCGGCCCCTTGTGATAGCCGAGTTCGAATTGCCGGCCCCAGACCGCGCCTTCGATCACATCCAGCGGTGCGTTCGGCAGCGTGAGATACGGCACCAGCACCCAACTCGTGGTTTGCAGCAGGATCAGGCCGGCAATGAGGAGGGGGTGATTACGGTGCAGCATCCCAGAAGGAACAGGCTTCGCGAATGAATGTGTTGGCTGGGGAGATCACCCTGGCTGATATTTCTCATTAGGCGGGTGCTTGGTCTGGAGGCAAATATTTTTTTGCTGTTTTCCAGGAAATATATAATTTTTTTATACAATATTTCCCGGTGGTTGCGGGGAGGTTTCCAGCCGCATCTTCCGGCATATTTGCCACTGCAACCGATTGCTTGCCGCCCGCTCGCGCGCTCCGCTATGCTTTGCAGACAAAAATAAACGGGAGGAGTTGGGCATGTTCATCAAGGCAGTGAAGGCCTTTGCAGTTGCCGTCGTCGCGCTCGGTTTTGCCGCGCCCGCCGCCAAGGCGGAAGAGATCAGCGTTACCCATTGGGGCGCGCTCATGTATGGCGCGCCGTATGCGGTGGCGATGGAGAAAGGTTTCTTCAAGCAGGCCGGCGTCGATATCACCGGCATCCTGACCTCCAAGGGCGGCGGCACCACGGTGCGCAATGTGTTGGCCGGCGGCCTGCCTTATGGCGAGGTGAGCCTGGCGGCGGCGGTGGCGGCGGCCAAGGAAGGCCTGCCGATCAAGATCGTGAATGCCGGCGCCGTGTCGGTGGCCGACATCCTGTGGGTGACGACGCCGGACAGCCCAATCAAGTCGGTGAAGGATCTGGTCGGCAAGAAGATCGCCTATACCAGCCCGAAATCCGTTACCGACATGCTCAGCATCATGGTGCTGGCCAAGAATGGCGTGGCGCTCGACAAGGTGGAGCGCATCTCCACCGGCTCGATTGGTGCCGGCCTCACCGCGCTGGGCCAGGGCGCCGTGGTCGCGGCCCCGACCATGGACCCGATCTGGAGCCGTTCGTCGGACAAATACCGCCCGGTGTTTGAACTCTCGAAGGAGTTGCCGAACCTCACGCAAACGGTCGGCATCACCACGGTGGATTTCATCAAGCAGCAGCCGGCCAAGCTGAAAGCGATCATCGCGGGTCGCCGCAAGGGCGTGGATTTCCTCAATGCCAATCCAGCCGAGGCCGGTGCGATTTTCGCCAAGGCCTATAACCTTGACACGCCGCTGGGCGAAAAGGCGGTGCGCAACATGATCGCGGTCGGCTATTGGGGCAAGGGCGATATCGACCTCGCCGCCATGGACCGCATGGTGGAAGGCCTGCGCATCATCGGTGAAGTGGATGGCCCGATGGATTGGTCGAAGCTGGTGGATACCTCTTTCCTGCCGGCTGACCTGCGCAAGCCCTCGTGAACGCAAGCATCGCGGCGCCGGCGGCGGAACTCGCCGGCGTCACCCGCGTCTATCCGGCCATCGGCGGCCAGCCGCCGGTGCATGCGCTGGGGCCTATCGACCTCACCCTGAAGCGCGGCGAATTCTTCGCCGTGGTCGGGCCATCCGGCTGCGGCAAGTCCACGCTGCTCGATGTGCTGGCTGGCCTTGCCCGGCCAAGCGAAGGCGCGGCGCGGTTCGAGGGCCAGCCGATTGGCGACAGTGTGCCGGATGGTGTTGGCGTGGTGTTCCAGGAGGATGCCTCATTCCCCTGGCTCAGCGTCGCCGATAACGTCGCCTTCGGCCTGCGGCGTCAGGGCGTCGATGCCGCCGAGATCGCGCGGCGCGTCGAGTATGCCCTGGCCTTCATGGGGCTGAAGGATTTCAGCAAAGCCCATCCGGCGCAGCTTTCCGGCGGCATGCGCCAGCGTGTCTGCATCGCCCGCACCCTGGTGATGCAGCCGCGCCTGATCCTGCTGGACGAGCCCTTCGGTGCGCTGGACCAGCAAACAAGGCTGCTGATGGGCGATGAATTGCTGCGGCTGTGGCGCGAGACCGGCGCCACGGTGCTGCTGATCACCCATGCGCTGGATGAAGCCGCCATGCTGGCCGACCGCGTTGGCGTGATGTCGGCCAGGCCCGGCCGTTTCATCGACCTGGTGGAAACCAACTGGCCGCGAGAGCGCGACAGTACCCTGGTTTCGGAGGCCGGTTTCGGTGCGCTCACGGCGCGGCTATGGTCGCATCTGCGCGCTGAATCGCTGAAAGTCATGGGTGGCGGCAGCGGGGGCAAGCGGTGAGCCGCTTGGGCTGGATCAGGCTGCTGTTGATCTCCGGCCTGGTCGGGCTGCTGGAGCTTGCCTGCCGGCTGGCCTGGATCAAGAAGGCGACGATGATTCCGCCGAGCGAAATGGCGCAGAATCTGTGGCGTCTGCTGCGCATCGGCAAGCTCAACAACGATATCGCCGCCACGCTCGGCAATGTCGGCATCGCCTTTCTGCTTTGCGTCTCGGTCGGCTTCGCGCTTGGCGTGGTGATCCACAGCCTGCCACGGCTGCGCCGCGTGCTCGATCCGCTGCTCGCCACCTGGTACGCGGTGCCGTTTTTCGTGTTCTATCCGATCTTCATTGTCATCTTCGGCCTCAACCGCCTGCCGATCATCGTCATCGGCTTCCTGTTCGGTGTCGTGGCGATGATCGTGAGTACGCTCAATGGCCTCGATCGCATTCCGCCGGTGCTGCTGAAAACCGCGCGCTTGCATCATATGCCGCCGCTCAGCGTGGCGCTGCGCATCAAGCTGCCCTCCGCCCTGCCGCATCTGTTCACCGGCGTGAAGCTTTCCGTGGCCTATAGCTTCATCGGCGTGATCGCCTCGGAATTCATCCTCTCGGGCGGGGGCTTGGGCTATTCCATCGCCTATGCCTACAACAATTTCGATAACCGCACGATGTATGCGCTGATGCTGTTTATCCTGCTGCTGGTCGGCAGTATCAACGCTGTGCTGCATGTCTGGGAACAGCGCCTGATCGCGCGCCGGGGTGGCAGATGATGCGGGGCGGCAGATAATGCGCAAGGTTACGGACTTCCTGCTGCTGGCGCTTGCCGTGCTGGTATTCTGGCAGGGCATGCATTGGTGGGCCGGCGACGAGGCGCTGACCAGCCCGGCGGAGACGGTACGCTTCGCCGTCACCCTGCTGGGGCGCAGCAACTTCTATCCGCATCTCTGGGAATCGCTTCGGGCGCTCGGCTATTCGCTGCTGATTGCTTCGCTGGGCGGCCTGGCGCTGGGCATCATGCTTGGCGCGCATAAGCCCAGCGGGCAGGTGATGGAGCCGGTGCTGGTCGGCCTCTATGCCCTGCCAAAGGTGACGCTCTACCCGCTGGTGCTGCTGCTGTTCGGCCTCGGCCTTTCGGCCAAGGTGGCATTCGGCGCGCTGCATGGCATCATCCCGGTAACGATCTTCACGCTCAATGCCGTGCGCAATATCCGCCCGGTCTATATCCGCACCGCCAAGACATTGCGGCTCGATCCGTTCACCGCCGCGCGTACCGTGCTGCTTCCCGCCGCCCTGCCGGAGATCGTTTCCGGCCAGCGCATCGGTTTCTCGCTCACCCTGCTCGGCGTGCTGCTGGGCGAGATGTTCGCCTCCCAGCGCGGCTTAGGGTTCCTGCTGATGAACGCGATCAGCATCAACGATGTGCGCATGATCATGGCCATCGCGCTGATACTCTTCGCCTTCGCCGTCACGGTCAGCGCCGGCTTGCTGGCGCTGGACCGCAGGCTGCACCGGTAGGGACACGCCCCCACATCGTCATGCCCGGACTTGATCCGGGCATCTCTTCGAGCATGACATCGGTTGCTTAGCCATGCCGGCACGAGATCCTCGGATCAAGTCCGAGGATGACGCCTTGTAGGGAAAGAGCTGCGCCCTTACAGCCGCGCCTTGGCGGCCGCCACCACGGCTTCCGGCGTGATGCCGAAATGCTGGTAGAGCTTCTCGAACGGACCCGAAGCGCCGAAGCCCTTCATGCCGATGAAGGCACCGTTATCGCCGATATAGGCATCCCAGCCCTGGCGCACACCGGCCTCGATGGCGATACGCACCGTGCCCGGGCCGAGCACGGCCTTGCGGTAGGCTTCCGGCTGCTCGTCGAACAGCTCGAAGCAGGGCAGCGACACCACGCGGGTGCCGATCCCCTGCTGCTGCAGCAGGTCGCGCGCCGCCATGGCGATGGAGATTTCTGAACCGGTGGCGAGCAGGGTGACTTTCGCGGTGCCTTCCGCCGCGCGCAGTTCATAGCCGCCCTTGGCCGAGAGGTTTTCACCAGCATCGGTGACGCGCACGGCGGCCAGGTCCTGCCGGGTGAGGCAGAGCAGGGAAGGGCGGTCCTTCGAGCGCAGCGCGATATCCCAGGCTTCGGCGGTTTCCACCGCGTCGGCCGGGCGCAGCACCAGCAGGTTGGGGATGGCACGCAGCGAGGCGGTGTGTTCCACCGGCTGATGCGTCGGGCCGTCTTCGCCGAGGCCGATCGAGTCATGCGTCATGACATAGATCACGCGCTGGCCCATCAGGGCCGAGAGACGGATCGAATTGCGGCAATAGTCGCTGAACACCAGGAAGGTGCCGCCATAGGGGATGACGCCGCCATGCAGCGCCAGGCCGTTCATCGCCGCCGCCATGCCATGCTCGCGCACGCCGTAATAGATGTAACGGCCCTTGAAGTCGCCGGGCTTCACCGGATCGAGGCCGGCGGTCTTGGTGTTGTTCGAGCCGGTGAGGTCGGCGGAGCCGCCGATGGCTTCCGGCACCACCGGGTTGATCGCTTCCAGTGCCATCTGCGACGACTTGCGGGTCGCCCATTTCGGCTTGTCGGCCACCAGCTTGGCGATATAGGCCTTGATCGTGGCGTCATACTCGGCCGGCAGGTCGCCCGTCATGCGGCGCTCGAATTCGGCGCGGTCGGCAGCGGGCAGCGTGGCGAAAGCCTTGTCCCAGGCGGCGGAGAATGCCGCGCCATTGCTGCCAGCCTGGCGCCAGGCGTTGAGGATCGGGGCCGGAATCTCGAACGGCGCATAGGGCCAGCCGAGCTTTTCGCGCGCGCCCTTGATCTCGTCGGGGCCGAGCGGCGAGCCATGCACGCCGGAGGTGCCAGCCTTCTTCGGCGCGCCGAAGCCGATCACCGTCTTGCAGGCGATCATGGTCGGCTTGTCGCTCTTCTGCGCGGCGGCAATAGCGGCGGCAACCGCTTCCGCGTCATGGCCGTCGACAGCGGCGGTGTTCCAGCCGGACGCCTTGAAGCGCGCGAGCTGGTCGTCGCTCACCGACAGCGAGGTCGGGCCGTCGATGGAAATGCCGTTGTCGTCGAACAGCACGATCAGCTTGTTCAGCTTGAGATGGCCGGCCAGCGAGATGGCTTCGTGGCTGATGCCTTCCATCAGGCAGCCGTCGCCGGCGATCACATAGGTGAAGTGATTGACCACGGCATCGCCGAAGCGGGCGTTGAGCAGCCGCTCGGCCAGTGCGAAGCCGACCGCATTGGCAATGCCCTGGCCCAGCGGGCCGGTGGTGGTCTCGATGCCATCGGCATGGCCGAATTCGGGATGGCCGGCGGTGCGGCTGCCGATCTGGCGGAAGTTCTTCAACTCCTCCAGCGTCATGTCCTTGTAGCCGGTGAGATGCAGCAGCGAGTAGAGCAGCATCGAGCCATGGCCGGCGGAAAGGATGAAGCGGTCGCGGTTCGGCCAGGAGGGCCGGGCCGGATCGACTTTCAGGAAGCGGGTGAACAGCACCGTCGCCACATCGGCCATGCCCATCGGCATGCCGGGATGGCCGGAATTCGCCGCCTGCACGGCATCCATGGAGAGTGCCCGGATGGCATTGGCCATGTCGGCATGGCTGGCGGGAAGGGCGTGCGGGGGAACGGTGACGGTCGCGGCCTGCGTCATGGTATTGGGGAATCCGGCATATTTTCAGGAATGGCGGCGGGAAGATGCCGGGCAAAGCCCGGCACGTCAACCCGCCGAATACCCCTCCGGCCAGCCCCCATTCAGTAGAATCAATTACTTAAGCCGGAAATAACCAACGATTTCCGAGAGTGTCTGGCCCAGGCTGGCCATCTGCTGCGCCGAGGCCGTGGTCTGCTCCACCATGGCGCCATTGCGCTGGGTCATCTCGTCCATGTTGCCGATGGCCGTATTCACTTCATCAAGGCCGCGCGACTGTTCCGACGAGGCCATGGCGATCTCGGCGACGATATCGGCCACCTTCTTCACCGCGCCGACAATCTCGGTGAGCGAGGCGCCGGCCTGCTGCACCAAACCGGCGCCGCTTTTCACCTGGGCATTGGACTCGCTGATCAGCGCCTTGATGTCCTTCGAGGCGTTGGCCGAGCGCTGGGCCAGGGCGCGCACTTCCTGCGCCACCACGGCAAAGCCCTTGCCGGCCTCGCCGGCGCGTGCCGCTTCCACGGAAGCATTCAACGCCAGCAGGTTGGTCTGGAACGCGATCTCGTCGATCAGCGCCACGATGTCGCCGATCTTGCGCGCGCTTTCTTCGATGCGGCTCACGGCGGCCACCGCCTGCTGCGCCACATCGCCGCCCTTTTCGGCGGTATCGCGGGCATCCCGGCTCAGATTGCTGGCGGCCTGGGCATTCTCGGCATTCTGCCGCACCGTGGTGGTGACTTCATGCATCGAGGCGGCGGTTTCCTCAAGCGCCGCGGCCTGGGCCTCGGTGCGCTGCGCCAGATCCTGGCTGCCGGCGGAAATTTCCGCCGAGGCATCGCGCACCTGGGTGGCGCTGGATGTGATTCGCGACACCACGTCGCGCAATTTCTCCAGCGTCTCGTTGGCGCCGTCGCGCAATTCGCCGAAGATGCCGGGATAGTCGCCTTCGACGCGGCGGCTGAGGTCGCCGCGCGCCATCGCTTCCATGGTGGCGGCGATATCGCGGGTCATGCCCTGGCATTTATCCGAGAGTGTGTTCACCGCCTCGCCGAGCTGGCGCAGGAAGCCGCTCTTGCCGGTGAGGTCCATGCGTTCGGCAAAGCCCTTGTCGCTGGCCATGGCGATGGCGGCGATCACTTCGCTTTCCAGCCGCAACTGCTCGGTGACATCGGACCATTCCACCACGGTGCCGAGCCGCGCGCCCTGGCGATTCAGCACCGGATTGGCAATCAGGGTGAAGCGCCGGCCGCCCACCGTGATGCTGGTGCGATAGGTGCTGGCGAGTTTCTCCAGCAGGCCGCGCTGATGCGCCGGATTCTTGTGGAACACATCGATCTTGTTGCCGACCAGGGCATCGGGATCGAAATGCGGCAGATCCTTGCGGATATCGGCGGCGGCATTGCGCAGCAGCGCAATCACGGCGGTGTTGCAGTAGACGATGCGGTTTTCGCTATCGGCAATCATCACATTGGTGGTGGTGCCGGTCAGCGCGCTTTCGATGCGGGTCGCGGCAAGCTGGCTGTCGCGCAAGGCGGTGGCTGCGGCGGCTATAGCGCCGATCTCGTCGCCGCGGCCCTGGCCGGCGATGGCTTCCACCGCGTGTCCTTCGGCCAAGCTTTGCAGTGTCGCGCTCAAGCCCTGCAGCGGTGCCGCGATATCGCGCAGCAGCAGTGTGGACAGTGCAATCAGCACGATGGCTGTTACCAACAAGGCGATGTTGGTGCTGCCAGGGAAATACTGATCCGTCAGATACAGGCCAGCAAAGGCCAGTGCGATCAGCCCGGTCAGCAACATGGATTTGGCGTTTAACGATAGGCGCGAGAACAGCATCGATCTTCTCCTCGGATCGGGTACTGCCAGTAACGCAACCACTTCTTATAGGTCGAGTGAGCAATCG
The DNA here is from genome assembly GCA_017991315.1 of Ferrovibrio sp. Taxonomy (GTDB): domain Bacteria; phylum Pseudomonadota; class Alphaproteobacteria; order Ferrovibrionales; family Ferrovibrionaceae; genus Ferrovibrio; species Ferrovibrio plantarum. The sequence continues at coordinate 251,185 of JAGOQS010000002.1, read as the reverse complement.
CTAACAATAGCGAAAGTTAATACGCAGCTGATTTCGCGACTAATTAGAGGCGAATGAGGTGCGTATACAGATCAGCTATCGGTGTACTGATCGTTGCGCGGCTTTAGGTGCTATTGCACACCGATGGCGGCAGGAGCGGGCTGCGACGCGATGCTCTGCAACTGCGCTGCGGCCTGGCCGGTGACCAGGCTGTCGAGGTCGATGATCGACACCATGCGCTCCTCGCGCGCCGCAATGGCGGCGAGGAAACGGTAGTCGGAAGACGCATCGGTTTCCGGCACCGCCTGCAATTCGCGGTCCTCGATCGAGAGGATATCCGACACGCTATCGACCAGTAGGCCGAAGGTGCCGTTCGCAGCTACCACCACGATCACCACATGCATGCGGGTCGGCTTGGTGGTGCCGCCGCCGAGGCGGACGCGCAGATCATAGATCGGCACGATGGTGCCGCGCAGATTGATGATGCCGCGCACGAATTCCGGTGTGTTCGGCAGGTTGGTCACGTCGGTCCAGGCGCGGATCTCGCGCACACTCAGGATATCGATGCCATAGACCTGGGTGTCGATGGCAAAGGTGAGGTAATCCTTGGCGCTGTGCAGGTTGTCGCCGGCCTGGCCGCTGCGCCCGACCGAAAGGCCGCGCTGCTGTCCGGCCTGGCTCCGCGTGGCGGGAAGCTGATCCATGATTTGAGTTTCCTGTCGGAGGGAATATCGTGGCCAGACTGTAGCAAAAGCCCGCCGCCCTGGTTAAGACTTTTTCGTCGCCTTTCTGCAACCCAGGCGGCCCATAAGCACATATTAACGGTTGGCATGACAGCCGGCCCCGTTAATGAACGACCCGGAGGAAACGCCATGCAGATACCCCGCAATGCCTTCAAGAAGGCGCTGGCCGAGGGCCGCCCGCAGATCGGATTGTGGAGCATGCTGTGCTCCAATATCGCTGCCGAGATCATCGCAACGGCCGGCTTCGACTGGGTGGTGCTGGATACGGAGCATTCGCCGAACGAACTGCCGATGGTGCTGCAGCAGTTGCAGGCGATGCAGATCGATGCCAACACCGCCACGCCGGTGGTCCGCCCGGCCTGGAATGATCCGATCCTGATCAAGCGTTTCCTCGATATCGGTGCGCCGAACCTGATCCTGCCCTTCGTGCAGGATGAAAACGAAGCCGCCGCCGCCGTTTCGGCGACGCGCTATCCGCCCAAGGGCATCCGCGGCGTGTCGATGTCGCAGCGTGCCAACCGCTATGGCCTGGTGGCGGATTACCACAAGCGCGTCGAGGAGGAACTGGGTGTGCTGGTGCAGGTGGAGACACTGGCCGCCGTGAACCGCATCCCGGCCATCGCCAAGCAGGATGGCGTTGACGGCATCTTCATCGGCCCGGCCGATCTTTCCGCCGATGTCGGCCATCTCGGCAATGCGGCGCATCCGGAAGCCCAGGCGGCGATCATGAAGGCGCTGGAATTGTGCAAGGCCGCCGGCAAGCCGGCTGGCATCCTGGCGCCGAACGAGGAAGACGCGAAGCGCTACTTCGATGCCGGCTTCACCTTCGTCGCTGTCGGTGTCGATCAGGGCCTGCTGACCAAGGCGACGCGCGACATCGTGCGCCGCTTCCGCAGCCATCTCGAAGGCTGAGATTAACCATAGCACCGCCGGCGGCTCGGCCTTTCGGCAGCCACCGGCGGTGGAATTGGTGGCGGATTTCCCGCTTTTCCGCGATTAACCAAAGAAAGCGGTTGGCCCGGCGGCTCCTGGCGTTATACTTAACGCATTATGGCCGACACCATTACACCGATCCTGCCGACCAGCCCGATCTACCGCGCCACGCTTGATGCGCCGATAGGGGCTGTCGCCACGTCGAAAATCGCCCGCGTCACCGATGGTGCCGCGGCCGGCGTCGAGGTCAATCTGCAGACGATGCTGCGCATCGTGTCGGTGATCACCCGCGAGCAGCGCTCCGACAACGCCAATCCCGATCGCATCCGCGAATTCCGCGATGCGCCGGTGACCTATGACGGCAGCGGCAATGGCCGCCGCATGTCGCCGCTCGATATCAATAGAATGTTCTGGCTGGCCTAGAGCGTTTCCTCTTCATATTGAATCGCTGCGCCGAGGCGATTTTGCGTTTTGAGGAGGAGCCCGGCGCAGGGCGTAGTGGGGCTACGGCCAAGCCGGGCGACACGCTCAAAACGCAAAAGCGCCCGGCCCCAAAGGGGTTCCGTCTGGAGGCGGCATCCGCGTCGTCGACGCGCTTGCAGGTACCTCCGGTACCTGCTGCGCACCTCTCCTAGCGGCCTACCGCCTCCAGACGCAACGCAGCTGGTTCAATATGAAGAGGAAACGCTCTAGCGGTCGCTAAAGGCCCCAGCGCGCCGGCCAGTACGAACCGGGCCGCAGCCGGCTCCACAGAAAAACCCCCAGCAACACGATCCCCAGCGCCAGCAGCAGGGGGTCTAGCAGGAAGCCGAGGCCGGGCTTCACATTCAGCACGATCAGCGGGTTGGCGCCGGCCGGCGGGTGCATCATGTCCGTTGCCTTCATCAGCACCGCGATCAGCGCCACGCCCAGCGCCATGCTCCAGCCATGGCTGCCGACGCTGTAGAGCAGGCCGAAGCCGATCAGGGCACCGGCCAGATGCGTGATGAGTACCACGCTGGGGCGCAGGCCTTCATGTTCGGGAAAGCAGAATAGCAGCACAGCGGTGCTGCCCAGCGAGGTGAGGGCGAGGCCATGTTCGGCGTCGATCAGCACCAGAATGAGGCCGAGTACTGGCACCATGCCGATCAGAATCCACAGAGCTTCAGCCCAGGCCGTTCGCTTCATTCACCCCGTTCCTTAGCGAATAGCGGCAGCGTGAAGGTTTCGCGGCCCGAGGGCAAGGGAGCATTTCGATCAGCGACCCAGGCCGCGACATCGCGCCACACCCGCTGGCCCTGCAAATCGCGCAGCAGCATGTGCCAGCCGGTATCGTAGAGCACGATGCGGCGGCGGCTATTGAGGCTGGCGACGAAACGCTCGACAGGTTCGCGGCGGATCACTTCATCCTTGGCGCCATAGAGCAACAGCAGCGGCGGCGCATGCCCAAGCCTGGGCGCGGCGGCCAGCGCTTCGTCCATCAGGCCGACCAGGCCATAAACCGCATCGACGCGGGTGGCCTTGATCACCAGTGGATCGGCGCCGAGACGGCGCAGCATTTGGATATTGTCGGAAGCCTGGATGCCGAGGCCGCGGCCGGTCAGAGTCAGCCAGGGCAGGGTGTGGCTCATGATGCTGAGGGTGACGCGGTAGCTCAGCGGCATGGTGGCGCGGCCCCACACGGCAGGCGCCACCAGGATGGCACCATCGGGTGGGCTGCTATCGCCACCTTCCGCCAAGGCACTCAGCGTCACCGCCGCGCCCATGCTTTCGCCGAGCCAGAAGACCGGCAGGCCGGGATGGCGTTGCCGCAGCAGTGATGTCAATTCGCGCAGGTCGCTGCGCATGCGGTGGCCGCCGGCCCACAGCCCGGTATGGGCGGAGCGGCCGAAGCCGCGCTGATCCGGTGCATAGGTGGCGATGCCATGCTCGGCGGCCCACCAGGCTGCCGGCTCGGCGAAAGCATTGCCATAATCGTTGAAGCCATGCAGCGCGATCAGCACCGCCCTGGTTTCGTGCGGTGCTGGCGGCAGCCAGCGAGTGAGCGGCAGCAGGCTGCCGTCAGCGGCACGCCAGTCCTTTTCCAGCAGGGCCGGCGGCGCCGGCTGCGTGCCCGGCGGTATAGTGGAGGACTGCAGGCGCGGGGCGCAGGCAGCCAGTCCCAGCACCAGCAGCATGGCAACCAGGAATCGCGTCATCCAAACAGGCACGTCATTATTGCGTCAGTCGTTGCCAGGCGTGGACAGGATGGCGCCGAAATCGGCGACGCGGCTGATCCGTTCGGGCGGGAAGCGCAGCATGGCAGTGGTGCCGACACCGCTCTGGCTCTTGAGCTGGATGCGTCCGCCATGCAGTTCCACCAGCCGCCGCGTGATCGGCAGGCCCAGGCCGGTGCCATCATATTGCTGCCGTACAAGCTGGCTGCCGCCGCGTGCGAAAGGTTCGAACACGCGGGCGACTTCATTCTCCGCCATGCCGATGCCGGTATCGGTGATGCTGATTTCATACCAGCCATCCGCAGCGGTGCCATGCTGCACAGTCACGCTACCGCCCTCTGCGGTAAACTTCACGGCGTTGGACAGCAGGTTCAGCACCATCTGGCGCATCGCCCGCTCGTCGGCCCATAGCGCGCCATCGCTCTGGCCGCGAGGGAAATCCACCCGCACATTCTTGGCCCGCGCCTGCACCGCCACCAGATCGAGACAATCCTCCAGCACCATGCCGACATCGATGCGGTCTTCGTTCAGTTCGACACGCCCGGCCTCGATGCGCGACATGTCAAGGATGTCGTTGATCAGGCTGAGCAGGTGCTGACCGCTCTGCTGGATCGAGCTGACATATTCGTCGTAGCGCGCATTGCCGAGCGGCCCGAACAGGCCCTGATGCATGATGTCGGCAAAGCCGATCACGGCATTCAGCGGCGTGCGCAATTCGTGGCTCATCGAAGCAAGGAAGCTGGACTTGGCGCGGTTTGCCGCTTCTGCCTGGCGCCGCGCCGCCTCCAGATCGCGTGCCAGGGCGGCGAGATGGCGATGGGCCGCATCGGTGGCTGCCGCCTGGCGCAGCAGCAGACGCGAGATCACCGCCACGATCACGGCACCAGTCACCAGAAGGCCGATCAGCAGGATATAGAGATGCTCCAGGCGCCGGTTGGTATCGGCAATGCGGATCTGGGTCAGGGTATTCGCCCGCGCCGTGAAGGAACCGAAGCGCGGCGCCGCAGCGGCGAGCTGCTGCAACAGGCTGTAGCCGGCGGCATCATCGCCGGAAGTGAAGCGGGTTACGCTGCCTTCCCATTGCCGGATCTCGCTGGCCAGGCTCGCGAAATTCGGCGCCAGCTCCTGATCGCCAAGATAGACCTCGGCGCTGCGGCCCTGCTCGATGGCGGCAAGGCGGGCCAGAATGATGTCGTAGCGGACCTGCGCCTGATTGCGTGCGCGCTCGGGCGTGCCAGCCAGGATTTCCGCCACCGCGGCATCGAAGGCGAGGAATTCGGCGCGAAGCTGCGTTGCCTCGAAGATCACATTCTGCCGCATCACGCGGGTGAATTCGCGGTGCTGGAAATAGAGATAGGAGGAGATCGCGATGATGGCGATAGCGAACACCGCCGCGAAGCCGAACACGAAGCGCCGCGTGGTGCCAAGCAGGCTGCCGCGTTCGGCGACGGCGGAACTGAGGAGCGGCTCGGTGCCAGGCATCGCGTTTAGCGGATGTCCAGCCGGCGCAACTGCCAGACGGACCGGGTATAGTAGGTCTCTTGGCGTAGCTCGGACTGGCTGTCGAACGGATAGATGATGAAAAGCGGCCCCTTGTCGCGGATGGTCATGTAGGCGCCATCCAGCTTCAGCGCCACGATCAGGCCGCGCTGCAGGAAATCCGCCACCGGCACCGACGAGGCATAGTCGTTCAGTGCCATCGCCTGGGCGATGCCGTCAGGCTTGGCACCCACCGTTTCCATCAAGGCCTTGCCGGGCACGCCATCGAAGCGCACCATGCCCTTGTGCCAGGGGGTGGTGGTGGTGAAGCCGGTTTCCCCCAGGGCCTCCAGCATCCTTAAATCAAAATTCGCCACAATGTTGCCCTGGGCATCGCGGCTGTTGCCGCGCTGAATGGCGCCGGAGATGGTGAGAATCACCGGTCCGCCGGGCTGCGCCAAATCCTGCGCCGCCACACTGCCTAGGCCGAAGCCGGGCAGCGCGAGCAGGGCGAGCAGCAGAAACACCGGCAAACGGCGGATAAGAACGCTTGTCCACATGGCGTCCACCATACTACCGGATATTGCAGTCGCAAGGAAATGTCCGCGACCCGGTCCTGATGCCGCAGGTTACATCCTTGGCGGGAATGGCCGGTCAGATCACAGCGCAGGCTGGATCATAATGTCCGGGTCAGGCCGCCATCGACATCCAGGATCGCGCCGTTGATATAGGCGGCGGCAGGCGAGGCGAGGAAGGCCACGGCCTTAGCGATTTCCATCGGCTCGCCGAAGCGTGCGACGCCCATGGCGCGCGGCATGCGCTGCGCCGCCTCGGCCTCCGTGATGCCCTGCTCCTTGGCGAAGGAGGTGATGCGTACTTTCAGCCGGTCGGTGGCAATGCTGCCCGGGTTGATCGCATTCACCCGCACACCTTCCAGCACGCCACGGTCGGCCAGCACCTTGGTCAGGTTCATCCCTGCTGCATTCACCGAGCCGCCAATGGCGAATTCGGCGCTGCCGGTGCGGCCACCGACGCCGATGATGTTCACCACGCCGCCCTGGCTGGCCTTGAGATGCGGCCAGGCAGCGCGGGTCAGGCGCATGGCACCAAAGAATTTCAGTGCGTAGCCATCGGCCCAGTCATCGTCGGTGAGCGTGAGGAAGTCGCCGCGCTTGGTGGCGCCGGCATTGTTCACCAGCAGGTCGATGCGGCCGTAGCGGCTGACCGCCGCCTGCACCAAGGCGGCAGCAGCATCATTCGTGCGCAGATCAATGGCCTGCACCAGGCATTCGCGGTTGAGCTTGCCGGCCAGGTCCTGCAGCAGGTCGGCAGAGCGCGCCGCCAGCACCAGTTTCATGCCCTCTGCCGCCAGTTCCTCGGCGATAGCGCGGCCGATGCCCTTGCTGGCACCGGTGACGATGGCGACTTTGCCACCCAGCTCAAGCTCCATGAGGCTTCCTCCCATTTTCTGCCGTCAGTATAGTTTGCGCATACAACAAAATCCAATCGACAAAGGCCAGGGAGGCATCATGTTCCGCACCGATCTGCTCAAAGACAAGCGCATCCTCATCACCGGCGGCGGCACCGGGCTCGGCAAGGCCATGGCGAAGCGTTTCCTCGAACTCGGCGCGGTGGTCTATATCTGCGGTCGGCGCGAGGCGGTGTTGCGCGAGGCGGCGATGGAGCTGAGTGCCGCGACCGGCGGCCAGGTGCATTTCATGGCCTGCGACATCCGCGTCGCCCAGGCGGTCGACGAGATGATCGAAAATATCTGGCGCGATGGGCCGCTGGATGGCCTGGTGAACAACGCGGCGGGCAATTTCATCGCCCAGACCGAGAAGATGAGCCCGCGCGGTTTCGATGCCATCGCCAATATCGTGTTCCATGGCAGCTTCTATGTCACTCAGGCCTGTGGCAAGCGCTGGGTCCCGGCCGGGCACAAGGCCAGCGTCATCTCCATCGTCACCTCCTGGGTCTGGACCGGCTCGGCCTTCGTGGTGCCATCGGCAATGTCGAAGGCCGGCATCGCCGCAATGACCCAGAGCCTGGCTGTGGAATGGGGGCCGAAGGGCATTCGCCTCAATGCCATTGCGCCGGGGCCATTCCCCACCGAGGGCATGACCAAGCGCCTGGCGCCGACCCCGGCGCTGGAAAAACGCATGATGGACTCGATTCCGATGCGCCGCGTCGGCGAATTGCCTGAACTTGCAAATTTCGCGGCCTTCCTGATGGCCGATGAAGTGAGCTATATTAACGGCGAGGTGATCGCCATTGATGGCGGTCAGTGGCTCAATTCAGCCGGCGGCTTCGGCAACCTGCTGGAATTGTCGGACAATGACTGGGTCGAGATCCGCGCCGCCATCGAGGCAACAAACGCCAAGGACAAATCGCAGCGCACCGTCTGAACCGTCACCTCCTGTGGCGGTGCGCCGCCTCAGGAGAGTACGATGACTGACACGCGGCTCGAGCATGACTCGCTCGGCGAGATGGCGATTCCGGCAGCGGCCTATTACGGCATCCAGACCCGGCGGGCGATCGACAATTTCCGCATCTCCGGCATCGGCCTCAATCACTATCCCAACCTGATCCGCGCCTTCGGCATGGTGAAGAAGGCCGCCGCTGCCGCCAATACCAAGCTCGGCTACCTGCCGCCGGAGAAGAATGCCGCCATTGCCGCGGCCTGCGATGAACTGATCGGCGGCCGGCTGCATGAATGGTTCACGATTGATGTGTTCCAGGGCGGCGCCGGCACTTCCACCAACATGAACGTGAACGAGGTGGTGGCCAATCGCGGTCTCGAACTCATGGGGCATCAGCGCGGCGACTACGCGCATCTGCACCCGAATGACGATGTGAACCTCTCGCAATCGACCAACGATGCCTATCCCACGGCGGTGCGGCTCGCCACTTTGCTGAGCCATGCCGAGCTGTCCGATGCGCTGCAGGCGCTGGCTGGCGAATTCCGCAAGCGCGGCGAGGATTTCTCGGCCATCGTCAAGCTTGGCCGCACCCAGTTGCAGGATGCGGTGCCGATGACGTTGGGCCAGGAATTCGAGGCCTTCGCGATCAATATCGAGGAGGACGTGGCGCGCGGTAACGAGACCGTGCGACTGTTCCATGAAGTGAATCTCGGCGGCACGGCGGTCGGCACCGGCATCAACACCGATCCGGATTATTCCGCGCTGGCGATCGGCGAATTGGCGCGGGTCTCCGGCCTGCCCATGGTGCGCGCAGCGAACCTGATCGAGGCAAGCTGGGATATGGGCGCCTTCGTGCTCTATTCCGGCATGCTGAAGCGTGTGGCGGTGAAGCTCTCGAAGATCGCCAATGATCTGCGGCTGCTGTCATCCGGCCCGCGCGGCGGCCTCAACGAAATCAACCTGCCGCCGATGCAGCCCGGCTCATCCATCATGCCGGGCAAGGTCAACCCGGTGATCCCGGAAGTGGTCAACCAGGTCTGTTTCCAGGTGATCGGCAACGACATGGCGGTGACCATGGCGGCCGAGGCCGGCCAGCTCCAGCTTAATGTGATGGAGCCGCTGATCGTGCATAACGTGATGCATTCGCTGCAATTGCTGGTGCGCGCGGCACGCACGCTCACCGAACTCTGCGTCGCCGGCATCACGGCGAACGAGGATTATTGCCGCCGCCATGTCGAGGCCAGCATTGGCCTGGTCACGGCGCTCAATCCTTATATCGGCTATGAGCGGGCGGCGGCCTTGGCCAAGGAAGCGTTGAAAACCGGCCGCACCGTGCGCGACCTTGTGCTGGAGAAAGGCTGGGTCGATGCCGCCCAGATCGATACCATCCTCGATCTCGCCGGCATGACGCAGCCCCGCAAGCGCTAGGCCTCAGAACTCCTTCCAGTCGTCGTCGTCGCCACCGGCGGCAACGGGCGCGGGGGCCGGCCTGGCCACCGGCTTCGGCGCCGGCTTGGGCTCGGCAGGCTTCGCCACGGGCTTGGGCGCTGATGCGGCAGGTGCTGCCGCAACAGGCTTGGCGACCGGCGCTGCCTTGGTTTCTACCACTGGCTTGGCCGCCACCGCCGGCTTGGCAGCGCGCGGCGTGCCGCCACCTTCGATCTGGAAGAAGGCGACCAGGCGCGCCAGTTCGCTGGCCTGATTGCTCAAGCTCTGCGCCGAGGCGGACGTTTCTTCCACCAGCGCGCCGTTGCGCTGGGTCATTTCATCCATGCTGGCGACAGCGGTGTTGATCTGATCCAGGCCGGTGGCCTGCTCGCGGCTGGCGGCGGCGATTTCGGCGACGATGTCGGTGACTTTCTTCACCGCATTGACGATTTCGCCGAGCGCCGTGCCGGCCTGGTTCACCAGGCTGGCGCCGGTCTTTACCTGGCTGTTGGATTCCGCGATCAGCGCCTTGATGTCCTTCGACGCACTGGCTGAACGCTGAGCCAGGGCGCGCACTTCCTGCGCCACCACGGCAAAGCCCTTGCCGGCCTCGCCGGCGCGTGCCGCTTCCACGCTGGCATTCAGCGCCAGCAGGTTGGTCTGGAAGGCGATCTCGTCGATCAGTGCCACGATCTCGACGATCTTCTGGCTCGAGCCTTCGATGCCGCTCATGGCGCTGACCACGTCCTGCATCACGCTGCCGCCCTTGTCGGCGGCATCGCGCGCCGCCTGGCTGAGCTGGTTGGCGGCCTGGGCATTGTCGGCATTCTGGCGCACCGTGGCGGTGATCTCGTGCATGCTCGCCGCCGTTTCCTCGATGCTGGCGGCCTGGGATTCGGTGCGCTGCGCCAGATCCTGGCTGCCGGACGAGATTTCCGCCGAGGCTTCGCTGACCATGGCGGCGCCATCGGCGATGCCGCGCACGGTGCCGGAAAGCTGTTCCAGCGTGGTGTTGACATTGTCCTTCAATGTACCGAACACGCCGCGATACTCGCCGCGCACCCGCCGCTTGAGGTCGCCGCCGGCCATGCCGGCCAGCACCTGGCCAACTTCCTCGACAGCCGCCGAAACGCTGCCAACGAGGTTGTTGATGCCATCGGCCAGGCCCTTCATCACGCCATCGAGGTTGCTGCTATCTATGCGCTTGGTCAGGTCGCCGGCCACTGCTGCCGTCACCACCATGCCGACTGAGCGGTCGAGTTCGGCTTCTTGCTCGGCACGGTCGCGTTCGCGCTGCTGGCGCTCCTGCTCGACCTGCTGGCGCAGCCGCTCATTATCCTCACCATTCTTCTTGAACACCTGCACCGACTGCGCCATGCGGCCAAGCTCGTCCTTGCGCTCCAGGCCGGCCACCACCGCGCTGTAATCGCCGGTGGCTAGCTGGTCCATTGTCTCGGTGAGCTTGAGCACCGGCTGGCGGATCGAGCGACCGATCAGCAGGGCGAAGATCACCGCCACCACCAGGGCGATGGGCGCGGTTAGCGCGATCACCAGCAAGGTGCCTTCCAGATTGCGATGCAGCGCGGCTTCATCAGCATCCAGTTCCGCGCTGCGCTCCTTGGCCAGGGTCACGCTCAGTTCGATGGCGGTGCTGGCATGCTGCGTCATGCGGGTCTGCATGTCGGTGCCGATCTTGCCGATGATGGTCATCACCTGCACCAGGCTGCCGGCATAGGTCTTGGTGGCGTTGGTGATGTCGTCCGCCACGTCGCCCCTGGAAACCAGGCTGAGGCGGTCGGTCAGCATCGCGGCATCGCCGGTCACCTGATTGGTGAGCTGCATGGTGCGCGTCAGCAATTCCGGCTTCGGGCGGTAAAGGAACTGATAGGCGGTCGAGCCGATGCTGCCGAGGGTCTCGTTGACCCGCGTGGCAAGATGGGCGGTCTGGTAATCGCCGCGCGCCTCGGCTTCGTCGACCAGCTTTGGCAGGATCTGGCGCAGCCTGGTCGAGGCCGGCACGGTCTCGCGGGCGAAGATCGCGTTATAGTCGGCGCGCGCCTTCACCACTTCCTCAAGCACCGCGCCATACTTGTCCACCTGGTCGCGGATCGCGGCGAGTTTCTGCCGGTCAGCGGCATCCGACACGGCTTCGGCGGCTTTCAGGGTTTCCGGTATCGACTTGATCAGGGCGCGGGCCTTGCTGAGGCCATCCTCGCTGTCGCGGTCGGTGTAGAGCAGCACATTGCGGCTGATATCGATCACATCGCGCTCGGTGCGGAACACCGCCCGGGTAGCGTCGGAAGCGTCGTCGTAGGAATCGAATAGTGAACTGGCCCGGTTGGCGCCAAACAGGCCGGAGCCGGCGACCACCACAAGCAGCAGGATGACAATGCCGAAGCCGAGATTGATGCGGCCACCGATGCTGGTGTTGGACAAGGCGCTGGTTGACATGACTTCCCCCTCAATACGGCTCTGCTCGTAATGCGCTGCACCTATGGCCCCGGGCTGCAAGTTCAGCGTGCGGTCAGCATAGGCGCGTAGGCGTTATCAGGGGAAGCAGTGGAATGCGACAAAGTGATGAAAGGCACTGCCTGCCTATGGAAGCGGCGGCGCTGCCCAGAATGGCGGCAATTGCATGGCGGCAACCGCAAGTTTCTTGCCCGGATAATGCCGTTGGAATGCGGCCATAACACGCTGCCCGCATTCTCCGCTTGACGCTGCCGGGCCTCGTTCCTAGGCTGTCTATACATGTCTAGCATATTGCTGGGCAGGCTGATTTGAGGAGACTGGCATGGCGGAATTGGTGCTGGAGCCGGGCCGGGTGAAACTGAGTGACTGGCGCCGCATTGCGGGCGAGGCGCCGCATCTTGCGCTCAAGCCGGAAGCGCGCGCCGGCGTCGAGGCTTCGGTCGCCCTGGTGGCGAAGATCATCGCCGAGGGCCGCGTCGCCTATGGCATCAACACCGGTTTCGGCAAGCTCGCCCAGGCCGCCATTCCGAACGACAAGCTGGCTGAATTGCAGCGCAACCTGGTGCTTTCCCATGCCGTTGGCACCGGCCCGCTGCTGGCAGACAATGCCGTGCGGCTGATCCTGGCGCTGAAGGCCGCCAGCCTGGCGCGCGGTCATTCCGGCGTGCGCTGGGAGGTGATCCAGCGATTGCTGGATTTCGCCAATCTCGGCCTGCTGCCCTGTATCCCGGCCAAGGGCTCTGTGGGCGCCTCGGGCGACCTGGCGCCGCTGGCGCATATGACGGCGGCGGTGATCGGTGTCGGCGAGGTGCGCTACCAGGGCCGTGTCATGCCGGCAACGGAAGCGTTGTCGGCGGCCGGTCTGGCGCCGCTGGAACTGGCGCCGAAGGAAGGCTTGGCGCTGCTCAACGGCACGCAGGTTTCCACCGCCCTGGCCTTGCTCGGCCTGTTCGCTGCCGAGGATGTGTTCGCCGCCGCCATGGTCGCCGGCCTGCTGTCGCTGGAAGCCGCCAAGGGCAGCGATGCGCCGTTCGATCCGCGCATCCATGAATTGCGCGGCCAGCCCGGCCAGCGCGATACGGCGGCCTGGTATCTGGCGCATCTGCAGGGCAGCCGCATCCGGGAATCGCATCTCGATTGCAGCCGGGTGCAGGATCCGTATTCGCTGCGCTGCCAGCCGCAGGTGATGGGCGCGGCGCTGGACCTGCTGCGTCAGGCCGCCGCGACGCTCGAGCGCGAAGCCAATGCCGTCACCGACAACCCGCTGCTGTTTCCCGATGCCAATGATCCCCATGGCGGCGATGTCCTCTCGGGCGGCAACTTCCATGCCGAGCCGGTGGCCTTCGCTGCCGATATCCTGGCGCTGGCGATTGCCGAGATCGGCGCGCTGTCGGAACGCCGCATTGCCCTGCTCACCGATCCGACATTGAGCGGCCTGCCGGCCTTCCTGGTGGCCGAGCCGGGTTTGAATTCCGGCTTCATGATCGCGCACGTCACCGCCGCTGCCCTGGCTTCCGAGAACAAGCAGTTGAGCCACCCGGCCAGTGTCGACTCACTGCCGACCTCGGCGAACCAGGAGGATCATGTCTCCATGGCCACCCATGGCGCGCGGCGGCTGCTGACCATGGCGGAAAACACCGCCGGCATCGTCGGCATCGAATTGCTTGCCGCCGCCCAGGGCATCGAATTCCATCGCCCGCTGCAAAGTTCGGAGCGGCTGGAGGCGGCGCATGCGCTGATCCGCCAGGCGGTGCCGGCTTATGACCAGGACCGCTTTTTCGCCCCCGACATCACTGCTGCCAGCACCCTGGTGCAGCAGGGCGTATTCAGGGCCTGGGTATATAATCTTATGGTGTCTATTTAAACATTGATCGCGCAATAAGGGTGTTTTCTGCTATGATGCCTTCCACTGGAACAGGGGGCATGCGATGGCGGTGTTCGACGATTGCTTCAGCTTCGTGATCGGGGTGGAGGGCGGCTACACCGACAACCCGAACGACCCTGGCAACTGGACCGGCGGCGCACCCAATCAGGGCCAGCTCAAGGGTACCAAGTTCGGCATCTCGGCCAAGGCCTATCCTGACCTGGATATTCCCAACCTGAGCCTGGCCGACGCCGAGGCGATCTACCGCCGCGACTACTGGAACAAGCTGCAGGGCGACAGCCTGCCCGCACCGGTGGCCCTGGTAGCCTTCGACAGCGCAGTGAATGCCGGCGTGCGCAATGCGGCGCGCTGGCTGCAAATGGCGGCGGGCGCCACGCCCGATGGCGTGATCGGGCCGCAGACCCTGGCGGCAGTGGCGGCGAAGCAGCCGGGCGCCGTGGTGGTGGAGATGCTGGCGCAGCGCAACGCCTATAACTATGGGCTTTCGGCTGCGGCCAGTTTCGGCCTCGGCTGGTCGCGACGGCTATTCGCTGTGTCGCAGCAGGCCGCCATCATCCAGGCATAACGGCATGGTGGCGTAACCCTGCGCAATCGTGCGTCCAGGCGCAATCTCTGAGATGATTTCGGCAAGCGCGGCGCAACTTATTCCCTTCATGGTATAGTGCCGGCGGACAAGTTGCCGCAGTGGTGCAAATCCGGTTGCTTTCCGTGTCATTTGCCCCCATATGCCAGCGTAATTAGCCACATTCACTGGCGAGGCAAAGTGCTTCCTGGTCTCCACGATGCCCGGTTAGTCCGGCTGCATGACTATTGGGCGAGCAAGATCGGCTCGGACGGCGCGCTGCCGTGCCGCGAGGATCTTGATCCCCGTGGCATGGGCGCTGCCGTGCTGCCGTGGGTAATCCTGCTCGATGTTGTCGAGACGCCGAAGGGCCGCTATTGCCGGCGCTACCGCTATCGCGTTGTCGGCACCGAGGTGGTGGCGCGCTTCGGTTTCGACCCCACCGGCAAGCATGTCGACGATCTCGGCGATACCGAGATGATCCGCCTAGTGCACCGCTACATGGATGAGGCCGTGACCAGCCGCCAAGCCAGTGTCACGCAGACGCCCTTCATGGGCCCTGACCGCGAATTCCTCACCACCGAACGTCTGATCCTGCCGCTGCGCGACAAGGACCGGGATTGCGTCGCCAAGCTGATCGTGGTGCCCCTGGCCTAGTGTTGATAGGCTTGCTGCTGCTTTGTGGTATGCGGAGGCAGGCAATGGATCAGGAAATGCTGGCGGCGCGTCTGTTGTTCGAGGCGCGGCTGAATGTCGGTAAGCCGCGCGATATCGGCGACACGCCATTGGGACGGCGCCGCATCGCACCGGTGGAAGGCGGCATATTCAAGGGGCCACGCCTTTCCGGCCGCTTCCTGGATGGCGCAGACTGGCTGCTGCGTCGCCCCGATGGCGTCACGCGGATGGATGTGCGCACCACGCTCGAAACCGATGATGGCGCGCTGATCTATCTGCAATACCAGGGGATGCGGGCGGGGCCGGCTGAGGTGCTGGCGCGCATCGACCGTGGCGAAGTGGTCGATGCCAAGGATTACTACATGCGCATCGTGCTGAGCTTCGAGACCGGCGCGCCGCAATATGCCTGGCTGAATGCCATTCTTGCTGTCGGCTATGGCGACCGCCAGCCGGGCGGGCCGATCTACCGGGTGTTCGAGCTGCTTTAGGCCGCCTTGATCCCCAGCCGGGCGAGGCGATGCGCCTCGGCGGCATTGACCGCGCCGGGCGGCAGCCTGCCGGCGGCGAGTGCCGCCACCTGGGCCACGGTATCGAAGGCCTGATGCGCCACGGCTTCCGGCGTCAGGCCGCCGATATGCGGCGTGGCGATCATGGTCGGCAGGGCAGCCAGGGACGGTGTCGGCATCTGGTCCGCTGCGCGGCCGACATCCATCGCCGCACCGGCAAGATGGCCGCTCTCAAGCGCCTCCCGCAACGCCGCTTCATCCACCAGTTCGCCGCGCGCCAGATTGATGAAATAGCTGCCCTTGGCCATGGCGGCGAAGCGCCCGGCATGCATCAGCTTCTCGGTTTCGGCATTGGCTGGCGCCAGGCAGACGACGAAACGCGCGCTGCTGAGCAGCACATCCAGCGCCACCTGCCGCACGCCCGGATCCTCAATGCGCTGATAGGGGTCGCTGGCCAGTACCTGCATGCCGAGTGCGCGGGCCAGTTGGGCGAGGCGGCGGCCGATGGCGCCATAGCCGATGATGCCGAGGCTGGAAGCGGATAGCTGCACGCCCATGCGGATGGCCGGCGGCTCGCCGGCGCGGTAGGCGCGCACCGCATCGCTCACCCCGCGCGCCAGATCCACCATCAGGCCGATGGCGAGTTCCGCCACGGAATCGATGAAGCCGGCGGTGGCGCGCGTCACCAGCACGCCGGCCTTGCTTGCCGCCGCGAGGTCGATGGTGCGGATATCCATGGCGCAACGCAGGAAGGCGGCGAGATCGGGCAGGGCGGCGAACACGGCGGCCTCGCCGGGCGTCTGGCGGTCGGAAACGATCACGTCGCAACCCTGGGCGCGCTCGATCAGTTCAGCCGTGGTCAGCGGCACATCGCCTTCATGCAGCAACACCTCGCCGTGTTGGCGCAGCGCGCTCAACGCGGCATCGCCGTAATAATTGTGGCGCGCGGCGGGGGTATGGGTCAGCAGGATACGCATGGCCTAACTCTTTGCACTCTTGCGCACCAGCTTCGCAGCAGCACGCGGCGGCGCCACGGAATCGCGCACCAGCAGGGAGGATGAGAAACGGAATTCGCCGGGCGGCGTCTGCGGTTCGGCCAGCCGCAGCATGATGCGGTCCACCATGGTGCGGGCCAGTTCCGGCAGCGGCAGCTTGATGGTGGTGAGGCGTGGCGCGGTATAGGCGCCGAGCGGGATGCCGTCCATGCCCACCACCGACATATCCTGCGGCACGCTGAGGCCTTGTTCGCGCAGGCCCGCCGTCAGGCCGATGGCCATCATGTCGTTGATCGCCACGGCGGCGGTCGGCTGTTCCGGATGCCGGGCCAGCGGCGTCGCCAGGCTCTGGCCCAGCTCGGCCATTTCCTCGTCCACATAGCTCGAGCCGGTGCTGCCTTCGATCACCACGCCCTTGATGCCGGCCTTCTTGGCGGCGGCCATGAAGCCATCGCGCTTTTCGGCGCGGCTGAAGGTCCAGGCCGATGGCGTAACGAAGGCAATGCGGCGATGCCCCTGGGACACCAGGTATTCCACCGCCAGTGCCGCGCCGGCGGCATTGTCGGCGGAGACATAGTCGAGGATCGGCTCGCGGTCGCGCCGCGCATGGCTGTCGTAGCTCACCGCCACCATGCCGCGCTGGATCGGCGCCTCGAAATGGCTTTCGTCGGCAAGCGAGGAAATCACGATCACGCCGCGCACGCCCTGCGACCACAGGTCGTCGATGAAGGCGCGTTCATGCTCGGGTTTGCGGTAGGTGTTGGCGACAATGACGCGATAGCCGTGCCGGCGCCAGGATTCGCCCTCGATCTCGCGTGCCAGCAGCCCGTAGCTGGGATTGCCCATGGAGGGCACCAGCAGGCCAAGCAACTGCACGCGGCCGGTCTTGAGCTGACGCGCGGTGCGGTTCGGCTGGAAGCCGAGTTCGCTCACCGCCCGCTCCACCCGCTGCAATGTCTCGCGGCTCATGCGGTCGGTGCGGCCGTTCAGCACATTGCTGACGGTGGAGATCGAAACTCCGGCGAGCCTGGCGACGTCATTGATGGTGGACATGCGCTTTTATCAGTTGATGCCGAGACGATTCGGCAGCCAGAGGGACACGACCGGGAACAGCACCAGTATAACGATGCCGACGACCAGGATGGCGAGATATTTCGCCATCGGCCGGGCGACATCCTCGACCCGCGTGCCGGTCATGGCGCAGGTGGCGAAAAGCCCGAGCCCGACCGGCGGCGCGAACAGGCCGAGGCCCATCGCCACCACCATCACGGTGCCGAAATGCAATGGGTTGACGCCGAGCTGCGCCGCGATGGGGGTGAGCAGCGGGCCGAAGATGATCAGCGCCGGTGCGCCTTCCAGCACGGCGCCGAAGAACACCATCACCACGGTGGCCAGCAGCACGAACATGACGCTGCCATACTGGTGGCCGAAATCCACCATCACCTGGGTGATCATGGTCGGGATCTGCTCGATGGTGAGCGCATAGGCGAAGCCGGAAGCGGCGGCGACGATGAACAGGATGCTGCCCGACATGGTGGCGGAATGCACGAACAGCTTCACCGTCGCCTTCCAGGTCAGTTCGCGGAAGGCGGCGCCGCCGATCACCAGGGCATAGACCACGGCGAAGGCGGAAATCTCGGTGGAGGTGGCGATGCCGGCCATCACGCCGCGCCCGATCATCAGGATCATCACCAGCGAGATGATCGAGCCGACGACAAGCTGCGTCATCGAATGCTCATGGGTGCGCAGATGCTGCGGGTCGACCTTGCCGCCGAACCAGATCGCCACGGCGGCGAGCAGCAGGGCGAGGAAGATTGCCGGGATCAGGCCGGCCATGAACAGCCCCGCCACCGAGATATTGGCGACGAAGGCGAAGATGATCATGTTGACGCAAGGCGGGATGGTTTCCGCCATTACAGCCGTGCAGGCGAGCAGGCCGGCGGCTTCGTTAGGATCCTGGCGGCTGCGGCGCACGGCCGGCATGATGATGCCGCTCACCGCCGCGATATCGGCCAGCTTGGAGCCGGAAATGCCGGAGAAGATGGCGGTGGAGGCAATGATGATCAGGTTGATGCCGCCGCGCAGGCGGCCCATCAGGTGCAGCAGCAGGCCGATCAGGCGGGCCGACATGCCGTTCACTTCCATGGCGATGCCGGCCAGCACGAAGAACGGGATTGCCAGCAACACGAAATGGTCGGCGCCGGCCGCCACCTGCTGCGAATAGATCACCATTGGCAGCGACGGATCGGCAAGGAAATAGACCAGCGAGCCGAAGGCGAGCGCAAAGGCAATCGGCACGCCGACGATGACGCTGAGCAGAAAGCCGAACAGCAGCAGCAGCAGCGGCGTGACCGCGGCTTGCGGCAGCAGGTGGTTCCAGACATAGACTGCCGCGACCACCAGGGCGCAGCCGATGAAGCTCTGCAAGACCTGGGTGCGGTCGCCATCCAGCGCGTTGGCCCAGGCGAACAGGGTCATGCACAGGCTGCCGAACACCACCGGATAGGCATAGATGCCATGCGGCAAGCCGAGCGGCGTGGTCTGGTCGTGGCTTTCCATCGCCAGCGCCACCGAGGTGATGAACAAAGCGGTGGCAACGCCGGCAACGATCCAGCGGTTGATATGGCTGAGCATGCTATGCCAAGTGACCGGGAACTGGCGGTGCAGCACCTCGATGCCGGCATGCTGGCCGCGGCCGAGCGCGGTGCCGGCGCCGAAGAAGACCAGCAGCACCATCAGCGCGCGCGCCACTTCCTCGGCCCAATCGACCGGATCATGCAGGAAGTAGCGGAAGATCACCGAGGCGAATACCACCAGCACGTCGACCGCCAGGGCAATGCCGGCGGCATAGTCGAGGAAGCCGAGCAGACGGCGCAGGCCGGCACCGATGGCGCCGTAGCGCGCATAGAGCAGCGGTGCATCCGCCGCGTTACTGGTCATCCCCGCCATGATACGTTCCCCACCCGGTGTTCCTGTGTGTTTTTTAGTTGCCGGGCCGGCCTGGCCTGATATGCGGCAGGCCGGCCCGGATTATAGCCGTGTGGGTGCGCTTAAGCGCGCGCCTTGGCGATGATCTCGAACAGCGGCTTGGTGGCCGGATACTGCTCGGCGAATTGGGCGTAGAGCTTATCCGACATCTGCTTGCCGATGGCCTTGCGGTCGGCGGCGGGGAAGGGGGTGAAGCTGACGCCGAGCTTTTCCAGTTCCTTGATCGCTTCCTTGGCCTTGCTGTCGGCCACCGCGCGCTCGGCGATGGTCGCCTCGCGGGCGGCGGTGTGGAAGGCGTCCTTCAGGTCGTTCGGCACCTTGGCCAGGCCGCGCTTGCCGACGCTGGCGGTCATCGGGCTGAACAGGTGGTCGGTCTGCAGGCAGAACTTGGTCACTTCGTAGAAGCGGTTCGACAGCACGGTGGCGGCGTCATGCTCGAAGCCATCCACCACGCCGGTCTGCAGGCCGGTGTAGAGTTCGTTGATCGGCATTGGCGTCGGCACCGCGCCCATCAGCTTGAATGTCTCGATGAAGGCCGGGGCGGGCAGCACACGCAGCTTCACGCTCTTGAGGCCGTTGAGGTCGGCGGCCTTTGTGCGGGTGTAGACGCTGCGGGCGCCGAAATGGAAGCCCCAACCGAGCACACCGACGCCCTTGCGGTCCATCATCAGGTTGGCCAGCGCATCGCCCAGGCCGGCATCCAGCGCCTTGGCGCCGTGCACGTAGTCATCGAACAGGAAGCCGAGATCGAGCATGCCGATTTCCGGCACGGCGGTGGCCCAGATCGAGGAACCGGTGATCATCATGTCCACGGAACCGATGATCACCTGCTGCACCACGTCGGCTTCCTTGCCAAGCTGGCCATTGGGGAAATAGTCCAGCCGGATGCGGTCGCCGACCTTGGCCTTGAGCCGCTTCTGGAACTCCTCGAACCAGATGTAATGCGCTGCGTTCGGGTCCACTGGCATCGAGGACGAGACGCGGAAGGCGATCGGTGCCTGCGCCTGCACGATGGCGGGCGTGGCGAAAGTGGCGGCGGCGGCGAGGCCGGCGGTTGTTCCAAGGAACGCGCGGCGAGAGAGCTGCGACTTGTGGCGCATGGTGATGTTTCCTTCCCGAAAGGTTTTGTTGTTTTTGGTAAAACGTTTTACTAAATCGTTTTATTAACCTATCGGGCGGAGCGCGTCAAGACCGTTCAGGAACGCTTGGGCTGTTCGGGCTTGGTTGAAGGCCTGGTGGATTTGGGTTTGTCGCCAACCGACAGATTGGTCCAGGCCGGCGGATCGCTGGCGGGGAAGGAATCGTCGGCGGCGATGGCAACCGTATCATCGCTATCGATACGGCGGCGCTTCGGGCGCGTGGGTGGCTGGTGCGGTGGCGGCTGATTTTTTGGCATGACGGAGAGACAACGCACCACGTGGCGTTTTGTTCCGAACTTAGCGCCCGGTCTGCAATTCAATGGCCGCTTGCAGGATCGGCTTGGCCCAGTCGGGCGTGGCGCTGAGCGTTGCAATGTCGTCGTGCTGCGGGAAGGTTATGCGGCCAGCCGCCATCTCCAGCACGAGTACCGGGTCGGGAACCTCTTCGCCGGGGGCCACTTCGGCGCTGTTGTCGAAAACCTGCAATCGCGCGAGTTGCGGCAGCAGGCGGATCAGGTTGCTGCGCGCCGTTGTCCAGCGTTCGCGGATACGCTGTTCGGGAATATCGTGGCCGCCATGGGCAACGCGCAGGCGGACGCGGGCGATATGCTGTTCCACGGAGGCAAGGCCGCAGAACAGGATCATCACGTCATGACTCTGGCAGGCCCGGAGCAGCAGTGCGGCGAAAGTATTGCCGCCCAGTGTCGTCTCGAAGGCGTGATTGCTGCCCTCTGAGATGGCGCGTTCCAGCAACTCGCGGCTATGCAGCCAGGCGCGGCTGTCGGCTTCATCCTGCGTGAGGTGCAGTTCCTCGACCAGGCTGCGGGCGTAGCGGTCGGGATTGAACCAGGCCAAGCCATGCTGTTGCAGCAGGGCGCCGCCGACCGAGCTTTTGCCGGCGCCGTTGACGCCGGCCAGCACCAGGATGAAGGGGCGCGGCGCGGGCATCAACGCTTGCTCAGTAGGAGCCGCCGGCCTTTGGTCGCGCTGTCAGCTTGCCCTTGGCGGCGAACAGGTTCGATACCCGGTCGGCGGCCTGCGGCTGTTGCAGGCTTGCCAGATTGGCATCGAAGCGCCGGCTTAGTTCATCGAGCTTGCCGGCCTCGCGCGCCTTGAGCTGTTCAATCTCCGCCGCCATCCGCTGATAGGTCTCGGCAGCCACCAGCACCATCTCGACCGTTGCATGATTGGTCACGGCAACGCTGCCGTTGCGCTGAACCATGCGCACGGTTTCGCTCCACTTGTTCTTCACCTGCGTGGCGGTCTGGCTCGGCAGGGTGTCGAGGTCGGGCAGGGAGGTCAGCATCTGGGCCTCTCGTGATTTGAAAAAAGTCACGTAATTATTGGGTATTTTATACATTTTGTATAATTTAGCTATTATTTTTCCGGGCAAACGGACCCCGAGGCGGTTGCTGACGCCAAAACGAAATAGCCTAATTTTCCGGGAAATTCGATGGTGGGCGGTGCAGGGATTGAACCTGCGACCCCAGCAATGTGAATGCTGTGCTCTACCGCTGAGCTAACCGCCCGCCAGGATTGCCGCGTCCGGCGCCGGATGAACCGGGCCGTCGGGCGAAGGGGTTTCTAAGGGCCGGGGCGGGTCCTGTCAAGCGGCCTCGGCGCCTCGATGTGCGGCGCTTAATACAGCCCGCCGGTGCCCGCCGTGGGCGCCGCGCCGGCACTGCCGCCGGCCCCGCTGATCGCCTCGCGCTCATACAGCGAACCGTCCAGCACGTTGCGTTCGCCGGTCGGCTCGGTGCCAGGGCGGAAGGCTTCCAGGATCACGCCGCGGTCGCCGGGCTGGGCGGGCAGCCCGGTATCGGCCTGCACGCGCACCAGGCGCACGCCAGGCGGCACGCGGAACTGGATGCCGGGGCGGGTCTTGAGCGCCTCGGCCATGAAGTCGCGCCACACCGGCACCGCCACCGAGGCGCCGGTCTCGCGCTTGCCGAGGTCGCGCGGCGTGTCGTAGCCGACGAAGACGCCGACCGCGAGATCGGGGCTGAAGCCCATGAACCAGGTGTCGAAGCTGTCGTTGCTGGTGCCGGTCTTGCCCGCCACCGGCTTGCCGAGATCGCGCAGCCGCACGCCGGTGCCACGCTGCACCACGCCTTCCAGCATCGAGACCATCTGATAGGCGGTCACCGGATCGAGCACGCTCTCGCGTGTATCGGGCAAAGCCGGCTCGGCCTGGCCCTCGAAGGCCAGCGGGCGGCAGGCATCGCAGGGCCGCGTGTCGTGGCGGAAGATGGTGCGGCCCTGGCGGTCCTGCACCTTGTCGATCAGCGTCGGCGCGATCTTGCGGCCGCCATTCACCAGTTCGGCGTAGGCGGTGGTCAGCTTCATCAGCGTGGTTTCGCCGGCCCCCAGCGACATGGAGAGCACATTCGGCATGTCGTCGACGATGCCGAAGCGCTTGGCATAGGCGACAACCTTTTCCATGCCGATGGCCTGCGCCAGGCGCACGGTCATCAGGTTGCGCGACTTCTCGATGCCGACGCGCAGAGTCGACGGGCCGTAGAATTCGCGCGTGTAGTTGCCCGGCTTCCACAGCGGCAGGCCGGGGCCCTGGTCGAGCACGAAGGGCGCGTCCAGTACCAGGCTCGAGGGCGTGAAGCCGCTATCCAGAGCAGCGGCATAGACGAAGGGCTTGAAGCTCGAACCCGGCTGGCGCATCGCCTGCGTCGCGCGGTTGAACTGGCTGACCTTGAAATCGAAGCCGCCGACCAGGGCCAGCACGCGGCCGGTATGCGGGTCCATCGCCACCAGGGCGCCGCCGACTTCCGGGATCTGCCGCAGCGCATAGGCATCCTTCTGGCCCGGCAGCGGATCGGCGATGATCACGTCGCCGGGTTGCAGCACATCCGCAGCACTCTTCGGCACCGGGCCAAGCTGTACCGCGTGGGTGTTGCCGTTGCTGGTATCGAGTTTGGGCCGTGCCCAGCGCAGATCGGCATAGGCGATGCGGCCCGTACTGCCATCGCCGAAGCCAATCTCGGCAGCGTCGTTGGTGACAGAGATGACCGTGGCGATGCGCCAGGGCGGCAGGATGGCGCCCATCGGGAAGGTGCCCGGCTGCTGCAGCAGGCCGGTGATGCGCAAGCGCCAGTCGGTGCCGGCGGGCAGTTTCGCCAGCGGGCCGCGCCAGCCACCCGCACGGCGGTCATAGGCGACAAGGCCATCGCGCAAAGCCTTCTCGCCCGCTGCCTGGAGCACAGGGTCCATCGTGGCCCGAACCGAGAGGCCGCCTTCATAGAGGCCCTTGTCGCCATAACGCTGCGCCAGCGAGCGGCGCACTTCCTCGGCGAACCAGTCGGCGCGGGCGAATTCGGTTTCCGGCCGGGTCAGTGCCACCAGCGGCGTATCGCGCGCCTGCTTGGCTTCCTCGCGGGTGATCACGGCATCTTCCAGCATGCGGTCGATCACATAGTCGCGGCGGGCCTTGGCACGGTCATTCTGCCGCGTCGGATGATAGCTGCTCGGCGCCTTGGGCAGGCCGGCAAGATAGGCGGCTTCGGCGATGGTGAGGTCGTAGAGCGACTTGTCGAAATAGGTCAGCGCGGCAGCGGCCACGCCATAGGCGCCGGCGCCGAGATAGATTTCGTTGAGATAGAGTTCGAGGATCTTGTCCTTCGGGAAGGCGCGCTCGATGCGGAAGGCGAGGATTGCTTCCTTGGCCTTGCGGCTCAGCGACACTTCATTGCCGAGCAGGAAGTTCTTCGCCACCTGCTGCGTGATGGTGGAGGCACCGACGGGGCGGCGGTTCTGCGCCACGTTCAACACGTTCTGCACCACGGCCCGCGCGATGCCCACCGGGTCGATGCCGACATGGCTGTAGAAATTCTTGTCCTCGGCGGAGAGGAAGGCCTGAATTACCGTATTCGGCATCGCCGTCATCGGCACGAACAGGCGGCGCTCGCGGGCGAATTCGGCGATCAGGCGGCCATCGCCGGCATGCACGCGGGTGGTTACCGGCGGCTGGTAATTGGCAAGCTGCTGGTAGTCGGGCAGGTCGCGGCCATAATACCACAGGCCGTAGAGGCCGGCGGCGGCGGCGGCAAGGCTGCCGAGCAGGGCCAGGAAGAGCAGGGCGAAGAAGTAACGCAGCAACCGCATCGGGATGTCGGACCGCCTGGGGCAGAAAAGGGAGGCGCCGGTTCATAGACCCGCCAGCGCCTTCTGTACAGACCGATTATGGCAGCGATGCGGCGTTGAAATAACGGTCAATGGCTTCCGCCACTGCGTCCGCAAGTTGTGCCCGGCCGGTTTCGGAGAAAAGCAGCGCCTCGTCGCCCGGATTCGACAGATACCCCAGTTCCAGCAGCACCGAAGGGATGTCGGGTGCCGCCAGCACGCGGAAATTCGCCGCCCGCATGCCGTTGCGGCGCAGCGGAATGCGCTCGGCCAGGGACGCGGCGAGCAGCCCGGCGAAGCGGCCCGAGAGCCGCCGTGTATCGCGGCTGGCCAGATCCATCAGGATCGCCACCACATCATCCAAATCGCCGGCGGCACTGCTGTCGGCCAATTGATCGGCGCGGTTTTCCCGCAAAGCCAGGGCCTCGGCCTCGCGGTCGGTGGCATCCTCGGCGCGGGTATAGATGCTGGCACCCCGGGTGGCGCGGTCGGCGGCCAGGCTGTCGGCATGGATCGACAGGAACAGGTCGGCCTCGCGGCGGCGGGCGAATTCCACCCGGTCCATCAGCTTCACCGCCTGATCGCG
Source organism: Ferrovibrio sp. (assembly GCA_017991315.1). GTDB lineage: Bacteria > Pseudomonadota > Alphaproteobacteria > Ferrovibrionales > Ferrovibrionaceae > Ferrovibrio > Ferrovibrio plantarum. Next base: position 226,069 of record JAGOQS010000002.1, on the reverse strand, counting down.
CTCGCGGGTCAGGGCTACCCGGTAGCGCCCGGTCGCGCGCAGCTTCCGGGCCAGCGCCTGGGCCACCGCCAGGGTCAGCTCCTTCTCGTAGCGACCGGAGGCCGAGATGGCGCCAGGATCATGGCCGCCATGGCCGGGATCGAGCACGATCAGCTTGCGGCTGTCGCGGCCCGGGGGGGCTTGTGGCGAGGCCGGCGCGGGGGCCACCGGCACGATGGTGGCGGGCAGCAATACCGGCTGCGCGAAGGCGGCGACGAAGGCGGCCGGGTCGGCCGGCAGCAGGTCGATCACCAGGCGGTGGCCCCGGCCGCCCTGGGGCGGCAGGGCAAAGGCGCGGTCGACCACGGCGCCATCCAGCAGGCTGAAGCGCAGCCGGTCGGCACGCTCGTTGCTCGCCGGCAGGTCCAGGCGCTCCACCACGCCAGCGGCCAGCCGCTGCGCCGGGCCGGCGGCGAACACCGCCTGTTCCAGTTTCAGGGTCAGGTCGAGGCCGCCCGGCTCGTTCAGCAGCAAGGCGTTCAGGGGCCGGTCGGCCTCCAGCACCAGGCGGGTGAGGCCGGCATTCAGGCTGAGATCCACCCGCTCCACCCGGGCAACAGCCTGCGCCATTGCCTCGGCAGGGCCGAGGGTGCACAAAAACATGAGAAAAATCAGTGCTTTGCGGATAATGTCGCGCCCCTGTAAAAGCCCCGTCAAGAAAGCTCTTGTCCCTGTGTCGGTAAAGAGGGTACTTTCGCAACCGCGAATATCCGAGTCAGCCTGCTTCGTCCAGCCTATTCATTAGACCGGTGCGGAGGGGCGGCGCGCGGATCGTGAGCCTGATCGCCCAAAATTACGGCCTGCCCAAAGGAGTGGCGGCTGCGGGCGAGGCGGCCTCGGCCCTCGCGCTCAAGACAGTACGGATCTGTATGAACCCTCGGAGCGGCCACCGGATTTCTGGTGGCGGCACCAGCCGGCGGCAACGCCGGTGAGCCGATCATACGGCGAGCGCTCGGGCCGGACCTGGCAGTAAATGCTGGTCGGCCGGCTGGAGCGCCCCGGATCGGCAATGCGGCGCCCGTCGCGCCCACGGCCCAGTCCTCAAGCCACACTGGCAATAAGAGGACAGGCCGAAGCAGGCGGCAGCCGCCGGTGCATGGCTCACCCCCGGACGCTCGGGTGGGGCTGGCTTCGAAAAGCAAAGGCGCCCGCCGTCTGTTATTCGCACGGGCAGCGCTGCGCCGCAGGGAATTGTGCCCATGGGCATGCGTATGTTGATTGATGCCACCCACCTGGAGGAAACCCGGGTCGTGGTGGTGAAGGGGACCCGTCTCGAGGAATTCGATTACGAGACCTCCACCAAGCAGGTATTGAAGGGTAATATTTATCTGGCGCGGGTCACCCGCGTGGAGCCCTCGCTGCAGGCCGCTTTCGTCGAATATGGCGGCAACCGCCACGGCTTCCTGGCCTTCGGCGAAATCCATCCGGACTACTACCAGATTCCGATCGCCGACCGTCAGGCCCTGCTTGAGCAGCAGGCCGAGGAAGAGGCGCGCGCCGCCCAGGCCGAGGATGAGGAATTCGAAGCCGAGGAACGCCGCCGCCGCCGTCGCCGCCGTCATCGTGGCGGCCAGCCGGCGCGCAATGCCGAAGGTGGTGCGCCGCTGGACGAGCAGGCCCAGGCTGCCGAAGGCGAAGAGGGCCTTGGCGACGATCATCTCGACGATGCCCATCTCGATGATAACGAGCATGGCGATGATGCCATCGACACCATCGAGACGGTGGAAGGCGACTACGACGCGGTGGAGGAAATCACCCCCGCGCGTCCGGGTTTGAGCGACGACGACAAAGCCGAGCCGATTGCCGGCCCGTCCTACTGGAATGTGCCGTCGCGCGCCGAAGCGGCCGCGCCGGAAGTCAGCGCTCCGGTGGAAATGGAAATTCCGCCGGCCCCGGCTGCGGCCCCTGTTGCGGAAGCACCGGTTGCCGAGGCTGCTGCCGTTGAGGCGCCCGCTCTCGAAGCCGCACCGGCTGCCGAAGCTGCGGCTGAAGCGCCTGTCGCCGAGGCCCAGGACGCTGCATCTGCCGAAGCGGTGGCAACCGAAGCCCGCCACGACGAGCCGCGCCATGACGAAGGCAATGGCGAGTCCGGCGGCGAAGGCCGCCACGACGAGGAAGTGCGCCGTCCGCGCCGCACGCATTTCTCGCGCCGCTACAAGATTCAGGAAGTGATCAAGCGCCGGCAGATCATGCTGGTGCAGGTGGTGAAGGAAGAGCGCGGCAACAAGGGCGCGGCGCTGACCACCTATCTGTCGCTGGCTGGCCGCTATTGCGTGCTGATGCCGAACACGGCGCGCGGCGGCGGCATCAGCCGCAAGATTTCCTCGCCCGCCGACCGCAAGCGCCTCAAGTCGATCACCAGCGAATTGGATATTCCGGTTGGCATGGGTGTGATCGTGCGCACCGCCGGCATGGAGCGCTCCAAGCCGGAGATCAAGCGCGATTTCGAATACCTGCTGCGTACCTGGGACAGCATCCGCGAGCGCACGCTGGAAAGCACCGCACCGACGCTGATCTACGAAGAAGCCGATCTGATCAAGCGTTCGATCCGCGACCTCTACTCGAATGACATCGACGAGGTGCTGGTGGAAGGCGCGCAGGGCTTCGAGGCGGCGCGCGACTTCATGGAAATGCTGATGCCGAGCCATGCCGAGCGCGTGCGCCCGTATCAGGACAAGATCCCACTGTTCCACCGCTATCAGGTGGAACAGCAGCTCGACAGCATGTTCACGCCGACGGTGCAGCTCCGCTCCGGCGGCTACATCGTGATCAATCCCACCGAGGCACTGGTCTCGATCGATATCAACTCGGGCAAGTCGACGCGCGAGCACAATATCGAGGAGACCGCCTACAAGACCAATCTGGAAGCGGCGGAAGAGATCGCCCGCCAGTTGCGCCTGCGCGACCTCGCCGGCCTGGTGGTGATCGACTTCATCGACATGGAGGACAGCCGCAACATCCGCAAGGTGGAGCAGCGCCTCAAGGAATGCCTGCGCGGCGACCGCGCCCGCATCCAGGTGGGCCGCATTTCCGGCTTCGGCCTGCTCGAAATGTCGCGCCAGCGCCTGCGGCCGAGCCTGATCGAAAGCTCGACCATGCCCTGCCCGCATTGCCAGGGCCGCGGCTATGTGCGTTCCACCGAGAGCACGGCGTTGCAGGTGCTGCGCGCCATCGAGGAGGAAGGTATCCGCGACCGCGCCGGCGAGATCATCGTGTCGGTGCCGACCGAAGTGGCGATCTACCTGCTGAACCACAAGCGCGAGCGCGTCTCGGATATCGAGCGCCGCTATGTCATGCGCATCGTGGTGGCCGCCGATCCGTCCCTGGTGCCGCCGGACTACAAGATCGAACGCAGCAAGCCGCGCCAGCCGGGCGAGGTGCTGCGGCCCGAGATGACCCAGCGCAGCGAATCGCCGCGACCGATCACGCAGCAGAGCAGCTATGCCAATGCCAACGAGGAATTCGCCCTTATCGACCAGGAAGGCGAGGCGGAGGATGATGCCGAGCTGATCGAGGGCGAAGGCGAGGGCGAGGCGGAAGCCGCCGGCACTGAGGAAAGCAATGGCGAGGGCAATGGCCGCCGCCGCCGCCGCCGCCGCCGCCGTCGTGGTGGGCGCAATGGTGAAGAAGGCCGGGGTGATGAAGCGCGTGGCGAAGGTGCCGCCGCCGAAGCCGTGCCGCAGGATGGCGAAGGTTTTGCCGCTGCTGCCGATGGCGCCGAGGGCGATGAGTCGGGCGAAGACGAGGAAGGCGAAGAGGCCGAGGGCAGCGAAGCCAACGACCAGAATGGCGGCCAGAATGAGGGCCAGGGCGGCGATGGCGAAGCCCGCCGCCGCCGCCGTGGCCGCCGTGGCGGTCGCCGCCGTCGCCGTGAGGAAGGTGGCGCCGAGGGCGGTCAGCCGCAGCAGCCGCGCCAGGATGACCGTCCGCGCCGCGACCGCGACTATGCCGCGCAGCCGAGTGGCGATTTCCTGACCCCCGCGGCCATTGGCGCCATGCTCGATGGCGGCCCGATGCTGGATATCGACCTGGACGAACCGCCGCCGCCGAAGCCTGTTGCCGTACCGGCCCCGGCGCCGGTCGCTGCGCCGGCACCGGTGGCTGAGAAGCCGGCCGAGCCGGTTGCCCCGGCTCCGGTATCAGCGCCTGAAGCGCCGGCCGAAACCCTGGCCGAAACCGTGAAGCCGGTGCCGGCGCCGCCGGTGCATACCGGCCCGGTATTCGAGACCGTGGTGGTCACGGCCGATGGCAACCAGGACAAGCCGGCCGAGCCGCCGGCGCCGAAGAAGGGCTGGTGGTCGCGCTAAGCGATCCAGTGATCCCGAACAAGGAAAGGGCGCGGCTTGACCGCGCCCTTTTTTATTAAGGATTGCGCTATAGGCTGGCGTGGATGAGCCCGCCGCCGACCCCGATCTTCATCATCAGCTACAACCGCCTTGGCGTGTTGCGACGTGGCCTTGCGTCTTTCCGCCGACTGGCGCGGCCGCTGGAGATCGTAATCCACGACAACGGTTCGACCTATCAGCCGCTGCTCGACTATTACGACCAGCTTGTCGCCGAAGGTGTGCGCGTGCTGCGCACCGGCAAGAAGGCGACGCAGCAGGACGACCTGAATTCGGTTGCCGATACCGTGGCGGCGTATTTCGCCGATCGTGCCCCGGCGAATTATGTGGTGACAGACCCGGACATCGAACTCGATCCGGCGGGCGCTGACATGCTTGACCTCTATGACGCCATCCTGGCGGCGTCGGCGGAGGTCGATGTCGTCGGGCCGATGCTGCGCATGGACGACATCCCCGACAGCTATCCGCTCAAGGAAGAAGTGGTAAGCCGCCACTGGCACAAATTCTGGAAGCATCGGACGCGCCGCTTTCCGTGGCGCGGCGGCGAGGTGAAGCTGGTCAAGGCCGTTGTCGATACCACCTTCGCGCTGTATCGCGCCGGGCTGCCGTTTGAGCGGCTGCGGCCGGCATTCCGCAGCTATCCGCCCTATTGGGCGCGTCATCTCGACTGGTATATCGATCCGACGGAGATGAACGAAGACCAGGCGAATTACATGGAGACCGCTTCCGGCGTCAGCTATTGGGGCGGCCCGCTGCTGCGCAAGATGATCCGGCGCCAGCAGCGCGACGGAACCATCTGACACCAGGTCAGGAAAAGGCGTTCCACAGCATGAAGCTGCCGGCAAACACCATCACCGCATCCATCAAATAGCGGAAGGTATCGGGCGAGAGGCTGAGTACGAAGCGCTTGCCGAGGAAGCTGCCGGCCATTACCGCGCCGCCGGCGATCAGGCCCTGCAGCACGATCTCCCAGGGCAGCGCGCCAAAGGCCTGGAACACCGCCGCCTTGGCGATATAGACGCCAAGCGAGCCGGCCGCCTCGGTGGCCAGGAAGGCGCCTTTCACTAGGCCGATGCCGAGGAAGACCGGCACGCTGATCGGTCCGGTGGAGACCACCACGCCGGTGAGGTAGCCAATGGGAATCCCGGCCAGCGCCAGTTGCCACAGCGTCAGCCTGAAGCCGCGCGAAGCCAGCCAGTGGCGCAGCGGCACCATCAGGATGAAGAAGCAGCCGAGTGCGATATCGACCCAGAAGCCCGGCAAGGCCACCAGGGTGCGGGCGCCGAGGGCTGCGGCAGGTGCGGCAGTGATTGTGTAGGCAGCGAAGGCACGCCAGTCGATTTCGCGCCACCACAGCAGGATGCGCGAAAGATTGGCCGCCAGTGCGGTGATCGCCATGATCGGCACAGCGGCTTTCGGCCCGAACTGGTAGACCAGCACCGGCATCAGCATGATCGAGGAGCCGAAGCCGACAATGCCGCTGATGCCGCCGGCCAGCAGGCCGACCAGCAGTACGAAGCCGTAGCCGATGACGGACTCAGCCATGCTGCGGAACGCCCATGCTGCGGAGTGCGGTGGCTTAGGAGAAAGCCTTGAAGGTGATGATGGTGAAGGTGTCCTTCACGCGCGGAATGGTCTGCAGCTTATGGACCACGAAATGGCCGATATCCTCGCCATCGGGGAGGTAGCACTTCATCATCAGGTCATACTGGCCGGATACCGAGTGGACCTCGGAAACCTGCTCGATGGTCTCCACCGCCTGGGCCGCCACGTCATAGGCATGGCCCAGTTCGCACTTCACCATCACGAAGATCGTCTGCATCACCGGCTCCGCTTGCTGCTGGCCTCAACTTACCGCTGGCTTTAACGCGGCCAGCATGTCAGAGGGGCAGTGTATCAGCCGCGCTGCGCCTTGCGTACCGGCCGGCGCAGGAAATCCGGCACATGGTCGCCCATGCCCACCACCGGCGGGTCGCGGCCGTCCTCGCGGTCATGGCGGTTGCGGTTGCGCTCGGGTTTCTGGCGCTCGGCCTTGGCCCGATCTTCCCGAGGTTGCCGGTCTTCGCGCGGCGCCCGCTCTTCACGGGGTTGGCGCTCTTCGCGGGGCTGGCGTTCCTCGCGTGGCTGGCGGGGTTCGCGGGCCTGGCGTTCCTGGCGCGGACGGTCTTCACGCGGCTGGCGCTCCTCGCGAACTGCGCGGGCTTCCTGCTGCGGCTGTTCCTGACCCGGCTGCTCAGCGGTTTCAGCGGCGGCTTCCGGCGCGGCTTCCCGCTCACGGTTGCGGCCCCGGTCGCGGCCACGTCCACGATCCCGGTCGCGGCCTCGCTCGCGTCCACGGCCACCGCGCTCGCGGCCACCTTCACGGCCACCCTCACGCGGCGCCTCACCCTCGGCGGCTTCGGTCTTGCCGGCTTCGAAGCCGGCCAGTTCCACCACCGGGATGTCGCGGTTGATCAGTTGCTGGATGGCGCGCACATACTTGGCGTCCTCGTCGGTCGCCAGCGTGTAGGCGCGGCCTTCCATGCCGGCGCGGCCGGTGCGGCCGATGCGATGCACATAGTCTTCCGGATGCGTCGGCACGTCGAAATTGAACACATGCGACAGGCCCTGCACATCAAGGCCGCGCGCCGCCACGTCGGAGGCGACCAGCAGGGCGATCTCGTTGCGCTTGAACTTTTCCAGCGTCGCGGTGCGGGTGCCCTGGTCCATGTCGCCATGCAGCGGGCGGGCATCGAAGCCATGCTTCTGCAGCGACTTGGCCAGCATGTCCACATCGCGCTTGCGGTTGCAGAAGATGATGGCGTTCTTCACCTGCTCGGCGCGGATCAGACTGCGCAAGGCCTCGCGCTTCAGCATGTGGCCGACATAGACCAGCCCTTGAGTCACGGTCTCGGCGGTGGTCGATTGCCGCGCGACGGCAATTTCCTTCGGATTGCTAAGGAACTTGTCGGCCAGCTTGCGCATCTCGGGCGGCATGGTGGCGGAGAAGAACAGCGTCTGGCGCAACGGCGGCAGCTTAGAGCCGATCTTTTCGACATCGGGCATGAAGCCCATGTCGAGCATGCGGTCGGCTTCGTCAATGACAAAGACCTGCACGCCGGTGAGCATCACCTTGCCGCGCTCGAAATGGTCGAGCAGGCGGCCCGGCGTGGCGATCAGCACGTCGACGCCACGGTCGAGCAGCTTTTCCTGGTCGGTGTAGTTCACACCGCCGATCAGCAAAGCCATCGACAGGTTGGAATACTTGCCATAGGTGGCGAAGCTGCTTGCCACCTGGTCGGCCAGCTCGCGGGTCGGCTCCAGGATCAGCGCGCGCGGCATGCGGGCGCGGACCCGGCCACCGGCCAGGATGTCGATCAGCGGCAGGGTGAAGCCGGCGGTCTTGCCAGTGCCGGTCTGGGCGGTGCCGAGCACGTCGCGACCGGTCAAAACGATCGGGATGGCCTGCGCCTGAATCGGGGTCGGCTGCACGTAGCCCGCATCGGCAACGGCCTTCTGCACCGGCTCGCTTAAGCCTAGACTATTAAAATCCATGGATTTCCGCGTGTTTAGGGGAGCGGGAGGGCCGGGCGAAGCGCAAACCGGCCCTGCTGCGGCCCGGACAAGACCACACGGATGCCCTTGAGTCAATCCCTGTTGGAGGCCCTGGAAACAGCAAAATCAATCGGTTAGTGTCGGCAAACAAGCAATAATTACCGCGCCTCCAGCAAGGTGCCAGCAGGGTGATCGAGATGCAGTTGATTGATGAAATCGTGGCCCGCAAGCAAGACCTCACGGCCTGGCGCCGCGACCTGCATGCCCATCCCGAAACTGCTTTCGAGGAACACCGCACCGCCGACATCGTGGCCGAGAAGCTCAAGAGCTTCGGCATCGAGGTGCATCGCGGCCTGGCCAAGACCGGCGTGGTCGGCACGCTGAAGGCCGGCAACGGCAACCGCGCCATCGGCTTGCGCGCCGACATGGATGCGCTTGACCTGCATGAACTGAACGACTTCGCGCACAAGTCCACCTATCAGGGCAAGATGCATGGCTGCGGCCATGACGGCCACACCACCATGCTGCTCGGCGCCGCGCAGTATCTGGCCAATTCGCGCAAGTTCGACGGCATCGTGCATTTCATCTTCCAGCCGGCGGAGGAGAATCTGGCCGGCGGCAAGGTGATGGTGGACGATGGCCTGTTCCGCCTGTTCCCCTGCGAGTCCGTATTCGGCATGCACAACATGCCGGGCTACGACATCGGCAAGTTCGCCGTGCGCGTCGGCCCGATGATGGCCTCCGCCGACATGTTCTGGATCAAGATCCGCGGCAAGGGCGCCCATGGCGCCTACCCGCATCAGGGCATCGATCCGGTGGCGATTGGCGCCGAGATCGTGCTGGCGGCGCAGCATATCGTCGGCCGCAATGTCGATCCGCTTCAGCCGGCCGTGGTCAGCATCTGCCAGTTCAATGCCGGCCACACCACCAATGTGATCCCGGAAGAGGCGACACTCTCGGGCACCGCGCGCGCCTTCTCGCCGCAGGTTCAGGATCTGATCGAATCACGTTTGCGCCAGATCGTCACCGGCATCGCCGCCACCCATGGCGCGGTGGCCGAACTGGATTACCAGCGCCGCTATCCGCCCACCATCAACACGGCCGATGAAACCGAACTGGCGGCACGCGCTGCCGCTGCCGTGGTCGGCCAGGATAACGTGTTGCGCAACTTGGCGCCCAGCATGGGCGCGGAAGACTTCGCCTGGATGCTGCGCGAGAAGCCGGGTTCCTATGTCTGGATCGGCAACGGCGCCGGCGAGGGTAGCTGCATGATTCACAACCCGCATTATGATTTCAACGACGAAGCCCTTACCATCGGTGCCAGCTACTGGGCGCGGCTGGTGGAGATGGCTTTGCCGGCAGCCTGATATCAGCCGGACACCCAGCGGAGGGGAGACGCATGGGCTTCAAGGTGAAATTCTGGGGGGTGCGCGGCAGCATCGCGACGCCGTCGCCGCGCCATATCGCCTTCGGCGGCAACACGTCCTGCGTGGAAATGAAGATCGGCGGCCGCATCCTGATCTTCGATGCCGGCACCGGCATTCGTAATCTTGGCCATTGGATGCTGCGTCGCGGCGACAGCAGCGCCGATCTGATGCTCTCCCACACCCATTGGGACCATATCAACGGCTTCCCGTTTTTTTCGCCGGCCTTCCGCAAGAACAGCCGCTTCGTTGTTCGCGCCGGGCATGTCGCCGACCGTGGCGGCATCGAACGCGTGTTCCGCTCGCAGATGGCGGAGCCGTTTTTCCCGGTGCCGCTAGACAAGATGGGCGCCGAATTCGTGTTCCAGGATTTCCGTGCCGGTGACCGCTTCTCGCTCGGCGATGGCATCAGTGTGCGCACAGCGCCGCTCAATCATCCCGATGGCGCCACCGGCTACCGCGTCGAATATGGCGGCAAATCGGTCTGCTATGTCACCGATACCGAGCATGTGCCGGGCAAGCCGGACCAGAATATCCTGGGGCTGATCGAAGGCGCCGACCTGGTTATCTACGACAGCACCTATACCGACCGCGAATTCGAAAGCCATGTCGGCTGGGGCCATTCCACCTGGCAGGAAGGCGTGCGACTCTGCCTGGCGGCGCGGGTGAAGCAGCTTGCGATCTTCCATCACGATCCCGATCATGAAGATGCATTCATGGAGCGTCTGGAAGCCGATGCGCGCCAGATGTGGTCCGGCGCGCTGGTGGCGCGCGAAAACATGCGCATCAACCTGCTCTAGGATCAGCGGCGATGGCCAAGCTCTATCTCGTGCGGCATGCCAAGGCGGCAGCGAATTTCGCCGAAGCCGAAGACCCCGGCCTCTCGGATGAAGGCCGCGAAAGCGCCGTCGATCTGGCGCTGAAGCTCGAAGCCCTGGGGCCGTTGCCGGTGCTGAGTTCGCCGCTGCAGCGGGCGCAGGAAACCGCAGCGCCTTTAGCCAACCGCTGGGGCAGCGTTGCCGAAATCTCCGCTGCCGTGTCGGAAGTGCCGACGCCGCCGGAAATCGCCATGCAGGGCCTGGCCGCGCGTGGCCCATGGCTGAAGCGGATCGCAGCGCAGCGCTATGCCGATCAGCCCGGTATCCTGCGTGCCTGGCGCCAGGGCGTGGTCGGCTCGCTGCTCTCTTGCCGCAGCGATATTGTCATTTTCACGCATTTCATGGTGATCAATGCCGCCATGGGCGCGGCGCTCAAGGATGATCGCCTGGTGCTGTTCCAGCCGGCGCATTGCTCCTGCACCGTGTTCGAAAACGGCGATGGCTCGTTGAAGCTGCTGGAACGCGGCGCTGAAGCATCGACTCAGGTGCTGTAAGCCGGCATTCCGCTTATTACGCTGGTATATTGTATAATTTCCGCATTCCCACGAATCTTGGTGCGAATGGCTTGGCGGCGGTAGCTGAATGCCGCTAGTCTCGCGCCGCCTGATTGCCGCCATCTGATGGCTCCTGAGGATTGAAACCGCACCGTGCCGAAAAGCAAGGCCACCGCAGCGATACCCGAGACCCGCACCACGCCGCAGAACGGCGCGGCGGCGACCGAGGCTGCACTTGCCGTGCCGACGGGCTATGTGCTGGAAGAGCAGGTGGGGCATCTGATCCGCCGCGCCCACCAGCGCGCCACCGCCATCTTCATCGGCACCATCGGCGATGCCCAGGTAACGCCGACGCAATATGCCGCGTTGGTGAAGCTGTATGAGGCCGGCGAGTTGTCGCAGAATCATCTTGGCCGCCTCACGGCGATGGACCCGGCGACGATCCAGGGCGTGATCCGCCGCCTGGCGACGCGCAAGCTGATCGCGCACCGGCCGGACAAGAGCGACAAGCGCCGACGCTATCTCAGCCTGACGCCGGCTGGCCGCGCCCTGGTGGAAGGCCTGGTGCAGAACGGCCCCAAGGTGACACAGATCACGCTGGGTCCGCTCTCCGCCGCCGAGCAGGCGCAACTGCTCGCCCTGCTGAAGCGGATTACCTGACGGGATCAGAAGCCGCGTCATTCTCGCGAAAGCGAGAATCCCATTTTTCATGCGAAATGGGACCCTCGCCTGCGCGAGGGTGACGGCAATGGCAAGCCAGCAGCCTTACTGCTCGACGAAGGCCTTCTCGATCACGTAATGGCCGGCGCCGGTGGTGGAGCCTTCTTCCCATTTGCGTTCATCGAGATAGGCGCGCATGTCGCGCAGCATGTCCGGGCTGCCGCAGAGCATGACACGGTCCTGCGTGATATCCAGGGGCGGCAGACCGATATCCTGGAACAGCTTGCCGCTGCTGATCAGATCGGTAACGCGGCCCTGGTTGCGATAGGCTTCGCGGGTCACGGTGGGATAGTAGATCAGTTTATCGCGCGCCATTTCGCCGAGGAATTCGTGTTCCAGCAGCTCGCGCGTGATGTAGTCCTGGTAAGCCAGTTCGCCGACGGTGCGGGTGCCATGCACCAGGATCACCTTGTCATAGCGCTCGTAGGCTTCCGGGTCCTTGATGATGCTCATGAACGGCGCCAGGCCAGTGCCGGTGGCGAGCAGGTAGAGATGCTTGCCCGGCACCAGATTGTCCTGCAGCAGCGTGCCGGTCGGCTTGCGGTTGACGATGATGCGGTCGCCGACCTTGAGATGCTGCAGCCGCGAGGTGAGCGGGCCGTTCTGCACCTTGATCGAAAAGAATTCGAGGAAGTCCTCGTGGTTCGAACTTACCATGCTGTAGGCGCGCAGCAGCGGCTTGTTGTCGACGATCAGGCCGATCATCGCGAACTGGCCGTTGATGAAGCGGAAGCTCGGCTCGCGCGTGGTGCGGAAGGTGAAGAGCGTGTCTGTCCAGTGATGCACATAGGTCACCGTCTCCTCGCGCAGATTGCCGCCCGGCTTGAGTGCCGGATGGCCGGCGGGAGCAACAATGGAGGGGGCAGCGGTATCGGCAACAGGAGAGGCAGTCATGGTTCTGGCTTCACGATCCGGGAGAGGCGCAGGGAATGGCGGGGACCAAATTCATATGTACACTTACAATCATCCGGCCCGACCGTCCAGCGCAAATATCTGGGGGTACGCATCGGGGGCAAACATATTGTCCACTAAGATTTAAGCAATACCCAATTAATGCATTTTAATAGTGTTGATTGCCGGACACGCGGTTTTCGACCTGCCCAGGCTTTGAGCCACAACTGCCGCTTTTTTGACGTTGCTTTTTTTGAAATCACACGGCAGCATCATATGTACACAAATGAGGTTCACGAGCGGGTGGGGGTCCCAATCGGAATGGCGTCGTATGCACGTCCTGCGAGCCTGAGCGAGGCGCTGGAGCTTCTTGGCGCCACCGCTGGCCAGTCGTCGGTGATCCAGGCGCCGCTGATTCTGGCCGGCGGCACGGATTATTACCCGGCCCGGGTCGGCCGTGCGCTGGACGACGACCTCATAGACATCACCGCCATCCCCGAATTGCGTGGCATCCAGGAATTGCCCGACTATTGGCGGCTCGGCGCCACCACCACCTGGAGCGACATTGCCGAGGCCAGCCTGCCGCCGCTATTCGACGGCCTGCGCCAGGCAGCGCGCGAGGTTGGCGGCACCCAGATCCAGAATGCCGGCACCATTGCCGGCAATCTCTGCAATGCCTCGCCGGCCGCCGATGGCGTGCCGATGTTGCTGGCGATGCGGGCGCGGGTGGAATTGCAGCGCCGTGGCCGGCTGCGCGAACTGGCCTTGGGCGATTTCATCGCTGGCAACCGCCAGACCCGGCTGGAGCCGGGCGAATTGCTCACCGCGATCCTGATTCCGAAATCGAAGAACCCGACGCGCAGCATCTTCATGAAGCTCGGCGCGCGCAAATATCTGGTGATCTCGATTGCCATGGTCGGCGTGGTGATCGAGGAATCCGCCGGCATCGTGCATGGTGCCTCGGTGGCGGTCGGTGCCTGCTCGGCGGTGGCGCAGCGGCTCACCTATCTGGAGGCCGAACTGATCGGCCGCCGCATCAATGCGGGCCTGGCGCATAAGGCGAAGCCAAAATATTTCGAGCAGCTCAGCCCGATCGACGATCTGCGCGCCGACGCCGCCTATCGCCGCGAGGCGGCCCTCACCATCACCCGCCGCGCGCTTGCCGCGCTGGCCAAGCAGCAGGGGTGACGCAATGCGCCTGGTCGTGAACGGAACCGCCAAGGACTATACCGGTTCGCCGGTGAAGCGACTGGCCGATGTGCTGCGCGATGATTTTGGCCTCACCGGCACCAAGATCGGCTGCAATGCCGGCGATTGTGGCGCCTGCACCGTGATGCTGGATGGCAAGCAGGTTTGCGCCTGCCTCACGCCGGCAGCCCAGGCCGAAGGCAAGCTGGTGATCACGGTGGAAGGCCTCAAGGCGCATGGTGCGCTCTCCCGCCTGCAGCAATCCTTCCTGCGCCATGGTGCCGCGCAATGCGGCATCTGCACGCCCGGCATGCTGCTGGCCGCCACCGACCTGCTGGCCGGCAATGGCCGCCCCAGCCGCGAGGACGTGCAGGATGCGCTGGGCGGCGTGCTCTGCCGCTGCACCGGCTACCAGAAGATCGTCGAAGCCGTGCTGGATGCCGCGCGGCACCAGCCGCTGCCCGTGGCACCCGAGGCCGGCAAGGCCGTGGGGGCCCGCAGCGTCAAGGTGGATGGCCAGGCTAAGGTGGATGGCGCCGAGAAATACGGCGCAGATTCGATTCCGGATGATGCGCTCTGGCTACGCATCATCCGCAGCCCGCATCACCGCGCCACCTTCAAGCTCGGCGATACCGCGCCGCTGCTGGAGAAATATGCCGGCCTGGTGCGCGTGCTCACCGCCGCCGATGTGCCGCGCAACGGCTATGGCATCTATCCCGATATCAAGGACCAGCCGGTGCTGGCCGATGGCTTGGTGCGCTATCGCGGCGAGGCGGTAATCGCGCTGGTCGGCAGCCGCGCGGCGGTCGAAGCAGTGCGCGAGGCCGAGCTGCCGCTGACGTATGCCGTGGAAGAACCGTTGCATGGCGTGAAGGCGGCAAGCGCCACGGGCGCCAAACTGGTGCAGGCGGAAAAGCCCGGCAACCTGCTGCTGCAGGGCGGCGTGATCAAGGGTGATATCGCCGCCGGCTTCGCGTCTTGCGCAGCCGTTGCCAGCGATGTGTTCCAGACCGCCTTTGTCGAGCATGCCTATATCGAGCCGGAAGCCGGCTGGGCGCGGCGCGTCGGCAACCGCATCGAGGTGCATGCCACGACGCAGACGCCCTACATGGACCGTGACGAGATTGCCGGCGTGATGAAAATGCCGCTGGATGCGATCCGCGTGGTGCCGACTGCCTGCGGCGGCGGCTTCGGCGGCAAGCTCGATCTTTCGGTGCAGCCGTTGATCGCGCTGGCCGCCTGGCTGCTGGAACGTCCGGTAGCCTGCGTCTATACGCGACCCGAGAGCATGGCGGCTTCCACCAAGCGCCACCCGGCGACGATTACAGCGAAATTCGGCTGCGACAAGGACGGGGTTCTGGTCGCGGTGGAAACCAAGGCCGATTTCGATACCGGCGCCTATGCGAGTTGGGGCCCCACGGTGGCGAACCGCGTGCCGGTGCATGCCACCGGGCCGTATCATGTGCCGCATGTGCATAACTGGGGCCGCGCCTTTTTCACCAACGCGCCGCCATCGGGCGCCTTCCGAGGCTTCGGTGTGCCGCAGGCTGCCATCGCGCATGAGGCGTTGCTGGATGATCTGGCCGAAAAACTCGGCATCGACCGCCTGGAAATCCGCCGCCGCAACGCCTTGCGCGTCGGCCAGGCCACGGCCACCGGCCAGGTGCTGGAACATTCCGCCGGCTTGCCGGCCTGCCTCGATGCATTGGCGCCGCATTGGCGCGCGATGCAGGACGAGGTGCAGCGGTTCAACGCCCGGCGCAAGGGGCTGAAGCGCGGCGTCGGCATTGGCTGCATGTGGTACGGTATCGGCAACACCTCAATGTCGAATCCCTCCATTATGCGCGTGGCGTTGCGCGCCGATGGCCGCTTCACGCTCTATAACGGTGCGCTCGATGTCGGCCAGGGCTCCAACACCATCATGACGCAGATCACCGCCGATGCGGTGGGGGCGCCGATGGCGCTGTTCGACCTCATCACCGGCGATACCGACCGCACCGCCGATGCCGGCAAGACCTCGGCCTCGCGCCAGACCTTCGTTTCCGGCAAGGCGGCGGAATATGCCGGCCTCGACCTGCGCCGCCAGATCCTGCGCCTGGTCAATGCCGGCGAGAAGGCCGTGTTCCGCTTCGAGGGCAGCAAACTCCTGATCGAGGATGGCGGCACCACGCACCGCGTTGCGCTGGATACGTTGCCGCGTGTTGCCGGCGAAGATGTGCTGCTGGGTGAGGGCCGTTTCGATCCGCCGACCACGCCGCTGGATGCCAATGGTCAGGGTATTCCCTATGCCACCTATGCCTTCGCGGCGCAGATCGCGCTGGTCGAGGTCGATCCTGAACTCGGCAAGGTGAAGGTGCTGCGCATGGTGGCGGCGCATGATGTCGGCCGCGCCATCAACCCGCAGCAGGTGGAAGGCCAGATCCACGGCGGCATCGCGCAAGGCTTGGGCCTGGCGCTGATGGAGGAATATATCCCCGGCCGCAGCGAGAATTTGCACGACTATCTTATTCCCACGGTCGGCGACATGCCGCAGATTGAGGTGCTGCTGATCGAGGATGCCGAGCCGCTTGGCCCCTATGGCGCCAAGGGTGTCGGCGAACCTGGCCTGGTGCCGACCGCACCGGCCATTCTCGGCGCGGTGCGCGATGCGGTGGGCGTGCGCGTCACCCAGGTGCCGCTGCTGCCGCACCGGCTGCGCGCCCTGACCCGGCAGAAGGAGGCGGCGGAATGAACGAACTCGCCACGCCGAAGGGCTCGGACCTTGTCCGCTGCGATGCCTGTCCGGTGCTGTGCCGCATCCGTATCGGCAAGACCGGCGCCTGCGACCGCTATGCCAATGTGGAGGGCGTGCTGACCCGCGTCGATCCGCTGGTGGTGACCGAGCAGGCGGCAAGCGCGGGCCGCAACGTGGTGCCATTCCTCGCCGGCAGCGAAGCCTGGGACGGCCAGATGATGGCACCGGCGCCATTGCCTGCCTTTGTCACCGGCATCGGCGCCGGCACCACCTATCCCGATTACAAGCCGGCGCCCTTCATCGTTGCCTCCGAACACCAGGGCGTCGATATGGTGACGGTGGTGACGGAAGGCATCTTCAGCTATTGCGGCCTCAAGGTGAAAATCGACACCGACCGCTATCTCGGGCCGGAGCAGGCGGCGGTGCGGGTGAATGGCGAGGCAATCGGCCATGTCACTACCATGGAATACGGCTCGCAGATGCTCTCGTTGGGCGGCGTGCATCACCTCACCGGCGGCAGCAAGAAGGAAGGCACCACCACCTGCGATGCGATGCTGAAGCTTGCCAACAAGCAGGCGGTGACGGTGACCATTGATGGCGGCTCGGAAGTGGTGCTGCAGGCCGGCCATGCGCCCATCGTGAATGGCACCCCGGAGCAGCGCATGCGGGTTGGCTGCGGTTCGGCCACTATCGGGATTTTTGCCAAGCAATGGCATGGCCATGCCGATGAGGTGATCGTGGTCGACGACCACATCACCGGCGTGCTGACCGAACACCAGGCCGGCCGTTTCCTCGACATGCGCCCCGCCGGTATTCGCGTGCGGGGCCGCAAATCCACGCCGGGCCGCTATTTCCAGGTCGCTGAACCGGGTCTGGGCTGGGGCGGCACCAATGTCTCCGATCCGCTGGAGATCATCGAAAGCATCGACGCCAAGACCGCCTGGCCGGGGATGAAGCTGCTGATGGTTTCCACCACCGGCGAACATAGCGCCTGGTATGTGCTCGACGAGCAGTTGAAGCCGCAGCCGGCCGAGATGCCGGCGCCGATCACCAAGGTGGTGGAGCGTATCGCGGAGAATTGCGAGCCGTCGCTCTGCACCGTGCTGTTCATGGCTGGTGCCGGTGGTTCCTTGCGTGCCGGCGTCACCGAGAATCCGGTGCGGTTGACCATCAGCGTGAAGGACCGGCTCACCCGCGTCACCTCCGGCGGCGCACCGGTTTTTGTCTGGCCCGGCGGTGGCATCACCTACATGGTGGATGTGCTGGCGATGCCGGATAATTCCTTCGGCTATGTGCCAACGCCGGCCCTGGTCGCGCCGATTGAATTCACCATGACGCGCGAGGATTACGCGGCGCTCGGTGGTCACATGGACCATGTGGTGCGGTTGGAAGACGTGCTGCGCGAGCCGCGCCTGACCCGCCTCAATCCTGCTACGAATCAGGGCGGCGCTACATGATGGGGCCGCAGGCGGCATGGCTGCAATCCGGGCAGGGCAGGCGCCTGTATCTGCAGCATGGCCCGATCGATCTGGTGATCGAGGCGTTCGGCACAGCCGATGCCGAGCAGGCCGCCTATACCAATGCCTGGGCGCGCTTCCAGACCATCCTGGATGAGCTGGTGGCGGAATTGCCGCTGCTGCGCCAGCCGCTGGGCGACGCGCATCCGTTGCTGCGCGGCAGGGTGGCGCGGCGCATGGCCGCTGCCTGCTGGCCGCATCGTAGCGTGTTCATCACGCCGATGGCGGCGGTGGCCGGCTCGGTAGCGGAAGAGATCATCGCCGTCATGGCCGCCGCACCCGGCTTGCGCAAGGCCTATGTGAATAATGGCGGCGATATTGCTTTGCTGCTGGAAGGCAATGAGAGCTTCACTGCCGGCGTGGTGGGCAATGTCGATCAGCCGCATATCGATGCGCGTGCTGAAATCCGCGCCAGCACGCTTTGTCGTGGCATTGCCACCTCGGGCTGGCGTGGCCGCTCTTTCTCGCTCGGCATCGCCGATGCGGTGACAGTGCTGGCCCGCAGCGCGTCGGAAGCCGATGCCGCCGCCACTGTCATCGCCAATGCGGTGAATGCTGAGCATCCGGCAATCACGCGGCGCGTGGCATCCGATTTGCAACCGGATTCCGATCTCGGCGATCTGCTGGTCACCGAGAATGTAAGTACGCTGCCGATTGCACTGGTGCTTGAAGCCTTGTCGTCCGGCGCCGCGGTGGCGCATGATCTGAAACGCAAGGGCCTGGTCCAGGCGGCCTATCTTTCGCTGCAAGGCGAAACCCACGTGGTGGGCGGAGAGGCAATGCTGGTCGATAGGGCAGGGGGTGTGGCATGAGTCGCGTGGATGTGCGTAAGTTTTACCTGAGTGTTGAGGAAGCCTTCCATGAAGGCGGGCCGCGCCCGGAGAAGCCGTTGCTGCGTGCCGGCATTGCCGTTGTGCTGCGCAACCCCTTTGCTGGCCGCTATGAGCCAGACATCATGCCGTTCATGGATGAATTGAAGCCGCTCGGCCTGGAGATGTCGCAGCGCTTGATCAATGCGTTGGGCGGCGATCCGAAGCGGATCGAATCCTACGGCAAGGGTAGCATCATCGGCGAAGCCGGTGAGATGGAGCATGGCGCGCTGTGGCATGTGCCGGGCGGCTATGGCATGCGCGGCGCGCTCGGCGGCCCGAATGGCGGCGATACCAAGGCCATCGTGCCCAGCGTCACCAAGGTCGGCGGCATGGGCGCCAGCATCGATGTGCCGCTGCACCACGTCAACGCTGCCTATGTGCGCAGCCATTTCGATGCCTTCGAACTGCGCGTGCCGGATGCGCCGCGTGCCAATGAACTGGTTTACGTCATCGCCATGGCCACTGGGCCACGCCTGCATCACCGTGTTGGTGGCCTGCAGGCGCATGAGATCAAGGGCGAGGACGGCTTGCGTTAGCGTTTCTTCAGTTACACGAACGTCAACCCCACACGCGTATCAACCAAGGAGAAGAACACATGAACCGCAGGACCTGGTTGCTTACCTCGGCCATCATCGGCCTCGGCCTTGCCGGCCTCACCGCCCCGGCGCAGGCGCAGGACACGATCAAGATCGGCGAGATGAATTCCTACAAGAATTTCGCCGCCTTCCTCGAGCCCTACAAGAAGGGCTGGGAACTGGCTGTCGAGCAGGCCAATGCCGCCGGCGGCGTCATGGGCAAGAAGATCGAGATCGTCAGTCGCGACGATAACGGCAATCCCGGCGACGCCGTGCGCATCGCCGAGGAACTGGTGACGCGCGAGAAGGTTGCCTTCCTGATCGGCACCTTCCCCTCCAATGTCGGCCTGGCTGTTGCCAGCTTCGCCAAGGAGAAGAAGGTTCTCTTCATCGCCGCCGAGCCGCTCACCGACAAGATCGTCTGGGACCAGGGCAACAAGTATACCTACCGCCTGCGCGCCTCCACCTACATGCAGACCGCCATGCTGGTGCCGGAAGCGGCCAAGCTGAAGAAGAAGCGCTGGGCCATCGTCTATCCGAACTACGAATACGGCCAGTCGGCCACCGCCGCCTTCAAGCAGCTGATCAAGGCGGCGCAGCCGGATGTGGAGTTCGTTGTCGAGCAGGCGCCGCCGCTGGGCCGCATCGAGGCCGGCGCGGTTGCCGATGCCATCGCCGCCGCCAAGCCCGACGCGATCTTCTCCTCGCTGTTCGGCCCCGACCTCGCCAAGTTCGTGCGCGAAGGCCAGACCCGCGACCTGTTCAAGAATGTCTCGGTGTTCAACCTGCTCGCCGGCGAGCCGGAATATCTCGATCCGCTGAAGGACGAGGCGCCGGTCGGCTGGTGGGTCACCGGCTATCCCTGGTATGCGATCAACACGCCGGAGCATAAGGCCTTCGCCGACGCTTATCAGAAGAAGTTCAACGATTATCCGCGCCTCGGCTCCATTGTCGGCTACGCCACGGTGCAGTCGGCTGTCGCGGTGCTGAAGAAGGCCAACACGCTCGACATGGAAAAGCTGGTGGCGGCGATGAAGGGCCTGACCCATTCGACGCCGCTGGGTGACATCACCTATCGTCCGCAGGACAATCAGTCCACCATGGGCGCCTATGTCGGCAAGATCGGCCTCAAGGATGGCAAGGGCATCATGACCGACTGGTACTATGCCGATGGCGCCAAGTTCCTGCCCTCGGATGCCGATGTCGCCAAGCTGCGCCCGGCTGAGTAAGTAAACTGCTGCCTATGCTGTCTCCCGCCCCGGCGCGATCCGGGGCGGGGGATCTCCCACCTCTCTAGCCAGACCGGAAAGCGGCCTTGCTCGCCAATATCGTCATCCAGTTCATGAATGGCCTTGCCGGCGCCTCGTCGCTGTTCCTGGTCGCCGCCGGCCTGTCGATCATCTTCGGCGTCAGCCGGATCGTGAATTTCGCCCATGGCTCGCTCTACATGCTGGGCGTCTATCTCGCCTACACATTCGTGGAGTATCTCGGCCGCTCGACGTTGTTCGGCTTCTGGGGCGGCGTGGTGGCGGCTGCCATCGGCGTCGGCCTGATCGGCGTGGTGATCGAGGTACTGGTGCTGCGCCGCATCTACCGCGCGCCCGAACTGTTCCAGTTGCTTGCCACTTTCGCGCTGGTGCTCGTGATCAAGGACGCCGCACTCTATATCTGGGGCGCCGAGGACCTGGTCGGCCCGCGTGCCGCCGGCCTGCGCGGCGCGGTGCAGATCATGGGCAAGCGTTTCCCGGAATACGATCTGTTCCTGATCATTATCGGCCCGGTGGTGCTGGGCCTGCTGTGGCTGCTGATGAACCGCACGCGCTGGGGCCGCCTGGTGCGCGCTGCCACCCAGGACCGCGAAATGGTCGGCGCGCTGGGCGTGAACCAGAGCGGTTTGTTCACCGGCGTATTCTTCCTCGGCGCCTTCCTCGCCGGCCTCGGCGGCGCGCTGCAGCTCCCCCGCGAGCCGGCGCAGCTCATGCTGGATATCAGCGTGATCTCGGATGCCTTCGTCGTCGTCGTGGTCGGCGGCATGGGCTCGATCGGCGGCGCCTTCCTGGCGGCGCTACTCATTGCCCAGGCCAAGGCCTTCTGCATCGGCATTGGCGATGTCACCATCTTCGGCACCGTCTTTTCGTTCAGCAAGTTCACCCTGGTGGTGGAATTCGTCATCATGGCCATCGTGCTGGTGGTGCGGCCCTGGGGCCTGCTCGGCAAGCAGCAGGGCGCGCAGCGCGGCGCCTTCATGGTCGAGCCGCCGCTCTATCCGCTGAATCAGACCTTCTGGCTTGCCGTGCTTGGCTGCGTCGTGCTGCTCGGCCTGCTGCCGCTCAAGGGCGATGGCTACCTGCTGGTGCTGCTGATCGATATCGCGGTCTTCGCGCTGTTCGCCGTCACGCTGCATTTCCTCATGGGGCCGGCCGGCATGGTGAGTTTCGGCCATGCCGCGTATTTCGGCCTCGGCTGCTATGGCGCGGCTTTGGCTTTCCTGAAACTGAAACTGCCGATGGAAGTGGCCTTGTTCGCCGGGCCGCTGGCTGGCGGCCTCGGTGCGCTGGTCTTCGGCTGGTTCTGCGTGCGGCTGTCCGGCGTCTATCTGGCGATGCTGACCCTGGCCTTCGCCCAGATCGCCTGGTCGGTGGTCTATCAGTGGGATGCCTTTACCGGCGGCTCCAACGGCCTGATCGGGCTGTGGCCATCCGACTGGCTGAAGAACAAGACCCTGTTCTACGCTTTCGCGCTCACGCTCTGCATCGCCGCTATTCTGTTCCTGTGGCGTGTAGTACATGCGCCCTTCGGCTATGCGCTGCGGGCCGGGCGTGACTCGCCGCTGCGCGCCGATGCCATCGGTATTGACGTCCGCCGTTTCCAATGGTTCGGCTTCGTACTGGCCGGTATTTTTGCTGGCCTGGCTGGCGGCCTGTTCGCCTTCTCCAAGGGCTCGATCTCGCCCGAGACTCTCGCGGTGCCGCGCTCGGTGGATGGCCTTGTCATGGTGCTGCTCGGCGGCGTGCAGACGCTCACCGGTCCGGTGGCGGGTGCGGCGGTGTTCACCTGGCTGCAGGATACCATCGCGCGCAACACCGAGTACTGGCGGGCCATTCTCGGCCTCACCATCCTGGTGATCGTGCTGGCCTTCCCGATGGGCATTGCCGGCTTCCTGAAACTGGCCGCCGCAAGGCTCAAGCCCCAGGCGGAGGCCGTGCCATGACAGTGCTCACGGTTCTCGGCCTGCATAAATCCTTCGGCGGCGTGCAGGCGGTGCAGGATGTGCGCTTCGATGTCGCTGCTGGCGAATTGCTGGCACTGATCGGCCCCAATGGTGCCGGCAAAAGCACCTGCTTCAACATGCTGAATGGCCAGCTCAAGCCCGATAGCGGCGAGGTGAAGCTGCATGGCCAGAGCCTGATCGGCATGGCGCCGCGCGATATCTGGCGCCTGGGCGTTGGCCGCACCTTCCAGATCACCGCCACGTTCAATTCCATGACTGTGCGCGAGAATGTGCAGATGGCGCTGCTGTCGTTCAACAGGAAGCTGATGAATCTGTGGCGGCCAGCCAACGGGCTTTACCGCGACGAAGCGATGGCCTTGCTCGACCGTGTCGGCATGACCGACCAGGCCGAACGGCCCTGCGGCATCCTGGCCTATGGCGACCTGAAGCGCGTCGAACTGGCTGTGGCGCTCGCCAATCAGCCGACCTTGCTGCTGATGGACGAACCGACGGCCGGCATGGCGCCGAACGAGCGCCTGGCGCTGATGGATCTCACCGCCCGTGTCGCGCGCAAGGATGGCATCGCCGTGCTGTTCACCGAGCATGACATGGACGTGGTGTTCGCCCAGGCCGACCGCATCATCGTGCTCAACCGCGGCAAGCTGATCGCCGAGGGCAGCCCGGCGGAAGTACGTGCCAACCCGGAAGTGCAGGCGGTCTATCTCGGCTCCGGCGCCACATTCGCGGAGGCCCACTGATGCTGAGCGTGAGCGGGCTGAACACCTTCTATGGCCGTGCCCATATCCTGGCCGATCTGGCGCT
Organism: Ferrovibrio sp.; assembly: GCA_017991315.1. Lineage (GTDB taxonomy): Bacteria > Pseudomonadota > Alphaproteobacteria > Ferrovibrionales > Ferrovibrionaceae > Ferrovibrio > Ferrovibrio plantarum. The sequence goes on along the minus strand of JAGOQS010000002.1, from coordinate 202,827 downwards.
GGAGGCGCAGCGCGGCGAAGTGGTGGTGCTGCTGGGCCGCAATGGCGCCGGTAAATCCACCACGATGAAATCAGTGATTGGCCTGGTGGCGGCGCAAAGCGGCGAAATCAGTTTCGAGGGCAAGCGCATCGACCATCTGCCGCCGCACCGCATCGCGCAGCTTGGCTTGGGCTATGTGCCCGAGGAGCGCCGTATCTTCACGGATCTCACCGTGATGGAGAACCTGGATATCGGCCGCCAGGCGCCGCGCAGCGATACACCGACCTGGACGCCGGAGCGGCTATTTGAACTCTTCCCCAATCTTGGCCGCATGAAGGACCGCCCGGGTGGCCGCATGTCGGGTGGCGAGCAGCAGATGCTTACCATCGCGCGCACGCTGATGGGCAATCCGCGCCTGATCCTGCTGGATGAACCCTCCGAGGGCCTGGCGCCGGTGATCGTCGAGCAGATGGCCAAGACCATCCTGCAGCTCAAGGCCGAGGGCCTCACGGTGCTGCTGTCTGAACAGAACCTGCATTTCGCCCAGTTGGTGGCGGATCGCGCCTATATCATCGAGAAGGGCCGCATCCGCTACCAGGGTACCATGGCGGCACTCTCGCAGGATGCCGCCGTGCGCGAACAGTATCTCTCCGTCTAGTTTCTTTCCGTCTGAGGAGTAGCGGCATGGCCTGGACCGTCGGCATCGATGTGGGCGGCACCTTCACTGACCTGATCGGCATTGAGCCGGAGCGCGGCCTGGTGTCGCTGGCGAAAGTGCCGACCACGGTAGAGAACCAGGCCTTCGGCGTGCTGGCAGCATTGGACAAGGCTGGCATCGCGCTGGCCGATACCGCCACCATCGTGCATGGCACCACCACCACCACCAACGCGCTGCTCGAGCGCAAGGTGGCGAAGGTCGGCCTGATCACCACACAGGGTTTCCGCGACAGCCTGGAATTGGGCCGCCGCACCCGCCCGACGCCCTATGGCCTTACCGGCAGTTTCGAGCCTCTGGTGCCGCGCCAGTGGCGCCTGGAAGTGCCCGAGCGCATGGATGCCGATGGCAATGTGGTGATACCGCTGGATGAAGCCGCGTTCCGCGCCGCAGTAGTCACCTTGAAAGACGCCGGTTGCGAAGCCCTGGTGATCCATTTCCTGCATAGCTACATCAACCAGAGTCACGAGAAGCGCGCGCTGGAAATCGCCGCCGAAGAGTGGCCGAACGGCTATGTCACCGCCGGCCATGAATTGCTTTCCGAATATCGCGAGTATGAGCGCGGCACCACCGCCTGCGTCAATGCCAGCGTGCAGCCGGTGCTGCATCGCTACATGCAGCGCCTGGATGGCGAACTGAAAAATCGCGGCTTCGGGCGCGATCTGCTGGTGATGCAGGGCAATGGCGGCACCATCGCCGCCAGCATTGTCGCCGAGGCTGCCGTGAATACCGTGATGTCCGGGCCGGCTTCCGGCGTCATGGCCGCCGCCTACACGGCGCGCGCCGCCGGGCTGCCGAATGTCATCACCTACGATATGGGCGGTACTTCCTCGGATGTCGGCCTGATCCAGGATGGCGTGCCGCAGGTGTCGTCCGAACTTGAACTCGAATATGCCATGCCGATCCATGTGCCGATGGTGGATGTGCATACCATCGGTGCCGGCGGCGGCTCGCTCGCCTTCATCAACGAGGCCGGCATGTTGCAGGTCGGCCCGGAAAGCGCCGGCGCGCGGCCCGGCCCGATCTGCTACGGGCGCGGCGGCACGCGGCCCACCATCACCGATGCCAACCTGGTGCTCGGCCGGCTCAATCCCGATGGCCTGCTCTCGGTCGATAACAAAGTCTCGCTGGATGACGTGCGCACCGCCATGGCTGGCTTGGGCAAGCCGCTGGGGCTCGACGCAGAGGGGGCGGCGGCGGCGGTGTTGCGCATCGCCAACGACAAGATGGCCAATGCCATCCGCATGGTATCTTTGAGCCGTGGCCATGATCCGCGCGACTTCGCGCTGTTTGTCTTCGGCGGCGCCGGGCCGTTGCATGCCGCAGCCCTGGCGCTCGAACTCGGCATCCCGAAACTGCTGATCCCGGCCCGGCCCGGCATCACCAATGCGCTGGGTTGCGTCGTCGCCGATCTGCGCCATGATTATGTGCGCACGGTGAACCGGCCGGTTGCCGCCCTTGATCCCGGTCTGGTGAAAACCGTGTTGCAGCAGCAGATCCAGGAAGGCCGCGACACCATCGCCCGCGACGGCGTGGCGGTGGAGGAAATCCAGGTGCTGCATACCGCTGACATGCAGTTCCAGGGTCAGAGCCATCTGCTCACCGTGCCGGTGCCGAGCCTCGACATAACCCCGGCGGAATTGCAGACCGCGTTCGAGGCCGCCTATTGGCAGCGTTTCGAGGTCGAACTGCCGGAAATCCGCGCCCAACTGGTGAACCTGCATACCGCCGTGATCGGCCGCCGCCCGCAATTGACGCTGGATCGCCTGCTGGCGGCAGCGCCCGCCGCCGATGTTGCCGGTGCCCGCAAGGGCATGCGCAAGGTGTGGTATGATGCCGGCGGCTGGCAGGATACGCCGGTCTATGACCGCGAACGCCTGCCGCGCGGGGTGACTTTCGCCGGCCCGGCAATTTGCGAACAACTCGACACCACGGTGGTGATCGATCCCGGCAACAGCGTGCATGTCGATGCTCTCGGCAATCTGATCGTTTCGGTGACGCCATGACAAAGCTCGATCCCGTAACTCTTGTCGTGATCCAGAACGGCTTGCAGCAGGTCTGCAACGAGATGGACCTGGCTTTCTGCCGCGCGGCCTTCTCGCCGGTGATCTCGGAAGCGCTGGACCGTTCCGACGGCATCTACCACCGCGATACCGGCGAACTGATTGCCCAGGGCGATCTCGGCCTGCCGGTTTTCGTCGGCACCATGCAATTCTCGACGCAAGCCGTGATCGAGCGGGCGCGCAGCCCGCAGCCCGGCGATATCTATATCGTCAACGATCCGTATCTCGGCGGCACGCATCTGATGGATGTGAAATTCGTCAAGCCGTTCTTCTATCGCGGCAAGCTGTTCTCCTGGCTGGCCAATACCGGCCATTGGCCGGATACCGGCGGCATGGTGCCGGGCGGCTTCTCGGCCAATGCCACCGAAGTGGAGCAGGAAGGCCTGCGGCTACCGCCGGTGAAGCTCTACAAGCAGGGTGTGCTGGACGAGGAAATCCTGTCCATCATCCTCAGCAATATCCGCATCGCCGATCAGCGCATCGGCGATATCAAGGCCCAGGCCGCGGCCCTCTCGATTGGCGAGAAGCGGCTGACCGCTTTGCTCGACCGCTATGGCGCCGACACGGTGGAAGCGGCGATTGCCGAATTGAAGGCGCGTGCCTCGCAGCAGATGCGCGCCCGCATCCGCGCCATTCCCGATGGCGTCTATCGCGGTTCGGCGGTGGTTGATTCCGATGGCGTGGTGGACGAGCCGCTGCATATCGAGATGGCCGTGACCAAGCAGGGCGACGAACTGCATTTCGACATGACCGGGTCCAGCCCACCCTGCAAGGGGCCGATGAATTCGGTGCTGGCCACCACCAAGTCGTCGGTCTATCTGGCGGTGAAGCATATCTTCCCCGATGTGCCGATCAATGCCGGCACCTTCGAGCCGCTGAAGATCAAGGATCCGGAAGGCACCTTCCTCTATGCCAAGTATCCGCGCCCGGTCTCGGGCTGCGCGGCGGAAGTCAGCCAGCGCATCGCGGAGGCGGTGTTCAATGCGCTGGTGCAGGCGATGCCGGACAAGCTGTTCGCCGCGCCCGCCGGCACATCCGGCAATCTCGCGCTCGGCGGTTTCGATCCGGCGCGCAATCGTTCCTATGTCATGTATGTGATTTCCGGCGGCGGCTATGGCGGCTGGCATGGCGGTGATGGCATCAGCAACGGCTGTTCCACCATCGGCATTTCCAAGACCACGCCGATCGAGGTGATGGAGCAGTATTACCCGGTGCTGTTCGAGGAATACTCGCTGCATGAAGGCTCGGGCGGCGCCGGCAAGTATCGTGGTGGCTTCGGCGTGAATTACACCATCCGGCTGCGGCGCGGCGAGGCGCGAGCGTCCATGGTGATGGACCATGGCCGGACGGGGCCGCGTGGCGTGCTGGGCGGCGAGGATGGCGGCCTCAACACCGTGTTGATCGAGCGCGACAGCAGCGGCAAATACGTGCCGCCGCATCTTTCCAAGGATCAGGATATCGCCATCAAGGTCGGCGACCGGGTGCGCGTCTCCACGCCCGGCGGCGGCGGCTATGGCGATCCCGCCGCGCGCGATACGGCTGCCATCGAGCGCGATATCGCGCGCGGCTATTACACGCGCGAGCAGGCCGTGGCGCGGTTCGGGCGGCGCGCCGCCGCCGAATAAGCCATGCTGGCGGAATTGCTGCTGAGCATGACGGTGCGCTGCGAGCCGGCGGCGCGGCGGCTGGGCTATGGCCGCGCCCAGGTCGGGCTATGGTCGCGTTCGCGCCGCTGCGCCAAGGCCTGGGCGCCGCATCATGCCGAAACCCGCGCCTTTGTCGAAAGCCTGCTGGCAGGCCAACCACAGGGCGGCACCGCCTGGGTGCTCGGCGCCGGGCTGCTGGACGACCTGCCGCTCGCCGCCTTGGCTGCGAAATTCGACCGCGTGCTGATGGCCGATATCGCCTGGCTGCCGATGCAGCTCTGGCGGCTGAAGCGCTATCCCAATGTCGAGGCGCGGCTGTTCGATGTTTCCGGCCTGGCGCCCATGATGCTTGAATGGCGCGTAGGCAAGCCGCTGCCCGAGCCACAGCCTGCTGCGCTGCTGGGTTTGGATGTGGACAAGCCGGGTCTGGTACTGTCGCTCAATCTGCTATCGCAACTGCCGTTGCTGCCGCTGGAGAAGCTGGAGCGGGCAGGGCAGTCCTTCGCTACCCGCCAGGCTTATGGCCGCCGCATTGTTGCGGCACATCTCGCCGGCTTGCGGCAACTCGATTGCCGGGTCGGTCTGGTCAGCGAGCAGCGCCGCATCTTTCGCAATCGTGCCGGCGAGGTGGTGATGTCGGAATCGGCTTTGTTCGACATCACGCCGCCGGTTGCGGAGAAAGAATGGGGCTGGAACCTGGCACCGCTCGGCGAGATCGACAATCAGACCGCGCTGGAATTGCGCGTCTTCGCCAGCAGCGATCTCAGCGTTTCAGCGTAACGCTCTCAATCACGAAGCCGCGCTCCGGCGGATATTTGCGTAGCATCTTCTTGCGCACCGCATCCTCGTTGGCGGCACTCACGTCCTCGTAATTGATCTCGGCCCATTTATCGTCGAGGTTGCGGTGCTTCTGGCCCATCATATGGGCACGGCGGACTTCCTGGTTGAACACCGCGACGCTGAAAGTCTTGTCGTCGGGGGCGGGGGCCTGGATCGCGGCGGTGGCCAGGCGTTCCAGCTTGGTGACCTGGGCCTTCAGCTCGAAATTCTCCTTGGTCAGCTCCGCGATCTTCTTCTGCGCGTCCTTGGTCAGCTTTTCGAGCTGGTCCAGGCGTTGCCCGCGCCGGATCACTTCGGCCGAGTTCCACTCATAGGCCATGACCTGGCGGCGATGGGCGGCGTTGATTTGCATCACGATGAAGAGGGCGCCGGGGATGCCGATGAGCAGCGCGGCGAGGATCAGCCAGAATTCCGTCATGCGGGAATTCTGGCGGGTTCCCGCCCCCAGAGCAAGAAAATCACCCGCTCGCACTGCTAGAACAACAACTTACACAATCCACGCGGTTGTCGCCCCGCTGGCCTTGACCTGGGCCAAGGCCTTGTTTAATAAGGCGCCCATTGCGGCGGGAGTAGCTCAGTTGGTTAGAGCACCAGATTGTGGCTCTGGGGGTCGCGGGTTCAAGTCCCGTCTCTCGCCCCAAATTTTCTCAAATACTTAAGTGAATCGGGGGCGTCCGGGTCTGGTCCGGGCGCCAGGGGAAGCCGGCGGCATGAGCAAGGCCTTCACCAAGGAATCCGACGGGGAGTCCGCCGGCGACGACGCCGAAGACGATGCGGCGGCCGGCCCGGCGCTGCCCAAGGGTGCGAAAAACTACATCACGCCGGAAGGCCTGGAGCGCATGCGCGCCGAGCTGAAGCAATTGCGCTCGGTGGAACGACCAAAGGTCGTCGAGGTGGTGTCCTGGGCGGCGGGCAATGGCGACCGCTCGGAGAATGGTGATTACATCTATGGTAAGCGCCGGCTGCGCGAAATCGACCGCCGCATCCGTTTCCTGCTCAAGCGGCTGGAAATCGCCGAGCCGGTCGATCCCGCTCTGCAGAAAAACCGCGAGCAGGTTTTCTTCGGCGCCACCGTCACCTATGTCGACGAACAGGATGTGGAACGCACGGTGCGTATCGTCGGCGTCGATGAAGCGCGGATCGAACAGGGTGAGATAAGCTGGGTATCGCCGGTGGCCCGCGCGCTGCTGAAGGCGCGGGTTGGCGACACGGTGGAAATGCGCACGCCCACGGGCCGCGAAAGCCTGGAAGTCCTTGCCATCCGCTATGATTAGCAACTAGCCGGTTTCCTGCGGCTGGTATAGCTTAAGGGCGGATTTCAGTTGCCTGGTTCGGGGAAACGCACGTGGCTCGCATTCTGCTCGTAGAGGATGACGATCTCGTTTGCCGCAGCCTGCGGATGACGCTGGAGGCCTATGGCCACGCGGTGGAAAGCTTCGCCGATGGCCGCAAGGCGGTGGAGTTGCTGCGCCAGCAGGGCGATTTTGATGCCGTGATCACCGATATCCTGATGCCGGACATGGATGGGCTGGAATTGATCCGCGCTGTGCGCGCCCTGGCGCCAGGCATCCGGGTGATCGCCATGTCTGGCGGTGGCCGTCGCGGCAACCAGGATTTCCTGCAATTCGCCAGCACCTTCGGCGCTGATGCGGTGCTTTCCAAGCCGTTCACCGGCGAGACGCTGGTGGAAACCCTGGCAACAGTGCTCAAGCCCTGACTAATCTTAGGCCTTAAGCGGCAGATACAGCGTCACTACCGTGCCTTGTCCCGGCTGGCTGTCGAGCTGTAAGGCACCACCGCTCTCGCGGGCGAAACCATAGGCCATGCTCAAGCCCAGCCCGCTGCCGCTGCCCACCGGCTTGGTGGTGAAATACGGCACCACGGCATTGCGCAGGGTTTCCGCATCCATGCCGGTGCCGGTATCGCTGACGCTGATCGCAGCATAATTGCCGGGGGAGAGGCCGAGGCCAGTATCAGCGGTGACGAATTCACGCCGTTTCAGCGCGACGCGCAACGCGCCACCATCGGGCATCGCGTCGCGGGCATTGATCACCAGATTGAGCAATGCGCTTTCCAGCATGATGCGGTCGGTATGGGCGCTGCCGACATTCTCTTCCAGGGCGAAGGTGATGTCGATATCGCCGCAGGCCTGGCGCAGCAGCGGCTCCAGTTCGCGCATGGTCTGCGCCAGGTCGATGCCGCCGAGTTGCAACGGCTGGCCGCGCGCGAAAACCAGCAGGCGTTTGATCAGTGCCGCGCCCTTGCCGGCCGCTTCCAGGGTCATGTCGGCAAGGTTGCGTTGCCGCGCTTCATTCAGCGATTTGCGCAGCAGCGCGGTGCTCTGTTCGATAACTTGCAGCAGATTGTTGAAGTCATGCGCGATGCCGCCTGAGAGACGGTCCACTGCCTCCAGCTTGGCCAGATTGGTCAGCCGCGCCAGATAGGCTTCGCGCTCCAGTGCCAGTCGCGCCATGGTCGCCGCCATGCGCAGGATCTTGAGGTCGCTTTCGCTTGGGTGCCGCGGTTGCTTGAAATAAGCCGCCAGCGTGCCATGCACCTGTCCGCTGTCGCCCATGATCGGTACTGACCATACCGACTTGAGGCCATAAGGTTCGACAAGACGAATGTAGTTGCGCCATAGCGGATCGCTGGCGATTTCAGCGCTGATCACGATCTCGCGACGGAAGGCGGCGGTGCCGCAGGAGCCGACGTCGGGCCCAATCTCGATTCCAGTCAGGCTGCTGGCATAATCAAGCGGAATCTGGCCGCAGACCGAGGAGGCAAAGCGTTTGCCATTGGCATCGAGGCGGTGCAGCGAGGCCAGCGCGCCAGGCAGGTTGCCTTCAAGCCAGCCGATCACTTCGCCGAGCAGGTCGTTCAACCGCCCGCCGCCGGTCATATGCTCCAGGATTTCGAGCTGGCTGGCGAGCCGGTCTTCATGCTGCTTCGCTTCGGTCACGTCGCTGCAGAGCAGGGCGCTGCCACCATCGGAGGTGCGGAAGGCCATCCAGCGCAGCCAGCGTCCGTCTTGCAATTGTACTTCTTCCGGTCGCTCGGCGGCGCGGGCGGCAAGGCGGTCGCTGAGCCAGGCTTCGCTGTCGTTGTCGACGCCGGCATATTCGCCAAGCCGCAGGCCTTCGCGCAGCAGGTCGCCATAATACAGGCCGATGCGGATATGGCCGGCACTCAAGGGATGGCAGGTGAGGAATTTGCCATTCCACAGCAGCAGGCGATCTTCAGCGTCGAATACGGCGAAGCCGTCGCGCATGCTGTCGAGTGCGTCGATCAGGCGGCGCCGCGCCTGATCGGCCTGGATGCGGGCACGCTTCTGGCTCAGCGACGCACCGAACACGATCAGGCTGACGATGATGCCAAGCCCCAGCGCCAGCTTGGCCAGCAATGCGTCGCCGCTCAGCCGGTTCTGCTGCAGGCCCCAGGTTTCAAGCCGCCAGGCATGGGCGAACAGATGCAGGGTTTCGCCGGACTGCTGGCGCGGTTCGGCCGGGCGGTCGAGATTGTGCTCGAATACGGCAGGCGTGGCAGCCGTGGCTTCCGCCGAAAGCCGGATGCCATGGCGCGTCCGCCAGGTTTCGAAAGACTCCGCCGCCATCTGCGTGAGGTCAGCCTGCATCGCCAGCACGCCAATGATTTCGCCGGGCTGTTCACCACTGGAGACTGCGCGGGCCCACAAGACGCCCTGGTTTGGCCGTGGATTGGACTGCGCCGGCAGGCCCAGCGGCAGCATGGTGACGGCCTGGCCGTTGCTCAGCGCACGGTCGATGGTCTCGCGCCATATTTCCAGCAGCGCCGGTGTAGCGGTGTCGATACGGCGCTGCAGCTCGAAGCCATTGGCATAAAGCGGCGCGTATTGCCCGGCGCGAATCTGATTCGCCGGCAGGTAGCTGATGAAATCCACGCCGCGCACATTGCCGCTGGCATGGATCAGTGTGACGAAGCTGGCGAATTCTTCCGCCGATACGGTCTGCGATGCGTGGAAGAAAGCCGTCACCGCCTGGAACATATGCTTCGCCCGGGCCGCGCGGTCCTCCAGGGCATCGCCCATGGCGGCGGTGTCGAGGCGCAGATTGGCGGTAGCGCGATCCTCGGCGCGGTCGCGCAACAGGGCATGGCCGTAGAAGCTGGCAGCCAGCGCCACGGAGATCACCAGGGTGGGCACGGCGCCACGCCACAGCCGCTCCCAGCGGCTGGGTTCCGGCAGAATGGTGGCCGGTCCGTGTTGTTTCTCCAACATGGCAGCCAGCCTACGCCGCACCCGCCAGCCGGGCAAGCAGGGCCGCAGGATACTCCGGGAACGGACGCACCATGAATGGAACAGCCGGATTGGCCGCCGGCAACCAACACTCTATACTGGTGGAATGGTGCCGATACACTCAGATAGCATCAGCAGCTTCGCCGGCACACTTGTGCTGTTCCTGGTCGTGGCCTTGCTGCATGACGCGCTTTCCGCCAGCCGTCTGGCGCGCCGCCGCAATCTGCATACGATATGTCTTGGTGTGATATTCGCTGTCGCTGCCTTGCTTTCCATGCAGATGCCGGCGGCCCAGGGCAATGGCCTGGTCTGGGATGCGCGCCATGTCGCGGTCGGCCTCGGCGCCTTGCTCGGCGGTCCCATCGCCGGCCTGATCGCGGCCACGGCGGCCGCCGCCTATCGGGCCTGGCTCGGTGGCGTCGGTGTTTATGGTGGCGTTGTCTCGGTCTACATCACCGCGCTGGTCGGCATGTTGATCTGGCATATGGCGCGCGAAGCCGATGGCCGTGCCCGGCCGAATTTCCGCCATCTGTTTTTTCTGTCGCTGCTGATCGGCCCGGCGGCCCTGACCAGCTATCTCGTGCTGATGCTGCTGGATGCGCCGCTGGCTAAGAGCCTGCTGATCGCAAATGGCTTTGGTTTCGCCGTGGAAGTGGCGATCGGCACCTTGATCCTCGGCGGCGGCATCCTGCTGCTGGCGCAACGCCGCGACCTCGAGCGGCATCTCAAGGGTATTTCCGACAATTTCCCTGGCATGATCTATCGCCGGATACAGCGGCCGGATGGCAGCCTGCATTATCCCTTCGTTGGTTCTGGCGCCAAGGCGCTGTTCGGCCTGGAGCCGGCGGCGATCAAACGCGATCCCAACCTGCTCTCCGCCGTGGTGGAGCCGGGCGACCGCGCGCGCTATCTCGCCCAGGTGGATGCGGCGGACCAGAATCTGCGACCGCTGGCGGTGGATTCCCGTATCCACCCCGCCGATGGCAGCCCGATGAAATGGGTGCGCAATTATGTCCGCCCCAGCCGTGGCCCCGATGATTCGATCATCTGGGATGGCGTGGTGGTGGATATCACGCAACAGCGCCATGCCGAGGAACAGCTTCGTGTCGCACGCGAGCAGGCCGAGGCGGCCAATCTTGCCAAGTCCAGCTTCCTTGCCTCGATGAGCCACGAATTGCGCACGCCGCTGAATTCCGTGCTCGGCTTTGCGCAGCTTCTGGCCATGGGTACGCGCGACAGCCTGACCGAACAGCAGCGCGAATTCATCCACATGATCGAGGGCAGCGGCCGGCAATTGCTGGCACTGATCGAACAGGTACTTGATCTGGCCAAGATCGAGGCAGGCCGCGTCACGCTGTCGATGGAGAGCATCGAAGCCAATAGCCTGCTCACCGATCTGAGCCGTATCGCGCGGGCATTAGCCGAGGGGCGCGGCCAGAATGTTGAGGTGAAGCAACTGCCCGAGAATGCGCATGTGCTGATCGACCTGACGCGCTTCAACCAGATCATGACGAATTTCATTTCCAATGCGGCGAAGTATGGCCGCTATGATGGGCGCATCGAGATCGGCTGCCGCTTGGTGCCCGATGGTCGCGTCGAATTCTTTGTCGCCGATGATGGCACCGGCATCCCGATGGAACAGCAGGGCCAGGTATTCGAGGCTTTCAACCGGCTGGGCCGCGAGGGCAGCGCCGTCGAAGGCACCGGCATTGGGCTGGCCACCGCCAAGCGACTGGCGGAATTCATGCAGGGCGATATCGGTTTCGAGAGCGAGGCGGGCAAGGGCAGCCGTTTCTGGGTACGCTTCGCCCGAACCACGCCGCCACCGCCGATGACCGCCTTGCCGGCCCGGCCGTTGCATTTCGCACAGAACACCACCGGGCGGGTGCTGTATATCGAGGATAATCCGGCCAATGTGCTGCTGGTGAAGCGTATGCTGGCCTCGGTGCCGAATCTGCTGCTGCTCACTGCCGACAAGGGCAGTGAAGGTGTCACCATGGCGCAGCAGGAGCGGCCGGATCTGATCCTGCTCGATATTCACCTGCCGGATATGGATGGCTTCGAGGTGTTGCGCCAACTGCGCGCCGACACATCGTTGGTTGATACGCCGGTGATCGCGCTTACTGCCGATGCCGACAAGCGTTCGCTGGAGCGCGGTTCGTCCGCCGGCTTCAACGACTACCTGACCAAGCCGATCCAGGTGGACCGCTTCCTCGCCACGGTATGGGGCTATCTCGGGCCGCGTTGAACTGGGCTATTCCGCTTCGCGTTTCCACACCTGGCTGCGGCCCAGCAGCGGCGTACCGATAAAGCCACGCACACGGAGTGTCTGGCCGTTATCCGCCAATGCGGCCTTGGCGTTGTAGACCTTGCCGTTCTTTGGATCGAGGATGGCACCGCCGGCCCATTCCGTCTTGCTGCTGCCATCCAGCTTCAGGCCCCAGAGGAAGGTCATGCCGATAATCGGCTTGTCCTTGCGCTCGCCCTCGCATTTGTCACAAACCGCATCAGGCTTTTCATCCGGGCGCAGAAATATTTTGACAATGCGGCCCTGCAATTCGCCGCCGACCAGGGCGATGTCGACAATCGAGCGTTCACTGCCGGTTTCATCATCAATCGTTCGCCAGCGTCCCATCGGCGAGGATAAGTCGGCGGCTGCTGCCGGCGCCGAAGCGAGGCAAAGCAGGGCTGCGGCAAGGAGAAGAAGGCGGCGCATGGTGTCATCCCGGCATGATTTGCTGCCATCCGAGCGCAATCACTTTTTCGCGTCAAGGCTGGGCCAGGGCTGAAACGATAGTATATAGTGGTGTCACTCCACCAGGAGCGGCGCCATGCCAGGAGCAGCACCATGACTGAACAGGCCATCGGTTCCAAATTCCGTCTCGGTGCCGCCACGGCGGCGGATTGGCGCATGGCGGTGGATGGCAGCCTGCTGCAGGTGATGCCGGTTGGCGACAGTGCCAATATCGGTTTTGTCTATGTCACCGAACATCTCGCCGCGCAGATGCCACAGGTGCTGCGCCGCATCACGGAGGCCACCGGCATCAGCAATCTGCTCGGTGCCGTGAGTCATTCCATCGCTGCCGGCAGTCGCGAATATTGCGATGAGCCTGCCGTTGCCTGCCTGCTCGGCACCGTGCCTGAAGGCAGCGCGGAGTTGTTCACCCAGGCGAACCGGATTCCAGCGGGCTGGCTCGGTATCGTGCATGCCGATCCGCATGTGCCGGCGTTGCCGGAAATCCTGCAGGATATCGGCGAGGCCTCGAATGCCTATCTGGTCGGCGGTCTGGTTGCCTCGCGCGAGGCGCGGCCGCAATGGGCCGGCGGTCTGGTGGAGAGTGGCCTTTCCGGCGTGGTGTTTTCCGATGCGCAGCCGATCCTCACGGGCCTGAGCCAGGGCTGCACCCAGGCCGGGCCGCAGCTCACCATCACCGCCGCCGAAGGCAACATGCTGCTGGAGCTCGATCATCGCCCGGCCTATGAGGCATTGCAGGAAGCCTTCAATATCCGCTCGATGCAGGATCTGCGCCGGCTCGGTTCAGGTCTGATGGTGGCGTTGCCCATCGGCGGTTCGGATCGCCCGGATTATCTGGTGCGCAACATCATGGGCATTGATCCGCAGGCCGGCGCCCTGGCCATCGGCGCGTTGGTGGAGGAGGGCGATCAGTTGTTCTTCTGCCGCCGCGATGTCGAGAGCGCGGGTCGCGACATGGACCGTATGCTGGCCGACCTCAAGCGCCGCTGCGGTGGTACCGAGCCACGCGGCGCGATCTATTTTTCCTGCATGGCACGCAGCCAGGACCAGTTCGTGCAGGAACCGGGTGAACTGGCGCGCATCGCGGCTGCGTTTCCCGGCCTGCCGCTGCTCGGCATGTATTGCGGCGGCGAAATTGCCGCCGCGCGCCTCTATGGCTATACCGGCGTGCTGACGCTGTTTCTCTAGCTTAATTGCTCAAAACGATACGGCCGACCACGCCGCCGGCTTTGAGCTGCTCCAGCGCGCCATTCACCGCATCCAGCGGCCGCACCTCGATGGGCAGGGCCGGCAGATGCTGCGCCTGGGCCAGTGCCAGCAGCTCCTTCAGTTCTTCCAGGCTGCCGACATAGGAGCCGGAAATCGTCACGCCCTTCATCACCAGCAGCGGCAGCGACAGCGTGGTCTGGCCGCCGAGCAGGCCGACGCTGACCAGATGGCCGGCCTTGCGCAGCAGGCCATAGGCGAAATCGAAACTCTGCGGCGAGCCGGCGAAATCCACCGCACCAGCCATGCCGCCGGTGGCCTTCATCACGGTGCGGCCGATGCCGTCCTCGCGCGGATCAATCGCCTGCTTGGCGCCGAGTTTCAGCGCCGCTTCGCGCTTCGCCGGATCGAGGTCGGCGACAATCGGCGCCTGGCCGGTCACCGCCTTGGCCATGGCGATGGCGTTGAGGCCGACACCTCCAGCGCCGACGATCAGCAGGTTCTGGCCATCGGGCAGCTTGCCGATCTTCTTCAGCGCCGAATAGGCGGTGAGGCCGGAGCAGGCATAGGTGCAGGCAAGGTTGGTATCCAGGGTGCCGTAATCCAGCAGGTAATGCGCCGCCGGCACCAGCACATGGCTGGCGAAGCCGCCATCCAGGAACACGCCCAGCGCCTGTGCCTTGCCGGCGCAGAGATGCTCAGCACCTTCCTTGCACACCGCGCAGACGCCGCAGCCGATCCAGGGAAACACCAGGCGGCGCTGGCCGATTTCGACACCGGTGGCTTCCGGGCCCTTGGCGATCACGGTGCCGACGATCTCGTGGCCCATGGTCAGCGGCAGCAGGCTGCCATTATTGGCGGCGATGATCTTCTTGCCGCCGCCGAGGTCCCAGTAGCCGTCCCAGATATGCAGGTCGCTGTGGCAGACGCCGCAGCGGTCCATCTTCACCAGCACCTGGGCGCCGGTCGGCTCCGGCAGGGGGCGCTCACTGAATGTCAGCGGCTTGGCAAATTCGGCGACCTGATAGCTGCGCAGCACGATGTTTCCTCTTCTCTTTTGCTTGACCTTGGGTAAGCGCTGGCCTTGAGTCTAGCGAGCGCTGGGCGCTGGTGTAAAGCGCGCAAAACGCTAAACTGTCTGTTAGAAAAGCCGTTAGGGAAGCTGTTAGGGGGAACTGGGCGTGCAGGCGTTTCGGATCGATGGAAAAGTGGCGCTGATCACCGGCGCCTCGCGTGGTTTCGGCCTCGAGATCGCCCGGCTGTTCGGCCAGGCCGGCGCCAGCGTGGTGCTGAATGGCCGCCATGCTGATACCCTGGAAGCCCGCGCTGCGGAATTGCGCCAGGAAGGCATCAAGGCCGGCATCGCCGCCTTCGATGTGATGGACAGTGTAGCCGCCAAGGCGGCGGTGGACCGCATCGCCGCCGAGCAGGGACATCTCGATATCCTGATCAACAATGCCGGCATGAATATCCGCAAGCCGCTCGCCGAGTACAAGCTCGAGGAATGGCGCCAGGTGCTGGATACCAACCTCACCGCCGCTTTCGTGCTGTCGCAGGCCGCCGGCCTCAAGATGGCCGAGCAGGGCTATGGCCGCATCGTCAATATCGGTTCGATCCTCTCGGTGCTGGGTCGTGCCACGATCCCGGCCTATACCGCGTCGAAGCACGGCATCCTCGGTCTCACCAAGGCGCTGGCCGCCGAACTCGGGCCGAAGGGCGTGACGGTGAATGCCATCGCGCCGGGCTATTTCGAAACCGAGCTGAATGCCGAACTGATGGCGCGGCCGGAATTCGTCGCCTTCGTCAACAACCGCACGCCGGTCGGGCGCTGGGGTCAGCCGGCGGAACTGGCCGGTTCGGCGCTGTATCTGGTTTCGCCGGCCGGTGGTTATGTCAACGGCCATTTGCTGGTGGTGGATGGCGGCATGACCACCACGTTGTTCGGATAACGCCATGGCCGTGGTAGACGCCGCAGACTTCATGCCGGTGAAGCCACAGCCGCTGCAGCGGCGCAATCTATTCAAGGTGATCCGCACTATCCGCGACAATGTGGTGGCTGCCTGGAGCGAGGAAGCCTACGAGCGCGACTACATCCACTACAAGATGTTCATGCGCCGGGTGCTGCTGGCCAATCACCCGGACCTGATCCGCCATGTCATGCTCGACAACGTGGCGAATTACGTGCGCGATCCGCTTGGTCAGCGCATTCTCGAACCTGGCCTCGGCAATGGCCTGCTGACCAGCGAGGGGCTGGACTGGAAGCGCCAGCGCCGCCTGATGGCGCCGATCTTCTCGCCGCGCCGCATCCAGTCCTTCGCGCCGCTGATGACCGAACGCGCCGCCGCGCTTGGCGATGCGTTGCAGAGCGGCCAGCGGCTCGACATGGCGGAAGCCATGATGCATGTGACGCTGGAAATCATCGCGCGCAGCATGTTCGGCGCCGATCCGGCCTCCGATGTGTCGCAGGTCGGCGCAGCGATGGATGCCTATCAGGTGACGGTGCGGCCGAGCATCCCGGACCTGCTCGGGCTGCCGGCGTGGTTCCCGCGCCAGGGTGCCGCCAAGGGCCGCGCGGCGCTGAGCCAGATGGACAGCATCATCAACGGCCTGATCGAACGCCGCCGCATGCTGATCGCTAAAGGTCAGCCGGCCGGTGACGACCTGCTCGGCCTGCTGCTGTCTGCCCGCGATACCGAAGCGGACGGCAGTGCCATGGATGATCGCGAAGTGCGCGACCACATGGCGACCTTCTTCCTCGCCGGGCATGAGACCACCGCCACGGCTTTGGCCTGGGCCTGGTATCTGCTGAGCCAGGATGCCGCCGTGCAGGCGAAATTATGGGCCGAGATCGACAGTGTGTTGCCGGGCCGCGATCCCGATTGGGGCGATATCGAGAAGTTGCCCTATACGCGCATGGTGATCGAGGAGGCGATGCGGCTCTACCCGCCGGCGCACAGCACCTCGCGCGTGGCGCTCAAGGACGATCACGCCATGGGTATCGACATCCCGAAGGGTACGGCGGTGATTGTTTCGCCCTGGCTGATGCACCGCCACCGCCGCTATTGGGCCGAACCGGACCGTTTCAACCCGGAAAACTTTGCGGCCCCCCAGGCCGCCGCGCGGCCGCGCTTCGTCTACCTGCCATTCGGCGCCGGGCCGCGCATCTGCATCGGCATGGCCTTCGCGATGGCCGAAGCGGTGCTGATCCTCGCCACCCTGGCGCGGCGCTTCCGCTTCGACCTGGTACCGGGCGCAAAGATCGAACCGATTGCCAAGATCACCCTCAGGCCGCAGCCCGGCCTGCCCATGATAGCGAGCAAGCGATGAGCGACGATATCTGTTACCTCTCGGCGGCGGCGATGGCGGAAGCTTATGCCAAGGGCACGCTGTCGCCGGTGGAAGTGACCCGCGCGCTGCTGGTGCGGATCGGCCGCGTCAACCCGAAGGTGAACGCCTATAATCTGGTGGACGAGGAAGCCGCTTTGCGCGATGCCGAGGCGTCGCTGGCGCGTTACCGCGCCGGCCAGCCGCTGTCGCCCATCGACGGCGTGCCGGCCTCGATCAAGGACATCATCCTCACCAAGGGCTGGCCGACCTTGCGCGGCTCGAAAAGCGTCGATCCGAACCAGCCGTGGAACGACGATGCGCCGGCCACCGCGCGGCTGCGCGAAGCCGGGTGCGTTTTGCTCGGCAAGACCACGACGCCGGAATTCGGCTGGAAAGGCGTGACGGATTCACCGCGCACCGGCATCACGCGCAATCCGTGGAATCTCGATACCACGCCGGGCGGCTCGTCCGGCGGCGCCTCGGCGCAGGTTGCCGCCGGCCTGGGTCCGCTTGCCATCGGCACCGATGGCGGCGGCTCGATCCGCATTCCGGCGGGCTTTGCCGGCATCACCGGGCTTAAACCCTCCTTCGGTCGCGTGCCGGCCTGGCCGTTGAGCCCGTTCGGCACCGTGGCGCATCTCGGGCCGATGGCCCGCAGCGTGGAAGATGCGGCGCTGATGCTGCGCGAACTGGCGCGGCCCGATGCGCGCGACTGGTTCAGCCTGCCCTGGGAGGATGTGGATTACACCGCCAAGCTCGGCGCCGGCATTAAGGGCCTCAAGATCGCCTACAGCCCGACGCTCGGCTTTGCCCGCGTCGATGCGGAAGTGGCAGCAAAGGTGAAGGAAGCCGTGCGCGTGCTGGCCGATCTCGGCGCCATCATCGAGGAAGTGGATCCCGATATCGGCGATCCCACCGATTGCTTCCACACCCATTGGTGGACCGGCGCCTATAACGCGCTCAAGGCGCTGCCGGAGAAGCATTTCGCTGACCTCGATCCCGGCTTGCAGGAAACTTTCCGGCGTGGCTCGGCGATTGGCATGGCGCAGTATCTCGATGCCGTGGCGGCACGGGCACGGCTTGGCGTGACGATGCGCCGCTTCCATGAGACATATGCGTTGCTGGTGACGCCGAGCCTGGCGGTGCCGGCCTTCGAGGCCGGGCGGCTGGCACCGAAGGCGATGGGCGATGCCTATTGGACCGCCTGGACGCCCTTCACCTATCCGTTCAACCTGAGCCAGCAGCCGGCGCTTTCGGTGCCCTGCGGCTTCACGTCGGGCGGTCTGCCGGTTGGCCTGCAATTCGTCGGCCCGATGCACCGCGATGATCTGGTGCTGCAAGCCGGTGCCGCCTATCAGGCGGCGACCGACTGGCATAACAAGCGCCCGCCGGTCTGACGGCCATGCCGGTCTTACTGCCATGAGCGCGCTGCTCACCGTTGCGGAAATGGCCGAGGCCGATCGCCTCGCCGTTGCCAGCGGTGTGCCGAGCCTGACCTTGATGGAGCATGCCGGTGCGGCGGTGGCCGATGCGGTGCGGCTCAACTATGCCTTCGGCCCGGTGCTGGTGCTGTGCGGGCCCGGCAACAATGGCGGCGATGGTTTCGTCGCGGCGCGGCTGCTGGACCGTGCCGGCTGGCCGGTGCGGCTGGTGCTGCTGGGCGAGCGCGCTGCGCTGAAAGGCGATGCGGCGGCGATGGCGCAGCAATGGCGCGGCCTGGTGCTGACGCCGGAGCAGGCGGATTTCTCGGCCTGCGACGTGATCGTCGACGCGCTCTATGGCGCCGGCCTGTCGCGCGCGCCGGAAGGCAAGGCGGCGCAGCTCATCGCGGCGGCGAATGCGTCGGGCAAGCCCGTTGTCGCGGTGGACCTGCCAAGCGGCTTGCATGGCGATGACGGCAAGCCGCTGGGGCTGGCGATCCGTGCTGACCGCACCATCACCTTCTTCCGCCTCAAGCCTGGCCATCTGCTGCTGCCCGGTCGGGTGCATTGCGGCGCCATTGCGCTGGCCGATATCGGCATCTCCGCCGGGGTGCTGGACAGCATCAAGCCGCGCCAGGCGCGCAACGAGCCAGGGCTCTGGCAAGCCGTGCTGCCGCGCCCGCGCCTCGATGGCCATAAATACGCGCGCGGCCATGTGCTGGTGCGCGGCGGGCGCCAGGCAGGGGCGGCACGGCTGGCGGCACGCGGCGCGTTGCGCATCGGCGCCGGGCTCTGCACCATTGCCAGCCCCGATCCGCTGCATGGCCCGCCCGATGCCCTGATGCGCACCGATGATTTCATCGCCGCCCTGAATGATCCACGCCGCAACGCCCTGCTGCTCGGCCCCGGTAACGGCACCGATGCCGAGACTCGCGTGGCGGTGCTGGCGGCACTGAAAACCAGACGCGCCTGCGTCCTCGATGCCGATGCGCTTTCGGTATTCGCCGACGACCCGGCGGCTTTGTTCGCGGCCATCCAGGGGCCGGCGGTGCTCACCCCGCATGACGGCGAATTCGCCCGGCTGTTTCCCGATATTGCCGCTGAAACCAACAAGCTTGCGCGCGCACGGCAGGCGGCGGCGCGGGCGAAAGCCGTGCTGGTGCTGAAAGGCGCCGATACGGTGATTGCCTCGCCCGATGGCTTCGCGGTGATCAACGACAACGCGCCGCCCGATCTCGCCACCGCCGGCGCCGGCGATGTGCTGGCCGGTTTCTGCGCCGGCCTGATGGCCCAGGGCATGAAGCCGCTGATGGCGGCAAGCGCCGCCGTGTGGCTGCATGGCGCGGCGGCTTCTGAGAGCGGCCCCGGCCTGATTGCGGATGATCTGCCGGAAGCGTTACGCCCGGTGCTGCGGCGTTTGCGGCAGTAGCTTCAGACCATAGCTCAGTGCCGTGCCGACAACGATGGCAACGGTGAGGTCGAGCAGCACGGTTAGCGCCAGCGTTATCAGCAGCACGGCGAAATCGGTTTTCGGGCCGCGCGCGGTCTGCTTGATCTGGTGCCATTCGCTCATGTTCCAGGCCACCACCACCAGCAGGGCGGCCAGTGCGGCGAGCGGGAACAGCCCGGCCAAGGGTGCGAAGACCAGCATGAACAGCAGCAGGAACACCGCATGCAGCATCCCGGAGATGGGGCCATGGGCGCCGGCGCGGATATTGGTGGCGGTGCGCGCCAGCGCGCCGGTGGCGGGTAAACCACCAAACAAGGGAGATGCGATATTGGCCAGGCCCTGGCTGATCAGTTCGATATTGGAGCGATGCTGCCGCCCGGTCATGGCATCGGCGATGACGCAGGAAAGCAGGCTCTCGATGCCAGCGAGCAGGGCGATGGTGAAGGCCGAGGGCAGCAATTCCAGCAGCCGGGCGCCGCTGATCTGCGGCAGGGCCGGCAGCGGCAGACTGGCGGGAATGGCACCGAAGCGGCTCTCGATGCTCTCGACGGGCAGATGCAGAAGCTGCACCAGCAGGGTCGCGACAGTGATGGCGATGAGGAAGCCGGGCCAGGTGGGGCGCCAGCGACGCAGCGCGATGATGATGCCAAGCGACAGGGCGGCGATGGCGAAGGTGAGGGGGCTGAAGCTCGGCGCGGCGGCAATGAAGGCGGCGAGCTTGGCAATGAAATCAGCCGGCACCTCGGCGATCTGAAGCCCGAAGAAATCCTTCACCTGGGTCGAGAGGATGGTGACGGCGATGCCGGCGGTGAAGCCGGTGATCACCGGATGGGGGATGAAGCGGATCAGGCTGCCGAGCCGGAACAGGCCGGCCAGCAGCAGCAGGCCACCGGCCATCAGGGTGGCCAGCAGCAGGCCGTCATAGCCATGCTGGTGGATCACGCCATAGACCACGATGACGAAGGCGGCGGTGGGGCCGCCGATCTGGTGCCGGCTGCCGCCGAAAGCCGAAATGATGAAGCCGGCAACGATGGCGGTGACCAGGCCCCGGTCCGGGGTGGTGCCGCTGGCAATCGCAATCGCCATGGCGAGCGGCAGGGCGACGATGGCGACGGTGAGGCCGCTCAAGACATCCTTGCGCAATGCGGCCAGGCCGTAGCCGTCGCGCAGCACGGTGACAAGTTTGGGGACGAGCATGGGCTTAACTCAATATTAGCTGCGGTATGATATTACCGCACCACTTCCCATCTTCCTCCCGAAACTAGGTTTTGGAAAGCGGAATTCTTAACCAATTGTATGGGCTTTTTGTCGCAGGATGAGCGCCATGATCAGGGTCTTTCTCGGTTACAGCCGTTCCGCGCCGGTGGCCTCCTCGGTGGCCGCCCACAGCATCGCCAGCCGTGCCTCGCAGCCGGTCAGCTTCACCTATCTGGCGCTGAACCAGCTTGGCGGCATCTACACGCGGCCGCGCCATGAGCTGCAATCCACCGATTTTTCCTTCTCGCGCTTCCTGGTGCCGAGTTTGTGCGATTTCCAGGGCTGGGCGCTGTTCACGGATGACGACATGCTGTTCCAGGACGACATCGCCAAGCTGTGGGCGTTGCGCGATCCGGCCTATGCCGTGCAGGTGGTGAAGCACGACCATGTGCCGAAGGAGGAGGTGAAATTCCTCGAAAAGGTGCAGACCAAATACGAGAAGAAGAACTGGTCCAGCGTCATGCTGTTCAACTGCGCCGAATGCCGGGCGCTGACGCCGGATTACGTCAACAGCGCCACCGGCCTGGAACTGCACCAGTTCAAGTGGCTCAAGGACGACGCCCGGATCGGCGAAATCCCGCATCGCTGGAACCACTTGGTCGATTATGACCCGCCCAGCAACGATGTCGGCAACCTGCATTACACGTCCGGCGGCCCGTTCTATGACGACTTCCGCGACTGCGGCTATGCCGCCGAGTGGCTGGCTGAGCGCGAAGCGATGCTCCATTGCGACCAGAGCAAGGCTAAAAAGCCCGCCAAATCAGGCGGTTGAGCTTTTCGCTCGGGACGGCCGCAAAAGCCTCGAAAGCCCTATCCTGGGGCTTATGCCCATGCTATAGACTGCGCCCTCGTGCCGGCCCAGCCGGCGTGGTCCCGGACCTTGGGGAAGCGGGCGTGGTGGAACTGGTAGACACGCGGGATTTAGGTTCCCGTGCCGCAAGGCGTGTGGGTTCAAATCCCTCCGCCCGCACCACCCGCCGGCCCGACAGCCTGCCTGAAAAATGCAGCCTGTAAGCCCTGCCGCCGGGATCGCAGAGCCACGGAATTCTGAACCACAGGTGTTGAGACCATGCAGATTACGGAAGTCAGCGCGCAGGGCCTGAAGCGCGAATACAAGGTGGTGATCAACGCCGCCGCCCTTGATGCCGTCGTGTCCGAGAAGCTCGAGCAGCTTCGCCAGCGCGTCAACATGCCGGGCTTCCGCCCGGGCAAGGCGCCGGCCGCCCTGGTCAAGAAGCAGTATGGCCGCGCCCTGCTGGGCGAGGCGATGGAAGAGCAGGTCAATTCCGCGCTCAAGGATACGATCGAAGGCAAGGGCTTGAAGCCCGCGATGCAGCCGAAGGTCGAGATCACCTCCTTCGAGGAGGGCAAGGACCTGGAATGCTCGCTCACCATCGAGCTGCTGCCGGAGATCGAGCCGGGCGACTTCAAGCAGATCAAGCTGGAGCGCATGACGGTTGAGATCGGCGAGTCCGAGGTCGACGAATTCGTCGCCAAGATCGCCGAGAACCAGAAGACCTATGAGAAGGTTGAGCGCGCCGCCGAGAAGGGCGACCAGATCCTGCTCGATTTCTCGGGCAGCGTGGACGGCGTGAAGTTCGACGGCGGCACGGCGGAAAACTATCCGCTGGTGCTGGGCTCCAACAGCTTCATTCCGGGCTTCGAGGATCAGCTGATCGGCAAGGCCGTGGGCGAGCCGGTGACCGTGAACGTCACCTTCCCGGAGAATTACGGCAACAGCGATCTCGCCGGCAAGGCCGCCGTATTCGCCTGCACCATCCGCGAAGTCAAGGCCGGCCAGCAGGCCACCGTGGATGATGAATTCGCCAAGCGCTTCGGCCTCGGCTCGCTGCAGGAGCTGCGCGAGAATGTGAAGCGCGACCTGGGCCAGGAATACAAGGGTCTGTCGCGCCTGCAGATGAAGCGCAGCCTGCTCGACCAGCTCGCTGAAGCCAATCAGTTCGACGTGCCGCCGGGCATGGTGGAACTGGAATTCGACCAGATCTGGAAGGAAGTGACCTCGGATGAGGCGCGCTTCAAGGCCGAGCTGGCGGAAGAGAAGAAGACCGAGGACGAGCTGAAGGCGGAATACACCAAGATCGCCGAACGCCGCATCCGCCTCGGCCTGCTGCTCTCCGAGGTTGGCCGCCGCAACAATATCGAGGTCAAGCCCGAGGAAGTCACCAAGGCGATGATCGAGCAGGCCCGCCGTTTCCCGGGCCAGGAACGCCAGGTGATGGAATACTTCCAGAAGAACCCGGAAGCTTCTGCCAGCCTGCGCGCCCCGATCTTCGAGGACAAGGTCATCGACTTCATCGTCGAGATGGCCTCGGTTACCGAGAAGCCGGTGAGCAAGGAAGAGCTGACCAAGGCGGCGGAAGAAGCCCAGGGTTAAGACCAGGGGCGTTAAACAATAGGGGGCGGCAGTTGCCGAGCGGCGTTTGCTGCCCCACTATTGTGCTCCAGGCAACATAGCTCGAATCAACGCGAGCCGACCGGACAGGCTTCTATGGACAAGATGATCGACACCTACATGAATACGCTGGTTCCGATGGTCATCGAGCAGACCAATCGGGGCGAGCGGGCTTACGACATCTATTCCCGCCTGCTGAAAGAGCGCATCATCTTCCTGGTTGGTCCGGTGCATGACGGGGTCGCCTCGCTGATCACCGCCCAGTTGCTGTTCCTCGAAGCCGAGAACCCGAACAAGGAAATCGCCTTCTATATCAACAGCCCCGGCGGCCTGGTCACCTCCGGCCTGGCGATCTACGACACCATGCAGTATATCCGCCCGAAGGTGATGACGCTGTGCATCGGCCAGGCGGCTTCCATGGGCTCGCTGCTGCTCGCCGCCGGCGAGAAGGGCATGCGCTACTCGCTGCCGAACAGCCGCATCATGGTGCACCAGCCGTCCGGCGGCTATCAGGGTGCCGCGGCGGATATCGAAATCCACGCCCGCGAGATCCTGCAGCTCCGCGCCCGCCTCAACGATATCTATGCCCGCCATACCGGCCAGCCGCTCGCCGCGATCGAAGCGGCAATGGAACGGGACAATTTCATGACCGCCCAGCAGGCCAAGGAGTTTGGCATTGTGGACGAAGTGGTCGATAAGCGGGTTGTGCCGGACGACGCCAAGAAGTAAGCCGGCCCCGGATTTAAGCCTGGGAATTAGGCAGATTGCCGCCAAGCTGGCATGGCTGCCGATTCGGCGGTTGCATGCAATTCCCGGCTTGCTCGCAGGGCGTCTTGCCGGATTGGTTCAGCCGATTGCCATTCCGCCGGTCCGCGTTAATTCCTGTCTAACCCCACCGTGACTAGTATCGTGGCTGGTGTAGGGCGCGCGGCAGCGGAGCCGGGCGTTGTGTGACGCGAAGTGCTTCCTTATTATGGTGATTCGATGAAGCCCCGTCGGTGTTTCCCGGCGGGCAGGGCGGGGCCCGGTTCGTCCGGTGCCGGCCAGAAGACGGAGTAGGCATGACCAAGCTCAGCGGCGGCGATTCCAAGAACACTCTCTACTGTTCTTTCTGCGGCAAGAGCCAGCACGAGGTGCGCAAGCTCATCGCCGGTCCCACCGTTTTTATCTGCGATGAATGCGTCGAACTCTGCATGGATATCATCCGCGAGGAGCACAAGTCCGCGCTGGTGAAGACCCGTGACGGCGTGCCGACGCCGCTGGAAATCTGCAAGGTTCTGGACGATTACGTGATTGGCCAGCCGTTGGCCAAGAAGGTGCTGGCTGTGGCGGTGCATAACCACTACAAGCGCATCGGCCACGGCGCCAAGGGCAACGATGTCGAACTCGCCAAGTCGAACATCCTGCTCGTCGGCCCCACCGGCTGCGGCAAGACCCTGCTGGCGCAGACCCTGGCCCGCATCCTGGAAGTGCCCTTCACCATGGCGGATGCCACCACGCTGACCGAGGCCGGCTATGTCGGCGAGGACGTGGAGAACATCATCCTCAAGCTGCTGCAGTCTGCCGACTATAATGTCGAGCGCGCCCAGCGCGGCATCGTCTATATCGACGAAGTCGACAAGATCAGCCGCAAGTCCGACAACCCCTCGATCACCCGCGACGTGTCGGGCGAGGGCGTGCAGCAGGCATTGCTGAAGATCATGGAAGGCACGGTTGCTTCCGTGCCGCCGCAGGGCGGCCGCAAGCATCCGCAGCAGGAATTCCTGCAGGTCGATACCACCAATATCCTGTTCATCTGCGGTGGCGCCTTCGCCGGCCTGGAGAAGATCATCTCGGCGCGCGGCAAGGGCACCTCGATGGGCTTCGGCGCCGAAGTGCGCGGCCCGGACGAGCGCCGCTCCGGCGACATCCTGGCCGAAGTGGAGCCGGATGACCTGCTCAAGTTCGGCCTGATCCCGGAATTCATCGGCCGTCTGCCGGTGATCGCCACCCTGCACGATCTCGACGAGAGCGCGCTGGTTGATATCCTGTCCAAGCCGAAGAATGCGCTGGTGAAGCAGTATCAGCGCCTGTTCGACATGGAAGACGTGCGCCTTACCTTCACCGACGAGGCCGTGGCCGGCGTCGCGCGCAAGGCCATTGCACGCAAGACCGGCGCCCGCGGCCTGCGCTCGATCATGGAAGGCATCCTTCTCGATACCATGTTCGACCTGCCGAACATGGAAGGCGTCGAGGAAGTGGTGATCTCGCCGGAAGTCGTGGAAGGCCGCGCCAAGCCGCTGCTGATCTACGCCGACCGCAAGCGCGAGGATGTCGGCGCCTAAACGCCCGGCTCTCCCTGACCAAGACTTCACGCGATGCCCGGCCACAAGCCGGGCATTTCGTTTTGAGGCCCACGCTCTCTGTGGTCCGTCACTCCCTGTTTCTCTTCGTCACCCTCGCGAAAGCGAGGGTCCCATTTCGGATTGAAAACAATGGGATCCCCGCTTTCGCGGGGATGATAGGAGAGGGAGTGGCCAGCGTACTTTATTATCGTCATGCGCGGACTTGATCCGCGCATCTCAGGCCATGCGGCACGAGATGCCCGGGTCAAGCCCGGGCATGACGATGTTGTTCAGGGGCTGTCACTCGCGCGCGCGTACAATGAATCCCATTTGGTTTTGACGCTGGGCCGGTCTCACGGTATAATGTTCCTGAATTTCCCCCATTCCATCCAAACGCTTAAGCGCGAATAAGGTGGAATAAGAAGAAATAAGCCGAGATAAGGAAAAATAAGGAGGAATAAGGAGAAATAAGGAAAAATAAGCCGCGCGGCGCAATCTTTTCAGGGATTTAGCAACGATGCCGCGCAACCCTTCAGGATTTTCCTCCCATCATCTCCGTGGCTCACGCCTCTGCCTCCACCACCGGTTCGGCCCAATGTTCCACCAGGGGGAATGGTTCGTAATAGCCGTGCAATCGGGCGCGCCACTCGCGGTAGTGTGGTGACTGGCGGAAACCGACGGTATGCGCTTCCAGGCTGGCCCAGCGCACCAGCAGCAGGTAAGTGCCGGGGCGTTCGATCCCGCGCCGCACTTCCAGCCCTTTGAATCCAGGAACTTGCCGGATGAACTGCGCGGCCTCTGCCATCGCCTTTTCGAAATCCGATTCCATTCCGCTCCGTATGTGGAGCAACGCCGATTCGAGAATCATCAGTAACGGTCCGGTGAAGTGGGGTGTGGGGACCATGGCTTGACGGAACCACGGCAAGCTCCCATCTTACCCACTAACGGTTGCCGCAGGGATTTCCCCAGCGGCCCAGTAGCAAAAAGATTTCGCATGCCCACTTCCCCCCGTGCCCAGCTTTATCCAGTTCTGCCGCTCCGCGACATCGTGGTTTTCCCGCACATGATCGTGCCGCTTTTTGTCGGTCGCGAGAAGTCGGTGAAGGCGCTTGAAGATGTGATGAAGGACGATAAGCAGATCCTGCTGGTGGCACAGAAGAATGCGGGCCAGGACAACCCGCAGCCGGAAGACATCCACACCGTCGGCACCATTGCCTCCGTGCTGCAATTGCTGCGCCTGCCGGACGGCACCGTGAAGGTGCTGGTCGAGGGCGGCCAGCGCGCCAAGATCGTGAAATACGCCGAGAACCCGGATTTCTTCCAGGTTTATGCCGAGCCGCTGCCGGACCAGCCGGGCGAGCAGCGCGAGGTCGAGGCGCTGGTGCGCTCGGTGATCAACCAGTTCGAGCAGTATGTGAAGCTGAACCGGAAGATCCCGCCGGAAGTGCTGGTCTCGCTGAACCAGATCGAGGATTCCTCCAAGCTGGCCGATACCGTCGCCTCGCATCTCACGGTGAAGATCGCCGAGAAGCAGGAGCTGCTGGAAACCGCTGCCGTGATCGAACGGCTGGAGCGCGTCTATGGCCTGATGGAAGGCGAGATCGGCGTGCTGCAGGTGGAGAAGAAGATCCGCTCGCGTGTGAAGCGCCAGATGGAGAAGACGCAGCGCGAGTATTACCTCAACGAACAGCTCAAGGCGATTCAGAAGGAGCTGGGCGAGGGCGAGGATGGCCGCGACGAGCTGGCCGAACTCGAAACCCGCATCAAGCAGACCAAGCTGACCAAGGAGGCGCGCGAGAAGGCGCAGGCCGAATTGAAGAAGCTGCGCTCGATGAGCCCGATGTCGGCCGAAGCCACCGTGATCCGCAACTACCTCGACTGGATGCTGACCATCCCGTGGCAGAAGCGGACCAAGGTGAAGAAGGACGTGAAGAACGCCGAGAGCGTGCTGAACGACGATCACTATGGCCTGGAGAAGGTCAAGGAGCGCATCCTTGAATACCTGGCGGTGCAGCAGCGTTCGTCGAAGCTGAAGGGCCCGATCCTCTGCCTCGTCGGCCCGCCCGGCGTCGGCAAGACCTCGCTTGGCAAGTCGATTGCGCGCGCCACGGGCCGCAACTTCGTGCGCATGTCGCTCGGCGGCGTGCGTGACGAGGCCGAGATCCGCGGCCACCGCCGCACCTATATCGGCTCGATGCCCGGCAAGATCGTGCAGTCGATGAAGAAGGCCAAGAGCACCAATCCGCTCTTCCTGCTCGACGAGATCGACAAGATGGGCCAGGACTTCCGCGGCGATCCGTCCTCGGCGCTGCTGGAAGTGCTCGACCCCGAGCAGAACAACAGCTTCAACGACCATTACCTGGAAGTCGATTACGATCTCTCGGACGTGATGTTCATCTGCACCGCCAACAGCCTGCGCATGCCGCAGCCGCTGCTGGACCGCATGGAGATCATCCGCATCCCCGGCTACACCGAGGATGAGAAGATCGAAATCTCGAAGAAGCATCTGATCGAGAAGCAGATCAAGGCCGCCGGCCTGAAGAAGGGCGAGTGGTCGATCTCGGATGACGGCCTGCGCGACCTGGTGCGCTACTACACCCGGGAATCCGGTGTGCGCTCGCTGGAACGCGAGATCGCCAACCTGACGCGCAAGGCGGTGAAGGAGATTCTCTCCACCGAAGCCAAGAGCGTGAAGGTGACGCCGGAGAATCTCGAGAAGTATGCCGGCGTGCGCAAGTTCCGCTATGGCGAGGCCGAGCTGGAAGATCTGGTGGGCACCACCACCGGTCTGGCCTGGACCGAAGTGGGCGGTGAGCTGCTGACCATCGAAGCCGTGATGCTGCCCGGCAAGGGCCGCATGACGATCACTGGCAAGCTTGGCGAAGTGATGCAGGAGTCGGTACAGGCGGCGCGCTCCTATGTGCGCAGCCGTGCGGTCGCCTTCGGCGTCAAGCCGCCGATCTTCGACCGCCGCGACATCCACATCCACGTGCCGGAAGGCGCCACGCCGAAGGACGGCCCGTCTGCCGGCGTCGCCATGGTCACCTCCATCGTTTCGGTGCTCACCGGCATTCCGGTGCGCAAGGACGTGGCGATGACCGGCGAGGTGACGCTGCGTGGCCGCGTGCTGCCGATCGGTGGCCTGAAGGAAAAGCTGCTGGCCGCGCATCGCGGCGGCATCAAGAAGGTGCTGATCCCGAAGGAAAACGAGAAGGACCTGGTCGAAATCCCCGACAATGTGAAGAAGGGGCTGGAGATCCTGCCGGTGTCGACTTGCGAGGAGGTGCTGCGTGAGGCGCTCGCCGCTCCGCTCACCGCCATCGAATGGTCCGACACGGAAGACCTCGACAAGCGGCCCCCGGTGGAGCCGGAGGCCGAGGGCGAGCACGGCGTGATCAAGCACTGAACTCAACGGCTTCGGCCTGAACTAGACGGGAAACGGAGGCGGCGTGAATAAGCAGGATCTGATGGTGCAAGTGCGCGAGGCGACCGGCTTGAGCAAGGAGCAGGCGGAACGGGCCGTTGAGTCCGTGTTCGACCTGATCACAGAATCGCTCAAGCGTGGTGAAGAGGTGCGCATCGTCGGCTTCGGCAGCTTCTTCGTCGGCACCCGGCGGGCAAGCCCGGGCCGCAACCCGCGCACCGGCGAGAGGATCGACCTGCCGCCAACGCGTCAGGCCAAGTTCCGCGCCGGCAAGAGCCTCAAGGAAGCGGTCGGCTAAGCCACACCCGCTTTTATCGACGGGAAACACAACGGGCAGTGCCATCATGGCGCTGCTCGTTGCCGTTGATGGCATGACAAAGCTGTTTCGCTTGCCCGGGGCTTTCAGGCCGGTGCCGGGCTGCGCCAGGCGGCGGAATTCTCAGAGATGATAGTGCAGTGCCACCAGGTAGCGGTCGATCCGCTGTCCGTCGTCGCTCAAGGGCACCGCCAGGCGGCTCCAATGCATCAGGATCGGGCCGAAGGTGTCGTTGATCTCGCTATGAACCGGGCCGCGGGCATTGAGGATGCGGCGATGATCCTCCATGGCTCGTTCCGCCATCTCGGCGGGTTCGAACTGGCTCATCAGCTTGCCGGTCATCTCGCGGCCATAGCGCTCGGCTGAACTGGTGGCGAATACGATGTAGCGGCCATCCTCGCCATTCTCGCCTTCCACCCGCACCAGATGCAGGCGGCCAAGCCAAGGCGTGAATTCCTCCACCGTGAAGTCGCTGCGCTGAGGCATGGCACGGCCCCGGCACTTGCTTTCCCAAAGATCCAGGAAGGCTTTCAGGTCAGGCGGCAGCAGGCTCAGATCACGTGCGGTCATCGGGCCGCAGCTTGGACGAATTCGCCCCAACGCGCCAGCACCTTTGCTGCCCCCGGCACCTTTGCAGCCCCAGTACCTTTGCAGCTATGGCGCCGCCTGCTATAAGCGGCCGTCTGCAGCGCGGGCGGTTAGCTCAGTGGTAGAGCGCCTCGTTTACACCGAGGATGTCGGGAGTTCGACCCTCTCACCGCCCACCAGACTTGCAGCCTACCATTTTTTCGCCACCATTCCCGGTCATGCATGCTGGATCACAGCGGCGGGGGACTTGGATGCGACGGCATAACATCATCGTCATGGGCGTGATCGCGGTGTTGATGCTGCCGGCTGCTGCGCAGGCAGCAGAGCAAGCCGTCGAGCTCGGGCGCCAGCGCATCGGCAGTTTCAGCATCGACCGCACCGAAGTCACGGTTGCCGCCTTCCGCGCCTACATGGCAGCGCGCCAGCGCCGCAGCATGGCCGAAGCTGAGGGCGGCGGCTTCGAATATGCCGGCGGCTGGACGCGGCGGCCGGGCTGGACCTGGGCACAGCCTTTCGGTGCGGTGGCGGGCGAGAACGAACCGGCCGTGCATGTCACCTGGGCCGAGGCCGATGCTTTTTGCCGCGCGAAGGGCGGCCGCCTGCCGACAGCGGCGGAATGGAAACAGGCCGCCTATACCGAAAGCCGCGCCGAGCCGGGCGATGGCTTCGTGCTTGGCCGCACCTATGTCTATCCCGTTGGCGATGCCCCCGAGGGCATGAACAATTCACGCCAGCGGCATTGGCCGGTGGCGCAATCCAAGCGCGGCGTGAACGGTCTTTACGACATGGGCGCGAATGCCTGGGAATGGCTCGCGGATCGTCGCGGCGCTGGCAATGACGGGCAGGGCGGGGAAGCCCTCACGGCCGGTGGCTCCTGGTGGTATGGCGCCGAGCAGACGCGTGCCGAGGCGATGCAATGGAAGCCGGCATCATTCTATGCCGTCTATATCGGTTTCCGCTGCGCCTATGATTGAGCAGGGGCGATTGGGCGGCGACGATCGAGCATAAAAAAAAGCCCGCCAATGGCGGGCTTTTCTTTTTTCAGTGCCGAAGCGCGGAGATTAGCGGACGAGGACGTGAACCTCGTTGGCGGCGCTCTGCGGGTTGCCGGCGGCGGAAACCGTCACGCGGCTGGCCGGCAGGCCCATATCGGCGAGGCTGCGTACCACGCGGTCAGCATTGCGGCGGGCCTGGTTCTGGTTGCTCGCCACCTGGGCGACATTGCCCTGGCCGGCGGCGACAGCGACGACATCAAACTGCGCCTGCGGCCGACGCTCGAGCGCCTTGGTCACGGCGTTGTACAGCGCCTGCTGATAGGGCACATCGGCGCGGTCGAAGCGGATCACCACCAGCGGCGTGCGGCCATCGGTGCCAACCACCGGCAGCGCACCGGTGGTGACAGCACCGCTTATCGCGCCGCCGGGCGAGGCGAAGCCGAGCGGCTGACCACCGGCCATGGTGGCGGCGGCGAAGGCGCGGGTGCCGAGCGACGGGCCGAGGGCCTCGCCGCTCTTGATCGCGGTGGCGACGGTGGTGAGGTTACCGCGCTCGGTGCCGACATAGGCGGTCTGGCGCGCCACATCCTCGGAGAGTTCACCGAGCAGGCGGTCGATCTGCACCACGGTCTTCGAGGTCTCATCCTCCAGCACGGCAAGCTGGCGGTGATCCTCGTCGATGGCGCCGGAGATTGAGTAGGTCGACTTGGTGGCCTGCAGCAGGTAGGTCGCCATCGCGGAATCGGCGGCGACTTCATTGCTCAAGCTATTCATCGCCGCCACATCGGTGGCCATGCGGTCGAGATCGGCCTGGGCCTGATTCCACTGGTTCACCAGGATCGGGTTGCCCGGTGTGGTGCCCATCTGCAGGCGGGTGTTAATCGCCGCCACGGTGCCATGGTAGCGCTGCGAATTCGTGGTGGCCGAGCCGCGCACTGCCTGCACCTGCTGGCTGCGCTGCGATACGGCCTGCTGCAGTTGCTGCAATTCGGCGCGCATCTGCTGCACCTTCTGGCCGACAAAAGTGCCGGTCGGCTGACCGGGCGTGACGCCAATCGGCTGATAGCCGGTGCTGCCCATCACCGGGCCGCCTGGGGCGGGGGCGGGAGGAAGCTGCGCCACCTGCTGCTGCTGCGGCATGCTCAAGGTCGGCTGCGGATTGGCCTCAACCGCGGCAGGCGCGATCTGCTGCGTCGCCAGCGGACGGCCGGTCGGTTCCTCGCCGGTCAGCGAGGGCCACAATTCATCGGTGACATAGGAGCAGGCGGAAAGCAGCGAGACCAGAGCGAGGGCGGAAACCAAGCGCAAGCCACGCTGTGCCGCAACCGGCTTCGCTGGCGCCCGCCCAATCTCGGTTGCGAGAACAACAGGGGCCTCGAGAACAACAGGATGTGACATGCCGCGCCGTCTCACGTTCATAGTCGTTTTTGCGTTACAGCTTGCTCAGGACCGGTAATGCGGCGGCACCGCCATGACAATGGCGCTCCCACCGCGATTCAATCCTGAGGCAACCCCCATTTCGCCACCAGCTTGCAGGCTGGAGACGGACTGGCCCGCATACTAACGAAAGGCGCATCGCCCAGGCAAGCACCTTCTTCCTTGAAAATCCGAGACTTGCGGGCCTCTGGAAAGCTCTCCGCGAGAGGCTTGCATCGGGGGGCGAGTTTGAGTAGGGTCCGGCCCCGTCGCGGCACACCGCGTCACGCGCTCGTAGCTCAGCTGGATAGAGCACCAGACTACGAATCTGGGGGTCAGGAGTTCGAATCTCTTCGAGCGCGCCATTTTCCCTTTTTTGATCAATTATTTGACGGCCTTCACCGAGGCGGCGGAGCGGCCTCTGGGCCTGTTTGGGTTTTTTCGCAAAATCCCGAGACCGATCCCAGAAAATTTTTCGAAAACGGGGCGCGTGCTCACCCTCTTTTCGCGTCGTTCTTAAGACGCCTTGACGGCTCCGCCGACCACCTCGCAAACCCTGCTGCAAGTATGACTTGATGCCCCGGGCGGCCTCATTCTTTGAGCGGGAATTGTTCCATAAATTCCCCGCTGTTGGGCGGGGCAGTGATGGACTGACGGCGCGTTTGCGCCAGCCAGACTTGATCAGGTTCGCCGCGGCTGACGGGATGAATTGCCGATAGCGGCCGATACGGGTGCGGCCCGCTTATTGGCGGATGGGATGTCCGCTGCCAAAAAGATCGCGCGAGGCTCGAGCGGTGGCGCGGGCTGCTTGCGCTTGTTTTGGCGCGGCGCAAAGGATGGGGTGTGGGGGGCCAGGCTAAGAACGATCTGGTTTTTTGGAGCAGGGCATCGTTATAGGGGAACCTAACGTTCATTCAGCTTGACTCTTCGAATTTGGCGCGATTAATGTCTCTACATATAAGACATTGTCCCTATTTGAGAGACGGGTTATGCCCCACGGACAACTTATCAGCCCCCAGGATGTTGAAGATTTCATCAGTGGACTGACTATTTACGGCACCGGCGGCGGTGGTCGTATCGATGCCGGCCGAGACGCCCTGATGCCCCTGATCGAGAAGGGGGTGGTCCCTCGCTGGCGTGACCTGGATACGGTTGGCGACGATGAGCTCTTCTGCTCGCTGTCAGGTATCGGCTCGATTGCGCCGGTCCCACCGATGACCGAGGAGCAGCTGGTATCCAACGGCTACCCCACCAAGCAACTGACGACCCCGCCGATGGTGTTGGCCCTCCGTACGCTGGAAGCCCATCTCGGCAAGACGGTCACAGGCGTCTATCCCATCGAGCTGGGCGCTGGCAACTCCACCACGCCGCTGGCTGCGGCCATGGCGGCTGGCATCGACATGGTCGACTGCGATTGCGCCGGCAAGGCCATTCCAGAGATGTCGCAAAACCTGATCGCGCTCGCTGGCGTTCCGTTCGCCCCGGCCTCCTATGCCGATCCCTGGGGCATGTCGCTGACCGTTACCGGCTGCAATTCGAGCGTGCTGGGCGAACGCCTGGGCAAGGCCATCAGTACGGTCACGAAGGCGGCCGATATGAAAGCGCAATGTGCCCGCGCGGCCTTCGTTGTCGATGGCAGGACGCTGAAGAAGCATGCCATCGGCGGCAATCTGACACGTGCCTTGAACCTCGGCCGCACCATTTCTGCGGCGCGCCAGGCAGGTGAGGATCCGGTGAAGCGCATTGCCGAATATCTTAACGGCTACATTTTGCATTCTGGCCGTATCGTCAAGAAAGTCTGGGAATCACGCGACGGTTACATGTATGGCGACCTCTACATCGAGGCGCCGAACGGTAGCAAAGCCCGCATCTGGCTGAAAAACGAGAATCACATTCTCTGGATCGATGGCGAAGTGAAAGCCACGTCCCCCGACCTCATCACCATTCATGATAGCCGAACCGGCGAGTCGGACACCAACACGAACATCCAGGAAGGCATGGATGTTTCCATCATCGCAACGCCTGCGCCAAAGCAGCTTCGGGTTCCCGAGATCGTCGCAGCACATGGCCCCCGGCATTACGGCTTCGACATCGATTATGTCCCAGTGGAGGAAAGACAGTGACGCTCGGCCTTCTGATGGCAGGTCTCAGCGACCCGCACACTCTCTCTGATTTGGCGGTCAAAGCAGAGAAGCTCGGCTTCACCGATGTCTGGATTGCCGACGAGCGTTTCTATCGCGAGGTCTATTCGCTGCTCACCCTGATCGCCACAAAGACTGAGAAAATCAATATCG
The DNA here is from genome assembly GCA_017991315.1 of Ferrovibrio sp. GTDB lineage: Bacteria > Pseudomonadota > Alphaproteobacteria > Ferrovibrionales > Ferrovibrionaceae > Ferrovibrio > Ferrovibrio plantarum. The sequence goes on along the minus strand of JAGOQS010000002.1, from coordinate 168,128 downwards.
GTCCGTGCGTCACCGATCCGTATTCCCGCCATGCGGCTCTCACCGCCATGGCCATTCACACGCTTGATGACATTTCCCATGGCCGTGCCATCCTGGGCCTGGGTGCCGGTGTTTCGGGGTTCACTGAAATGGGCGTCCCGCGCGCCAAACCCGCCCGCGCGATCCGGGAAGCAATCGAATTTATCCGCCAGTTCTCTACTGGCGAAGAGGTCACCTACAAGGGTGAAGTTGTCCAGTTCAATGCCGGTAAGCTGGGATTCAAGCCGACCCGCAAGGATCTCCCGATCTGGGTCGCGAGCAATGGCCCGCTCGGTCAGGACATGGCCGCTTCGTATGCCGATGCCTGCATCATGGAAGGCTGCGGCAATGCTGAAGAAGCCGCCAGCATGCGAGCACGTATCGACAAGGCAGCCGCCAAGAAGGGTCGCGATCCGAAATCGGTGAAGTGCATCGTCCGTCTGAATCTGTCCTTAAGCGAAGTCAGTTCTGATGCCTTCGATGCGCTGCGCCTGCGTGCCGCTCGGACGCTGGCTTCTGGACGTACCCACTTCGAGACCCTGGCCCGGCAAGGCTTGGAACTCAGCGATGCGGTCAAGGCGAAAGTCGCCGACGTCCCTTACAAATCTGGGGCCGCGCCATACGAGCTCATCAAGCAGGACGTGACTCAGGATATGGTTCGCGCCATTTCGCTCTGCGGCACCCCGGCTGAAGTCACGGCACAGCTCAAGGGCCTGTTCGCCGTGGGTATGAATGGTGTGATCGTCTCTGTGCTGCCTGCCAAGGGATACGACGTCGCATCCACATTGGAGAAGTTCGCGACCGAAGTCTGGCCCGCCGCCAGCGAGGCCCTGAAATGAAGTTCACGCTCCATCGGCCGGCAAGCATGTCCCAGGCCATTGCCCTGGCGGCGCGGTATGCTGGGCATTGCCGGTATATCGCTGGCGGCACGGACCTTGTGGTGCAGTTGCGCCGCGGCATCCGGGTCTGCCCAGAGCTTATCGACCTATCAGGCATGACCGGGCTGAAGCAAATCGAGAAGCATTCGACCGGCTATCAGATAGGGGCTCTTTGCACCCACAAGGATATCGAAAGCCATGCGGGCCTGCAGGCTGATTTTCCTGCACTGTGCAAGGCAGCCCGTGTTGTGGGCGGCCATCAGGTCCGCAACGTCGGCACTATCGGCGGCAACATCGCGAATGCCTCCCCGGCAGCCGATGTCGCCATTGCTCTACTGGGCCTTGGCGCCAGTGTCATGGTCACGGGCAATGGCGGCACTCGGTCCATTAGCATTGATGACTTCTTCTTGGCTCCGGGCAAAACGATACTAAGGGAAGATGAGATCATCCAGGGTATCGCAATCCCGAAGCCCGGTGTCTTCACGGATGGCGGTAACCGCTATGCGACTGATTTCATCAAGATCGGGCGTCGCAAAGCGATGGAAATCGCCGTTGCCTCCGTCGCGGTGCTGGTGAATGCCGATGCCGACGGAAAGGTTCTATCGACGCGTATCGCGCTCGGTGCCGTAGGTCCAAAGCCACTGCGTGCCGTTAAGGCGGAAGTCGCCCTCAGGGAGCAGCACCTCACCGCCGCAATCATCGCGGAGGCGGCCAAGATCGCCGCCTATGAGGATTGCACGCCGCGTACAGACGTCCGTGCCTCTGATCAATACCGCCGCAAGGTTATTGAGGGCAGTGTCAACCGAGCGCTGACCGACATATCCAATGCGCTGAGAGGCTGAAATGCTCAAGGTCAAATTCGATATCAATAACAAAATTCACGACCTCGAAATTGAGGACAGTGCGACGCTTCTGGAAGTCCTGCGCGACAAGCTTTTTCTCACCGGAACCAAGCAGAATTGTCTCGAGGCTGAATGCGGCGTCTGTACCGTCCTCCTCGATGGAAGATCGGTGAACTCATGCATCCTGATTGCCGCCCAGTGCGAAGGCCGGAAAATCACGACTATCGAGGGCATGGCGGCCGGCGGCAAGATGCATCCGATTCAAGAGGCATTCGTAAGCTGTGATGCCGTGCAATGTGGCTACTGTATTCCCGGCATGGTGATGACGGCGGCCGGTCTTCTAAATGAATTGCCGAATCCAAGCGCCGAGGAAATCCGCGAAGGACTGTGCGGCACGCTCTGTCGTTGCACCGGTTACAACAAGATCGTCGAGGCCGTGCAGGCCGCAGCACAGGCGAGACAGTAAACCATGAGCGCAGGTCTTCTGAGCAATAACCGTCTGATAGGCAGCCGCCACAAGCGCATTGACGCGTCTTCAAAGGTTCAGGGAGCCACGATTTACGCTGCTGACTTCACTCTGCCTGGAATGCTCCATGGCCGCGTATTCCGCAGTACCCAGGCCCATGCCAGAATTATTCGTCTGGATACTTCGAAGGCTCAGGCCGTTGCGGGTGTGCGTGCCATTGTGTCCGCGAAGACCATGAAGCTCAATTCCTATGGCAATTTCATCAAGGACTTTGAAGTTTTCGCCGATGGCGAGGTGAAGTATGTCGGCCAGGCTATTGCGGCTGTTGCTGCGGATACGGAAGCTATCGCGGAGGCGGCGCTTGGTCTGATTGAGATAGAATATCAGCCACTCCCGGCTGTCTTTGAACTGACTGAGGCGATCAAAGAAGGCGCGCCGCTGGTTCATCCTGATGTGAAGAACCTGAAGGGTCATCCGCTTGCGACCCCCGAGGGCAATCAATCGAGCGTAACGGTCATCAAGGCCGGCGATGTTGAGCAAGGCTTCAAGGACAGTTACCGCGTCTACGAGCACACCTTCCGTACCGCCCCGGTGCATGCCGGCTATACCGAGCCGCGCGTGGCTGTGGGACAATGGACGCCCGACGGCGATGCCACCGTCTGGTCCAATGCCCAGCTACTGTTCGATACCCAGAGCAGTCTTGCCGAAATCTTCGGTATCTCGCCCGGAAAAGTCCGCGTTATTGTCCCGGCGATTGGGGGCGGTTTTGGCGGCAAGCTGCGCATTGGCATGGAGCATTTCGCGCTGGCTCTGGCTCATGCGGCGAGGCGGCCTGTGCGCGTGATGTCGACTTCGCATGAGGAGCTGTCTGCGGCACTGTTCCGACAGCCAGCTCATATCTGGTTGAAGACCGGTGTCGACAAGGAAGGCCGCATTATCGCCAAACAAGGCAGGCTTCTGGTCGATACCGGTGCCGCTTCAGGTTCCGGCCCGTTGATTGCCTCGACAGGTGTCACGCTGCTGGCTGGTCCATACAAGCTGCCCAACCTTCTTATCGAAGGGCGCTCGATATACACCAACAACCATCCGACCGGTTCAGTACGCGCCCCGTCCGGTCCGATGTCAAACTTCGCGTCTGAATCCCAGATGGACATCATCGCGCACGATCTGGGTATCGACCCGTTGGAAATTCGTCTGCGCAACATCATTCATGAAGGCGATCTGAGTCCGACCGGCCAGGTGATGACCCAGGTAGGTCTGGAAGAATGCCTGCTCAAGGCGGCTGAAGCCATCGGCTGGGATAAGCGGAACCCGGAGAAGAATCGCGGCAAGGGCCTGGCCTGCGCGGCATGGATGACCTCCCGTGGCTCATCGGGGGCTTATCTGAAGCTGTCATCCGGTGGAGTCTTCACCCTGATGGTCGGTGTGGTTGAACTGGGCACCGGCGCTCTGACTGGCGTGGCTCAGATTCTCGCCGAAGACCTGGGCGTCGATGTTTCGGACATCACGGTCGTCAGCGCGGACTCCCAGACCACTCCATATGATTTCGGTTCTCAGGGCAGCCGCACCATGGTGACGGTCGCCAACGCCGCACGCATGGCGGGAGAAAACCTGATGAAGAAGTTGCGTCCGATGGCCGCCAAGGCCCTTGGCGTAGCTGAGGTCGATCTGGAACTCGGCGGCAAAGGCTTTTCGGCGAATGGCAAGAAAGTCACGTATGCCGAGCTGGCCGCCACGGCGAATATGGGTGGGGGAGGTCTGACCGCAGAGGCGAACTATATCGCCGACGCAGTTGCACATGACCCGGCACGCGTGAGCAAGCACTACTCGCCAGCATGGCCGGCGGCGAGTTTCCATGTTCATGCTGCAGATGTCAGCGTCGATGAGATGTCGGGCGCGATTACTATTAATCGCTACGTTGTTGCACAAGACGTTGGCTATGCGATCAATCCGTCAAACCTCGAAGGCCAACTGGAAGGTGGTGCAGTTCAGGGGATTGGCCAGGCGATATTCGAGGAACTCGTCATAGTCGACGGCCATGTCATGAATGCAAACATGACAGACTATAAGATGCCCACTTCCATGGATGTTCCGCCAATCGAGGTTATCCTCGTGACGCACCCTGCCACCTCCACCCCATATGGAGCGAAGGGAGTGGGGGAACCTCCGACCATCCAGCCGCCAGCAGCGATAGCTAACGCCGTCTTCAATGCGACGGGCAAGCGCATCATGAGCCTGCCGATTACAGCAGAAAAGATTTTGTTGCATGACTGAAACTGCGGCCACATCGAATGCAAGCATGGTAGCCGGCGACACCGTCCTCGTTCAGTTCAATCTGAACGGCAAGGATATAGTGGTCGAGGTGCAGGCATTCGCGTCCTTGGCCGAGGTTTTGAGGGAGCGGCTGCAACTGACCGGTACGAAGATCGGGTGTGGCAGCGCTGAATGCGGTGCCTGCACGGTCCATCTTGATGGCGTCGCCGTGCCTGCTTGCGTGACGCTTGCCGCCACGATTGATGGCCGGAGCGTAACGACCATCGAGGGGCTATCGCCCGATGGCGAGCCGACGGCGCTGCAGCAGGCCTTTCTGGAAAACGGCGCCTTTCAGTGCGGCTTCTGCACCTCGGGCATGATGATGTCGGCTGCCGCTCTCTTGCAGCGAAATAGCTGTCCATCCGATCAAGATATCAAGATGGCATTGCAGGGCAATATCTGTCGGTGTACCGGCTACGTCCAGATCATCGAAGCCGTCCGGAAGGCGTGCGGCTGATGTCTGAGGTATTTGAAAAGACCGTCGGTCGGCGCATCCCTCAGATCGAAGGCCGGAACAAGATTTTCGGTCGCTCCAAATACACTCATGATATCTCGCTTCCCAATATGCTGCATGGCGCCATTCTGCGCAGTCCGCATGCGTCCGCGAAGATATGCAGCATCGATATCTCGGCCGCCAAGTCCATGCCTGGCGTCCATGCCGTCATCACGGCTTCGGATTTTGCAGACGCACCATACGTCAACTACGGCGCCGGCTACTCGGATCGTCGCCCGATGGCTCTCGGCCGCGTACGGTTTTATGGCGAGGAGGTGGCGGCAGTGGCTGCCGATACCCTGGAGATTGCTCGCGAGGCGGTCCGTGCCATCAAGGTTGACTACGAGGTCTGGAAGCCAGCCCTGGATGTTTTTGAGGCGATCAGCTCCAACGCCGATGAAATACATCCGCTCCGGGATGGGTTGCCCAGGAATGTGGCCCAGAAAATCTCGGCAATGTTCGGCAATGTCGAGGAAGAGTTCAGCAAGGCTGCCCTGATCGTCGAGGGGCATTTCGAACACGGTATCGTTTGGCCGGTCTGCATGGAGACCAATGCAGCGGTCGCGTCCTACGACAAGAGCGAAGAAAAGTTGGAAATCTGGGCGGGTACACAGGCCCCTTTCTTCGTCCGCAAGGAACTGGCGCGTGTCCTGCCGTTCGAGCGCGAGAAGGTCTTCGTCCGGTCTGTTGCGGTTGGCGGCGGCTTCGGCGGAAAGTCGCAATCGCCTGAACAGATTGCCATTGCGGCACTCCTGTCGATCCAAACTTGCCGCCCGGTCAAAGTGGTGCTGAGCCGCGATGAGGAATATCTCGCGGGCAAGACCGACCATGCCAAGTATATGAACCTGCGTACTGCCGTGGACAAACACGGCAACATCCTTTGCCGGACGCTGGATGCCCATGTCGACAACGGCGCCTATACCCATATGGGGCCAGTCTACATCTCGGCAATGCGCCACCGCATCACGAATCTCTATCGGGTCAAGGCGGCGGCAATCGAGGCCAACCTGGTTTACACCAACAAGGTTCCAGGTGGTTCATATCGGGGTATGGGCGCACCCGGCATCATCTGGGCGATCGAGAGCCAAGTCGATGAAGTCGCCGAGAAGCTCGGCCTGGACCCTGTGGAGTATCGGCGGAGCATTGCCAATCAGCCGGGCGATGAAACCATCCTGGGCTGGAAAATCACCTCCTGCGGCCTGGATGAGTGTCTGAAGCGTTCGGCCGAGCTGATCGGCTGGAAGGAGAAGTACGGCAAGCTGCCCAAGTATCGCGGCGTCGGGGTTGCTTCGATGATTCATGCCAGCGGCAGCGTTCTCTATGCCGAAGGCAATTTCTCCAGGATTGCTCTGGTTGCGTATCCCGACGGAACCTTCCGTATCGGCACGCAAACTGCCGACACCGGTACCGGCCAGAATACCTTGCTTGCCCAGCTCCTGTCGGACTCCCTCGGCATCCCGATGAGCCGGATCGACGTCCTGCACATGGATACGGAAGAGAGCCCTGACGACCTGGGCAGCGCTGCCTCCCGCGTGACCTTTGTCACCGGCAATGCGGTTCTTGATGCCGGCAGGAAACTGGTGGCTGCGGTGAAGGAGAATCTGGCCGTCGATTGGTCGGTTCCGGTTGATGCCATTGACTATGCAGACGGTCGGTTCAAGCGGCCGGATGCCCCGGACTTCATGACTTTTGGGCAGGCGGCTCAACGATATGGCACGCTGAAGGTTGAGGGCTTCTACGAAATCGACCTGGCACGGCCGGATGCAAAGACCGGCTTTGGTAATTACGCCGCCTCGTATGCGTTTGCAGCCCAGACGGCCGAGGTCGAAGTCGATCCGGAGACCGGTCGGGTCAAAGTCCTCAAGATTGCTTCTGTCCAGGACGTCGGCAAGGTCATCAATCTTACGGCACTGGAGGGGCAGACCTACGGTGGTATCGTTCAGGGTATCGGCATGGCACTGAGCGAGGAGGTTCTGTTCCAGGACGGCCGACCGATCAACCGGTCGCTCTTCAACTACCGTGTCCCCCGGATGCTCGACACGCCGGACATCGTGGTCGAATTCGTCGAGACAGAAGAAAATCTGGGCCCCTTTGGCGCCAAGGCGGCCGGTGAGCCGACTATCAACGCCACTGTGGCCGCGATCGCGAATGCGGTTGCCAATGCGACCGGTGTTCGATTCCACAGGCTTCCGATCACGCCGGAAATGGTTCTGGAAGCCCTGCGCAAGAAGGAAAATGCCCCTCTGCCGGAGATGAAGTCGCTCAGCCGGTTGCGCAATCTCGAAATCGCGACTGTACGCAAGGCCTATCCGGCGATGGTGCCCGTGATGAAAAGACTCGGCAAGGCCATCGGGGCCTCGCGCGAGGCCAGCACGCCGAAAAGAATCGTCCAGGCCGAGTCTATAGCGACTGCGGTTCATACGCTTGCGACTCCTGATCTCAAGAGCCAGCTCATCGCGGGCGGCACGGATCTGATCCCCGGCATAAAGCAGGGCATTTACTCGCCCAGGCAGTTGGTTTCGGTCGGCCATATCGCATCGATGCGGAAGATACGGCTTGATGAAGGCTTCATTCAGGTCGGCGCTGGCGTCACCTTGTCAGCTCTGGCTGAGGACGAGCTTATCAACACTCATTTCCCGACATTGAAGAATGCCATTCTGCAGATTGCGACGCCTATCGTTCGCAACCGCGCCACCGTGGCTGGCGATCTGTGCCAGGAAAAGCGTTGCTGGTTCTTCAGGTCGGCGACGCCTTGCTACCGTTTTTCCGGGCCGGCATGCCCGTGTTACGCCGTACTCGGCGAGAACAGGCACCATTCCATCATGGGAACGGGGCGCTGTGCCGCGCCGTGTGTTTCGGATCTTGCGCCAATCCTGACCGCGCTGAAAGCCGATCTGGTTGTGGTCGGTCCGCGTCGAACGCGAAAACTTCCTGTCGGCGAGCTGTATGTCTGGGCTGGTGAGACGGTCCTGGACCCGGATGAAATCATCACGGAAATCAATATTCCCGTGCCGTCCCGCAGAAGCGCTTTCCACTTCGAGAAATTCGCCCGCTGGGCTGGTGACTTTGCGGAAGCCTCGGCTGCGGTTGATGTAGCGGGAAGCCGTGTCCGCCTCGACTATGCCGCCATCTCGCTGGGCGGCGTGGCGCCGAAGCCAATCCGCATCCCGGTCGCTGAGAATATCCTTCTGTCCGATCCGCTATCTCAGGACCTGATCGACGAGGCGGCGAAGTCAGTGGTATTCGGCGCTCTGCCGATGAAGGACAACGCCTACAAGGCGGAACTGACCATCAATGTCGCACGACGCGCTATCGCGAAAGCAATTGAGCTTTTGTGACGCGGACATTGCCAAATCATGCAATTTGCTTGACGCTACGTGCGTCTCGATATTATAGACATTATTGCAAATAAAGAGACAAGGAGGGGTTTATGCAAGTTTCACCACGCGTATCGCGCTGCTTTAATATGCTTCGGAGCGCCCTGATCGGTGCTGCGGTTCTGGTTCCGGCTCTTGCCACACAACCTGCTGTCGCAAAAGACAAATTTGTCTTTGCCTGGCCGTCGGCCCTGAATACCGGCACCGCCAATTTCACCTTCGCCAAGGCTCTGGGTTTCTTCGATGAGGAGAATCTCGACGCCGAAATCATCGTCCTGACCGGATCGGGCGTCATCATTCCCCAATTGCTGGCAGGCACGATTCATTCGGCCTATGCGAGCCTGGAGCCGTTGCCGATCTCACGCCAGGAGGGGAAGCCGAACTTCCCGCTGCGCTTCGTCTATAATTTCCTGCCGCGCTCCATCTGGGAGATGGCGGTGCTGGAAGATAGCCCGATCAAGACGATGGGCGATTTCGGCGGCAAGACGATCGGCTTCGTGTCGCTGACCTCGGGCAATATCGCGATGACCCAGGCGATGGCGCAGAGTGAAGGTGTTAACTGGAACACGGTGCAAAAGATTGCCGCTGGTTCGGGCGTCCCGGCTTTCGAGGCGCTGCGCCGCAAGTCCATCGATGGCCTGAACCTGTGGGACACCGCCCATGTATCGCTTGAGCTGACGGGCACCAAGATCCGCCGCATCCCGTTCCCGAAGGAATACCAGAATCTTTCTAGCCATGGCTTCCCGGTTACCGAGGAGCTGCTGAAAAAGAACCCAGGCCTTGTCATCCGCTTCGGTCGGGCGATGTCGAAGGCGGCAATTGCCTGCAACGCCAATCTGGAAGGCTGCATCTTGTCGTTCTGGCGTCAGTATCCCGAACTGAAGCCGACTAGTGGCTCGGATGCCGACAACATGAAGAAGGAGGTCGAGGTAATGAAGCCTCGCATGGCCAACCTTCTCGCCGGTCGGAACGAGACCAACATGGGTGCCTTCACGGAAGAGGATTGGAAGCTCCTCATAAATGCTTTGAAGGTCGGTGGTTTGATCGAGAAGGACGCCAATATCCCGCTCAACACGCTCTACACGAACGAGTTTGTTCCCGAGTACAATAAATTTGACCGCGCGGCGGTCATTAGCAAGGCCAAGGCCTACAAGTAAGTCCAGCATCTAGATGTGAGACCAGGTAGTCATGCAAAGCCCCGACGTTGTCTTAAACATCCAGAATATGTCCGTTGTTTATGAGACAACGCGGGGCCCACTTACTGCGCTTTCCAAGCTCGATTTGCAGGTGAGGAAAGGGGAATTCGTCGCGGTTCTGGGGCCTTCAGGATGCGGCAAATCCACCCTTCTCAAGGTGGTGAGTGGTCTGCTGGGTATTGCTGAAGGCGAAGTGACGGTTTCGGGCCAGAAGATCACCGGTCCACGCAAGGACGTCGGTATTGTCTTCCAGCAGCCGACGCTGCTGCCCTGGAAGACAGTCCGCGAAAACGTGCTGGTGCCCATCCGCGCCCAGCGTCTGCCGAAGGCCCAGTATGAGGTCGAAGCTGATCGTCTGTTGAATCTGGTCGGCCTTGGAAATTTTGGTGGCCATCTTCCCCACGAGTTATCCGGAGGCATGCAGCAGCGTGCCGGTATCGCTCGTGGTCTCATTCACGACCCGGCCGTCCTGCTGATGGACGAGCCGTTTGCAGCTCTCGACGCACTGACCCGTGAGCGCATGACCGATGAGCTGCAATCGATCTGGATGGAGACCAAGAAGACCGTGGTCTTCATCACCCATTCAATCCAAGAAGCCGTCTATTTAGCCGACAAGGTCGTTGTTCTGTCGGGGCGTCCGGGTACCAAGGTGCTGGAGCTGGATGTCAACCTGGAGCGTCCGCGAACTCTCGACACCATGGCCAGCCCCCGATTCTCCGAAGTCGCGAACAAGCTTCGCGAGATGTTCGGGGCCGGGAAGAGAAATCTGTAAGGCGGTATGAAAATGAAGAAGCTCAAGGGTCGCCTCATCTCCGCTCTGTCACTCGTCGTCTTCTTGCTGTTCTGGCATTACGGCACCGTATTGTTCGGCGTGCCTGCCTACCTGCTACCCGGCCCATACGCGGTGCTGCAGTCCGCAATCAAGCTGTACTCAACCGGACTGATCTTCCCGCATATCGGCATTACCGTGACCGAGATGATGGTGGGGTATGCCTGCGGATGCTTGGTTGCTTTCCTGCTTGCTTCCCTGGTTGCCGAATTCGAAATTGTCGAACAGATCGTCGTTCCCTATGTCATCGGCTTCCAGTCGATGCCCAAGGTAGCTCTGGCGCCAATCCTGCTCGTGTGGTTCGGCTTCGGGCTGACTTCCAAGGTTATCCTCGTTGCGTTGATCTGCTTTTTCCCGGTCTTCGTAAACACGCTGTCCGGTCTGCGCGCGACCAATTCCGATCTGCTCGATCTCTACAAGGCGTTCTCGGCCCCACGCTGGCTGGTTTATTGGGACGTGAAGCTGCCTGGCGCCGCACATTCCATTTTCGCCGGCCTGCAGATTGCCATCGTGCTGGGCCTGATCGGCGCCGTTGTCGGCGAGTTCGTCGCGGCCAAACAGGGCCTTGGGTATCTGATCCAGGCATCGTCGATGAATTTTGACGTTGGAACCATGTTCACCAGCGTATTCACACTTTCGATGATTGGCATCATTGGGCACATCGTTATTCGCGCGGTACAGAGTCGGGTTATATACTGGGACGGGAATCGGCAGTCGGGCCGAGCATTGCAACCTCCAGTGGAAAGTGCATGACAACCAACCAGTCCTTATCGCGCGGGCTGCACATCCTCGATGTCGTCAGCAACAACGGACCCGAAATCGGGGTTCGCGAATTGTCACGCCTTATGGATCTCGACAAGAGCATTGTGTCGCGACTTATCAACACACTGGCCGAACAGGGCTTCCTTGAACAGAACCCGGTAACGCGGCGCTATCGGGTCGGAGCACGTGCCTTTCAGGTCGGTCAGCGCTACACGCAGAGCAACCCGCTCTACAGTGTGGCCTATGACGAACTGCATCGACTTGCCGAGGAAGAACATTTGAATGTCTACCTCGGCGTTCGAAGCGATACTGCCCTCCTGTATCTGTGCAGTATCCAGGGCTCGCAGCCGTCTGTCTTCCGCATCAATACGGGGGCGACAGGTCATCTGCACACCACAAGCGCAGGCAAGGTTCTGCTTGCAGCTCTCCAGGACGAGGTGCTGGAAAAGGTGATGCAGAAGATGGTGCTTGCCCGCCTGACACCATACAGCATTACCGAGCCGGCAAAACTCCTCGCCGATATCAAGAAGATTCGCGAGCGGGGATATGCGATTTCCGATGAAGAAAACCTTGTCGGCATTCTTGCCGTCGGCGCGCCCATCCGGAATGCGCCAGGCGAAGTGATTGCCGCTATCAGTGCTGCTGTCGGGAAGGGAAAAGCCCACGCTGACTCACACAAACGCCTGGCAGAACTCGTCGAACGGACCGCTGCGCTCATTTCGACAAAGCTCGGCGCCTATCCAGGCTCGGCATTCGTGCCCGTTGAGAAGGAAGGCGCGGCCAGGCCGGTTCCGCATTGAGGGGGGAATATGGAGATCATACCTGACGGCATCGAGCCTCAGGAGCTCTACAAGCTTCTGACTGGAATCGTGGTGCCCCGTCCCATCGCCTGGGTTTCCACCCTGGGGCCTGGAGGCATTGTAAATCTGGCTCCCTTCAGCTGCTTCACCTTTGTTTCGTCGAAGCCGCCGATGGTGGGAATCAACGTCGGCCTGCGCAGCGGTCGACGCAAGGACACATCGCTCAATATCGAGGCCAACAAGGATTTCGTGGTCAACATCGGCGACGAAACAATGATCGAGGCCATTCATAAGAGCGCAATCGACTATCCGCCCGATGTCAGCGAGGTCGATCTGCTGGGCTTCAGCGTCAAGCCAAGCCAGAAAATCAAGACGCCATATCTGGCAGAAACGCCAATCAGTCTGGAATGCAAGTTCGTGCGCAGCATCGAGTTCGGTGAAACCGGCGCGGAATTCATCGTCGGCGAGGTGGTGGTTTTCCACATCCGAGATGGTCTGTGCGAGTCCAACAAGATCGATACGGCGCTCCTCCGGCCAGTGTGTCGGATTGGCGGACCGAACTACGCCGTGCTGGGCGAGATACATTCCATGCGTCACGTGGGCGATGTTCGCACAGGGCCGGGCTGAGCCTCGTCGAGATCGGCGAAACCAATTTTAGAGACGAATTCAAGCGGGACGCGATGCGTCAGCTTACTGAGCGAGCCTATTCATACCTTTTCCCCGTTTGGAGAGGGGGCAATCCCTGATATTTTGCCGGGGCTGAGGTTGCTAAGGCGTTCTTTGAGGTCTGGAGAGCGACGATGTATTCCCGCCGGAGCCGCCTGACTTCGCGTCAGCAAGGCCGTCTGCTGGAGTGTTTCATTGCTGGGACGGCAGCCCGGGCAGCAACTGACCTGGTTGGGGGTAACAGAACACGGCGCTCCGTTTTTCATGCGCCTGCGCCGGCTGATTGCCAGCAAGCTGCCGTCTTATGAGCTATCCGGCGAGGTTGAGGCCGACGAGGGCTATTTGGTCGGTATCCGCAAAGGCCGGGGTCACCTGATGTCTGAGCCGGAATATGGCTACCTGTTCCATCGTTTGCCAATCGATATCCGCACCGGGCGACTCGTCGAGCCGATGTTTTTGGGCAAGCCAGCCAGGATGCCGCCCGAAACTCGCCTGAGCGCTTTGCGAAAAAAGATACTGAAACAAATCCATTGTAGCTGATTTCAGGGGTGGGGCGGGGATATTCGCCTGTAGGGGGCGCTTTCCCCCACGACACCTACAACTGTTTGATGGCGCCAGTTCCGGCTTCGCACCCGCCGGGAGGGTGTGGAGGTTTCCTCTGGATTCCAGGTAGATGGGTGGTGCTGGTTGCATTCGCCACCAAGGTCAGCCTCGCTGGAAATTGCAATTACTCGCAGGGCGATTGCAACCATGCAGGGAAGTCTGGGGTCCAAAAGCGATAGCGAATATGCTCCGTGAACCCCCTTTCACAAATGCCAGAATTTGACGCAATTCACAGAAATTGCAGGAAAATTTGGCGTGCAATGGGTGAGCAATTTGTGGTAGTGAATTGATGTTTTGGTAATGGTGTTGCGGCATATTTCAGTGCAGTGGCCCTTTGCCGACAGCGTAGCGTTGTGTGCAGTGTCGTGGGTGTGTCGGTCGCACATGGGGGTGTAGGCGGAAGTTCTTCCGCATGATTTTCATCCCGGTTTGACCTGAATCATACCCAGCGATCTGTTTTGCGTGTCGAGTAAATCATCTGGAAGTCGCAGGCGAGAACGTCGGGCGACGACTGCATGATGCCGGGCTCGGGCGAAAGCGCGAGCAGCCCGGCAACTTTAGTCGCGCACGCTGCGTTATCAAAAGCTTCGTTGCGATCGCTCAGTAGAGCGGTTGATGGTCAGAAAGAAGTTCGGAAGGAGCTTAGGTCTTAGTCGTGCCGACCACGACCCTGAATGACGAGGGTGGCAATTACACCCTTACCAACGTCGAGACGCTGCAAGGTGGCAGCGGCGACGATAGGGTCGTCGTGTCCAAATTCACCGGCAGCGTGTCTGTCGATCTCGGCGACGGCAAAGACCATCTCACCCTGCCAGACACCACCAACAATCTTTCCGCTGCCAATGTCGAGACCATTCTCGGCGGCAAGCTTGGCGACACGGTCAATCTCAGCAATGCCGCCGGCGGCGTGCAGGTTGATCTTGGCGCCGGCATAGATACGCTGAAGATTTCCGGCACCGCCAGCAATGTCACCGTCGCCAATGTCGAGAATATCAGCGCAAGTGGCGGTAACGACAGTATCACCGCCACCACGCAGCTGAGCCGCGCCAGCGTTTCGCTGGGCGACGGCAAGGACAGCCTGCAGCTCGCCAATACAGGTAACAGTGTCACCGTCAGCGGTATCGAAACCGTGCTGGGTGGCAGTGGTGCCGATATCGTGGTGGCCAACACGGCCTTTACCTCCGATAGCCGCGTCGACCTTGGCGCTGGCGCAGACGCACTGACGTTGACTGCCAGTGGCAATACTGTCAGCGTCGCCAATGTCGAGACCATTACCGGCTCTACCGGCAACGATGTCGTGACGCTGGAGCAGGCTTCCACCGGCGTCAAGATTGACCTGCTCAACGGCAACGACACACTCAATCTTGCCAATGGTGGCAATAACCTCACGGTTGCCGGCGTCGAAACCCTGGTGGGCGGTGGTGGCGATGACAACATCGCGGTCAGCGGCCGCGTGCAGGGCGGCCAGTACGATCTTGGCGGCGGCAACGACAAGCTGACGATTCTCACCTCATCCGATATCGGTGTTGCCAATGCCGAAACCATTATTGGCTCAACCGGGGCCGACAATGTCAGGCTCAACGCGGCAACGCCGGACGGCGTAACGATTGACCTGGGCGGCGGCACCGACAGCCTGCGGCTGGCCGATGGCGTGAACCGTGTCACCGCCAACAATGTCGAGGCCGTTTATGGCGGCAGCGGCGACGACCAGGTCAAGCTTGGCGATGGCGCCACCAAGGCGACTGTCGATCTTGGTGGCGGCACGGATACCGTGACGTTCGGCAATGCCGGTGGTGTGTACAATGTGTCCAATGTCGAAGGTGTCGCCAGCGGCAATGGTGCCGATAAGATCACATTCAATACAGCTTTCAACGGTACGATCGATACCGGTGTTGGCAGTGATACCGTCATCTTCAACAATGCCGCCAACACGGCGACCATTGCCAACGCCGAAACCATCACCGGCGGCCTGGCGGTCGACAACATCACGCTGTCGGCGCCTGCCAATGCCAAGGTCGATCTTGGCCTAGATTTCGACACGCTGCGCCTGGCCAACGGCACCAATAATATCACGGCCACGGGTGTCGATACCTTGCTCGGCGGCAGCGGCAGCGACTCGGTTGTACTGGGGCGCGGCAGCTACGATGCGCTTTATGATCTGGGCGACGGCGCCGACAAATTGCAGCTTGGCACCGGCGGCAACCGCGTCAGCGTCGGCAATGTCGAGACCGTTACCGGCAGTAGTGCTGCCGATGCCGTCACCTTCACGACCAATCTGGGCACCCAGCACAACGTTGATCTTGGTGCCGGTGCCGATGTGGTTACGCTCGCGAATGGCGGCAATATTACAACGCTTACCAATGTCGAATCGGTTTATGGCGGCACAGGTGACGACAGGATCACCCTGGGTGGTGGCGTAAGCAAAGGCGTGGTCATGCTGGGCGATGGCAAGGACAGCCTGACCCTGAGTGGCGCGAGTAACGTACTGACGGTTTCCGATGTTGAAACGCTGATCGGCGGCGCTGGCAACGACGATATTACCATCGCCACAACGCTGGAGTCGCAGAGCACCATCGATCTGGGCGCTGGCCAGGACAAGCTGTCTCTAATCAGCCCGAGTGGCTCCACGCTTTTCCTCTCGAATGTCGAAAGCATCAGCGGCAGTATCGGTAACGACGAGATCACGCTGAAGACCAATATCAACGGCGGCAAGGTCGATCTGCGCAGCGGTGCCGATACGCTGCGTCTCGCCGATGGCGGCAATTCACTCACCGTGCAGAATGTCGATACCGTGATCGGCGGCAGCGGGGCTGATATTGTCACCGTGTCTGCGGCTGGCCCTGGTAACTTCGATCTCGGTGGCGGTGGCGATAAACTGGTGCTCGGCAACGGCACCAATAGTGTCTACGTTGCGAATGTCGAAACCCTCGTCGGCGGCAGTGGCGCCGATACGGTCCGCTTTGTCGGCACTGTAGCAAGCGAAGCGTCGATCGACCTTGGCAAGGGCACGGACCGCGTTGAACTCGACAATGTCGTGAACACGGTCACGCTGGCGAATGTTGAGCAGATCGTTGGTGGCGACAAGGCCGATGACATCTATCTCGGCACTGGTTCCACGCAGACAGCTGTCAACCTTGGTGCCGGCAGCGACAAGCTGACGCTCAACGCCGCCGGCGGCAAGATCACGGCGAATGGTGTAGAAACCATTATTGGTGCGGCCGGTACCGACATCGTGACCATCAATACCGGCTTGACTAACGGCAAGATCGATCTTGGTGGCGGCAACGATACGCTGAAGCTGTCTAACTCCACCAATTCCGTTACGGTTGGTAATGTCGAAACCATCACCGGCGGCGGCGCCAGTGACACGGTCACCATTGATGGTGCGCTGAAGAATGCCAAAGTCGATCTTGGCAGCGGCAACGACAGCCTGACCCTGGATGATGTCGCCAATTCGCTCACGGCGATCAGCATTGAGACGATCGTTGGTGGCAGCGGCAACGACAGCGTCCGCCTCGACAAATCGGCGCGGGCCAATGTCGATCTCGGTGGCGGCCAAGACAGCTTGGTGCTGGGCAATGTCTCCAGCATGCTCACCCTGGCCAATATTGAAACCCTGACCGGCGGCAGCGCGGCCGATATCGTTGCGCTGAGCGATGACCGGCTCAGCGGCTCGGTGATCGATCTTGGTGGCGGCGTCGACAAGCTGACACTGGCGAACGGCAACAACACCCTCACGCTGGCCAATGTCGAGACCGTGGTCGGCCTCGGTGGCAACGACGTCATCTACAACAACGTCACTACCGCCAAGGGCAGCTTCAATCTTGGCGACGGCCTCGACAAGGTGTTCCTGGCGAACGGCAACAACACGGCCTCGTTCGCCAATGTGGAAACCATCATCGGTGGCAGCGGGATCGACAAGATCACGCTGATGAATGGCATCACTAATGGCTTTATCGATGCCGGTGGCGGCAGCGATACGGTGAAGCTGGCAAATTTTGCTAACAGCTTGACCATTGCCAATGCCGAGACGGTGACTGGCGGCAACAATGCCGACACCGTCACGTATAGCGGTACCGGCAACGTTGATCTGAGCACCGGCCTCGACAAGCTGATCCTCACCGGTGCCGCCAATACTGTGACCGTTGCGGGCGTCGAAACCCTGGTCGGCGGCGCCGGTGACGACAGCATCACCATGAAGGCGGCGCTGACCAAGGCGATCAGCCTGGATCTCGGCGCCGGCAATGACAGCCTGAAGCTGGCCAATGGCGCCAATACCCAGACCGTGTATGGCACCGAGACGGTGCTTGGCGGCACCGGCAACGACACCATCACTGTTGGTGACGTGATCACCAACGGCTACATGGATCTCGGCGCCGGCAAGGACAAGCTGATCCTGGCCGTTGGCGGCAGCACCTTCACCATCAGCAACATCGAGACCGTGATCGGCTCGACTGGTAACGACACCATCGCGCTCGGCCCGAACCAGCCGGCCAATGCGGTGATCGATCTTGGCGCTGGCAACGACACGCTGATCATCAATTCCGGCGGCACCCTGTCGCTAACCAATATCGAAACCGTGATTGGCTCGTCCAATGGCGACGTGCTGACGCTCGGTACCGTGCTGAAGAATGGCCGGGTCGATCTGGCTGGCGGCAATGATGCGCTGACCTTGGCCAAGGGCGATAACATCGTCACCCTGGCGAATATCGAGACCATCACCGGCAGCACCGGCAACGAGACGATCTACTTTGCCGGCACCGGCACTGTCGATCTTGGCGCCGGCAATGACCTGCTGCGCTTCGCCGATGGCGGTGACAATGCCGCCACTGCCTCTAATTTCGAGACCGTGGAAGGCGGCAGCGGCAACGATGCACTGACCCTGACCACGGCCATTGGCAATGCCACCAGCCCCTACAGCATCGACATGGGGGCGGGCCGCGACTCTGTGAAGCTGGCCGATGGCGGCAACACCTTCAATGCCATCAACACCGAGAGCGTGACCGGCGGCAGCGGCAGCGATAACGTGACGCTTTCCAGCGTCGTCACCGGCGGCCGCGTCGACCTGCTCGGCGGCATCGACTCGTTGAAGCTGGCCAATGGCGAAAACAGCCTGACCATCGCCAATGTCGAGAGTGTTACCGGCGGTTCGGGCAACGACACGATTACTTATGCCGGCACCGGCAGCATCGATCTGGCCGGCGGCAGCGATACCGTGATCCTGAACGGCACCGCCAACAGTGTCACGCTCAGCAATGTTGAGAATGTCGTCGGCAGCGGCGGCGCCGATACCGTGCAGCTCACCCAGGGCCTGCAGGGCGGCAGCATCGATCTGGCCGGCGGCGGCGACAAGCTGATCCTGGCCGATGGCGGCAATACGCTCACCATTGCCAATACCGAGACCATCATCGGTGGTCTTGGTGCCGACACCGTCACGCTGGGTGCCGGCAGCGGCAATGTTACCATCAGCAGCATCGAGAAGGTGATCGGCAGCGCCGGCGCCGACAAGGTGACGCTGGGCGATGGCGGCAATTACATCCAGGCGAGCAACGTCGAGAGCATCACCGGCGGCAAGAACGACGATGCCGTTGTGCTCACCGAGGGCCGCACCGGCGGCACCATCGACCTGATGGATGGCAATGACCTGCTGGTGCTGGCCGATGGCGGCAACCAGCTCACCATCAATAATGTCGAGACCGTGATCGGCGGCTCGGGCAACGATTACGTCACTTTCTCCGGCAAGGGCTATATCGATCTTGGCGACGGCATCGACAAGCTGGTGCTGGTGGGCGAGACCACCCAGGTCACTGCCGTCAATGTCGAGACCGTGGTTGCCGCCGGCAGCAAGGACAATGTCACCTTCCAGCTCGACACCACGGTGGCGAACGGCAATTTCGACCTCGGTTCGGGCAATGACGGCCTGATCCTGGCCGATGGCGGCAACAAGCTGACGGTGACCAATATCGAGACCGTCACCGGCGGTTCGGGCAACGATACGGTCTATTTCAACGGCGGCGGCAATGCCGATCTCGGTGGCGGCAACGACACTTTGCAGATCGGCACCAGTGGCGGCAGCTACACCGTTACTGGCACCGAAACCATCCAGGGCAGCAACAACACCGATATCGTCACGCTGGGTGAAACCACCAGCGGCGGCATCCAGATCGATCTCGGTGGCGGCAAGGATGGCCTGGTGCTGGCCGATGGCGGCAACACGGTCACGGCAAGCAATGTCGAATCCGTAACCGGCGGCAAGGGCGGCGACGATGTCACCCTCGGCACCCCGGTCACTGGCGGCAGCGTCGACCTCGGCGCCGGCGATGACAGCCTGACGCTTGCCGATGGCACCAATTCGCTCACGGTCACCAATGTCGAAACGCTGACCGGTGGTTCGGGCAGCGACACCATCACCTATAGCGGCACCGGCAGCATCGATCTTGGTGCCGGTAACGACAAGCTGGTGCTGGGCAATAGCGGCAACACCGTCACCCTTTCCGGCGTCGAAACCCTGGTTGGCGGCACTGGCGGCGATGATGTCACCTTCGCCGACAATCTCGACGGCGAGAGCATCGACCTCGGCGGCGGCAAGGATACGGTGACGCTGGCCGATGGCGGCAACACGCTCACCATTTCCAATGTCGAGAGCCTGACCGGCGGCGCTGGCGCAGATGATGTCACCGTGATCGGCGATGCCGCGCTGGATCTCGGCGATGGCGACGATACGCTCAGCTTCGGCGGCAATGGCGGCCATATCACCGCTGGCAATGTTGAAAGCGTGGTCGGCTCCAATGGCAGCGACGACCTGACCCTGACCGGTGGCAACAACGGCGCTTATGTCGATCTCGGCAGCGGTAATGACAAGCTGCAATTGGGCGGCGAGGGCGGCCCGATCACGGTTGCCAATGTCGAAACCATTACCGGCGGCCTGGGCGACGACGACGTTACCCTGGCGGCGCCGCAGACCAGCGGCAGCATCGACCTCGGCAGCGGCGATGACAGCCTGACTCTGGCCGATGGCGGCAACACCCTGACGGTCAGCAATGTCGAAAGCCTCACCGGCGGTACCGGCGAGGATGTGATCAGCTACAACGGCAACGGCGCCATCGATCTCGGCGACGGCGAGGATACGCTCAAGCTCACCGGCAGTGGCAGCATCGTAACCCTGACCAATGTCGAGAACGTGGTCGGCAGCGCTGGCGACGATACCGTGGTGCTGGTGCCGCCGAGCGTGCCGGGCACCATTGATCTCGGCGCTGGCAATGACAAGCTGGTGCTGGCCGATGATGGTAACACGCTCACCGTCGCCAATGTCGAAACCCTGGTGGCCGGATCGGGCGATGACAATATCACCCTGGCCGATCCGGTTTCCGGCGTCAGCGTCGATCTCGGCGGCGGCGACGACACGCTCAACCTGGCTGATGGCAACAACACCGTCACGGTCAGCAATGTCGAGACCCTGAACGGCGGCAGCGGCAACGATACCGTCACCTTCAATGGCTCCGGTACTGTCGATCTGGGCGACGGCAACGATGCCCTGACGCTTGGCTCCGATGGCGGCACCGTCACGGCGTCGAATGTCGAGAGCATCACCGGCGGTTCGGGCAACGACGATGTAACGCTCACCGAAGCGGTGGATGGCGTTACCATCGACCTCAAGGGCGGCAGCGACAAGCTGACGCTGGCCGATGGCGACAACACGCTGACGGTTGCCAATGTCGAGACCGTGCAGGGCGGCAGCGGCAACGACGCGCTGACCTATAGCGGCACTGGCCGCGTTGATCTTGGCGATGGCGAAGACACGCTGCAGCTTGGCCCGGGCACCAATGTCGTCACGCTGAACAACGTCGAGAACGTGATCGGCGGCTCCGGCGACGATACCGTGGTGCTGGTGCCGCCGAGCGTGCCGGGCACCATCGATCTCGGCGCTGGCAATGACAAGCTGGTGCTGGCTTCCGATGGCAACACGCTGACGGTGGCCAATGTCGAGACCCTGGTGGCCGGCGATGGCGACGACGACATCACGCTGGCCGATGTGGTGCAGGGTGGCAGCTACGACCTTGCCGGCGGCAACGACAAGCTGACCCTGGCCGATGGCGCCAATGACATCACGGTCAGCAATATCGAGAACGTGCAGGGTGGGGCCGGCGACGACACCGTCACCTATGGCACGGCGCAGAGCCAGGGTTATGCCGATCTCGGCGATGGCAGCGATACGCTGAACCTCGCCGATGGCGGCAACACCATCACGGCGGCGAATGTTGAGACCCTCACCGGCGGCTCGGGCGACGATATCCTGACGCTGGACGGCCCGGTGGATGGCGCCAGCGTCGACCTCAAGGGCGGCAACGACAAGCTGTTCCTGGCCGATGGCGGCAACACACTGACGGTTGCCAATGTCGAGAGCGTCACCGGCAACGAAGGCGACGATACCGTTACCTATAGCGGCACCGGCAGCCTCGACCTGCGTGGCGGCACTGACACGCTTATTCTCACCGGCGCTGCCAATGCCGTTACGGCGGCGAATATCGAAAGCATCCTGGGTGGCGCGGGCAGCGATGCCGTCACGCTGGCTGGTCCGATTGATGGTGCCGAAGTCGATCTTGGCGCCGGCAGCGACAGCCTGAAGCTGGCCAATGGCGGCAACAGCCTGACGGTCAGCAATGTCGAGAGCGTCACCGGCGGTTCGGGCGATGATTATGTCACCCTCGGCGCCCCGGTCAGCGGCGGCAGCTTCGATCTGGCGGCGGGCAAGGATACGCTGCAGCTTGCGGACGGCACCAATTCGCTGACCGCCAGCAATATCGAGACCGTGCTGGGCGGTGCCGGCGATGATACCGTCACGCTTGCCGGCACTGGCGGCAATGTCGATCTCGGCGATGGCAGCGATACCGTGGTGTTTGGCGCGGCCGGCGCCACCATCACCGCCAATAATGCCGAAGTAGTGCAGGGCTCGTCGGGTTACGACAAGCTGGTGCTGGGCGCCAATGGTAACGACGTCGCGGTCAATAATGTCGAGAGTGTCACCGGCGGCGATGCCGACGATACCGTCACCTATAACGGCACCGGCACCATCGACCTGCGCGGCGGCAACGACACGCTGATCCTGGTCGGTGCGGCGAATGCCGTGACGGCGGCGAATATCGAGAATATCACCGGCGGTAGCGGCAACGATGCCGTCACCCTGCTCCAGGGCTTCACCGGCGGCGATATCGACCTCGGCGGCGGCAATGACAGCCTGACGCTCGCCAATGCCGCCAACAGCCTGACGGTGACCAATGTCGAGAAGCTGACCGGCGGCTCGGGTGATGATTACGTCACGCTCGGCAATCTGGTCAGCAACGGCAGTTACGACCTCAATGCCGGCAAGGACACCTTGCAGCTTGCGGACGGCACCAACACGCTGACCGCGACCAATATCGAAACCGTGCTGGGCGGTACCGGCAACGATACCGTCACACTCAGCGGCACCGGCGGCAGCGTTGATCTCGGCGATGGCAGTGACACCGTGGTGTTTGGCGCTGCCGGCGCTACCATCACCGCCAGCAATGCCGAGAGCGTGCAGGGTTCGTCCGGCTACGACAAGCTGGTGCTTGGCGATGCCGGCGAGACCGCTACGGTCGCCAATGTCGAGAGTGTCACCGGCGGTTCGGGCGATGACACCATTACCTACAGCGGCACCGGTACGCTGGACCTGCGCGGCGGCAACGACACGCTGATCCTTACCGGCACGGCGAACAGCGTCACGGTTGCCAATATCGAGAATATCGTCGGCGGCATTGGCAACGACACCGTGGCCCTGAGCCAGGGCATCACCGGCGGCGCCATCGATCTCGGTGCCGGCAGCGACAGCCTGAAGCTGGCCGATGCCGCCAACAGCCTCACCGTCACCAATGTCGAGAAGCTGACCGGCGGCTCGGGCGATGATTACGTCACGCTCGGCAACCTGGTCACCAATGGCAGCTACGACCTCAATGCCGGCAAGGACACGCTGCAGCTCGCCAACGGCACCAATACGCTGACCACGGCGAATATCGAGACCGTACTCGGCGGTACGGGCAATGACAGCGTCACCTTCAACGGCTCGGGCCGCGTCGACCTCGGCGCCGGCAGCGACACGCTGACCTTCGGCAGCGGCGGCAATGCCATCACGGCGACCAATGTCGAGACGGCCCAGGGCTCCAGCGGCGCCGACAGCCTGACGCTCGGCAGCGCCGGCAGCATCACGGTCAGTGCCATCGAGAGCGTCACCGGCTCAAGCGGCGCCGATACGATCACGGCCACCGGCAGCACCGGCGCCACTTTGCTCGGCGGCGACGGCAACGACATCATCCGCGGTGGCGATGGCAACGACATCATCGATGGCGGCGCCGGCAGCGACTATCTCTATGGCGGCGCGGGTAACGACACCTTCAATAATTCCGTTGATGCGATCTGGACCAGCGGCTGGTCGGCGAAGAATGTTGGCAATGGCAGCGGCATCGCCGGCACCGGCGAGCTGGTCAGCATTACCGGCCAGGTGCGCAGCTACGATGTGATCGATGGCGGCGAGGGCGTCGACACGGTCAACCTTTCCAGCGGCAACGACGCGCTGTTCCTCGACGACAAGTATAGCGAGCCCTCTGGTGTCGGCGCGCGGCTAAAGGATATCGAGATCATCAATGCCGGCGACGGCAATGATATCGTCGACCTGACCAGCGAAACCTATACCATCGGCTCCGTCACCATTGATGGCGGCGCCGGCGACGACGTGCTGTGGGCCAGCGTCGGCAACGACACGCTGCTCGGCGGCGATGGCAACGACAACCTCTGGGGCGGCGCCGGCAACGATCTGCTGGATGGTGGCGCAGGCGCCGACAAGCTGGATGGCGGTACCGGCGACGACACGCTGGTCTACGACGCCGCCGATACGCTGATCGCCGGTGGCACCGGCACCGATACGCTGCGTTCTGCTTCCTCGCTGAACCTGAGCGACAGCAAGATCACCGGCATCGAGGTGGTGGAACTGACCGGCAGCGGCGCCAAGACGGTGACGCTGACCGCCGCCGATATCGTGCGGGTATCCGATACCGATACGCTCACTGTGCGCGGCAATGCCGGCGACAATATCAGCGCTTCGGGCTTCAGCGCGCGCGGCGCCGACGTCACCATCGGCGGCGTCACCTACGCCACCTTCATCAGCAACGGTGCCACGCTCACCATCCAGTATGGCATGAAGCTGAATGGCATGGATGTCACCAATGTCGGCACCGCTACCGACGACACGGTGACGTTGGCCAGCCCGGTGACAGGGCAGAATTTCGATCTTGGCGCCGGTAATGACAAGCTGATCCTGGCGAACGGCACCAACAGCCTGACCACGGCGAATATCGAGACCGTGGTCGGCGGCACCGGCAACGACACTGTCACCTATAGCGGCACCGGAACGGTCGATCTCGGCGCCGGCAGTGACAAGCTGGTTCTCGCTGGCGCTGCCAACGCCGTCACGGTCGCCAATGTCGAAACCGTCACCGGCGGCAGCGGCAACGATGCCGTCACGCTCAGCGCGCCGCAGACCAGCGGCAGCATTGATCTGGGTGCCGGCAGCGACAAGCTGACGCTTGCCGATGGCGCCAACACGCTCACCGCCACCAATGTCGAGAGCATCGCGGGTGGCAGCGGCGATGATTATGTCACGCTGGGCAGCACCGTCGCGGGCGGCAGCTTCGACCTAGGTGCTGGCAACGACACGCTGCAGCTTGCCAATGGCACCAATAGCCTGACGGTCACCAATATCGAGACCGTGCTGGGTGGCACGGGCGCCGACAGCGTCACCTTCAATGGCTCGGGCAGTGTCAGCCTCGGCGCTGGCAATGATGTGCTCACCTTCGGCGCCACGGGCGGCTCGATCACAGTCAGCAATGTCGAGACTGTGACCGGCGGCGCCGGCACCGACAAGCTGTTCCTCGGCAGCGGCAACAACACGCTCAGCGTCAACAATGTCGAGAGCGTGAGCGGCAATTCCGGCGATGATGTCGTTACCTATAACGGCACCGGCAGCATCGATCTGGCGGCTGGCAACGACAAGCTGATCCTGACCGGCGCGGCGAATGCCGTGACCGTGGCGAATACCGAAACCATCACCGGCGGCACGGGCGACGACTCTGTGACTTTGGCCGCGCCGCAGACCAGCGGTAGTATCGACCTCGGTGCCGGCACTGATAGCCTGACGCTGGCCAATGGCGCCAACACGCTGACCGCAACCAATGTCGAGAAGCTGACCGGCGGCTCGGGCGACGATTATGTCACGCTCGGCAACGTGGTGTCGGGTGTCAGCCATGACCTTGTGGCCGGCAACGACACGCTGCAACTTGCCAACGGCACCAACAACCTCACCACCAGCAATATCGAGACCGTGCTGGGCGGCACCGGCGCGGATACCCTGGTGTTCAACGGCTCGGGTAGCGTCAATCTTGGCGCCGGCAGCGACACGCTCACCTTCGGCACGGCCGGTGGGTCGATCACGACGAGCAATGTCGAAACCGTTAATGGCGGCGCCGGCAACGACAAGCTGTTCCTCGGCAGCGGTAACAACACCCTCACGGTCAATAACGTCGAGACCGTCACCGGCAACTCCGCCGACGATGTGCTGACCTATAACGGCACCGGCAGCATCGATCTCGCCGCTGGCAACGACAAGCTGATCCTCTACGGCGCGGCCAATGCCGTGACGGTGGCGAATACGGAAACCATCACCGGCGGCACGGGCGACGACGCCGTGACCCTGGCTGCGGTGCAGACCAGCGGCAGCATCGATCTGGGCGCGGGCAGCGACACGCTGACGCTCACCAACGGCGCCAACACGCTGACCGCGGTGAATGTCGAAAGCGTGCAGGGTGGCAGCGGCAACGATACCCTGACGCTCGGGGCTGGCATCACCGGCAGCTACAATCTCGGCGGCGGCAGCGACAAGCTGGTGCTCTCGGGTGGCACGAATAATGTCACCGCCACCAATATCGAGAGCATCCAGGGCGGTTCGGGTGCCGATACCGTCACGCTGAACGGTGGCGGCAATGTCGATCTCGGCGCCGGCACCGATACCCTGGTGCTGGGCAATACCGGCGGCGCGCTCACGGCGGTGAATGTCGAGAATATCATCGGCGGCTCGGGCGACGACGTGGTGACGCTGACTGTGGCGCAGAGCGGCAGCTTCGATCTCGGCGCCGGGAATGACAAGCTGATCCTGGCCAATGGCAGCAACAACATCACCGCCGCGAATATCGAGACCGTGATCGGCAGCACCGGCGACGATACGCTGAGCTATGCCGGCACCGGCACCATCGACATGGGCTATGGCAGCGACAAGCTGACCCTGACCAGTGCCTCCACGGTTTCCGTGTCCAACACCGAAACCGTGCTGGGCAGCAGCGGCAACGACAGCGTCACGCTCAGCGGTGTCACCTATTATGGCACCATCGATCTGGGCGCGGGCAGCGACAAGCTGCAGCTTGGCAATGACGGCAACCGCCTGACGATCAGCAATGTCGAGGATCTCGACGGCGGCTCGGGCGAGGATTACATCACGCTGTCCAGCGCCGCCACCGGCATCAGCGTCGACCTTGCCGCCGGCAATGACACCCTGGTCCTGGCCAATGGCGTCAACAGCCTCACCACCACCAATGTGGAAAGCGTGCAGAGCGGCAGCAACAACGACACGCTGACCTTCTTCGGCAACGGCACCGTTCATCTTGGCGCCGGCAACGATGTGCTGACCATCGGCTCGGTGGGTGCCACTGTTACGGCCACCTGCGTCGAGACCATCTATGGCGGCGCCGGCAACGATGTCGTCACGCTGGGCCTGGAGCAGAGCGGCACCATCGACCTCGGCGCCGGCAACGATCAGCTCATCCTGTCCAACGGCACCAATAATCTCACCATCGCCAATGTCGAGACCGTTACCGGCAGCGCCGGCAACGACGTGGTGAATATCGCCGGTACCAGCAATGTCGACCTGAGCTGGGGCTCGGACAAGCTGATCCTGACCGGTGCCAACAATGCCGTGACGGTCGCGAATGCCGAAACCATCCAGGGCGGCAGCGGCAATGATGCCGTCACGCTCAGCGCCGCCATTGCTAACGGCAATATCGATCTTGGTGCCGGCACCGATAGCCTGAAGCTCGCCAATGCCGACAATTCGGCGGTGCTGAGCAATATCGAGAATGTCACCGGCGGCACCGGCAACGACACGATCGCGCTCGGCAGCTTGGTCACCAATGCCAGCATTGATCTGGGTGCGGGCAGCGACAAGCTGACGCTCGCCAATGGCGCCAATTCGCTTACGGTTGCCAATGTCGAGCAGCTTGTCGGCGGCACCGGCAACGACAGCGTCACCTTCGCCGGTTCCGGCAGCATCGATCTTGGCGCCGGTAGCGACAGCCTGAAGCTCAGCGATAGCGGCGCCACTGTCACGGTCGCCAATGTCGAGACCATCACCGGCGGTTCCGGTGCCGATACTGTCACGCTTACGGCCGCCGCTTCCGGCCTGCAGCTCGATCTGGGCGCGGGCAGCGACAAGCTGCAGCTTGGCAATTTCAGCAACACCGTGACCGTGAACAATGTCGAGCAAGTGATTGGTGGCACCGGCAATGATGTGCTGACGCTCTCCGGCGGCATCACCGGCGGCAGCTACGATCTTGGCGCCGGCAGCGACCGCATCGTGCTCAGTGGCGCTAGCACAATCACGGTCAGCAACACCGAAACCATCACCGGTTCCAGCGGCAACGACGTTGTCACCCTCGGCAGCGGCCTGACCAGCAGCGGCATTGATCTGGGCAGCGGCAACGACACGCTCAAGCTCGCCAATGCAGATAATACGCTGACCATCTCGAATGTGCAGACCGTTGCCGGCGGCAGCGGCAACGATACCATCACGCTGCTCACCGCCGTGGCGGCCGGCAGCTACGATCTCGGCGCGGGCAGCGACAAGCTGACGCTTGGCAACGGCACCAACACGGTGACGGTGAGCAACAGCGAGACGGTGATTGGCAACAGCGGCAACGATAGCGTTACGCTCGGCACCGCGATCACCAATGGCCATATCGACCTCGGCGCGGGCAGCGACAAGCTGCAGCTCGCCAATGGCACCAACAGCCTGATGGTCTACAACACCGAGACCATCCTCGGCGGCACCGGCAATGACAGCGTTACTCTGGCCCAGGGCTTGGCCGGTGGCTTCATCGACCTCGGTGCCGGCAACGATGCGCTGACCTTGTCCTCGTCTGGTACCAACACCATCACCGTGGTGAATGTCGAGACCATCACTGGCGGCAGCGCCAATGACAGCATCACGCTGAACGGCTCGGCCAACCTCAATCTCGCCGGCGGCAGCGACACCGTCACCTTCGGCGTGGCTGGCCTGGCCGCCACACTGAACGGCGTCGAGACCGTGAAGGGCAGCAGCGGCAGTGATACCGTGGTGATGTCTGGCGCCGTCACCGGTGCGAATATCGACCTGCTCGGCGGCACCGACACCCTGACGCTCGCCAATGGCAGCAACACGCTCACCGCCAGCAATGTCGAGACCATCACCGGCGGCACTGGCGCCGACCAGGTGACGCTCGGCGCAGCCATCGCCAACGGCAGCATCGATCTGGGCGCCGGCAGCGACAAGCTGGTGCTGGCCAATGCTTCCAACAGCCTGACCATCAGCAATGTCGAGAATATCGTCGGCGGCAGCGGCAACGACAGTGTGACGTTGAAGCTGTTCGGCGGCAGCGATACCGTGGTGGTCGATCTCGGCAGCGGCACCGACACTCTGGTGGTGCAGGGCACCGGCAATCTCTCGGTCAGCAATGTCGAGACGCTGCGTGGCGGCGATACCGACGATGTGCTGGTGATGAAGAGCCGCATCAATGGCGGCACGGTCGACCTTGCCGGCGGCAACGACAAGCTGGTGCTGGATGGCAGCAGCAACACCGTGACGGTGAACAACGTCGAGACCATCATCGGCTCCAGCGGCTCCGATAATGTCACGCTCGGCACGGTGATGACCAACGGCCTGGTGCAGCTTGGCTATGGCAGCGATACGCTGACGCTGGCCAATGGCAGCAACAAGGTCGAAGTCAGCGGCGTGCAGACCGTGTATGGCGGCACTGGTGCCGACGTGATCACCTCGACCGGCTTTGCTGCTTCGATCACCATGTATGGCGGCGGCGGCAACGACACGCTGACTGGTTGGAAGTATGGCGACCGCCTCTATGGTGGCGATGGCAACGATACGCTGAATGGTGGCGAAGGCTTCGACCGCCTGTATGGCGAGGCCGGCAACGATATGATGATCGGCGGCACCGGCGGCGCCCGCATGGTTGGCGGCGCTGGCGTCAACACCGCCGTGGGCGGCTCCGGCACCGACTACTTCACCTTCATCTCTGCCGGCAGTGCAGACCGCATGAATGTCACCGGCATGTCCAGCAACGATGTCATCGAGTTGGATACCAACCGGTCCAATGACATGACCGGCAATGCCTTCACGCTGTCGCAGAACCTCAAATACAACGTGAATATCACGTCGGTCGCTTCGGCCAGCGCGTTCAATGCGGTCAATTTCGGTCAGGCCGGCTTTGTCTACCGCCAGGATACTGGTGGCTTGTACTACGATGCCGACGGCAAATTCTCCTCGGGTGCAATTCTGATCGGCACCATCACGGGCACCAATGGCAGCCCGTGGCAGTTTGATATCGACAATATCCAGCAGGTCTGATCCGGCGGCTAAATCCCCTGGAAAAGCCGGCGGCGGGCTGCTTTACTAAGCCCCGGAAATCAGGGGATTTGGCGGCGAAATGGATCCCAATTCCAGGGCCTTCATGCAGGCGGTGAATGCGCATCACCGCTATTTGTCCGGTCAGGGCAATGGCAAGCGCCTGATGGTGCGGCATCTCGAATTGTCGCGCCTGTCTTTGACGAATCTCGACCTGCGCGAAGCCATCTTGTCGGGCTGTAATTTCACCGGCTCGTTGCTGCGCGGCAGCCGTTTCGATGGCTGCGACCTGTTTTCCAGCGATTTCAACAACGCCGACCTGCGCGGCTCCAGCTTCCGCAAGACCGACCTGCGGGCGGTGAATTTCATGGATGCCAAGCTGACCGACGCCGACCTGTCGGAAGCCGACCTGCGGCCAGGCCAGATGGTCACCTGGAAGAACGGCGCGCAGCAGACCAGTGAACGCGAGACCAACCTGCTCAACGCCAACCTTGATGGCGCCAATCTGACCCAGGCCGATCTCAGCCAGGCCAATCTGGTGATGACCTCGGCCAAGGAAGCCAATTTCAGCGGCTCGAATCTCTTCGCCGCCAATCTATCGGGCGCTGATCTTTCCGGCGCCAATCTGGCCGGCGCGCGGCTGCGCGAGGCGGTGCTGGTGGGAGCCAACCTGGCCCATGCGCGGCTCACCGGTGCCGATCTCTCCGGCGCCAATCTGCGCAATGTCGATCTTTCCGCCACCGATCTTTCCGGTGCCAACCTGACCAATGCGGCGATGCGCAATTCCGATGCGCCGGTGCCGTCCTGGCTGCGGATCAAGCTGGACCTGCATTCACTGTGGATCAATACCAACGGTGCCAAGGGCCAGCGCTTCGATATCAGCGGCAAGACTCTGGCGGGCCTTGATCTTGGCGGGTTCGATCTGCGGGCCGCCCTGTTCCGGGCTGCTGACCTGCACAATATCGTGCTGACCGATTGCGACCTCACCATGGCCGATTTCACCGATTGCGACCTGGTGGAAGCGACCCTGGATGGCTCCAACATGGCCGGCGCCACCTTGCAGCGGGCCAAGCTGTTGCGCGCCAAGCTGCGTGGCGCGCGTTTCGGCGCGCTGCAATTGCTGGACGGGCAGGGGCGCCCGACCGGGCGAAGCTGGAATGCCAATTTGAGCGAAGCGAACTTCTCCGGCGCCGATTTGCGCGGCTGCCAGTTCCGCGGCTCGAAGATGGAAGGCACCAACCTGGCTGGCGCCAACCTGGCGGGCAGCGACCTTGCGACGCCGAAGAATCCTCCCGCTATCGAATAAGTTGTAGCAACTACACGATTTTTTGACAGGGCGGGGCGTTTGGCAGCGCCGCCTCCCAGCAGAAGGTTGTTTCCCCCTGGCGCGCCTGGGCATAGAATTTTAGCCGGGAATGAAAAGCAGAGTCGGCTTCATGGAAAGCTGGCCGCTAGTCGCAGGGGAGGCGCACATGACCCAGGCTTTGGCCCGTATCGGGCTTGGCGGCAAAATCTATTTCATCGTCCTATTGGCCGGTTTGCTCGGCGCTACCATGACCTATATGGGCGTGGATGCCTTGCGCACCTATAATGCCAAGCTGGCACAGATCGAGCGCGAGAGCCGCCAGGCAGTGATCGCCGAGCAGGTCAACGGCCTGATCAATGCCGTGGTGATGGAATCGCGCGGCGTCTATATGTCGAACACCAATCAGGAGGCGGACCGCTACGGCAAGCTGCTGATTGAAGGCCTGAAGAAGATCGACGCGGCGATGCAGGAATGGCGCTCGTTGCTGCCGGCGCAGCTTGATGCCGACCGCAACGCCGCCTTCACCAGCGTGAAGCAGTTCATCGAATTCCGCACCGAACTGGCGCGGCTTGGCTCGCAGGAGACCCCGGCCAAGGCGCGCGAATTCGGCGACAACGAAGCCAACCGCAGCAATCGCCAGGCGCTGAACCGCGCGGTGCAGCTTCTGGCCAAGGACAATGCGGAAAACATTGGCGAATTGCGGCGCGAACTGGAACGCTACTACGATCATCACATCACGCGTCTGAGCTCTATCGGCATCGGCGGCCTTACGCTGATGCTGCTGGTTTCCTTCCTGATCGCGCGCAGTGGCATCGTCAAGCCGCTGAATGGCCTGTCTGACTCGATGGCGAAGCTGGCACGTGACGAGGAGTCAATGGTGCCTGGCGTTGACCGGGGCGACGAGATCGGCGTGATGGCGCGCAATGTCGAAGTGTTCAAGCGCAACGCCGAGGAGAAGAAGCGGCTGGAAGCGGAGAATGCCGAGCAGGCACGCAACAGCAAGGCCCGGCGCAAGGAGCGGGAGGCGCAGGAAGCGGCGGCAGCGCGCGAGATTGCCGATCTCTGCCAGCGCATCGCCAGCGGCGACTTGTCGATCCAACTGGATGAAAGCGGCAAGGAGGGGTTTCAACTTACCCTGACGCAGCAGCTCAATGGCCTGTCCTCCACCTTGCGCGAGGTGACCGGCGAACTTGCCCATGTGCTCGGCGGCATGGCACAGGGCGATCTCGGCCGTTCCATCGTCACGGAATATCGTGGCGTCTTTGGCGAGTTGCGGCGCAATGTCAATGCCACGGCGGCAAAGCTGCGCGAGGTCGCCGGGCGCCTGAGCGGCACGGCGCAGGCGGTGCAGAGTGCCAGCGCCGAGATTTCCACTGGCAGCCAGGATCTTGCCAGCCGTACCGAGGCACAGGCGGCCAGCATCGAGCAGACCGCAGCCTCGATGCAGGAAATCACCACCACGGTGAAGCTGAATGCCGACAATGCCGCTGCTGCCGACCAGCTCAGCCAGGCAGCCCGCGAAGCCGCCGCCAAGGGCGGCAACGTGGTGCAGGATGCGGTGACGGCGATGAGCGGCATCGAGGAAAGCGCGCGACGGATTTCCGATATCGTGGCGCTGATCGACGAGATTGCCTTCCAGACCAACCTGCTGGCCTTGAATGCGTCCGTTGAAGCGGCGCGGGCCGGCGAGGCGGGCAAGGGGTTTGCCGTGGTGGCGCAGGAGGTGCGGGCGCTGGCGCAGCGTTCCGCCAATGCCTCGAAGGATATCAAGGCGCTGATCAGCACCTCGAATGGCCAGGTGCGCCAGGGTGTCGCGCTGGTCAACCAGGCCGGCGGCACGCTGGTCGATATCGTCGCCTCGATCAAGAAGGTGTCGGATATCGTCGCCGAGATCGCGGCGGCGAGCCGCGAGCAGGCCACCGGACTCGAGCAGGTCAACACGGCGGTAGGCCATATGGACGAGATGACGCAGCGCAATGCCGCCTTGGTAGAGCAGACCACGGCGGCGGCGCAGTCACTTAACAGCCAGGCGCAGGACCTTGCCGGCGTGGTGGCGTTCTTCCGCGTCTGAAGCCTGAATAAAAAGAGCCCCGCCATTGCTGGCGGGGCTTTAGGTGAGAGAGAGGTACTAACGCGAAAGCGTTATTCCCCCAGGAAACCGCTTGCGCGGATCTCGATCAGCATTTGGTGTCGTTGAACAGCGATACCGGGCGCTGGGCGCCGTAATTGGCGGAAAGTGAAGTGGAGCGGCCGTTGCGGGAATAGCCGTTGCCGAGCTGCTCCATCTTGGTGGCGCCACGGATGATGGCGTTGAGGAAGCGCTGGTGACCATCGCGGGCGCCGCGCACGGCGATTTCGTTGTTGCGGGCAATCTCGCGCAGTTCTTCCAGCAGATCGGCCAGCACCATGCGCTCCTCGCGCGGTGCGTCCTTCAGCGTGTCGAGATGCTCCATCATCACCTTCTGTTTTTCCTTGAACAGGCTGGAGATGATGCGCTTGCGCTCGCCGAGCGGACCCAGCGCGGCATAGTCATGGCGATCGATGGCGGCGATTTCCTCCTGCATCAGGCCCTTGAGCTGGCCGCCGAGTTCGTAAAGCTCCTTCGGGGTCGGCGGGATGGCGCCGGCGCCGGTGTTATCGCGTGGCCGGCCCGGTTCGGGCGGCTGGTTGCTGGCGGGGCGCTGCAGGCGCCGCGCCAGTGCCGGCGGCAAACCTTGCCGCTGCTGTTGCTGCAGTTGCGGTTGCATCACTTGGCCTCCTGAAGCTGGAGCATCTGGCGATAGACCATGTCGGCGATGCCGATGCCGCGGCTCTGCGCCATCGACTTGCCGTATTCCTGATTGAGGAAGCTGCGCCAGGTGCCTTCCGCCTGGCCGCCGCCGAAGGGACCGTCGGTCTTGATGCCGGTCGACATGAACTCGAACATCTGGCCGAGGAAGTAGGATTCGAACTCCTGTGCGGTCTTGCGCATGGAGGCTTCGCTCTGCGGGCCGGCGGCCATGAACTTGCCGCCAGCATCATTGCTCGCGCGCTGGGCGCGGGCCTGTTCGACCGCGTAGTTGTTGACGATGGGGGAGGCGACCTGGGCGTTGATCATGGCGGGCCTCACATCACCTGGATTTCGGCTTGCAGGGCGCCAGCGGCCTTGATCGCCTGCAGGATGGTGATCATGTCGCGCGGGCCGACGCCCAGCGCATTAAGGCCATCCACCAGCTCGCGCAGCGACACGCCGCGCTGCATCACTGCCAGGCGGCGATCCACCTGTTCGTCGATCTGGATATCGGTGCGCGGCACCACCACGGTCTGCGCGCCGCCGCCGACCTGGCCCGGCACGGTGGGCGTGCCAGTGCCCGGCACGGCCTGGGTCACGGGATCGAACACCACATTGCCCTGGGCATCGCGCACCGGCTGACCATCCGGGCCGATGCGCGGCACCTGCACGGTGCCGGTGGCGGCGGAGGTGCCGGCAATGCCCGGCACGGCAACGCCGCCCGGAGCAAATGGGTTCGGCTGCGATACCTGCGGCGTCTCGGTAACGCGGATGGTGAGCTGGCCCTGGGCGATGGCAACAGTGTCGATACGCACATTCGGGCCCATCACGATGGTGCCGGAGCGTTCGTCGATCACCACGCGGGCAACCTGGTCAGTCTCGACCTGCAACTGTTCGATCTCGGTCATGAAACCGATCAGGTCGGCACGCCAACGCTGCGGCACGTCGATATGCACCGTGGTCGGGTCCAGCGCGCGGGCGGTCGGTACGCCGGCCAGGGTCGACACCGCCTGGCTGATGCGCCGCGCGGTGGTGAGATCGGGATTCTTCAGCGCCAGGCGCAGCACCGGCAGCGAGGCGAGTTCAAAGCCGACCTCGCGCTCGACGATGGCACCGTTGGCGATACGGCCGGCGGTGGGCACGCCACGGGTGATCTGGGCGGCGGCGCCCTGGGCCTTGAAGCCGCTGACCGCGACGGCGCCCTGGCCGACGGCATAGACCTCGCCATCAGCGCCGAGCAGCGGCGTCACCATCAGGGTGCCGCCCTGCAGGCTCTTGGCGTCGCCAAGCGTGGAGACGGTGACGTCGATGCGGCTGCCATGGCGGGCGAAGGGGGGGAGCGTGGCGGTGACCATCACCGCGGCGATATTCTTGGTGGTGAAGTTGCCGGCGTCGCGGATGTTGACGCCCAGGCGTTCCAGCATGGCCTGCAGGCTCTGCTTGGTGAAGGGGGCGTTGGTCAGGCTGTCGCCGGTGCCGTCCAGGCCGACCACCAGGCCGTAGCCGATCAGCATGTTTTCGCGGATACCCTCGAAGTCGGCCACGTCCTTGATGCGGGAACCGGCCAGGGCGGGGCCCGGCTGTGCCGCCAGGATCGCGCAGGCAGCCACGAGGCTGACCGCCAGTTTGGCGGCCTTGCGGCGGAAGCGGTTGGAAGCGGTGCGGATCATGGTGGTCGCTCTCTCTGGTCGTTTGACCGATCCGCCGGCAATTCTTGCCAACGCCCGGTCTTGGGCAATATGGATGCGAGTATCGTGCCAACGTGGAGTGCATTGATTTTATTGAGAAAATAATGGTTAAGGGGTTGCCGGGCGGCAAAATTTGCCGACTTTACCGGGTGGAATTTCTCGGGCACCATGCGGCGCATGAGCATTAACAAGATCGGCGGCCCCGGCGGCGTTCAGCCCGGCGCACCTAAGCGTGCCGGCGTCACCGGTTCGGCCGGTGGTGCCAGCTTTTCCAGCTACTTAAAAGGCCCGGAGACCGCCACCAGCGGCGTCACCGGGGCGGCCCCGATGGCTGCGCTGGATGCCACCCTGATGCTGCAGGCGGTGGATGCCGATGCCCACAAGCAGGAACGCCGCCGCGCTGCCCGGCGCGGTTCCGGCCTGCTCGACAAGCTGGAGGATATCCAGGAGGGCCTGCTGATGGGCCGCATCCCGCTGGACCGGTTGCAGGGCCTGGCTCAGATGCTGCGCCAGGAGCGCATGATGGTGGCGGACCCGCAATTGGCCGAACTGATCGGTGAAATTGAACTGCGCTGCGAAGTGGAATTGGCCAAGCTCGGCTACTAGCCCCGCCGCCGGCCTGCCCGCTAGGGCCGCCAGACCCAGGGTCAACCCCTGAACTTCACAATTATTTCACGATTTCAATGGGTTCCGAGAGCAATCTCCGTGCTTGCTCCGGCCCCGGTCGATTCATATACTCCCGCCGCCGTTGCCAGCCCCCCAGTATCAAACGAGTCGTGTTTCCGGGGGCGGGGCCGGGTTTTGGAGGTTCTCGCATGGGTATCCAGTTGAAGCCGAATTACCGTCCCACCGAGTCCGAAGCCTTTATGAATCCCAAGATGCGGGAGTATTTCCGCCGCAAGCTGCAGGCCTGGAAGGACGACATCCTGCGGGAGTCGAACCAGACGCTGCAGCACTTGCAGGAAGACACCAGCCAGGAACCGGATATCGCCGATCGTGCCTCGGTGGAAACCGACCGCGCGCTGGAACTGCGCACCCGCGACCGCCAACGCAAGCTGATCTCCAAGATCGATGCAGCGATGAAGCGGATTGACGACAACACCTATGGCTATTGCGAGGAAACCGGCGAGCCGATTTCGCTGAAGCGCCTCGAAGCCCGCCCGATCGCCACGCTCTCCATCGAGGCGCAGGAACGCCATGAGCGCCGCGAGCGGACGCACCGCGACGATATCTGATCTAGTGATCTAATCGCTCGCATCTGCGAGACAATAAAAAAAGGCCGGTCATTCTGACCGGCCTTTTTGTTTTCTTCCGTCTTCGGATCAGAAGGGGAAGAGCACGTCGTAGATCTGCTGGCCGTAGCGCGCCTGCTGCACGTTGGTGAGCTGGCCGCGGCCACCATAGGCGATGCGAGCTTCAGCCATCTGGGTGTGACTCACCGTGTTGGTGGCGGTGATGTCTTCCGGCCGCACGATGCCCTGGATCATCAATTCGCGCACTTCATTGTTGACGCGGATTTCCTGGCGGCCCTGTACCACCAGATTGCCGTTCGGCAGCACCTGGGTGACGAGGCCGGCAACGCGCAGCGTAATCTGTTCCTGGCGCTGCACCTGACCCTGACCGGTGACCGAGGAGGTGGAACCGAGATTGGCCGCCGCCGAAGGATTGATATTCTTGAAAATCTTGTTGAGCGTCGAGGCCGTGCCGGCGCCCGTGGTCACACCGCCAGCACCATCAGAAGCCGATTCCAGGCCCAGCAGGTTGGTGATGTTGGCTTCTTCGCTGCTCTCGCGTGAGGTGGTGGTGTTGTTCTGCAGCGAGGCGCGTTCCTGGATGTCGATGTTAACCGTCAGGATGTCGCCGACCTTGGCAGCGCGATGATCCTTGAAGAACTGCCGCGAGCCCGGGCGCCACAGCGAGTTGGCGGAGCGCGCTGACACTTCCGGCGACGGCATCGGCAGGCTCACCGGGCGGTAATCCTTCTGCTCGGTGGGATTGTCGATCTTGCTCAGGGCTGGCGGCTTCCCGATCTCGGTCAGGCGGCCGACATCGCAGGCGGCAAGGCTCATGGCAACGCCGGCCAGCATGATGACGCGGGGGGCGATAAGGCGGAAGCTGTTGCTGAAGCGGGTCATGGCTGGGCCTCTCTCTGTGATGCTTTGTTATTATCAGTTGCTGGCGATCAGGCGCGGCGCGGTCACCACCTGCACCACGTTGCTGCCGGTAACCGTCGCCTGGATGGTCTTCTTGCTCTGCAGGTTCATCACCTGGATCACATCGCCGATGGCGCCGCCTTCCAGCGCGCGGCCGGTGGTGGTGATGGTCATGCCGGGGACCTGCGCCACCATGGTGATCAGGCTGTTCTTGGTCACCTGTTCAAGGCGGCCAACATCGTTGCTGCGGATCGGCTGGCCGACATTCAGCGCCCGCTTCGGGGTCATGCCGACCAGGTCGTCCATGCGGTCGATATAGGCCGAGGTATAGCGGCCCATCGGCACCTGGCGCCATTCCAGCGCATCGGTGGTGATCACTTCGCCCGGCGCGATGCGGGTGCGCAGCACCGGCATTGCTTCCACCGCGTTGGCGCGGCCGGAAATGCGCAGGAATTCGCTGGTGCCGCTGGCCGCCACGGTGCCGGTGAAGCGGCCGGAGCGGTCGTCATAGGTGAAGCTGTCGATGCGCCATTCGGCAGTGGCCGGCATGGTGAGGCCGTTGTCGTTGCCGTGGAAGGCCACTTCCACCGGGCGGCCGCCGTTGCGCTGCTGGATCATGTTCACCACGCGGCGGGCCACTTCGCGTTCCGAAACGTAGCGCGTCGCGGCAGCCTTCGCGGCGGCAGCCGGCGCGGCCGAAGCAACCTGCTGCTGCGCGTGTGCCTGCTGGCTGAGCGCCACGCCGATCGCGAAGGCGCCGGCGGCGGCGATAAGAAGAAGGGCGGTGCGGGCCATGGCGGATCTCCTGGTCTGGCTCTGGATCAGCGCAGGCGGGTGGTGGTCTGCAGCATTTCGTCGGAGGTGGTGATCACCTTCGAGTTCATGTCGTAGGCGCGCTGGGCAGTGATCAGGTTGGTGATCTCCTGCACCGGGTTGACGTTCGACGTTTCCAGGTAGCCCTGGCGCAGCGTGCCGAGGCCCTGGGTGTTCGGGTTGCCGACCTGCGGCTGGCCCGAGGCCGGGGTTTCGAGGAACAGGTTGTCGCCCACCGCTTCCAGGCCGGCTTCGTTGACGAAATTGGCGAGCTGGATCTGGCCAAGCTGCTGCGGCGCGGTCTGGCCGGTGATGCGGGCTTCCACGATGCCGGTGTTATCGACGCTCACCGCCAGCGTGCCCTGCGGCACGGTGATGTTCGGGTTGATCAGGTAGCCATCGGCGGTCACCACCTGGCCCTGCGCGTTGACCTGGAAGGAGCCGGCGCGGGTATAGGCGGTTTCGCCCGACGGCAGGGTGATCTGGAAGAAGCCCTTGCCGTTGATGGCGATGTCGTAGGGGTTGCCGGTCGAGGTCAGGTTGCCCTGCTCGTGGATGCGGTAGACACCGGCGGCGCGCACACCGACACCGATCTGGATGCCCGAGGGCACGATGGTGTTGGCGTCCGACGACGTGGCGCCGGGGCGGCGCTGGTTCTGATAGAGCAGATCCTGGAACTCCGCGCGCTGGCGCTTGAAGCCCGTGGTGTTCATGTTGGCAATGTTGTTCGAGATGACTTCAACATTGAGCTGCTGGGCCATCATGCCGGTGGCACCGGTGCTGAGCGAACGCATGGCTCTCTCCTCTTCCTTAAATTCCGTTAGCCGGTCACGCGGCCAAGCCGCTCGACCGCGCGGCGAATGCGGTCATGCTCGCCGTCGATCAGGTTCTGGGTGTTCTGGTAGTAGCGCAGCAGGTCGATCATGTTGGTCATCTCGATGATCGGCTCGATATTCGAGCCTTCCAGCATGCCCTGCGCGATGGTGGAGGAGGCGGGCGCCACCTCCGGCTCAAGGTCGGTGGCGAACATGCCCTGCGCGGTCTTGCGCAGGCCCTGCTCGTTCTCGAAGGTCACCAAGTCGATCTTGCCGAGCTGGTTGGCACCCACGGTGATGGTGCCGTCGGCGGCGATGGACGGCGGATTGTTTTCATTCGGCGGGAACACGATCTCGCGGCCGCGGTTGTCGAGCACCGGATGACCACCGGCGGTGACCAGGCGGCGGTCTTCGTCAAGGCGGAGATGGCCGTCGCGGGTGTAGCGGCGGCCCTGCGGGGTGTCGATGCTGAGATAGCCCGGGCCGGTGATGGCGAGGTCGAAGGGGTTGCCGGTGTTGTTCAGCTTGCCGGTGGCGAAATTGCGCAGCACGCCGGTATCGGTGACGAAGCTGAAGCGGTTCTGGCGGGTATCCAGGTTGCTGTTGCCGCGGCTCAGGTATTCCTCGAACATCACCCGCTCGCCCTTGTAGGCATTGGAATTCATGTTCGCCAGGTTGTTGGCGAGCACGTCCATCTGCCGCCGCATGGCGGACATCTTGGAAAGGGCGATGTAGCTCGTATTCTCCATGACGTGGCTCGCTTCATCCTGGGGTCGGCACGGGGCCGGGGTCGCAAAAGGAATTGCAGGCTCCGTGCCAACTGGCTAAAATATTGAATAATAAAGAAAAAACTTCGGAAAACGGGACCGGAGGCAAAAATCGCCGGGCGGCTGAAACGGCCTACCCGGCAAAATCTGCCCAGTGATGACGGTTCGTTAACACTTGCGGCGTATCCATGCGGTGATTGGTAGAGAAGGTCTGCAATGGCTGACGAAACTGAAGGCGAAGGCGGCGAGGGCGGCGAAGCCGGGGGCAAAAAGAAGCTCTCTGGCAAGCGTATGATCGTGTTCGTGGTGGTGCCGCTGCTGCTGGTGCTGCTGCTGGGCGGTGGCGCGGCGGCTTACTTCCTCGGCGTGTTCGGTGGTGCCAAGAAGGAAGAAGAGGCCAAGCCGGAACCGCCGAAAGTGACGGTTTTCCACGATTTGCCTGACATTCTGGTCAACCTGAATGCCACAGGCCGGCAGGCCAGCTATCTGAAGCTGAAGGTGGCGCTGGAACACCAGGAACCGCTGTCGACGCCGAAGCTGAACGAGCTGATGCCGCGCGTAATCGACAATTTCCAGGTCTACCTGCGCGAATTGCGCCCGGATGACCTGGTCGGTTCCGCCGGCCTCTACCGGCTGAAGGAAGAGTTGCTGGTCCGCGTCAACCAGGCGGTGGCGCCGATCAAGATCAATGATGTGCTGTTCAAGGAAATGCTGATCCAGTAGCGGCGCTGCTGAATCGGAGTGACAGGAACGGATCATGGCGGATACAGGCGAAGATGGCGGTGGATGGGCGGGCGGCGCTGGCGGCGGCGATGCCGGCGGCGGTTCCACGCGCATCCTGAATCAGGATGAAATCGATAGCCTGCTTGGCTTCGATGCATCCGTAGAAGACGATTCCGATAAAGCCGGCATCCGCGCGATCATCAATTCCGCGCTGGTTTCCTATGAACGCCTGCCGATGCTCGAGGTGGTGTTCGACCGCCTCGTGCGCCTGATGACCACGTCTTTGCGCAACTTCACGTCCGATAACGTCGAAGTCTCGCTCGATAACATCACCTCGATCCGCTTCGGCGACTACCTGAATTCGATCCCGCTGCCCGCCATCCTGTCCGTGTTCCGCGCGGTGGAGTGGGATAACTACGGCCTGCTCACCGTCGACTCGTCGCTGATCTACTCCATCGTCGACGTGCTGCTCGGTGGCCGCCGCGGCACGGCGGCAATGCGTATTGAAGGACGCCCCTACACCACGATCGAGCGCAACCTGGTCGAGCGCATGGTCAACGTGGTGCTCGACGACATGCGCGCCGCCTTCGAGCCGCTGGCGCCGGTCAACTTCTCCTACGACCGCATCGAGACCAATCCGCGTTTCGCCACCATCGCGCGTCCTGCCAATGCCGCCATTCTGGCCCGCCTGCGCGTCGACATGGAAGATCGCGGCGGCCGCCTGGAACTGCTGCTGCCCTACGCCACCCTGGAACCGGTGCGCGAACTGCTGCTGCAGATGTTCATGGGCGAAAAGTTCGGCCGTGACTCGATCTGGGAAAACCACTTGGCGACGGAACTCTGGTCGACTGACGTGGAAATTGAAGCGGTTCTCGATGAACAGGTGATGACGCTGGGCCAGGTGATGAATCTGGAAGTCGGCAAGACCATCATGTTCAATGCCGCGCCGGAATCGATTATCATGATGCGCTGCGGCGGCGTGCCGATGGTTGAAGGCCGCATGGGCCGCATGGGCAACAATATCGCCATCAAGGTGGATCGCGCGCTGAAGCGTCCGCCGGTGATCGTGGAGGGCATCTGATGAACCTGATGCTGGCCGTTGAGATTGTCGTCGTGGTGCTGCTGATCGGCACGTTCGGCATGTGCCTGGTGTTGAATCGCCGGCTGGGCAATCTGCGCGCCAACCAGGATGAGATGCGTCGCCTGATCGGTGAATTCGACAAGGCACTGAACCGCGCGCGCCAAGGTGTCGCCGAGCTGAAATCCGCCTCCGCCGCTGCCGATGGCGCGCATGAAGAGCGGATGAAGCAGGCCAAGACGATCCGCGAGGAGCTTGGCTTCATGATCGAGACCGCCGACCGCCTGGCCGACCGCCTGGCCGGCGAAGCCGCCGGCAACCGCCAGTCCAAGGCGGAACAGACTCCGACGCCGGAAAGGCCGCAGCCGCCGGCCCGCGCTGCCAATGTCGCCGCCGCCGCCGTGGCCGCTGCCGCTGCTGCCGGCGCGCAATTCCCGGCCCGCCGCCCGGCGCCGCCGGCACCGGCCAGTGCCGCCAATGGCGCTGCCAATTTCAAGGTCGAACCGCGCTCGGAAGCCGAACGTGAATTGTTGCTGGCACTGAGGCAGGCGCGCTGATCATGGCTGATCGTTTCGAGGACAATCCGCGTCGTCATCGCCAGGGTATTCCGCCGGCCGCTGCCGCTGCCTATGCCGCCGTTGGCCGCTCGGCACCGAAGCCCGCGCCCGCGGTGGCGCTCGCCGCGCCGGCTCAGAATAGCAGTGTACGCCCGGTATCCCGCGCGCTGACCAGCCGGGTGCGGCTGTTGCCGCTCACCATTCTCGCCGTCGCGCTGCTGCTCGGTCTCAAGGTCGGCTCGCTGTGGCAGGGCAGGGATGCCCTGTTCGTCCCGGCGGCTGTCGCCCAAGCGCAGCAGCAGGCACCGGCCCAGGGCCAGACTCAGGGCCAAGCCCAGGGCCAGGCCCAGGGACAGCAGCGTCCCGCCGGCGGCGCCGCTGCCGCACCGGCTGGCAGTGCTGCGGCACAGAATTCCGGTGTGGCTTCGCTGGCCGACCGCGACCCCACCACCTTCACCCGCGCCGAGATCGAACTGCTGGGCAATCTGGC
The DNA here is from genome assembly GCA_017991315.1 of Ferrovibrio sp. Lineage (GTDB taxonomy): Bacteria > Pseudomonadota > Alphaproteobacteria > Ferrovibrionales > Ferrovibrionaceae > Ferrovibrio > Ferrovibrio plantarum. The sequence continues at coordinate 124,993 of JAGOQS010000002.1, read as the reverse complement.
GCAGCGCCGCGAACAGCTAGAGCAGCGTTCGCGTGAGCTGGATCTGCGCGAAAGCCTGCTGGCGGCGGCCGAGAAGCGGATCGACGAGCGCATTGCCGAGCTGAAGAAGCTGGAAGCCAGCATCAAGCAGGTGGTGCAGAGCACCGACAAGCAGGAAGACGAGAACCTGCGTGGTCTGGTGAAGATTTACGAGACCATGAAGCCGGAAGAGGCGGCGCGCATCTTTGCCGAGCTTGACGCCAATGTGCTGCTCAATGTCATCGAGCGCATGAAGGAGGCCAAGGTGGCCGCCGTCATGGCCAAGATGGAGCCGGCAATGGCGCAGAGCCTGACCGTGCGCATGGCTACCCGGAAGCAACTGCCGGCCAATCTGCGGGCCGCGGCCAACGACCAGCCCGCAGCCGGCCAGGCTCGCCCAGCCCAGGCTCCGGCGGCCCAGGCCCCGGCAGCGAATCCGGCACAGCGTCCGGGTGGTTGAGCCAGCGAGCCGGGTTCCCCGGTAGGCCCCGCGTTTCAACCCGGGTTGTTAACCTTTTCTTAGGACCCGGGCGACTATCCTGGTTGTAGCATTTACCGTCCGTGGTAATATTGTTGCCAGCACGCGGCGCCCCAGAATGGTGGGTGCGGCAGGCAACGCGGACACAGGACCTTCGGACACCGCAGGAGGCGGGCTGAAATGGTTACCTCGATTGATATCCCCACCTCATCCAGCACCGGCATGTCGCCGTTCGTGCTGTATCGTCGTCTGCAGCAGACGGCAGAGCAGAATGCTGGCTCGGCCAAGGAATCCTCCACCCAGGATGCGCTGGCCAAGCAGTTGCTGGATATCAAGAACACGCAGATCCGTATCCGCAACGTGCAGATCAAGGCCGACAACGCGCTGGCGGTTTCCGATGCCACCTATGTGCAGAACCGGATGAACAGCGCCACCACGGTGAATGAGCTGGTCAATGATGACCGCGTGCTGCGGGTGCTGGCCCGTGCCTTTGGCGTTACCGATCTCTATACCTTCAACAAGCAGCGCCTCAAGGATGTGCTGCTGAGCGATCTGAACGATCCGAATTCGGTGGCACGCCGTGGCACCACCAAGGAACTGGAGCTGGCGCGTAAATTCAATCTCGGTGCCACCGGCACGCTCACCGACACCAACGGCACGGCGCTGACCATCGACAGCACCGGCAAGGTGCGCAACGACGGCACCGGTGCGCCGCTGGAAGCCGGGCTGGCAAAGCTGAAGAATCTGGTGATCAACGATTCCGGCCAGGCGGCATTGAACGGCGATGGCAGCGTGCTGACCAATGGCAACCTGCCCAATGCCGTTGCCAACGCCTATACCAAGGCCGTGACCAAGCCGCCGGAAAAGGAACTGACCCTGCCGGTCAATAACACCAGCAAGGTTTACGAATTCGACAGCCCGGAATTCCAGCGCTTCCGCGGTCGCGCCGACATTCAGCGTGAGGAAGAGTATTTCAAGGCCAATGTGAAGAACCTGAAGTCGGTGGATGATTTCTTCGCCGACAAGCGCATCATGCGCTTCGTGCTTTCGGCCTATGACCTGGAAAGCGAACTGACCAATACCGGCAAGATCCGCAAGATCCTGGAAAGTGATCTGTCCGATGTCGACTCGCTGGCGAATCGTTTCCAGGATCCGCGCTTCAAGCAATTGGCGCAGGACCTGAACTTCTTCGGCGCCAAAGTGAGCAAGCTCACCTCGCAATCGACGGTGGACAACATTGTCACCAAGTATGAGCGCGTCAAGTACGAGCAGTCGCTGGACGAGCAGGCGCCCGGTGTGCGGGCCGCCATCGAGTTCAAGCGCCGCGCCAAGGACGTGACCCAGACTGTGCAGTTGCTCGGCGATTCCGTGCTGCGCGAAGTGGTGACGGTGGCCAACAACATCCCGAAGCAGATTGCCGTGCAGGAAGTCGGCGCCCAGGTGACGGCGCTGGAACGCAAGATCGACGTGAAGAAGTTAAAGGACGCCACCGAGGTCGACAAAATGGTGATCCGCTACCTGAACAACAAGGCGGCGGAAACCTCGGGCAACAAGGGCAGCTACCTGCTGAACCTGTTCGGCTAGCCCGTCGTCTTGACCACGCGCAACGCGATTCTGAGCCAACCTATCCTGGTGATTGATGACCACCGCCCGATGTTGCGGCTGGTGGCAGCCCAGCTCGAGGGCCTCGGGTTCCAGGATGTGGAAACCGAGCAGGATCCGGCGGCGGCGCTGGCGCGGCTCAAGCGGCGTCGCTATGGGGTGATCCTCTCGGATTGGAACATGGCACCGATCAGCGGCCTGAACCTGCTGCGCAGTGTGCGCGCCGACCCCACCAATGCCGAGACGCCTTTCATCCTGGTAACCGCAGAAGTGGCGCCGGAAAACGTGCTGGCGGCCAAGGCGGCGGGGGTTTCCGGCTATATCGCCAAACCGTTCGATGCGGCCCAGCTCAAGGCCAAGCTGCAGGCCGTGCTCGGGGCCTTCTGAACCTTCTCTTAACCCCTGCGTAATAGCCTGGAATCCATGGTACATTGGGGCGAATCGGACCTCGCCGGAGCCAAGGCGGGGCGCTAACCCATGAGCGAGTGGCGGCGGAACGTGGCAGGGCACGGAGCAGCGAAGCAGAAACCGGCAGGGGCGCCATGGCGCTCGCGGCCGCTGCTGCTTGCCCTGCTGGTGTCGCCCTGGCTGGCTGGCGCATTGCTGCCCCAAACATATGCTCAGGTGCCACAGGGCAACACGCCGCCGATCGGTGCGCCGCCCGGCCCGGCGCAAGCACCAGGCTCATCTCCCGCGCCGGTTGGCACGCCACAGCGTCTGCCCCAGGCAGCCCAGCCTGCAGCACAGCCGGCCGCGCAGCCGCCAGCCCAGGCTCCCGCCCAGGCGCCTGCCGCCCAGCCGCAAGCCGCTCAGCCCCAAGCCGCTCAGGCGCAACAGGCTGGCGCGGTGCGCCTGCGCAGCGGCGAGCATCCTGACTATACCCGCCTGGTATTCGACTTCCCGCAGCGCACGGAATACAGCCTGGAGCGCGAAGGCGGCGCCACCACGCTGCGTTTCCAGTCGCCTGCCGCGATTGATCTCGGTGCACTCGCCCGCCGCCCGCCGCGCTTTGTCTCCGGCCTGTCCACTGCTGCGGAGAATGGCGGCAGCGTGGTGCGCTTCACCACCCCCGATACTTCCGGCGTGAAGCATTGGCGCGATGGCGGCAAGGTGGTGGTGGATATCGCCGCCCCGTCGCAGGCTGCGCAAGCTGCGCCCCAGGCTGCCGCGCCACGACCGCAGCAGGCGCCTGCTGCTGCCCCGGCCGCGCCAGCGCCAGTACCGGCAGCGCCGGCACAACAGCCGCCGCGCCAAGCTGCCCAGCAACAAGCGCCTGCCCAGCAGCAACCGCCAGCGCCACAGCAGGCGCAGCGTGCCCCGGCTGCTCCCCCGGCACCCGCCCCGGCTCAAGCACCCGCCCCGGCACCGGCTCAAGCGCAGGCACCTGCCGCGCCTGCGCAAAATCCTGCCGCCATGCCGGCGCCGGTGGCCCCCACCATGCCTTTCGCGCAGCAGGCGCCGCAGCTTCCCGCTTCAGCCGGCGTGCCGGCTGCTTCGCCGGTGCTGCCGGTCGGTGTTGCCGATAGCGCCAGCCTGATGCCGCCGCGCCCGACGGGGCCGTTGAGCGGCGACCCGCTGGTGCCGGTGGTGGATTCCAGTCGCACCGGGCCGCTGCTGATCTTCCCGTTCACCCGTGCCGCCGCCGCTGCCGCCTTCATGCGCAATGGCTATCTCTGGCTGGTCTTCGACCGGGCTTCGGTGGTCGACCTGCGGCCGATCACCACACGCGACTGGAACGGCCAGATCAGCGATATCGAGCAATTGCCGATCCCGAACATGACCGTGCTGCGCCTTGCCGTGCCGGCTGGTACCACCACGGCCTTCGCGCGGCGCAATGCCGGCTGGTCCATCGCGCTCAACACCGTGCAGCCGGACCAGGTGCGCAGCGATGCCGAGGGCGAGCAGGGGCAGGCGCAGCCCCAGGCGCCGACGCCGGGCAATAGCGGCCGACCGCCGCCGATTGATGTGCGCCGCCTGCTTGATACCGATACCGGCGCGCGGCTGTTCTTCGCCGCCAATGATCCATCGCCGCCACTGATCGTGCCCGATCCCGATGTTGGCGACAGCATCACCGTGGTGCCGTTTGCCGGCGCCAATGGCGGCGTGCCGGAGCGGCGCGAATTCGTCGAAGCCACCGTGCTGCCGAGTTTCCAGGGCCTGGCGCTGGAGAAGAAGGCCGAGGCGCTGGAAGTGCGGCGCTATCCGCGCGGCATCGAACTGGCGTCGTCCAATGGCTTGTCGCTGTCCGCGCCGCGCGGTGCCGATCCGCGCCGCGCCAACAGCGAGATCTTCGACTACACCGAATGGCGCAAGGCGGATGGCAAGACCATCCTCGAGCAGAAGCAGAATATGCAATACCGCGTCTCCATGGCCTCGCCGGCGCAGCGCCCGGCGGCGCGCATGCAATTGGCGCAGTTCTACTTCGCCAATGATCTGCATGCCGAGGCGCTCGGCGTGCTGGCCAAGGCGCGGCAGGATAATCCCGAGCTTGAACGCGACAAGCGTTTCCGCGCCATGCGAGGCGTGTCCAATCTCAAGATGGGCCGCATCAACGAGGCCGCCAACGACATCGATTCCCGCGTATTCGACGATGATCCGGACATGCTGGCCTATCGCGGCCTGCTGGCGGCCCAGCGCGATGACTGGCCCTCGGCGCGCAAGGCTTTCAGCCAGGCCGGTGCGGCGGTGTCCCGCTTCCCGCCCGATATCCGCGCGCCTTTGCGGCTGGCGATGGCGCGAGCCTGGCTTTCGGGCGGCGACCTGTCCGGCGCCGAAGCGGAAGTGAAGGCCCTGGAAAACGATACGTTGAACCGCGGCCAGCAGGCCGAGGCTTCCTATGTGCGCGGCCTCCTGGCGCAGGCGCAGAACAAGCCGGAAGATGCCATCCGGCAATTCGATTACGCGATTGCCAGCGGCGACCGCAAGGCGCGTGCTTATGCCGATTATGCCAAGATCGAGTTCCTGCTGGCGCGCAAGCAGCTCAACACGCAGGAGGCCATCGACCGCCTGGATGGCCTGCGCTTCGCATGGCGCGGCGATCCGTATGAATTCAACCTGCTGCGGCGCTTAGGGGAATTGCAGTTCGCCAGTGGCGATCTGCGTGCCGGCATCGGCACCTTCCGCCAGTTGGTGAAATACTTCCCGAAATCGGCTGACATCCCGCTGCTCACCAAGCAGATGAGCGATGAATTCGCCCGCCTGTTCCTCGATGGCGGCGCGCAATCGATGCCGCCGCTCGCGGCCCTGGCGCTGTATTACGATTACCGCGAACTCACCCCGGCCGGCCCGGAAGGCGACGAGATCATCGGCAAGCTGGCCGATCGCCTGGTCGGCGTCGACCTGCTGAACCGCGCCGCCGAATTGCTCGAACACCAGATTCAATACCGCCTGCGCGGCGAGGATCGCGCCCGCGCCGGCGCCCGCCTCGGCGTCGTCAACCTGCTCGACCGCAAGCCCGATGCAGCCTTGAAAGCCTTGCAGGGCACCGATGGCCCGAACCTGCCGGCCACGCTGGTGCAGGAGCGCCGCCTGCTGCAGGTGCGCGCCCTGGCCGATCTCGACCGTTTCTCCGAAGCCCTCAACCTGCTCGGCAACGACCAGAGCCAGGAAGCGCGCGGCCTGCGCGCCGATATCCACTGGCGGGCCAAGGATTGGGTAGCCGCCGCCCGCGTGCTGAACCAGAATCTCGGCAGCCGCTACAGCGATCCGGCGCCGCTGGCGCCCGAGGAGCGCAAGCAGGTGCTGCAACTCGGCGTCGCGCTGTCGCTCACCAACGACATCGCCGGCCTCGAAGACCTGCGCAAGAAATACCAGGACAAGCTCGCCGGCACGCCGGACGCGGAAAGCTTCAACGTCATCGCCTCAACGATTGCACGCGGCAGCGGCGACCCGCGCGAACTCGCCGCCGCCATCGCCCAGATCGGCCAATACGAAGCCTTTATGAGCCGTTACCGCGAACGCGTGGCGAGGGGGGGGATCACGGCGATTAATTAGAGAGTGGGCATCCCCCGTTCCACCCGAAACACTCCCGGAACATTTGCCCTGGACAGGGGTTGTCTTGAAGCGGTAAAAACTGCGGTCCGGCTGCGGGCTGTCCTTGGGGGCTGCCGGCAGCGGAAAAAGCGTTGCCGTTCCGGCAGTTGCGTCCTCTCGGCTTGGGTGCCGGGACAGGGCGGAACCGGCCCGGCCGGCACCCGCAGGTGCAGCTATCGGGATTTTGGGATCAGGGGAAGCGTATGACCACCTCCGCCAGCGATATCCGCCAGGCCTTCCTGGATTATTTCGGCAAGAACGGCCATGCGGTGGTGGAATCCTCGCCGCTGGTGCCGCGCAATGACCCGACCCTGATGTTCACCAATGCCGGCATGGTGCAGTTCAAGAACGTGTTCACCGGCCAGGAGAAGCGCCCCTATACCCGCGCCGCGACCTCGCAGAAATGCGTGCGCGCCGGCGGCAAGCATAACGACCTCGACAATGTCGGCTACACCGCCCGCCACCACACCTTCTTTGAAATGCTCGGTAACTTCTCCTTCGGCGATTACTTCAAGGAAGAGGCCATCCCGCTGGCCTGGAACCTGATCACCAAGGAATACGGCCTGCCCAAGGACAAGCTGTGGGTGACCGTCTATCACGACGATGATCAGGCGTTCGACCTGTGGAAGAAGGTGGCCGGCCTGCCCGATGAGCGCATCGTGCGCATCGCCACGTCGGACAATTTCTGGGCCATGGGCGATACCGGCCCCTGCGGTCCGTGTTCCGAGATTTTCTACGACCACGGCGACAAGATCTGGGGCGGCCCGCCGGGTTCGCCGGAAGCCGATGGCGACCGCTATATCGAGATCTGGAATCTCGTGTTCATGCAGTTCGAGCAGGTGACCAAGGAGCAGCGCGTCTCGCTGCCCAAGCCCAGCATCGATACCGGCATGGGGCTCGAGCGCATCACCGCCGTGATGCAGGGCAAGCACGACAATTACGACATCGACCTGATGCGGGCGCTGATCGAGGCTTCGGCCGAATTCTCCAAGGCCAGCGCCGATGGCGAGCACAAGGTGAGCCACCGCGTCATCGCCGACCATCTGCGTTCCTCCTGCTTCCTGATCGCCGATGGCGTGTTGCCCTCCAACGAGGGCCGTGGCTATGTGCTGCGCCGCATCATGCGCCGCGCCATGCGCCATGCGCAGTTGATGGGCTGCAAGGAGCCGTTGATGCACCGCCTGGTGCCGGCTTTGGTTGGCGAGATGGGCCGTGCCTATCCGGAATTGGGCCGCGCCGAGGCGCTGATTTCCGAGACGCTGAAACTGGAAGAGACCCGCTTCAAGCAGACGCTGGACCGTGGCCTCAAGCTGCTGGACGAAGCCAGCGCCGGCATGAGCAAGGGCGACATGCTGCCCGGCGAAGTCGCCTTCAAGCTCTACGACACCTATGGTTTCCCGCTCGACCTGACCCAGGATGCGCTGCGCCCGCGCGGCATCAACGTCAACCTCGATGGCTTCCAGGCCGCGATGGCGGCGCAGAAGGCCGAGGCGCGCAAGGCCTGGGCCGGCTCGGGCGAAGCCGCCACCGAAAAGGTGTGGTTCGAGATCAAGGAAGAGCAGGGCGCCACCGAATTCCTCGGCTACGACACCCAGGCCGCCGAAGGCCGCATTGATGCCATCGTGGTGGATGGCAAGCCGGTGACCGAGGCCAAGGCCGGCACCGAGGTTGCCATCGTACTGAACCAGACGCCGTTCTATGGCGAGTCCGGCGGCCAGATGGGCGATAGCGGCGTGATCGTCACCGCCTCGGGCGCCAAGGTCGAGGTGTCGGATACGCAGAAGAAGCTCGGTGCGCTGCATGCCCATATCGGCAAGGTGGTGGAAGGCAGTGTGAAGCTCGGCGACATGAGCATCCTGACCGTGGATGCGACGCGCCGCGCGGCGATTGCCTCGAACCATTCGGCGACGCATCTGCTGCATGCCGCTTTGCGCCGTCGCCTCGGCGATCACGTGACGCAGAAGGGCTCGCTGGTATCGCCGGATCGCTTCCGCTTCGATATCAGCCATCCCAAGGCGCTGTCGGCTGCCGAGGCCGCCGATGTGGAAGCCGAGGTCAATGCCATGATCCGGCAGAATGATGCCGTCACCACCCGCCTGATGACCCCGGACGAGGCGATTGCCGCCGGCGCCATGGCTTTGTTCGGCGAGAAGTATGGCGACGAGGTGCGCGTGCTCTCCATGGGCAAGCAGGCGGACGGCAAGGATTACTCGGTTGAGCTTTGCGGCGGCACGCATGTGAAGCGCACCGGCGATATCGCGCTGTTCAAGATCATCAACGAAGGCGCGGTGGCGGCCGGCGTGCGGCGCATCGAGGCGCTGACCGGCGAAGCGGCACGGGCCTATTTCGCCGAGCAGGAAGAAACGCTGCGCGCCGCTGCCGATGCGCTGAAGGCCCAGCCTAGGGAAGTGCCGCAGCGCCTGGCGGCCTTGCTTGAGGAGCGCCGCAAGCTCGAGCGCGAGCTTTCCGAACTGCGCCGCCAGCTTACCACCGGCACCGTGGCTGCCGCTTCCGCCTTGCGCGATATCGGCGGCATCAAGTTCGCGGCCCAGAGCCTGAAGGGCATTCCGGCCAAGGACCTGCGCGCCATGGCCGATGCCAAGAAGAAGGAAATCGGCTCCGGCGTGGTGGTGCTCACCTCCGAAGTGGATGGCAAGATTGCCGCCGTGGTCAGCGTTACCGATGATCTCACCGGGCGCTATTCGGCGGCGAATCTCATCAAGGTGATCACCCCGGCCATCGGTGGCCAGGGTGGCGGCGGCCGGCCGGATTTTGCTCAAGGCGGCGGTGCCGATCCCAGCGGCGCTGAGAAGGCCTTCGAGGCCGTAGCCAGCGCGCTGGGTGCGTAACGCCATGACGGCGCTGACCTGGCGTCGGCGCTGTTTCGATCTTCTGGCCGATGGCCGGGAGATGCCCTCGGCTGGGCATCGAATTATTTCCACGCTCATCCTGGTGGCGGTGCTGGCTTGCGCCATCGCCATCCTGCTGGTGACGATGCCGGAAATGGATGCCCGCGCCATTGCGCTGCTGGATCGTGCCCGCGAAGCCACCGACCTGCTGTTCACCATCGAATACCTGCTGCGCATCTGGGTGGCGCCGGAATATGCCGGCGAGCTGCGCATTCAGGACCGCACCATGCGGCTGCGCTACCTGCGCTCGCTGGCCGGCATCGTCGACCTGCTGGTGATCCTGCCATTCTGGATCAACCTGATCGTGCCGCTGCCGCAGGATTGGTTCCTGGTGCTGGAAATGCTCACCCTGTTCAAGCTGGTGCGCTATGTGCCGGGCCTGGCCCTGGTCGCCACCGTGCTGCGCGGCCAGGCACGGCCGCTGATTGCCGGCTTCCTGGCGCTCGGCGTGCTGCTGGTGATGGCTTCCTGCGTCATGTATGTGCTCGAGCGCCAGGCACAGCCGCAGATCTTCGCCTCGATCCCGCATGCGCTGTGGTGGGGCATCGTCACCATGGGCACGGTCGGCTATGGCGACATGGTGCCGGTGACGGCCTTGGGCAAATTGTTCGGTGGCTTCGTCATGCTGCTCGGCATCGCCATGTTCGCCATCCCCGCCGGTTTGCTTGCCTCCGGTTTCGCGGAAGAGATCAAGCGGCGCGAATTCATCGTCACTTGGCGCGCCGTGGCTGCCCTGCCGATCTTCGCCCATCTCAATGCCACCAACATCGCCGAGATTGCCGGCCTGCTGCGGCCCCAGGTGGTGCCAGCCGGCACGGTGATTGTGCGCAAGGATGATCGCGCCGAGGCGATGTTCTTCATCATGGCCGGCGAGGTCGAGGTCGATATCAAGCCCAACCCGGTGGTGCTGAGCGAGGGCCAGCATTTCGGCGAGGTCGCGCTGCTGCGCCATACCCGCCGCACCGCCACTGTGCGCAGCCTGACGGAATGCCGGCTGCTCGCGCTTGGGGTGGCGGAATTCGAGCGGCTCTTGGAAATCCACCCCGATATCCGCGAGCAGATCAACCGCGTCGCCATTGCCCGACAGCAGGAGCGGGCGGACGGCGTGCCGACGACCTGAGCAAAGAAAAAGGGCAGCGGTGTTGAAACCGCCGCCCTTCATATTGTCGCCGGGGCTTTTTAAGCGACGGCAGGGCGGCTGGCGCGGCCGAAGCTGACGGCGAAAGCGCCGGTGCCGAGCAGGGCCTGGGCCAGCGTCAGCACCACCAGATAGGCCGGATATTCCCAGCCGCCATTCGGCGCGCTGAACACCCAGCCATTGCCGGCATGCACCACCAGGGCGCCGAGCAGGATCGGGGTGAGGGCCAGCGCCACCGGGCGGGTCAGGATCCCGAGGATCAGCAGCACGCCGCCGATGATCTCGCCGCCGGCAGTGGCATAGGCGGTCCAGGCCGGCAGACCGAGCGAAACGAAGAAGCCGGCGGTGCCGGCCATGCCGAAGGTCAGCACCTTCAACAGCAGGCCATGGGCCAGGAACATGACGCCAAGGCTGATGCGCAGCAGGCCGATGCCTGCCTCGCGCTGGGCGGGGGTGGGGTTTTGCAGGAAGCTGAGCATTACAGGTCTCCTTGAAGGGGGGGGCTTGAACGGGTGGGGGTGAACTCGATGACCTCAAATAAGGGCGGATAATCTTGCAAATCCATCGACAAATTTGGAAACTATACTTGCGTATATGCAAGCAAGCCATTTGGGTGGGGTGAGGGTTCTATGCAGGATTGGAATGATCTGCGGCTGGTGCTGGCGGTGGTCCGTGCTGGCAACCTGACCGGGGCCGCCAAGGCGCTGGGGGTGAACCATTCCACGGCCTTCCGCCGGCTGGCCGCCCTGGAGGAGGAAATGGGCGTGCGGTTGTTCGAGCGGCTGCCGGCCGGCGCCTATGCCCCCACCGAGGCCGGCGAGCGCATGGCGGCCAGCGCCGAGCGGATCGAGACCGAGGCGGCGGCGCTGGACCGCGAGATCCTGGGCCATGACCAGCAGCTCACCGGTCGGCTGCGGGTGACGGCTTCCGAGACGCTGGGCTTCCGCATCCTCACCCCGCTGATCGGCCGCTTCCGCTGCCTGCATCCCGGCATCCAGGTGGAACTGGCGGTGGACAATCGGATCTTAAGTCTCTCCCGCCGCGAGGCCGATGTGGCGCTTCGGGCGCTGCGCCCCAGGGAGGGCGACCTGCATGGCCGCCGGCTCGGCACCATCGGCTGGACCCTGTTTGGCAAGCGCGAGCTGGTGGCCGGGCTGCCCCGGCTGGGCCCGGAGCCGGAGAGCCTGGAAGGCCTGCCGCTGATCGGCTGGGAGCAGGGGATGAGCGGTATCAACGCCGCCGATTGGCTCAATGCACGGGCGCCGGAAGCCGCCTTCGTCTACCGGTCATCCAGCCTGCTGAACCAGTTCGTCGCCGTCAAAGCCGGCATGGGGGTGGCGGTGCTGCCCTGCTATCTCGGCGATCCGGAGCCGGATCTGGCCCGGCTGACCGAGGCACCCGTGGCCGCTTTGGGCCGCGAACTTTGGATCGTCACCCATACCGATCTGCGCCGCACCGCCCGGGTGCGGGCCTTCTTTGATCTGATAGGTGAGGGCTTCGCGGAGGCCCGCGGCCTGCTCGAAGGCACGTCATCTTGAAGTAATTCATCAATTCATATATTTAATATAAATATATGAATTTAATAATATTACTTCATAAATCTAATGTACCCAGACGAGCTGCGCCCCAGCATGCAGGCTGTGCAGCACCTGATCCGTTGCATCAAGCGCACGGCGGCGCGGCAGCATCAGGCCGGCACCGGCCATGGCCTCGGCCAGCGCCTCGGCCGGCTCCAGCGCCACGCGCACGGCGGCGGGCGGCAGCCATTGCCCCAGCACGGCGGCGGCCAGGTCGGCGCGGCTTTGCTGCAGGTGGGAGAGCAGTTGCAGGAACAGGCCCTCGTCGCCGCTCAAGGATTTGCAGGTCAGGCAGCGCGCCTCCAGTGGCCGCACGGCGGCGGAAGTGAGCAGCAGCATCAGGGTGTCGAATCCCCCTAAGCCGCCGCAGCCGATACCGGCGGCCGCGAAGCCCTGGCGCCAGTCGGGATGCTCGAGCTCAGGTTCCAGGTAGGGGGCGGCCCATAACCGGAAAGCCGCCATGCCGAATAATTCCGCCGTCCGCAACGCGGCGACCTCGGTGTTGACCGGGTAACTCGGTTCGATGAACGGCATCGGCATGGCGACTCCCTCGGGTGGGTGGGAGCCCGATCATACGCCGCTCACATGAAATTGCAAATCATTCTCAAATACTTTTTTGCAGGCAGCGAAGCACTTGAAATTGTTGCCGGCAGAGGCGATTGTGATGAGGTCATTCCGCTCTACCGGTTCGGCCTGCTCTCCAAACGCTCTGATCGAGCGCCGAGCCTACCCTACCCTACATGACGTATGACGCGACAGGCAGAGTTGTCTGGCGCCCTTTAACACGAGACGATTAAGGAGACACCATGTCCAACAAAGGCACGGTCAAGTGGTTCAACGGCACCAAGGGCTACGGCTTCATCCAGCCGGAAGCTGGCGGCAGCGACGTGTTCGTCCATATCTCGGCCGTCGAGCGCGCTGGCCTGACCGGTCTGAAGGACGGTCAGAAGCTGAGCTATGACATTGTCACCGAGCGTGGCAAGTCCTCGGCCGCGAACCTGAAGCTGCTCTAAGCCGCTTCAGCCTCGCGCTGAAAAATAAGAGCCCGGCGGGAGCGAACCCGCCGGGCTTTTTTTGTTTGCCTGCTTTTTGCTCTGGGCTGTCTGTCGCTTGCCGGGGTTCAGGCAACGCAAGCCTTGCTGTCGTCATCCGGGCGCGAGAAGACCGGAAAATTCGGCCGTGGCGGTTCGGCGAGGCGCAGCCAGCCGGCCAGCCGCGCCATCAGGCCGGCATCGCCGTTGATCCGAATGCTGCCTTGCCGCCGCGCTTCAGCCAGGCTGGCCAGGCCCATCACCACTTGGGTGAATGCCTCGAGATCGGCATGCAGCATCAGCCCCGGCTCGAAGCCCATATCGGTAATGCAGAGATCGGCATTGCCCTCGCGCAACACCAGCCACCATTGCCGCAGCTTATGGTCGCGGCGTGGCAGGTTGGTGAATTCGAAGCCGATCACCGCATTATCCTGCGGCGTCAACTGCGCCAGCACCATGCGCCGCACGCTCCACATCAGATAGCTGACATTGCGGTCGCGCTTGTCCAGAAATGGCATCCGCCATTCCTGTCCCCAATTCACCAATTGATCGATCAGTGGCCGCAGGCCATCGCCGGCAGGGGTGAGCAGGTAGCGGTTGCCTCGGCCACCTGTGATCGCCTCGCGTCGGATCAGGCCATTCTGCTCCAGCTCTTTCAGCCGCCGCGCCAGCAGGCTACGCGGCATCAGCGGTACACCATGCTGAATATCCGAGAAGCGCTCGCTGCCGAGCATCATCTCGCTGAGAATCAGCAGAGTCCAACGCCCCATGATCACCTCGGCGGCTTTCGCCGCCGGGCAGAATGTTCCGTATCGCATGGCCATGTTGCCACATTTATCGCGAACCGCCAGCAGTGCCTAGTTCCAAATTTGAACTTTAGCGCGAGCCGACTCCCGGCCAATGTCCCGCGCCCGTAACCATTCCCATAAGGACCAGATACCCATGAGTATTGCGAATTTGAATCAACACAAGTCAACCGTGACTGGCTCGGCGCTGGCGGGGCAGGCCCTATTCGATTGCACGTCAGAGCTGGGGCGCGACTTTGCCCGCCGGGCCGCTGATCTTGACGCCGGGGATCGCTTCGCGGCCGATAACTTCGCCGCATTGAAGGCCGCTCGGGTGCTGTCCGCCGGTGTGCCGCTTGAACTCGGCGGTGGTGGCGCCAGTTACCGTGACCTTGCCGATTGCCTGCGCGAACTGGGCCGCCATTGCAGCGGCACCGCGCTGGCGCTGGCCATGCACATGCACCCGATGGCGGCTGCCGTCTGGCGCTGGCAGCATGAGAAGGCACCGGTTGATGGCCTGCTCAAGCGTATTGCCTCCGAGCAACTGATGCTGCTCTCGACCGGCGGCAACGACTGGCTCAACGGGTCCGGCGAAGCGAAGGCAGTGGAGGGCGGTTTCAGGATTTCCGGCCGCAAGCGTTTTGTCAGCGGCGCAGAAGCCGGCGATCTGCTGATGACCATGGCCGTGACTGGGGACACAGTATTGCATGCTGCGATTCCGATGCGGAGCGAAGGCCTGCGTATCGAGCGTACCTGGCAGACGCTCGGCATGCGCGCCAGCGGCTCGCAGGATGTGGTGCTGGAAAATGTGTTTGTGCCGGAGGCGGCGATTGCTGTGCGCCGTACTGCTGGGCAGTGGCATCCGTTTTTCCACCTCGTCACCAAGATCGCGTTCCCGCTGATCTATAGCGTCTATCGTGGCGTTGCCGAGCGGCTGCAGCAGGAGGTGATCGACATGGCGGTGAAGCGCCGCGCCGATGCTGATACACAGCAGCAGATCGGGGCACTGGGTGCTGCCATGGCCGGCATCGCGGCAGCGCATGATGCCCTGCTGGAACTGGGCGACAATGCTCGGCCAGCGCCCGCAACCTCGGCACAAGTGATGACGCTGAAGCGCGTGATGACCCAGCATCTGCTCCATGCTGCCAGTCTGGCGCTGGATGCTGCCGGAGGGAGTGCCTTCTACCGCGCCAACCGCATTGAACGACTGTTCCGTGACCTGCAGGCGGCACGGTATCACCCGTTCACCCAATTGCCGCAGCAGCGTCTTGCAGGTCGTCTGGCGCTTGGCCTGGATGCTGATGGCCGCGACGCGGCATAACCAGGTGTGCCAACAAAAAACGCCCCGGTCTTGCGGCCGGGGCGTTCTTGTCTACTGGCCCGTGGGGCGGGCCAGACGTTGAGCTTTGTGGAGCTTACTTGAGCGCCGCCTTGAGGTTCTCGTCGATCTTGTCGAGGAACTTCTGGGTGGTCAGCCAGGGCTGATCCTTCGAGATCAGGATCGCCAGGTCCTTGGTCATGAAGCCGGCTTCCACCGTCTCGACGCAGACCTTCTCCAGCGTGTGCGCGAACTTATCCAGGTCCGGGTTGTTGTCCAGCTTGGCGCGATGCATCAGGCCACGGGTCCAGGCGAAGATCGAGGCGATCGGGTTGGTCGAGGTCTCGCGGCCAGCCTGATGTTCGCGGTAGTGGCGGGTCACGGTGCCATGCGCCGCTTCCGCTTCCACGGTCTTGCCATCCGGGGTCATCAGCACGCTGGTCATCAGGCCGAGCGAACCGTAGCCTTGAGCCACCACGTCGGACTGCACGTCGCCGTCGTAGTTCTTGCAGGCCCACACGAACTTGCCGCTCCACTTGATGGCGCAGGCCACCATGTCGTCGATCAGGCGGTGTTCGTAGGTGATGCCGGCCTTCTTGAACTGGTCGGCGAATTCCTTGCTGTAGACTTCCTCGAACAGATCCTTGAAGCGGCCGTCATAGGCCTTGAGGATGGTGTTCTTGGTGGAGAGATACAGCGGCCAGCCGCGCACCAGCGAGTAGTTCATCGAGGCGCGGGCGAAGTCGCGGATCGAGTCATCCAGGTTGTACATCGCCATGGCGACGCCCGAACCCGGGGCCTTGAACACTTCCTTCTCGATCACGCTGCCGTCTTCGCCGACGAACTTGACGGTCAGCACGCCCTTGCCGGGGAAGCGGAAATCGGTGGCGCGGTACTGGTCGCCGAAGGCATGGCGGCCGACCACGATCGGGTCGTTCCAGTGCGGCACCAGGCGCGGCACGTTCTTGCAGATGATCGGTTCGCGGAAGATGGTGCCGCCGAGGATGTTGCGGATGGTGCCGTTCGGCGACTTCCACATTTCCTTGAGCTTGAACTCTTCGACGCGCTGTTCGTCCGGGGTGATCGTGGCGCATTTCACGCCGACGCCATGCTTCAGGATGGCATGGGCGGAATCGATGGTCACCTGGTCGTTGGTCTGGTCGCGGTATTCGACGCCGAGATCGTAGTAGAGCAGGTCGACATCAAGATAGGGGAGGATCAGCTTCTCCTTGATGAACTTCCAGATGATGCGGGTCATCTCGTCGCCGTCGAGCTCGACGACGGGGTTCTTCACCTTGATTTTCGCCATTGCGGTCCTCGTTTGGGCTTATACAAGCGGGTGGAAAAGGAGTGGCGGGAAACTAACACTTCCCGGCCCGGACGGGAAAGGCCCGAAAGCGCCGTTCCGGGCTTGAGATTTGATGCACCCGGGTTGAGAAAAGCTCGGCTTTTGCGGGCGCTGCCCCGGTTCCTGAATCTTCTCGGCCCTAGATTTTCTCGGCCCGGTCCGGGCGCTGCGGCTCCGGCGCCGCCTGCAGCAGCTTCAGGGCCGCCTCGGCATCGTCCACCACGTCGAAGAAGCCGCGCGCCCCGCGCCGGGCGAAGCCGCGCTCCATCACGCGGTCGATCAGCGCCAGCAGCGGGTGCCAGTAATCTTCCACGTTCAGCACCAGGATCGGCTTGTCGTGCAGTTTAAGCTGCTTCCAGGTGATGACCTCGAACAGCTCGTCCAGCGTACCCATGCCGCCGGGCATGGCGATGAAGGCGTCGCTCATCTCCACCATCATCTGCTTGCGCACATGCATGGAGTCGACCACGTGCAGTTCGGTCAGGCCGGTATGGCCGACCTCCCAGTCATGCAGGTGGTGCGGGATGATGCCCACCACTTCGCCGCCGGCCTTCATGGCGGCATCGGCCACCACGCCCATCAGGCCGATGCGGCCACCGCCATAGATCAGCCGGATGCCGTTCTTGCCGAGCAACTGGCCGAGGATTTCGGCCTGGGCCTGGTAGGACTGGCTCTCACCGAGGCTGGAGCCGCAATAGACGCAGACGGAACGGATCGACATGGCGGGCACCGCATTTCAGGCTGGGGCTGTAGCCCGTTGCCTAGCCCATTTCGCCCCGGCATGCCAGTAGCCGGGCGAGCCTGGACAATCGCTACAGACAATCGAGGCGGCGGTTTATTCCCGGCTAAATTTTTCGTGACTTCACAAAACTGCCAGGGCGGGCAATGGCGGCAGTTTGTTATAGTCCGCAGGACTCGGACCAGCAGCCGGGGAACAGAGAGGGAAAACAATGGCTATTTGGCGTAAGGCCGCGCTTGCCGCGGCGATTTGCGGCGCACTTGCTGCGTTTGGCGGTCTGGTTGGCAGCGATGCCTTTGCCCAGGCTGACGCGATCAAGGCCCGCAAGGACGGCTTCCAGGTCTTCCGCGTGTCGATGGGGGCGATCAAGAAGGTGGTGGACGATAACGGTCCGGCTGCCAATGCCGTTGCCCCGGCCCAGGCCATTGCCGGCCAGGCCGGCAAGCAGGTGGCGCATTTCCCCGCCGGTTCGGACAAGGGCGAGACCAAGGCCAAGGCCGAAATCTGGGCCAACATGGCCGATTTCACCGCCAAGATGAAGGCTGCGGAAGATGCCGCCACGGCGCTCGCCTCCGCTGCCCAGGCCGGCAACATGGATGCCGTGAAGGCCGGTTTCGGCGCGCTCGGCGGCACCTGCGGCGCCTGCCATCGCGCCTACCGCAACGACTAAGGGCCGCAACGACTAAGCCCCAGGGCCAGGATGACAGGAAGGGCGCGGCATGCCGCGCCCTTTTTGTTATTTAGCCAGCCAGGCAATGCCGCCGAACACCACCGCTTCGCAGACCACGAAGATCACCAGCGCGGTGATCGGCCCGGCAGCCTTCAGCGGGGCCGGCAGCGTATCCGCAACGCTTTTGTTGCCCGTCACCATCGGGGTGATCAGGTTTTCCCGCTTCACCAGCAGGTAGAAGGCGTTGGACGCCAGGTGGATCAGGATGATCACCAGCAGGGCGTCGAAACCCAGTCGGTGCAGGGTGGAAAGCCGGGCGCTGAGGCTGCTGGAGACCTTGGAATAGAGCGGCCCGTCAGTGGCGATGTCGTCGCTGGCAAACAGGCCGGTGCTGGCCTGTACCAGCAGCAAGGCCAGCATCAGCAGCACGGCATAGCCGCCCACCGGGTTATGGCCGAGATATTTCGGGCCGCCCTTGCCGAACAGGCCGCGCAGATAGGCGATGGCAGCAGCCGGGCCGGCGATGAAGTCGCTGAAACGGGCCTGGCGGTTCCCGATGAACCCCCAGATCAGCCGGAACAGCAGCAGGCCGAGCACGAACTGGCCGAATTTCATATGCAGGTCCAGCTTGCCCTGCAGGCCGGTGTAGAACAGCACGCAGACCGCGATGACCAGGACCCAGTGGAACAGCCGGGTCGGCAGGTCCCATACCGGAACGGAGAGGGTGGGGGTAGTGGACTGATCAGTCATGCGAGGCTCATGAATGCAGGCAGGATGATTTGTGGTTGCTTTAAGCTTAGGCAGTTGCGGGTATCTTGGCGAGGTCTTAATCTCCCTGACCGGGGTGGCGGCGATTAAGTTAAGCCGCTGATTGATCAAACTTTCGTGCGAGGCACGCTGTGCGGGGCAGTAAGTTCTTCTTCACGCTACTCGGGCTCGCCATCCTTGGCATTCTGGCGGTGATCTTTTTCGCCGACGATCCGAACAAGCGCGGAGTCACGCCGCAGCAGGTGGTCGGCTCCGCGCCGCCGCTGCCGCCGCCCGCACCTGCGCCCGCGCCGCCGCCGCCCGATGCCCGCCGCGTGCCGCCTAGTTTCGATGTCGTGCGCATCAGCCGCAATTGCGCTGCCGTGTTTGCCGGCCGTGCGCTGGCCGGTGCCGTTGTGGTGGTGAAGACCGGTGCGCGCGAACTTGGCCGCGTTACCGCCGATAGCCGTGGCGAATGGGTGCTGGTGCCTGATCTGCCGCTGGAGAAGGGCAACCAGGAATTCACTCTTGAATCCCAGTTTCCGGGACAGGAGGTTGTAAGGGCCGAAGCCTCCGTGGTCGCCGTGGTGCCGGAATGCGATCCCAATGCCAGCGGCGAGCAGGCCATCGCCGTGCTGACGCCGCTGAAAGGTGCCAGCCGTCTGCTGCAAGGCCCGGTGGCCGGTCCGCTCGACCCGGCGCGCAAGGGCCTGTCGCTCGATTCCATCGAGTATGATCAGGACGGCAACCTGATTCTCTCCGGCCGCGCCCAGCCCGGCGCCACCGTGCAGGTCTATCTCAACAACGCGCCGATCGGCGTCGCCACGGCGGATTCGAATGGCAAATGGGTGCTGCGCCCCACCGAGCGCGTGGAACCGGGCATCTATTCGATGCGGGTCGATCAGGTGGAGCAGGCCGGCGGCCGGGTTGCATCGCGGCTCGAAATGCCGTTCCAGCGCGCCTCGCCGGAAGATATCAAGCTGTCCGATGGCAGCGTGGTGGTGCAGCCGGGCAACAGCCTGTGGCGCATCGCCCGCCGTGTTTACGGCGATGGCCCGAAATACACCGAGATCTATGAAGCCAACCGCAGCCAGATCAAGGACCCGGACCTGATCTATCCGGGCCAGATCTTCGCCGTTCCGCCGGGCGCTGCTGGCAGCACCGGCGCCACGCCGAAGCCGAAGCAGTAGAAAACCTTGCCGGTTTTCCGGGCTGGCCGTTATCGCGGCCAGTTGTCATCGTAACTGGCCCGGCACTTATGCTGGCTGGCCTGTCGCGCTACAATCACTCTGTGGACAAGTCGAGCAACAGGAATTCCGCTCCCGGAGTGTTTGCCGGGGGCGCACGGCAAGAGGCGGGCGCCGGCACCGCGCCGCGCTCGGCCCCGGTCTATGCCGCGCTGGATCTGGGCACCAACAATTGCCGCCTGCTGATCGCGCGCCCGAACCGCGACAATTTCCGCGTCGTCGAAGCCTTCTCGCGCATCGTGCGGCTGGGCGAGGGGCTGGCGGCTACCGGGCGACTGTCCGATGCCGCCATGGCGCGCACCATCGCGGCGCTGAAAATCTGCTCCGAGAAGATGGCGCGGCGCGGTGTCACCATTGCCCGCGCGGTTGCCACCGAAGCCTGCCGCCGGGCCGAGAACGGCATCGAGTTCATGCATGAAGTGAAGGCTGTCACCGGCATTCACTTCGACATCATCTCCACCGCCGAGGAGGCTCGCCTGGCTCTCGCCGGTTGCGCGCCGCTGCTGGAGCCGAGTCATAATCAGGCGGTGGTGTTTGATATCGGCGGCGGTTCCACGGAAGTGATGTGGGCGCGCGTCGGTCCGCGCCGCCGCACCGAGGTGCTGGACTGGATCTCGCTGCCTTTCGGCGTGGTGAACCTCACCGAACGCTGGGGCGCCGGCGATACCGAATCCGGCTCCTATATCGGCATGATCAATGAGGTCGCCGCCAAGCTCGAACCCTTCGAGGCGCGGCATAATCTCGGCCCCGCCATGCGCGCCGGCAAGGTGCAGGTGCTCGGCACGTCCGGCACCGTCACCACGCTGGCCGGCGTGCTGCTTGGCCTGCCGCGCTACGAGCGCCGCCTGGTGGATGGCTGCTGGCTGGAATTCCCCGCCGTGATCGACCAGTCGCAAAAACTGGCTGCCATGAGTGTGCCGGATCGCGCCAAGCATGGCTGCATCGGCGAGGAACGTGCCGATCTGGTGGTGGCGGGCTGTGCCATTCTGGAAGCGCTGCACCGCTTCTGGCCGGCGCCGCGCCTGCGCGTGGCGGATCGCGGCGTGCGCGAGGGCGTGCTGCTGGAACTGATGCGCCAGCAAAGGGGCGGGGCATGACCACGCGTTCCTCCGGCCCGGGCCAGAACCGCACGCATGTGTCGCTGAAGAAGAAGCGCGGCCGCACCGTGTCGCAGCAGCATTGGCTGGAGCGGCAGCTGAACGATCCCTATGTCCAGGCGGCGAAGGCGCAGGGCTATCGCAGCCGCGCCGCCTACAAGCTGATCGAACTGGACGACAAGTTTCACTTCCTGAAACCCGGTGCCCGCGTGGTCGATCTTGGTGCCTGCCCGGGTGGCTGGACGCAAGTGGCGGTCGAGCGCGTGAAAAGCGGCAAGAAGGAAGGCCCGCCGGTGCTGGCCGTGGATATCAGCCCGATGCAGGAATTGCCCGGCGCCACGGTGATCCAGCTCGATTTCCTCTCCGAAGGCGCCGATACCAAGGTGATGGAGCTGCTTGGCGGCCAGGTCGATCTGGTCATGTCCGATATGGCGGCACCGGCCACCGGCCACCGCCAGACCGACCATATCCGCATCATGCTGCTCTGCGAGGCGGCGGCGGATCTGGCCCGCCGGGTGCTGGCGCCAGGCGGCAGCTTCGTCGCCAAGGTGCTGCGCGGCGGCACGGAGAATCAGCTTCTCGCCGGTTTGAAGCGGGATTATCGCACCGTGCGCCATGTAAAACCCCCCGCCAGCCGCGCCGACAGCGCTGAAAGCTATGTCGTTGCCGTGGGTTACCGGGGAAATGCGAATCCGCAAGAGTAGCGCTTTACGGCAGCCGGAAACCGGCTTATATCCTCCGCGGCAAGGAACAACGGAGTCTCCCTATGGCCGCGTCGGATCAATCCGGCAATGCGGTGGAGCAGGCCTACCTTGCCGCCACCACCTTCATCGATAGCGATAATCCGCGCGTGCGCGCCCTGGCCGACGAGTTCGGCCATATCACCGATCTGAAGCAGCGCGCCATCGCCATCTACTACGCGGTGCGCGACCGCTTCCTCTACGATCCCTATTCGATCGACTATTCGCCCAAGGGCATGAGCGCCGGCCATGTGGTCGAGCGCGGCCGTGGCTTCTGCGTCTCCAAGGCGATCCTGCTGGCCGCCGTGGCCCGCGCCGCCGGCATCCCGTCGCGGCTTGGCTTCGCCGATGTGAAGAACCATCTCGCCACGCCGCGCCTGCTGGAGATGATGGGCACCGACATCTTCCATTTCCACGGCTACACGGAATTGCTGATCGAAGGCCGCTGGGTGAAGGCAACGCCCGCCTTCAACATCGAGCTGTGCGACAAATTCCGCGTCAAGCCGCTGGAATTCGATGGCGAGACGGACTCGGTTTTCCATGCCTACGACGCCGATAACCGGCGCCACATGGAATACGTGACCGATCGTGGACAATTCGCCGACCTGCCCTATGTCGAGTGGCTCGCCGGCATGAAGAAGTATTACCCGAACATGATGCACACGGCCGGTGCGCCGATGCCTGGCGGCGATTTCGCCGCCGAGGCCGAAGCGGCGCAGCGCGGTTGAGCGGCAGCTTTTAAGGAGAGCGGCAATGCAGTTTCGTGAAGCCTATACATTCGATGACGTGCTGCTGGCGCCCGCCGCGTCGGAAGTGCTGCCCGGCCAGGTGGATACCCGCACCCGCGTCACGCGCGGCATCGAACTCAACATCCCGCTGATCTCCTCGGCAATGGATACCGTCACCGAAGCCAAGATGGCCATCGCCATGGCGCAATCCGGCGGCATCGGCGTGATCCACAAGAACCTCTCCATTGAGGAGCAGGCGCGCGAAGTCTCGGCGGTGAAGAAGTTTGAAAGCGGCATGGTGGTGAACCCGCTGACCATCGCGCCGGATGCCACGCTGGCCGATGCCCTGGCGCTGATGGAGCGCTATGGCATCCACGGCATTCCGGTGACCGAAAGCGCGGGCGGCAAGCTGGTCGGTATCCTGACCAACCGCGATGTGCGCTTCGCCACCGATATGGCGCAGTCGGTGCGCGAGCTGATGACCAAGGACCGCCTGGTCACGGTGCGCGAGGGCGTGCGCATGGAAGAGGCCAAGCGGCTGCTGCATCAGGCGCGTATCGAAAAGCTGCTGGTGGTGGACGATCAGTATCGCTGCGTCGGCCTGATCACCGTGAAGGATATCGAGAAGGCGCAGAAATACCCCAATGCCGCCAAGGATGAGCAGGGCCGCTTGCGTGTTGCCGCCGCCACCTCGGTGGGCGAGGACGGCCTGGAACGTGCCGCCGCGCTGATCGCCGCCGGTGTTGACGTTCTGGTGGTGGATACCGCGCATGGCCATTCCGCCGGCGTGCTGCGCACCATAGCGGAAATCAAGAAGCGCTCGAACCGCACCCAGGTGGTGGGCGGCAATGTCGCCACCTCCGAAGGCGCCAAGGCGCTGATCGATGCCGGTGTCGATGCCGTGAAGGTCGGTATCGGTCCGGGCTCGATCTGTACCACGCGCATCGTCGCCGGTGTCGGCGTGCCGCAGCTCACCGCCGTGATCGATGCGGTGGAAGTGGCGCAGAAATCCGGTGTGCCGGTGATCGCCGATGGCGGCATCAAGTTCTCCGGCGACGTCGCCAAGGCCATCGCCGCCGGTGCCAGCACCTGCATGATCGGCTCACTGCTGGCCGGCACCGATGAGGCGCCGGGCGAGGTGTTCCTCTACCAGGGCCGTTCCTACAAGTCCTATCGCGGCATGGGCTCCATCGGCGCCATGGGTCGCGGCTCGGCCGACCGCTACTTCCAGCAGGAAGTGAACGACAAGCTCAAGCTGGTGCCGGAAGGCATCGAGGGCCGTGTGCCCTACAAGGGCCCGGTCGGCACCATCCTGCATCAGCTTGTCGGCGGCCTGCGTGCCGCCATGGGCTATACCGGCAATGGCGACATGGAATCGATGCGCACGCGCTGCAATTTCCTGCGCATCACCTCGGCCGGCCTGCGCGAAAGCCATGTGCATGACGTTGCGATAACGCGCGAGGCGCCGAACTACCGGCAGGATAGCTGATCCAGTGACGCCGGCCGCCCGCCTCGCCGCCAGCATCGAAATCCTCGGCGGCGTGCTGGGCTCGAATCAGGCGGCAGACCGCCTGCTGTTGGATTGGCAGCGCAAGAACCGCTATGCCGGTGCCAAGGATCGCCGCGCCATCGCGGAAGCCGTGTACACCGCCCTGCGCGAGCAGGGCATGCGGCGCTGGCGCTTGCAGCAGGCCGAGGCGCCGTTGACGCCGCGCCTTTTCGCCATGGCCGATCCCGCCATATCGCCGGAACAATGGCAGGCGCTGTGCGACAGTTCAAAATACGCGCCGCCGCGCTTGAGCGACGACGAGATCGCTGCTTTGCAGCGCCTGCCGGCCAATGATGCCGCACCGCTCTGGGCGCGGGTCAACCTGCCGCCGGAACTTACCGCGCTTTGCGAGGCACGTTTCGGCTCGGAAGCGGAAGCCGAACTCAAGGCCCTGAATGGCCGCGCGCCGTTGGACTTGCGCGTCAACACGCTCAAGACCAACCGCGATGAAATGCTGCGGCAGTTGCAGGCGGAAGGTATCGAAGCCGCGCCGACGACGCTGTCGCCGCTCGGCATCCGGCTGCAGCAGCAGGTGCGGCTGGAGCAGCATCCGCTCTATCTCGATGGCCTGATCGAACCGCAGGACGAGGCGGCGCAGATCGCCGCGCTGCTGCTCGGCGCCAGGCCCGGCGAAACCGTGATCGACCTCTGCGCCGGGGCTGGCGGCAAGACCTTGGCACTGGCGGCGCAGATGAAGAATCGCGGCCGGCTGGTGGCCGCCGACCATGATTTCCGTCGCCTCAACCGGCTGAAACCCCGCCTGGCGCGGGCCGGCATCGGCATTGTCGAGACGGCGGCGGCGGAAAAGCTGCCGGCTCTGCTGGAAGCCATGGAGGGGCAGGCGGACCGGGTATTCCTGGACGTGCCCTGCTCGGGCAGCGGCACATGGCGGCGCAACCCGGAAACCCGCTGGCGCTTCGGCCCGGCGGCGCTCGACGACCTGCAGGCGGCGCAGCGCGGCCTGCTGGCACAAGGGGTGAAGCTGCTCAAGCCGGGCGGGCGGCTGGTCTATGCCACCTGCTCGATCCTGCCGCCGGAGAATGACGCTCCCGTGGACGACATCCTGGCTCACGGCGAAGTGACGCCGATTCCCCTGGCGCAGGCCTGGGAGGAAGGCTTATCCACAGCCTGTCCCCTGGCCGGCGACCGTCTGGCGCTGACCCCGTTGCGGCATGGTACGGATGGCTTTTTCGCCGCCGTGCTGCAGCGGCGCGGCTGATGGTGGTGGCAGGACCATGGGGGCGGATATAATGGATGAAGCTGAAAGGGCCCATCTCATGCGCCGCATTTCCCGTCTTACCTCCGCTGCCGCTCTGGCCGTTGCCTTGGGCCTTGCCATGCCCGTGCTCGCCATGGGCCCCAGCCCCAACGCGCCGACCGAAGCCGCCAAGCCGGTCGATCCGAATTTCACCGAAGGCAAGAAAGCCATCGACCGCAAGGACTGGGCCGCCGCCGTGCCGCTGTTCCAGGCTGTGGTGGCGAAGGATGCCAAGAATGCCGATGCCTTCAACTGGCTTGGCTATGCCCAGCGCAACAATGGCGACTATACCGCCGCCTTCGCCGCCTATAACGAGGCGCTGAAGATCGATCCGCGCCACAAGGGCGCCCATGAATATATCGGCGAGGCCTATCTCAAGGTGAACGACCTGGCCAAGGCGGAAGAGCATTTGAAGCGGCTCGACAGCCTGTGTGCCTTCGGCTGCGCCGAATATACCGAACTGAAGAACAAGATCGCTGCCTACAAGGCAGCCAAACCGAGCTGACGGTGCCGTGCCGGTAGACCCCCGGCGCCGTTGGCATTTGTGAAGAAAGGCAAGCGGCGCCGATGGCTGAGCGTATTCTTATTGTCGATTTCGGTTCCCAGGTTACCCAGTTGATCGCGCGCCGGGTGCGCGAGGCCGGCGTTTATTGCGAGATCGTGCCGTTCCAGAAGGCGGAAGAGGCGCTGAAGGCCGAAAGCCCGCATGGCGTGCTGAAAGGCGTCATCCTTTCCGGCTCGCCGGCCTCCACCATTGAAGGCGATTCCCCGCGCGCCCCGGCGATGCTGTTCGGCATGAACCTGCCGGTCTTCGGCATCTGCTATGGCGAGCAGACCATCTGCGCCCAGATGGGCGGCCAGGTGGAAGCCGGCCATCACCGCGAATTCGGCCGCGCCTTCATCGAGATCAAGGAAACCTGCGCGTTGTTCGAGGGCATCTGGGGCCAGGGCGAGAAGCATCAGGTATGGATGAGCCACGGCGACCGCGTGACGCGCATTCCCGATGGCTTCCGCGTCGTCGCCACCAGCGAGGGCGCGCCTTTCGCCGCTATTGCCAATGACGAGCGCCGCATCTACGGCGTACAGTTCCACCCGGAAGTGGTGCATACCCCCGATGGCGCCAAGCTGCTGCGCAATTTCGTGCGCAATGTCGCCGGCTGCCAGGGCGAATGGACCATGAAGGCCTATCGCCAGGAAGCCATCGAGAAGATCCGCGCCCAGGTCGGCAAGGGCAGGGTGATCTGCGGCCTTTCCGGCGGTGTCGACTCTTCCGTGGCTGCCGTGTTGATCCATGAAGCCATCGGCGATCAGCTCACCTGCGTCTTTGTCGATCACGGCCTGCTGCGCAAGAACGAAGCCGATGAAGTCGTCACCCTGTTCCGCGAGCATTACAATATCCCGCTGGTGCATAGCGACGCGTCTGACCTGTTCCTCAGCAAGCTTGCCGGCATCACCGATCCGGAAGTGAAGCGCAAGACCATCGGCGGCCTGTTCATCGATGTGTTCGAGGCTGAGGCCAAGAAGATCGGCGGCGCCGAATTCCTGGCGCAAGGCACGCTCTATCCGGATGTGATCGAAAGCGTCAGCTTCCATGGCGGCCCCAGCGTCACCATCAAGTCGCACCACAATGTCGGCGGCCTGCCGGCACGCATGAACATGAAGCTGGTCGAGCCGCTGCGCGAACTGTTCAAGGATGAAGTCCGCGCCTTGGGCCGCGAACTCGGCCTGCCGGAAACGCTGGTGGGGCGGCATCCTTTCCCCGGCCCGGGCCTCGCCATCCGTATTCCGGGCGATATCACCAAGGAAAAGCTCGACCTGCTGCGCAACATCGATGCCGTCTATATCGATGAAATCCGCAAGGCGGGGCTTTACGACACCATCTGGCAGGCCTTCGCCGTGCTGCTGCCGGTCCGCACCGTTGGCGTGATGGGCGATGGCCGCACCTATGACCAGGCCTGCGCGCTCCGCGCCGTCACTTCGACGGACGGCATGACGGCGGATTACTTCCCTTTCCCACACGAATTCCTCGGCCGCGTCGCCACCCGTATCATCAACGAAGTGCGTGGCGTCAACCGCGTCACCTACGACATCACCTCGAAGCCGCCGGGTACGATTGAGTGGGAATGAGGGGTGTGGGATTGTCCTGCGGCAGGTAAGGTTACGATTTTATCATGCATCTTCAATCCAGATCTTCGTGAAACGAGACTAAACGATCCCCTGACGGTGTTTTATGGGTAGATTTTTTGAGGAGTAATCCATAACAGGAAAGTACTCTTGCTCGGGTGGGCGTTATGTCGACCAGGTTCTTAAAGCGGTATGTTCTACCTTCCGATGATCACGAATTCGTCGGACGAATATACGACCTGTCGATCGTTGGCATGCATTTCGAAAGTTATGACGACCTAGCGAAGCACGCTGACTGTAAATACGCCTGCGATGTGAATGCTGCTCTTTCGATGCTGACGCGCCGGGTCGAGTCCCTCAACATGGTCGGCGGGATGCTTTGGCCAATCGGAATGCCGAAAAACTTCAAAGAGTTTCCAATTTCTCGGTACGAATGGCTGACCGTCTCTGCGGATGTATTTTTGACGCGTTACATCTCTGTGGTCGACTGCGCGATTATATTGGTCAATGAAGTATTGGAGTTTGGGCTACCAATCGAAGCCTGCACTTTGACAAATTTGAAAAGAAAACGCGCACCAGAACCGATTTCCGGCCATCTCAAGATGATGATCGACGATCAGGGGCATCTGCGCAGAGAGCGTAACGGTCGAGTCCATCATGGTGTTGAGCGCGAGTTTAGCTCAGATGACCAGATGCTCCGCATTGGAGCATTATTCGAACATAGGTCTAATGGGGCGCGTGGCTCAAACGGCCGCCCTCTCCCAGTAGAGCGACTTTTCCGTGAAGGGCTCGTTGAGCTCCAGAGGGATTTTAACAGTGTTATGCGGATCGTAGTGAAGCAACTCGACGGCCTCTATGACATGCTTCATCCTGAGTTCGAAAGTCGGTTCTCCCCAAAATTTAAGGCCGGACCGTTCGCTCGGAATGGAGCCGCATAAATTAGGTTCGAAGATGCGGGACAGTAATGTCAGTATGACGCATGGTGGGTGAGCCCAGGGTGCATTTACGTCATCGGTCGGCTTTCAGATCGCCCCAAAACTCATGGGCGTGAATAAGGGTGAGAAGGCCGTCAAAACTGTCTCTACACCATGGACGCGCGGTTAGCCTTCTGAGCCGGCCTTTCCGTATTGCATGCCTGTGCCGAAGGCGGTGATAAGGCTGCGGATCACATTCCTTGCCATCGTCTCGACCGGCAGACCCGCCTTTACGGCTGCCTCGACATGCGCCGGATGCACGAAGACGGTGACGGCATCGCGCACCACGCCGGCCGCGGCCGCGACGTCATCGACCTTGAACTCCCGCCGCTTGACGCCGTCTGCAATGATCTCGGCGATGAGCGCGGTCATCGCGCGGGCATAGGCGGCTATGATGTCTGGCCGTTCCTCAACGATGCGCCGATAGAGCTGGTAGACCTCCGGGTCGCCGGCGAAACGCTCGCGCTTGCGGGCGTGCAGCGCCAGCACCATTGCCTCAAGCCGCTCGGCCGCCGGCCCATCCACATGGACGAAACGGCGTGCCGCTTCCTCTTCGTCGCGCATGGCTTCCACGACCACGGCATCGAAGATGTCCGCCTTTGAGCGGAAGTGACGATAGATCGTGGTATGCGATGTCCCGAGCGCGCGGGCGATATCGACGACATTGGTCTTCGCGGCGCCGAACCGCCGCAACTGAGCGCGGGCAGCCTCGAGAATCTGGCCTCGGAACGAGGGGTCTTCGCCGACGGCAAGGGGGGGCATTTCCATGCTGGAACTTTAAGGCAACGCCTATAAAAACACAACGACGAACAAATTATATAAAATGTTCTTTGAATATTGTTCTGATTTGACTATGGTGAGCCCCAGCAACGCCCTAACCCGGAGGCTTCCATGCAACTCAGTGCCCAGCCTGTCACGGCATCACGAACCGCCTTCGTCACCGGTGGCTCAGGCTTCGTCGGCTCCCGCCTGATCACCCTGCTTGTCAGCCGTGGCTGGCAGGTCAGGGCGCTGGCGCGCAGTCCGGCTGCAATCGCCGCCGTGCAGCGGGTCGGTGCCATGCCGGTCCAGGGCGATATGACCGACGCCCAGGCCCTGCGCTTCGGCATGGAGGGCTGCGCTGTCGTCTTCCACGCTGCCGCGCATTTCAAACTCTGGGGGCCACGCGCCGTTTTCGACCGCGTCAATGTCGAGGGCACCCGCGCGCTGGTGGAGGCTGCGATCGCGACCCGTGGCTTGCGCCGGGTTATTGCCGTCAGTGCGGCGGCGGTGGTGATGGGCGACCCGGAACCGATGCTTGAGGCGGATGAGAGCCTGCCGCTCCAGACCCGCGCCTTCGCACCTTATTCATCCTCGAAGGCCGAAGGCGAGCGTTTGCTGCTTGCAGCCAATGGCCGCCGCCCTGGCTTCGAGACCATCGCCATCCGCCCGCCCTTTATCTGGGGCGCCGATATGCCGACCCTCGACCACATGGTCGAAACCGTGCGGGCTGGCCGCTTCCAGTGGGTCGGCGGCGGCGGTCAGGCCATGTCCACCTGTCATGTCGATAATCTCTGCGAGGCGTTGCTGCTGGCCGCCGACCATGGTCGCGGCGGCGAAGCCTACTTCGTGTCTGACGGCGAGAACGGCACGCTGAAGGGCGTCATCTCGGCCTTGCTGGCCACGCGCGATATCGTGCCGAAGGACCGGGCCGTGCCGTTCCGCCTGGCCTGGATCATGGCCGGCATCATGGGTGCGGCCTGGCGCATGCTGGGGCGCGGCGGCGAGCCACCGATCACGCGCCAGATGCTACGCCTGATTGGCAAGTCCTTCACCATCAGCATTGCCAAGGCACGGGCCGACCTTGGCTATCAGCCGCGCGTGAGCTTTGCCGAGGGGATCGCGGCCATGGGGCGCGGCAGCCATTCCGGGCACGCAGCGACCGGTCTGGCGCCTTCGATGCCGATGCCGGCCGCATCCTGAATGGGCTGAAGGGGGCTTTCGCGCGGCAACCGGGAATGCGACTGGATATTTGCCACCGGTCCTGATAGGGCATCACCGGGCTGCTGATGCGGCCCGGTTTTTTTTATGCCCATCCTCCAGTGCCTCCCAGTCAGTCGGACCCCATGATTCGCCTCGATAACATCAGCAAGCAGCACGGCCACCAGATTCTGTTCATCGATGCCTCGATGGGCCTTCAGAAGGGCGAGAAAGCCGGGCTGGTCGGGCCGAACGGCGCCGGCAAGTCGACGCTCTTTCGCATGATCGCCGGCGAGGAGAAGCCCGACGACGGCCAGGTCTCCATCGATACTGGCATGACGATTGGCTATTTCAATCAGAATGTCGGCGAGATGTCGGGCCAGAGCGCTGTCGCGGCGGTGATGGATGGCGTCGGTCCGGTGAGTGCGCTGGCTGCCGAGATGGCCGAGCTTGAGGCGGCGATGGTCGATCCGGATCGCGCCGACGAGATGGACGCCATCATTGAGCGCTATGGCGAAGTGCAGGGCCGTTTTCAGGAACTGGATGGCTATGCGCTGGAAGCCAAGGCGCGCGAGGTGCTGGCGGGCCTGAGCTTCAGCCAGGAACGCATGGATGGCGATGTCGGGCTGCTGTCGGGCGGCTGGAAGATGCGGGTGGCGCTCGGCCGCATCCTGCTGATGCGGCCCGATGGCATGTTGCTCGACGAGCCGAGCAACCATCTCGATCTCGAAAGCCTGATCTGGCTCGAAGCCTTCCTGAAGAATTATGACGGCGCGCTGCTGATGACCTCGCATGACCGCGAGTTCATGAACCGCATCGTCGGCAAGATCGTCGAGATCGACGGCGGCACACTCACCACTTATTCCGGCAATTACGATTTCTACGACCAGCAGCGGGCGCTGAACGAGAAGCAGCGCCAGGCGCAGTTCGAGCGCCAGCAGGCGATGCTGGCCAAGGAAATCAAGTTCATCGAACGCTTCAAGGCGCGCGCTTCCCATGCCGCCCAGGTGCAGAGCCGGGTGAAGAAGCTCGATAAGATCGAACGCGTCGAACCGCCACGGCGGCGCCAGGCGGTGCAGTTTGAATTCCGCTCCCCACCGCGCTCGGGCGAGGATGTGGCGAGCTTCAAGAACGTGCATAAAAGCTATGGCAGCCAGTCAATTTATGCCGGCCTGGATTTCCAGGTGCGCCGCATGGAGCGCTGGTGCGTCCTGGGTGCCAATGGCGCCGGCAAATCGACGCTGCTCAAGATGATCGCCGGCGATACCGCGCCGGACCAGGGCACAGTCAGCCTCGGCAGCAGCGTGAAGATGGGCTATTTCGCCCAGCATTCCATGGATCTGCTGGATGGCGACGACACGGTGTTTGAAACACTCGACAAGTCATTTCCGCAGGCGGGGCAGGGCACATTGCGCACGCTGGCCGGCTGTTTCGGCTTTTCGGGTGACGACATCGACAAGACCTGCCGCGTGCTCTCGGGCGGCGAGAAGGCGCGGCTGGTGATGGCCAAGATGCTGTTCGACCCGCCGAATTTCCTGGTGCTCGACGAGCCGACCAACCATCTCGACATGGCGACCAAGGAAATGCTGGTGGCGGCGCTCTCGGCATTCGAGGGCACCATGCTGTTCGTGTCGCATGACCGCCACTTCCTCGCCGCGCTTTCCAACCGTGTACTGGAGCTGACACCCGAAGGCGTGCACCAGTTCACCGGCGGCTATACCGAATATGTCGAACGCACCGGCCAGGAAGCGCCAGGGCTGCATCCCGGCGGGTAGTCTATACATTTTGGGTGACAGCAGGTCAGACATCCGTTGCGCCTGCATGTTGCGGAAGCCACAGCAGGGCGCCAATCTGGGCTATCTCGAGTCGCGAGCAGGGGGCAGCATGAATCCGTTTCCGGAAGACATCTTCACCGAACCGGCGGATGTCGACCCCGACACCCTGGCCAATCTGGGGCCGCTGCGCCGGCTGGCCGGTGTGTGGGAAGGCCTCAAGGGCATCGACCTCAACCCGAAAGCCGATGGCCCGGAGCGGCGGGCGTATCTTGAGCGGATCGAGATGCAGCCGATTGATCCGCAGGCCAATGGCCCGCAATTGCTCTATGGCCTGCGCTATCACGTGCATATCAATACGCCCGAGGAAGACATCACCTTCCATGATCAGGTCGGCTATTGGCTGTGGGAGCCGGCCACCGGCCTGGTGATGCAGACACTGGCGATCCCGCGCGGGCAGACTGCCTTGGCTGTCGGTCAGGCAAAGCCCGACGACATGAGCCTGGTGGTGGAAGCGACGCGCGGCCAGACCAATTACGGCATCTGTTCCACCGACTTCCTGGAATATGCCTTCCGTACAGACTCATACCGGCTGGAAATCAGCTTCAGCGAGGATGGCAGTTGGAAATACGTTTCCGACACCATGCTGATGGTGCGCGGCCGCACCGAGCTGTTCCGGCACCGCGATGTGAACCGGCTGGTGAAGGTGGCCGAGCCGCAGCCCAATCCGCTATTGCTGCGGCTGCGGGCGGCAGATACGGCGTGACGCGGCAGCGCTTTCTGCGCCGCGCTGGCTAGAGAATTAGGCCCTTGAGCAGTTCTTCGGACGGCTCGGCGAGCAGGCCATCGGCCTGCAGCATGACGAAGCCGTGCAACTGCGCCCAGATGGCATAGGCGGCGAGGCGGGGCTGTTTCACAGACCCGCCATCCGCGACGCGGCTCAGCAGGGGCTCGAAGCTCGCCCAGGCCGCTTCCCGTAATTCACTGTCCTCGGCAGCATTGGCGACAAGGCTGGAGGCGAACATCAAGCGGTAGAGCTGCGTATTCTCCTCGCCAAAGCGGAGATAGGCGGCGCCGATCCGCTTGATCGCGCCAGTCTTGGGGCCAGCCTCGGATGCGGCCCGCAGTGTGTCCGTGAAAACCCGGAAGCCATGGATCGCCACTGCGGTCAGCAGCTCGCCACGGTCCGCGAAATGACGATACGGCGCCGATTGCGCCACGCCGGCCCGGCGCGCCAGCGAAGCCAGCGACAGGTCTTGCGCGCCATGGGCGGCGATTTCGCTGCGCGCCGCTTCCAGCAGTGTGCGGCGCAGGTCGCCATGGTGATAGGCATCACGTTTGCTTTTGGTCGCCAGCTTTTTCATGTGATAGGCAATAACATTTCTATTGACCCCCAGTCAATCCGGTGTATGTGATATGCCATCACATCAGGAATGATGGTGATTTCGTCAAACCGGCTGGTTTCGCGTCACAGGCTGACACGGGCCGCCATCCGCAAAGAAAGGAATGTCACATGACCAATCAGTTCAACAATGAAACAGCCGTCGACCGCCGCACGGTGCTCCAGGGCACCGGCGCAGTGTTCATCGGTGGCTTAGGCGGTGGCCTGGCTGTGGCCGCCGCCCAGCCGGCTGCTGCCCAGGCAACCGCCCAGGCCGCGCGCCAGGGCGGTAAGCAGCTGGGGGCGGGGGATGCCGCGCCGCTGGGTGCCCGGCTCCAGGGCGTACAGCATTTCGGCCTCACGGTACAGAACATGGACCGTGCCTATGCCTTCTACACCGAGGTGCTGGGCGGCACGGAGGTGATGCGCGACGGCGACTTCTACGGCGACCGCATCCACAACACGCTGCTGACCGACCAGGACATCGAAGCCCGCGCCCGCCGCGTCAATCCGCAGACCATCGGCATTCCCGACCTGCGTAGCGGTGCGCAGCGCCTGGATGTGCGTTTCATCCAGTTCGACAATGTCGTGATCGAACTGCTGCAGTATCGCGATGCGACCCAACCGGCGGGCAGCGGCAACGCTTTCGCCGAGCCGCTCGACCATATGAGCCCAGCTTTCCCGCGCATGATGCATATCTGCTTCCATATCCGCGACGATGTCGATTTCAATCGCTTCATCGCCGACCTCGAAGCGGAAGCCGCGCGGCGCGGTATGACCCAGGTCAAGGCCAACCGGGTGGTTACGGTCACCTCCGAGCCGGAGCGCCTGGCGACGCCACTCGAAGCCAACAGCAACGGCATCACGGAAGGCCAGTCGAATGGCTGGCGCCTGATCTATTGCAAGGGCCCCGAGGGCGAACAGCTCGAATTCGTCCAGGCTCTGGGTCCGGTCAAGCGCCTGTTCGACAATGCGCGCGAAGCGCGCCGGACCATCTGAAACGATCCAGAAACCTGAAGTTACCCAGAAACCTGAAGTTACAAGGAGAAAATCACCATGTCCTCTACATCACTCAAGTTCGCCGCCGCGATTGCAGTCGCGGCGGGCGCGGTCTCGGCTCCCGCTTTGGTCAGCCGTGCTGAACCCCAAATCGCCGCGAGCGAGGCATCCGTCCGCTATGGCGCCATTCCGGTCGGGGCCTATGCCGTCGTCGCGGAAGTCCGGGCCAAGGCCGGCAAAGTGAACGAGCTGCGCGAGGCGACCTTGCCGCTCGTCGCGCAAGTCCGCAACGAGCCGAACAACATCGTCTACTTCCTGCATGAGGATCGCGCCGCGCCCGGGCATTTCGTGTTCTACGAAATCTTTGCCTCGGAAGCGGATTTCAAGGCGCATAACGCGACACCGCATGTCCAGGCATGGTTCGCACGCCTGCCTGAGCTGGCCGAGGGCGGCGTGACAGTCACGCACATGCAGTTGCGCGGCAACGCGCAGTAGTTTCCGCGATCAACGCCGGCCTGGGGAAAAGATGAACCTCTCCAGGCCGGCGATATCGGAAGCAGGAAATCTCATCCGCTATAGGGATTCCGCGCAGGCTTGCCGGCGCCATCGGTCCATACGTCATGCGGCTTCTCGCGGTCGCGGATGCAGACGCGATCATGGTCTGGATAGGTAATACGGTCGAGCGGGGCGCGGGTGCCGACCACCAGGCACCGTGTCGGCGACGCGCTGCGGTTGGCGAGGCAATGGCCGACCGGATCATCGGCGCGGAAGGTGGCGGCATCGCCGGGCCGGAGCAGGGTTTCGCTGTCGCCCTCTATCAGCGTCACTTCGCCTTCCAGCACATAGACCATCTCGTCTTCGCCGCTATGCCAGTGCTTGAGCGCCGAGCGCGAGCCGGGTTCCAGTGTTTCGATGAAGGCACCGAACTGGCTGAGGCCGCCGGCCTCGCTGATCCATTCGGTCTGGCTGGCACCGCAGATATCGTCGGCAGTGTTGCGCTCAATGATGCGGCGATCCGGCGTGATGACGGGCATGGCGGCTCCTGTGCTGGTGCCGCAATGCTAGCCTGGCAGCCGGTGGTGGGATAGGCGCTATAGCGCCGAGTGATCCTTCACCGCTGCCTCGAAGGCGGGCTTGAGGCCGAGGAAGCGTTCGTCCAGTGCCGCCGGATTGCTGCGGTTCAGCGCGATGGATTGCGCACGGGCTTCGCCGCCACGGATGACATCGAAGGCGCCGCGTTCGATACCGTCGATGGTGGCATCGGCCACAGCGGAGGCCGGCTCGCGGGTAACGCCGAGTTCGGCGCCGGCGCGGCTGGATTTCATCATTGGCGTGTCGGTGCCGCCGGGATAGACGGTCATCACATGGATGCCTTCGCCCTTGAGTTCGCGGCGCAGTGATTCACCGAAATGGCCGAGTCCCGCCTTCACCGCACCATAGGCGGCATAGAAGGGCGCGCCGACCAGGCCGAGGCCGGAGGAAACATTGATCACCACCGCATCGCCGCTGACGCGGAGCGCGGGCAGAGCGGCGCGGGTGAGCAGGATCGGCGCCACCAGATCGACCTCGATCATCTTCAGGATGTCGGCTTCCGGCATCTGCTCCAGCCGGCCAGCGCGCACGCCGCCGGCATTGTTGATCAGGATGTCGATGCCGCCCAGCGCGGCCAGGGCCTGATCCAGCGTCGCCGCGCGGCCTTCCGCCGTTCCCACATCGGCGGCGATGCCGAATACCTTGCCGCCGCCGGCCTTGCTCAACTGCTGCACGGCATCATTCACCACCGCACTACGCCGGCCGCTGATGGCGATGCCGGCGGCGCCCTTGGCGAGCAGGGCTTGGGCGATGGCGAAGCCGATGCCGCTGGAGCCGCCGGTGATCAGCGCGCGCTTACCCTTGATAGTCATGCCCTGGCCGGTCCCGCCTTGCGTGGTCATTGCGCGGCACCCGCGATCTTGTCCTGCGTCTTGGTATCGAAGTCGCTGGCGTCGTGGCGTTCGTGCAACTGGCTCGCCGGATTGCCGGTGACGCGGTTGACAATGCGGCCACGATTGACCGCCGGGCGTTCCAGGATGGCATCGGCCCAGCGCAGCACATGCTTGTATTCATGCACCGAGAGGAATTCAGCCGAGTCACCATAAAGCCAGCCCTTCACCAGGCCGCCATACCAGGGGAACACGGCAATATCGGCAATCGTGTAGTCGGCGCCGCCGAGATAGGGGCTTTCGGCCAGGCGGCGGTCCAGCACATCGAGCTGGCGCTTGGTTTCCATGGCGAAGCGGTCGATGGCGTATTCCATCTTGGTCGGGGCATAGGCATAGAAATGGCCGAAGCCGCCGCCGAGATACGGCGCACTGCCCATCTGCCAGAACAGCCAGTTGAAACATTCGGCGCGGGCCGCCGGTTCGGTCGGCAGGAAGGCGCCGAACTTTTCCGCCAGATAGACCAGGATCGAGCCGGACTCGAAAACGCGCACCGGCTTCGGCCCGGAACGGTCGAGCAGGGCGGGGATCTTGGAATTGGGATTGACCGCGACAAAGCCGCTGCCGAATTGCTGGCCCTCGTTGATGCGGATCAGCCAGGCATCGTATTCGGCGCCGGTTTTGCCCAGCGCGAGCAATTCCTCGAGCAGGATGGTGACCTTCTGGCCGTTCGGCGTCGCGAGCGAATAGAGCTGCAGCGGATGCCTGCCGACCGGTAATTCCTTGTCATGGGTAGGGCCGGCGATGGGGCGGTTGATGCTGGCGAAATGGCCGCCGCTCGGCTTGTTCCAGGTCCAGACTTTCGGCGGCGTGTAGGCGGTATCGGTCATGTGGCTCCCCTGGGCGGCGCTGCTGGTGGTATTTGGCCTGATATAACGCAGGCTGCGGTGCCGGATACCCGCGCCGGGATAAAAAAGCCGACAAAAATCGGCGAATAGGCTGGCGGGTTATTGAATTAGTATTGACTAATGAATAAGTAGTGGCTAATGTGTTGCCATGTTCGAGCCAGCCACCATTCCCAATCTTCCCGTCACCCTGATCATGCGGGCGCTTGCCGACCCGACGCGCCGGGCGCTGTTCGAGCGCATGGCCGCTGCGTCCGAGATCACGGTGGCGGAACTGACGCGCGGCAGCGGCGTGACGCAAGGCGCCATCTCGCAGCATCTCAAGACACTGAAGCAGGCCGGCCTGGTGGCCGAACGGCCGGAGGGGCGCAACGTGTTCTACCGCGTGCAGCCCGATGGGCTGGCGCCGCTGGTCGACTGGATCAGCCATTACCGCATCTTCTGGCGCGACCGCCTCGACGGCCTGCGCGACCTGCTGAAGGAAATCGACCCATGACCGAGAGTTTGCTCGAAGCCGCCCCGGATGCGGTGGAAACCCAGTCGATCATCATCGACGAGGTGTTTCCGCACCGCCCGGAAGTGCTGTGGCAGGCGCTGACCAATGGTGCGCTGATAAACCGCTGGATGATGCAGCCGCAGGGCTTTGAGGCCGTGGTGGGGAAGGAATTCACCTTCCAGACCACGCCGGCCGGCGCCTGGGATGGCACCATCCGCTGCACCATGCTGGAAGTCGTGCCGTTGCAGCGCCTGGTCTATGCCTGGCGCAGCGGCGACAAAGGAAATGTCGGCTATGGCGCGCCGCTCGATACCATCGTCACCTTCACGCTGACACCGGTTGAGATCGGCACGCGCTTGAAGCTGGTGCATGCCGGCTTCGTGCTGCCGCGCAATGACACTGCCTTCACCAGCATGGGCAAGGGCTGGAAGACCTGTGTGGAACGTCTGGCCGGCGTCGTCGACAAGCCAGACTGAGTTCAAGCCTTCATCCGTACTCCATCGGGCTGCCGGCAATGCCGCTGGCAGCGGATGGGAAACTGCGCCAGAGCGAGGAGAGAGACGATGTCACATAGCATTGCATCACGGGAAGAATGGCTCGCCGCGCGGCGCGAGCTGCTGCTGGCCGAGAAGGCGCTGACGCGGCAGAGCGATGCGCTGGCTGTGCAGCGCCAGGCACTGCCCTGGGTGCGGATCGACAAGAGCTATCGCTTTGATACCGAGGCCGGCACAGCTACGCTCAAGGATCTGTTCCAGGGCCGCTCGCAATTGCTGGTCTATCATTTCATGTTCGGCACCAATTACGCGGCCGGCTGCCCGTCCTGCTCGATGATCGCCGATGGCTTCAATGGCTTCACCGAACATCTGGCACAGCATGATGTGATGCTGTGGGCGGTGTCGCGTGCGCCGCTGCAGAAGCTGCTCAGCTTCCGCCAGCGCATGGGCTGGAGTTTCCCCTGGGCTTCTGCCGGCGACAGCGATTTCAACGCCGATTTCAATGTCTATTTCCCGGAAGCGCAGCAGCAGAGCGGCGCTGGTGAATACAATTACCAGTCCGCTGCCATTCCGCTCGATGCATTGCCCGAGCCGGTGCTGCAGATCGCGGCGGGCTGTGGCACCGATGGCCCCACCTTCATCCAGGACCGCCCGGGCATGAGCGCCTTCGTGCTGGAGGATGGCGTGATCTATCACACCTACTCGGCGTATGCGCGCGGCATGGATATCCTGTGGGGCGCGTATCAATGGCTGGATCGTGCACCTAAGGGCCGCAATGAAAGCGGCATCTGGTGGCGCCGCCGGGGCGAGTATGAAAGCATGGTGCAAAGCCCGGCTGCCTCCTGCTGCCGCTGATCACGGCATGGCTGGCTGCTGCACGGCTTCAGAAGTGGGGAAGGGAAGCGACGTGGAACAATCGCGTTATCGTTGGGTGATCGTCGCCGCCGGCGGCCTGATCTGCTGTGTTGCGGTGGGCTCGCTGTTCTCGCTGCCGATTTTCCTGCAGACCATGGCCAAGGATACCGGCTGGTCAGTGGCCGGTATTTCCGGTGCCATGACCGCCGCTTTCCTGGCAATGGCGGTGGGCAGCATCGTCTGGGGCAATCTTTCCGACCGCTTCGGTCCGCGTGTCGTGCTGCTGCTTGGTACCGCCATGCTCAGCCTCGGCCTGGCGCTGGCGAGCCAGGTGCAGTCTTTGCTGTTGTTCCAGATTCTGTTCGGCATCGTGGTCGGCCTGGGTACGGCAGCCACCTTCGCGCCGATGATGGCCTGTGTCACCGGCTGGTTCGATACCCAGCGCAGCCTGGCGGTGTCGCTGGTTTCCGCCGGCATGGGTATCGCGCCGATGACCATGTCGCCGCTCGCCGCCTGGCTGGTCTCGGTGCATGATTGGCGCAGCGCCATGCTGATGATCGCCGGGCTTGCCGCGCTGCTGATGTTTCCGGCGGCCCTGCTGGTGCGCCGCCCGCCGGCCTTGGAAGCGGCGGCAGCAGAAGTGGACACGCCGGCTGCCGATGCCGGTGGCGATATGAGCTTGCAACAAGTGGTGCGCTCGCCGGCTTTCATCGTGCTGCTGCTGACCAACTTCTTCTGCTGCGCCACCCATGCCGGGCCGATCTTCCACACTGTCAGCTACGCTTTGAGTTGCGGCATCCCGCTGCTCTCGGCGGTGACGATATACAGCGTCGAGGGCCTCGCCGGCCTTGGCGGCCGCATCGCCTTCGGCCTGCTCGGCGACCGCTTCGGCGCGCGGCGCGTGCTGGCCGCCGGCCTGCTGGTGCAGGCTTTCGCAGCGGCGGCCTTCATCTTCGCCCGCGAACTGGGCGGCTTCTATGCCGTGGCGGCCCTGTTCGGCTTTGTTTATGCCGGGGTGATGCCGCTCTATGCGGTGATCGCGCGCGAGAATTTCCCGCTGCGCCTGATGGGCACAGTGATCGGTGGTATCGCCATGACCGGGAGCCTTGGCATGGCAACCGGCCCGCTGATCGGCGGCCTGATCTTCGACTCGCTGCAAAGCTACACCTGGCTCTATGCCGGCGCCTGGGCCCTTGGCATCGGTGCGTTTCTCATCGCCATGACCTTCAAGCCGGTACAGCGGCAGCCGGCCACCATGCCAGCCTGAGAAAAAGCGGCGCCGCCATGGCCTTGGCGCCAACACCACGCTATATACTCGGAAATCCAGGGAGGAATACCGCAATCTGAACTGCGTTGGTGGGGTGCTTCATCCTGCTGCGATGGAGACCTGCCATGACTACCCCGGAATCGGCTGCGCCCGCCGCGCCTGTCCCTGCCGCCCCTGTACCTGCGATGCCGCCCCTGCTGATTTTCGCGCTGGCCACAGGCGCCGGCCTTGGCGTTGCCAATATCTACTACAACCAGCCGATGCTCGGCCTGATCGAGGAGAGCTTCGGTGTCAGCACCGGCGGCCTGGTGCCGACGGTGACGCAGCTCGGCTATGCGATGGGCCTGCTGCTGCTGGTGCCGTTCGGCGACATGGTGGAACGCAAGCGCCTGATCCTGGCGCAGTTCGGTTTTCTCTGCTTGGGGCTGGGGCTGGCCGCCTGGGCACCGGCCGGTTTCGTGCTGATCGTCGCTTCCTTCGCCATCGGCCTGATGGCCACGGTGGCGCAGCAGATCGTGCCGCTCACCGCGCATCTGGCGCCGCCGGAAAAGCGCGGAGCCATCGTCGGCAATGTGATGGCGGGCCTGCTTTGCGGCATCCTGCTCAGCCGCACGCTCGCCGGCTATGTCGCCACCCATTTTGGCTGGCGTGCCATGTTCCTGCTCGGCGTGCCGCTGGCTCTGCTGGCGCTGCTCTGGCTGGCGCTGATGCTGCCGCAAAGCCGGGGCGACAGCCGCCTGAGCTATGGCCGCTTGCTGCTCTCCATGATCGGCTTGTGGCGCGAGTTGCCGGCATTGCGCCGTGCCGCCTTCACCCAGGCCAGCCTGTTCGCGGCCTTCTCCTGCTTCTGGACCGTGCTGGCGCTGTATCTGGCGCAGCCGCCTTATAACCTTGGGCCGGAAGCGGCGGGCCTGTTCGGCGTTGCCGGAGTCATCGGCGTGGCGGCGGCACCCATTGCCGGTCGTATCGCCGACAAACATGGCCCGCGCCCGGTGATCCTGGTCGGCGGGTTTGGCGCGCTGCTCTCCTGGGCTTTCTTCGGCCTCTGGCTGGCTTTACCCGGCTTGGTGATCGGCGTGCTGCTGCTGGATTTCGCCATGCAGGCGGTGCTGATCAGCAACCAGCATATCATTTTCGCCCTGCGGCCCGAGGCGCGCGGCCGCATCAACACGCTGTTCATGGCGACGATGTTCATTGGCGGTTCCATCGGTTCGATGGCCGGCATGTTCGCCTGGCAGCAGGGCGGTTGGACCGCCGTCAGCCTGCTTGGCGCCGGCTTCGCCCTGCTGTCGCTGGCCTGGCAGCGTTTCGGCCTGCTCCCACGCTGAAAAGCCGCTAAAAGCCTGTGGATTAACCGCCCCATGGCTGGCGACGGGGCGGGGCCTGGGCTATTCCTGGCAGGGTAAAAGCTGGGAGCCATGCGATGACGCCGATTGCCAAGATCCTGCTGCTCGGTTCGGGTGAACTGGGCCGTGAATTCGTGATTTCCGCCAAGCGGCTGGGTGCCTATGTCATCGCCTGCGACTCCTACCCGAAGGCGCCGGCGATGCAGGTGGCGGACGCGTT
Organism: Ferrovibrio sp.; assembly: GCA_017991315.1. Taxonomy (GTDB): domain Bacteria; phylum Pseudomonadota; class Alphaproteobacteria; order Ferrovibrionales; family Ferrovibrionaceae; genus Ferrovibrio; species Ferrovibrio plantarum. The sequence continues at coordinate 83,271 of JAGOQS010000002.1, read as the reverse complement.
CGAGGTCTTCTCGATGCTGGATGGCGCTGCACTTTCGGCGGCCATCGACAAGCACAAGCCGGATTTCGTGGTGCCCGAGGTCGAGGCGATCCGCACCGAGGTGCTGAAGGATTACGAGGAGAAGGGCCAGAAGATCGTCCCCTCGGCGCGCGCCACGGTGATGACCATGAACCGCGACCGTATCCGCGATGTCGCCGCCAACGAACTCGGCCTGCCGACCTCGAAATTCACCTATGCCGAAAGCCTGGATGAGATGCGCGCGGCCGTGGCCCAGATCGGCTTGCCCTGCGTGGTCAAGCCGGTGATGTCATCATCCGGCAAGGGCCAGAGCACGGTGCGGCTGGATGCGGAAGTCGACAAGGCCTGGGATTATGCCGTGGCCGGCATGCGTGGCGACCGCAAGCGCGTGATCGTCGAGGGTTTTATCGCCTTCGACTATGAAATCACGCTGCTTACCATCCGCACCCGCGATGGCGTGGTGTTCTGCCCGCCGATCGGCCATCGCCAGGAACGTGGCGATTACCAGGAAAGCTGGCAGCCGACGCCGATGTCGGCCAAGGCGGTGGCCGAGGCACAGCGCCAGGCCAAGGCAGTGGTGGATAATCTCGGCGGCTATGGCCTGTTCGGCGTTGAATTCTTCGTCAAGGACGATGCGGTGATCTTCTCCGAGCTGTCGCCGCGCCCGCATGACACCGGCATGGTGACGCTGATCTCACAGAACCTCACCGAATTCGACCTGCATGCCCGCGCCATCCTCGGCCTGCCGATCCCCAGCATCACGCAATATGGCGCCAGTGCCTCCGCCGTGATCCTGGCCGACCGCGATGCGACCGAATTCGGTTTCGAGGGCGTCGCCGAGGCGCTCAAGCCGGCTTCCGCCGGCATCGATCTCGATATCCGCATTTTCAACAAGCCGACGACGCGGCCCTATCGCCGCATGGGCGTGGCGTTGGCCTTGCTGCGTGATGGCAGCACCGATCAGGCCCGTGCTGCCGCCAAGGCCGCCGCCGATAAGGTAAGGATTACCTATAAGAGCTGATCACGCCCCTGGTCGTGACTGGCTGCGTCGTTGCTTCCAAGGTGTCGCGCGACAGCCTGAATTGACGGGCTATTTCGTGGCTGTCCTGTCACAATCGCGGGCTGCTTCCCGCCTTGCGGGGCGTGGAGAAGCGGAGAGGCCCGTTGCTCCGCCCGGAACAGCCAGGAGCGGATCATGAAAAGCATCGCTACCGGCGCCCCCTTGCTGCACGCCGATGAACCGCCGGCCTGCCAGGTGCATCGCGAGCGGGGTGGCTCGGCCTATCTGCTTGTTTGCGACCATGGCGGCAACCGGCTGCCGCGCGCACTCGGCAGCCTCGGCCTCGATCCAGCCGAACTGGAGCGCCACATTGCCTGGGATATCGGGGCGGCGGCGCTGGCATGCAGAATCGCCGGGGCGCTAGATGCCTGCCTGATCGTGCAGCCGTATTCACGCCTCGTCATCGACTGCAACCGGCCGCCCCTGTCGGCGGCGGCCATCGCGACGCTGAGCGAGGCGACCGTGATTCCCGGCAACCTGGATCTCGCGTCAGTGGATGCGGCGGCACGGCGGCGTGAAATCTTCGCGCCATACCACGAGCGCATCACCGCTGAACTCGATGCCCGCGCGGCCGCGCACCGGCCAGCGATCCTGGTGGCGTTGCACAGTTTCACGCCGGTCTATCTCAATGAGCATCGCCCATGGCAGGCTGGTGTGCTTTATCACCGCGATGCCCGGCTCGGCCATATTCTGCTCGACCTGCTGCGTGCCGAGGACGGGTTGGTGGTGGGTGACAACCAGCCCTATTCCATCGACGATGAGACTGATTACACCATTCCGATTCATGGCGAGCAGCGTGCATTGCCGCATGTCGCACTCGAAATACGCCAGGACCTGCTGGCCGATGAAACCGGTCTGGTGATCTGGGCCGAACGGTTGGCGCGGCTGCTGGGGCGTGCCGAGTTACTATTCAATGAGGCTCTTTGATCTCGTCGCAATCGACCAGGAAGCTGACCAGCTTATTGGGGCCGAAAGTGCTGCTGATCGCGACATCGGCGGCATCGCGACCGCGTGCTATCAGTACCCGGCCGATGCGCGGGATGTTGTTGCGCGGATCGAAGGTATACCAGCGACCGCCGAGATAGGCTTCGAACCAGCCGGCGAAATCCATTACGCCATAGGGCGGCGGAATACCGATGTCGCTGAGATAGCCAGCGCAATAGCGGGCCGGGATGTTCATGCAGCGGCAGAAGGCCACGGCAAGATGCGCGAAGTCGCGGCACACGCCACGGCGATCCTGGAACACCTGGGCAGCGGTCTTGCTGGCGGAGGCATGTTCGTAGCCGAAGGTGATGTGCTTGTGGACGAAATCGCAGATCGCCTGCACGCGCGCCCAGCCCGGTGGAAAGCGGTCAAACAAGCCCCAGGCTGCGTTGGTCAGGTGATCGGTGTCGCAGTAGCGGCTGCCGAGCAGGAACACCAGGACCTCCTCAGGCAATTCCTCGATGAGATGCTGGTGGGCCGAGGTCACAACTTCGTCGGGCAGGCCGCTATCGCGCACCACGCCGGTGGCGGCGATGCGGGTACGGCCGGGCGGCGCGGTAAGCCGGGTGCACCAATTGCCGAACTGGTCGCGATAAGCGGAAATCGGCACGCGCGGGTTAGTTGTCATAAGGTCGGGGACGACGATATCGGAGGCCCGCGAATAGTGGACGCTCAACGCCAGGATCATCGGGGTGGGCTGCGGACATTCGTAGATCAGTTCATAGCCGAGACAAATTTGCATGGCTGGTATCCTTGCGAATGGGAAAAATAGGCATCTTCAGTATTGCGTCTGGAATGAGTTGTTCTGGCCGCTGAACTGTGGCGCCGCACTCTGCTCAAGGACGCTGACGGCAACATCCATGCTCAGGAAGGCGGAGGGCCTGCCTACGAAGGTGCCCCAGAGCGGCAGTACCTGGGCATGATCCCAGGCCATTGCGACGCGGATCAGGTTGCGGTTGCCGACGATCTTGTTGGTTGGATCGAAATCGACCCAGCCAGCGCCCGGTAGATAGACCTGCAGCCAGGCATGGGTGGCTCCGCTACCCACGATCAGGTCGGCGCCGACGCCAGGCACGAAGATGTAGCCGCTGACGAAGCGGGCCGCAAAGCCCAGCGAGCGCACCGCCTCGATCATCAGCAGCGCGAAATCGCGGCAGGTGCCTTGCCTGTATCCCAGCGTCTCGTCCGGCGTCTGCACGCCGCGCGCGGCACGCCAGCAATAGTGGAAGGTTTCATTGATCGCCGCGGTGATGGCGCGCAGCAGAGCCATGGTGTGACCCGATACTGGCAAGCACAGAAAGCCTGCCGCCCATTCCCGCAATTCGGCACTGGGATAACGCTGCTGCAGGCATTGCGCGAGGTCCGCGCGTTCAGTTTCGCTGTAGTATAACGGATAGTAGCTGGCGGCATTCTCCAGCCGGTATTCCGGGCTGGCGGTTTCGATATGCTCGATCATTACCGTGCTCTCGAAACGCAGCTCGGTGGTCTCTCCGTTGAAGGTCGCCACGGCGACGGAATTGTCGAATATGTCGTGAATCCAGTAGAGATCAGCCGGCTGCGGCTGGATCATCAGGCTGGTTTGCAGCAGGCGCAGGTCATGACTCTCGCGCGGGCGGAACATCACCCGGTGTTCGCCAAGCTGCACTGGCTCGGCATAGCGGTATACGGTGGCGTGTCTGACCGTAAGCAGGCGGGTTGGGGCATGGCCGTCAGGATAGCTCAAGGCCAGTACATTCACCGTCGGCTGGTGGGAGGAGAATATGGAAGCTACCACCTATCTCGCGACCAAGCCAGCGCGCCGGAGCAGATCAAGAAAGGTGGCGATATTGCGTGGTGACGCGAAGTCGGCTTTCATCCCCGCTGGTATCATCAAAGAAGCGAAGCCCATGCCCGTCACCATCTACGGCATCAAGAATTGCGACACCATGAAGAAGGCTTTCACCTGGCTGGATGGCCAGGGCGTGAAATATGCCTTCCATGACTACAAGACCGCCGGCATCGACAAGGCGAGTCTGGAACGCTGGTGCAAGGCTTTGGGCTGGGAGACGGTGCTGAACCGCGCCGGCACTACTTTTCGCAAGCTGCCGGAGGCTGACCGCGAGAACCTGACGGAAGCCAAGGCGATCAAGCTGATGCTGGCGCAGCCGAGCATGATCAAGCGGCCGATCCTCGAGCAAAGCGGTGGTAAGCCACCGCTCGCCGGTTTCAAGCCGGAGGTCTACGCCAAGTCGGTCAAGTAGGAGGGGAGCGGATCAGCTCCGCTCCACCGTCTGGGCCGCGGCATCCAGCACCGCCGCGATCTTCTCCGCCGCTGCCGCGTCGATCGAGCCCTGGCGCAGGCGCAGGCGCAAGGCCAGTTTCAGGTTTTCCATCGCGCGCAGCACAGGGGCCGGCACGCCGCCACGGCCTTCGCTGCCGCCCTGGCGGCTGAGCAGCGCATCCACCGCCGCGCGGTTCGCGGTGAGGAAGCTCTCGCCCTCCGGCGTGATGTGATAGCGCTTGCGGCTGCCTTCCTCGGCCTCGATGCGGGCATAGCCCATGTCGTCGAGCCAGGCGAGCGTGGGGTAGATCACGCCTGGGCTGGGGCTGTAGCTGCCGCCGAAGCGTTCCTCGATGGCCTTGATCAGTTCATAGCCGTGGCGCGGCGCTTCGCCGATCATCGCCAGCAGCAGCAGGCGCAGCTCGCCATAGTCGAACAGGCGGCGACCGTCGCGATGGCCGTGGCGGCGATGGCCGAACGGGCCGCGATGCTCATGCTCGCCGCCCTCCATGCCGGCGCTTTCGTCGCGATGGCGGCGGCCACGATGGCCGAACAATTTGTGGATCATGTTTTTTTATCCTTTCTTGGACTGATGCGAGGCGTACGGCTAGGCCGTGCCTCACAGTCTGAAAAATAGATCGAGATATATCGTAATTCAAGATATATCTAGAAATATATCTGAATTGGCGGTAATCCGCCAGGAAAGCTGGTATCGGGAGATTTTGTAGACTGTGCCGAGCGTGTCGCTGCGCTTATTGCCGGGCTGTGATGCCCTCGGCTACGGCGGCGAGGATTTCGCGCGACAATTCGTCGTCATCCGCGATGCGCGACAGAACGATGGCGCCGACCATAGCGCTGTAGGCATACATGCCCTGCTTGCGCTTGGCTGCTGCGCCGCGGCCACCGATCAGGTTGCCGAGCATGTCGAAAAAGCCGCGCAGCGTCTCGGTGATCGGGCGGCGCAGGCTTTTCGGCTGCCGCGCAAGTTCGGAGCCCATCGCGGCGAAGGCGCAGCCGCCGCCCGGTTCGTCGCGGTGCTGCGGCCGCAGATAGGCGTGTACCACGGCGCCGAGCGGATCTTCCGGATGGCGCGCGATGCGCTCATGCCAGCGTTGCAGCGATTGCCGCAGCACCATGTCGGAAGCCTCGGCCATCAGGTCTTCCTTGGAGTCGAAATGGCCGTAGAAGCCGCCATGGGTGAGGCCGGCCTGGCGCATCAGGTCGGCAACGCCGATGCCGTCGAAGCCCTTTTCGCGAAACAGCCTGGCCGCCGTCGTCACGATCCGCTGGCGGTTTTCCGCTGCCTGTTCCCTGCTGACCCGCATGGCACATTCTCCTGTAACGCCTGCTTGACAAGATAAATGACGTGCGTCATGTATGTCAATACATGATGATCATCATCTAAACGGAGCGGCGTGATGCGGTACAAACTTTTCGGGCGCCATACGGGCCTGCGTGTGTCGGAATTGGCGCTCGGCACCGGCAATTTCGGTACCGGCTGGGGCCATGGCGCCGAGCGCGACGAGGCCAAGTCGATATTCGATGGTTATGTCGCGGCCAGCGGCAATTTCATCGACACGGCGGACACCTATCAGGTGGGGCAGTCCGAAGCGATGCTGGGCGACTTCATTGCCGCCGACCGCGACTATTTCGTGCTGGCGACAAAATACACGCTGGGTGCAGGACCGAAGACCGACTTGGCCCGTACCGGCAATAGCCGCAAGACGATGATCCGCGCCGTCGAGGACAGCCTGAAGCGGCTCAAGACCGACCGCATCGACCTGCTCTGGGCCCATATGGCCGATGGCCTGACGCCGATGGAGGAAATCCTGCGCGGCTTCGACGATCTGGCGCGCAGCGGCAAGATCCTGCATGCCGGCCTGTCCAACTTCCCGGCCTGGCGCATCTCGCGCGCCGCCACGCTGGCCGAACTGCGCAACACCTTGCCGCTCGCCGGCATCCAAGTGGAATACAGCCTTGCCGAGCGCACACCGGATCGCGAATTGCTGCCGATGGCGGAAGCATTGGGCCTCGGCGCTGCCTTGTGGTCGCCGCTCGGCGGCGGCTTCCTCACCGGCAAATACCGCGAGCAGCAGGAGGCCTCGCGCCTGACCAAACTCGGCATGCTGGTGCATACCGAGAAATCGGCACGCGAGACCGCCTTGCTCGATGCCGTGCTGGCGGTGGCGGCGGAAGTCGGCGCCCCGGCCACCCATGTGGCGATTGCCTGGCTGCGGGCCAAAGCAGCGCGCTCCAGCACCAGCCTGATCCCGATCCTGGGGCCGCGCACGCGGGCGCACCTCGATGGCACGCTCGGTGCGCTGTCCTTGCAGCTCGATGCCGCACAGGTCGCCGCGCTGGATGCTGTCAGCGCCGTGCCGCTCGGGGTGCCGCATGAGCAGTTGCAGGCTTCGCTGCCGCGCCTGGCCGGTGGCGTGCTGGACAAGCTGGACCTGCCGGCGCTGCCGGTGGCTTAAGGAGAGAGACCATGACCAATAGTCGTTCCAGGGCCGTGATCGCGGGTTATGCCCGCACCCCGTTCCATTTCGCCAAGAAGGGCCGGCTGGCCAATGTGCGGCCGGACGATCTCGCTGCCACCGCGATCAAGGGGCTGGTGAACCGGCTCGACCTCGATCCGGGGCTGATCGAGGATGTGCTGATGGGCTGTGCCTATCCGGAATCGGCGCAAGGCAACAATATCGCCCGCATCGCCTCGCTGCTGGCCGGTTTTCCCAACACCGTCAGCGGCGGCACCATCAACCGTTTCTGCGGTTCCTCGATGACCGGCATCCATTATGCCGTCGGCCAGATCGCCATCGGGGCAGGGGATGCCTTCCTCTGCGCCGGCGTGGAATCGATGACCATGGTGCCGCAGGGCGGCTTCAACTTCTCAGCTAATCCGCGCTTCAAGTCGCCGGAGCATCCCGATGCCGAAATCGGCATCGAGGCCTATATCTCCATGGGCCGCACGGCGGAAAATGTCGCGGCGCAGTTCAACGTGTCTCGCCCCGAGCAGGAGGCTTTCGCGCTGGTGTCGCAGCAAAAGGCGGCGGCGGCTTTCAATGCCGGCAGGCTGATGGGCGAGATCGTTCCGGTCGAAACTCTGGATGGCATTGTGGACAGCGATGGCTGCCTAAGGCCACAGACGACCCTGGAAGGTCTTGCCGCGCTGAAGCCGGCTTTCGATGGCACCGTTACCGCCGGCACTGCCTCGCCGCTCACTGATGGCGCGGCGGCCACGCTGGTCTGTTCCGAGGCTTTCGCGGTGAAGCATAATCTGCCGGTGCTGGCGCTGGTCCGCGCCGTTGCCACCGCTGGCTGCGCGCCGGAAATCATGGGCATGGGCCCGGTGCCATCGACGCGCAAGGCATTGCAGCGCGCCGGCCTGAGCGTGGACGACATCGACCTGTTCGAGGTCAACGAGGCTTTCTCCAGCCAGGCGATTGCCTGCCTGCGCGAACTCGGTGTCGATGCGGCGAAGGTCAATCTTGATGGCGGCGCCATTGCCATCGGCCATCCCTTGGGTGCCACCGGCGCGCGCATCACCGGCAAGGCGGCGCAGTTGCTCAAGCGCGAGGGCAAGCGTTACGCCGTGGCGACACAATGCATCGGCGGCGGCCAAGGCGTCGCCACCGTGCTGGAGGCAGCGTAATCATGCTGGCATCCGCTCTCGCGCCGTGGCTGCAACGCCGTGGCATCCACTATGCCTGGGTGATCGCCGCCGTCACTTTCCTCACCATGCTGGTGATGTCGGCGGCACTCGGTCTGCCCGGCGCCATGCTGCTGCCTTTGGGCAAGGAATTCGGCTGGACCACCGATGAGATTGCCTCCAGCCTGGCATTCCGCTTCGCGCTGTTCGGCCTGATGGGGCCGATGGCGGCGTTGCTGATGGAGCGTTTCGGCCTGCGCCAGGTGATCACGGTGGCGGTGCTGCTGGTCGGTGCCGGCATGGCGATGGCGACGCAGGTGCAAAGCCTGTGGCAGCTTTTCCTGCTCTGGGGCCTGGTGCTGGGCTTGGGCACCGGCATGACCGCTTTGGTGCTCGGCGCCGTGGTCGCCAACCGCTGGTTTACCACGCGGCGCGGCCTGGTGGTTGGCCTGCTCACCGCCAGTTCCGCCACCGGACAATTGGCCTTCCTGCCGATTGCCGCCTGGATGATCGAGCAATGGGGCTGGCGCTCGGCGGTTTTCCCGGTGGTGATTGCCTGTGGCGCCGCGCTGGTGCTGGCGGCTTTGCTGATGCGCAACCGGCCGAGCGATCTCGGCTTGGCACCCTATGGCGAAACCGCGCTGGCGGCGCCAGCGGCGCCCGCACCGCTGCCGAGCCTGGCGACGCCGTTCGTGGTGCTGTGGGAAGCGGCGCAGAAGCCGGTATTCTGGATTCTCGCCGGCAGCTTCTTCATCTGCGGCCTTTCCACCAACGGCCTGATCCAGACGCATTTCATCGCACTGTGCAGCGATTTCGGCCTCAGCGCCGTGCCGGCGGCGTCGGTGCTGGCGATGATGGGCGCCTTCGATGTCGTTGGCACCATTCTCTCGGGCTGGCTCTCCGACCGCTACGATAACCGCAAGCTGCTGTTCTGGTATTACGGCCTGCGCGGCCTCTCGCTGATGTGGCTGCCGTATTCCGATTTCACGCTCTATGGCCTATCGCTGTTTGCGCTGTTCTATGGCCTGGACTGGATCGCCACGGTGCCGCCGACGGTGAAGCTGACCGGGCAGATCTTCGGGCCGCAGAAGGTCGGCATGGTGTTCGGCTGGGTATTCGCCGCGCATCAGCTTGGTGCCGCCACGGCGGCCTATGGTGCCGGCCTGGTGCGCACCAGCACGCAGAGCTATACGCCGGCTTTCTTCCTGGCGGGTGCCGCCTGCATCGTGGCGGCTGGAATCGTGCTGCTAGTGCGCCAGCAACGCGCCAAGGCGGTGGTGCAGCCTGCTTGATGCCGGACTAGCGGCGGCGCTGAAACAGCATGCCGACGCCGAGGATGATCAGGATGGCCGGCCACCATTGATTCAGGAAGGCCAGCGACAGCATGTCGAAGTTGTTTGCCAGTAGCAGGGCGCCAAGGCCGATGAGAATAAGCGGTCCGACCATGATGGCCTCCCTGAATTGATTATGGCTGAGTCTATCAGCCGATGATGGGGCCATCCAGCGGGAAGCGGCCCTTGCCATCCTCGGCTTCCACGATCCACAGGTCCGGATCGCGGCTGATCGCCTTGGCCAGCATGGCTTCCACGGCGGCATCATCCTGTGGCCCGGTCTTGAACCAGGCTGCGCGGCCTTCGCCGTCGCGGGCTTGCGTGAACAGCACGGCGCTGTCGCGGCTTAAGGAGATTTTCACGGCGACGGCGCCGGCATCGGCATCGCCGCGCCGCCGCAGATAGGCCGGGATCATCTCGCGGTCGTAGAGCCGTAGGATCGCCTGCACCAGCAATTCCGCTTTCAGCCGTGGGTCCATGTCAGGTCGTCCTCGGCTTGCTGCCGCTCAAAGCCACCAGCACGGCGCCGATGGCGAGGGCCGTGCCGCCGATGAGGAATTGCAGCATGTAGGAATGGGTCTGGGTGAACAGATACGACAGGCTGTAGCCGCCGCAGGCCTGCGCCGCACCGACCGCCACAGTCATCCAGCCCCAGACCTGGCGGTGGCGCGTGAGGCCGACCAGTTCGGCGACACGGCCCGAGAGGATCGCCGAGATGCCGGGCGCGAAAGCACCGGCGAGGAAGGGTGAGAGCATCAGCGCCGGCACCGAGGTGCTGAGCAGCGGCAGGAAGATGCCGAAGGATTTCAGCAGGAAGGCGATGATCAGCGCGCGGTGGAAGCCGAGCTTCTCGGCGGTGAAGCCGGCGGCGAGCGGCCCGCAGAGCGCACCGACACCGAAGCAGACCCAGTAGAAGCCGCCTTCCGCGAGGCCACGGCCAAGGCCACGCGCCACGAAATCGACCCAGAACACGGTATGCGGCACGAAGCCGAAAGAATCGAAGCCATAAGCCAGCAGCAGCAGCACGATGGGCCGCGACAGCAGCTTGCCGGAAGGCTCTTCACTTGTCGCCGCGACAGGTGCTGCGGCCTGTACCCAGCTTTTCCAGGTGATCAGCGTGAGGCTGCCTGAGACCAGCGCCATGCCGAGCCACACGGCGCTGACGCTGAACGCGGCGAGGCTCGGCACCAGGCTGCCACTGGCGGCGACGCCGATACCGACGCCGGTGAACACCACACCAGCGGCCCGCGCCCGGCGGTCCAGCGGCATGCGCACCAGAATGATCGGCAAGGCGATGATCATCAGCATGGCACCGGTGAAGCCGGCCATGAAGCGCCAGGGCACGAACCACCAGAAGCCCAGCGGCAGGGCGCAGACAATGAAGCTGAGCGTGGTCAGCACCAGCGCCAGCCGCACCATCGGCCCGGCGCCGAAGCGGGTGGCGAGGCGGTAGGACAGCATGCTGCCGAACAGGTAGCCGGTGAGATTGGTGGCGCCGAGATAGACGGCTTCCGAGGCCTGCAGCCAGCCATCCTGGATCAGCGCCGGAATCAGCGGCGTGTAGCCGAAACGGGCCATGCCGATACCGATCAGCAGGGCCGCGGTGCCCGGCAGGGCGCCGAGCAGAAAACGCGTCAGGGTCATTCTGTTATATTTGGGCCAGGGGCGGGGCGAGACTGGTGCCAGTCTACGCCCTTACCCTCGGCAGGGCTACTTGCCGAGCAGGCCTTTCAGCTTGTCGGCCGCACCGCCAGCCGCCCCAGCAGCACCGCCGGCAGCAGCGGCCGCGCCACCGATGGCGCCCTTGAGCTGATCGCCGAGCTGCTTTTGCAATTCGCCGCTGGCGACGCGGGCGGCCTGCTGGCTGATGGTGCCCAGCACCTTCTCGGCCACTTCCGCCGGGCTGGCGCCGCCCTGGCTCTTGCCGATATCGGTGAGCGTAATGGTTGGCAAGGCGGCGCTCAGTTCGCGGCCTTGCAAAGCCGCATGGCTCATGGCGATCTGACCGCCACTTACCACCAGGCGCTCGATGATCACCTTGGTCTCGGCCTTGCCATCCTTCTGCGGCGTGGCGGCGCCATTCGGCTTCGAGCCGCCGGCGCCCATCTTCTGCGCATAAGCCTGGGTGTTCTTCTGAATCGTCTCCAGATTGCCGCCGCCAGAGGCATACTCATAGGTCACCTTCGGCCGCGTGATGGTCACTTCCTTGATCACGATGGGATTCTGCTGCAGCGTCGCGGTATCCAGTTTCAGCGAGATATCGCCGAGGCTGAGCGCTTCCGGGGTGTTGAAGCCCTTCGGGTTGGCGACCTTGAGGTCAGTGATGGCGCCGCTGCCTTCGCGCAGGCCAATGGTCACCTTGCCGACGCTGACGCGGGCCTGGGTGGCCTCGGTGCCGTAGGTCTCAATCGCCACCTTCACCAGGCTGTCGAGATTGGAGAACAGGTAATAGACACCGCCGGCAATGATCAGCACGATCACGGCCAGGGCCAGGGCTACCTTCTTCACCATTTTCCGTCTCCTCCTGTTGGCTGAACCGGCTTAAGCGACCGGCAGCACGGTCACGACGTTGCCAAGCACATTGGCATTCGGAATCAGGTTGCGCTTGCCGGCATCATCCACCACCTCGGTGTAGCGCAGGTCGATCTTCGCCACGCGGCCTTCGATACCGGTGACGATAATGCGGTCGCCGCTGACGAACGGACGGTTCAGCAGGATCAGCATGCCCGCCATCAGGCTGGAGAGGATGTCCTTCAGCGCAAAGCCAAGCGCGAAGCCGGTGAGGCCGAGGCCGGCGATCAGGCCGGTGACATCGGCGCCGAGCGTGCCGAGCGCGGTGATGGCGCCAAACCCGATGATGCCCCAGCGCGCCGCCGAGGCCAGCAGTTCCAGCACGTCCTTGCGCTGCTTGTCGCGCTCCGCGACGCGATAGAGCACGGTGCGGGCGATGCCGCCGGCAATCCAGAAGCCGATGAATATAAGTATCGCACCGCCGAACGAGGTGAGCATCTTCAGCACTTGCGGCCAGTAGGCGGCGATCTCGGCAGTCATCGGCAGCTCCCTTTGTAAAATGCCTGTATTTCAAGCTTAACCCAGAGCAGGGCAGGGCGCATCCCCCGAGTGGTGGCCTCGCGTGGTGGCCTTGCATGGCCGGGCGCCAGCGGGTAGAGTTCGCACAACTGATATATCAGATGGGAGAAAACGCGTCTGCTCCAGCCTGCGAGGCGAAAGCGGGGCGTCGTGTGAGCGAAAAGGAGAAGGGTTTATGCGATTAGAGGGCAAGACGGCGGTAATCACCGCCGCGGCGCAGGGTATCGGGCGGGCCACCGCCATCGCTTTTGTGAATGAAGGCGCGAAGGTGATCGCCACCGACGCCAACCTGGAAAAGCTGAACGAATTGCGCAGCCTGCCCGGCATCCATACCGAAAAGCTCGACATGCTGGATGCGGAAGCAATCAAGGCTTTCGGCGCCAAGGTTGGCGCGGTGGATATCCTGTTCAACTGCGCCGGCTTCGTGCATCACGGCAGCATTCTCGATTGCACCGAGGAGCAGTGGGATTTCGCCATGAATCTCAATGTGCGCTCGATGTACCGCCTGACCAAGGCATTGCTGCCGGCGATGCTGGAAAGCGGCCGGGGTGCCTCGATCATCAACATCTCATCGGGAGCTTCCTCGGTGAAGGCGGCAGGCAACCGCTTCGTCTATGGCACCAGCAAGGCGGCGGTGATCGGCCTTACCAAGTCCATCGCGCTCGATTTCATCCGCCAGGGCATCCGCTGCAATGCCATCTGCCCTGGCACCATCCAGTCACCCTCGCTGGATGATCGCATCGCCGCGCTCGGCCAGACCATGGGCAGCGTCGATAAGGCGCGCGAGGCCTTTGTCGCACGGCAGCCACTTGGCCGTCTCGGCACGGCAGAGGAAATCGCGGCGCTGGCGGTCTACCTTGCTTCCGACGAAGCCTCTTTCACCACCGGCGCCATCCATATGATCGATGGCGGCTGGTCGCTTTAAGTTCAACAACGGAGACTGAGTAGATGAAACTGTTGCGTTACGGTCCGCTGGGCCAGGAAAAGCCGGGCATTCTCGATGCCCAGGGCGCGATCCGCGATCTTTCCGGCGTGGTCGGCGATATCAATGGCGCCACCTTGCAACCTGAAGCGCTGGCCAAGCTGCGTGGCGTGGATGTGAATGCGTTGCCGAAGGTGGCCGGCAACCCGCGCATCGGTGCCTGCGTTGCCGGCATTGGCAAGTTCATCTGCATCGGCCTCAATTATTCCGACCATGCCGCCGAAACCGGCGCCACCGTGCCGCCGGAGCCGATCATCTTCATGAAGGCGACCTCCGCCATCATGGGGCCGGATGACGACCTGATCATCCCCAAGAATTCCGTCAAGACCGATTGGGAAGTCGAACTCGGCGTGGTGATCGGCAAGGTGGCGCGTTATGTGGATGAAGCCGATGCCATGAACCATGTCGCCGGCTATTGCACCATCAACGACGTGTCAGAGCGCGCCTTCCAGATCGAGCGCCATGGCCAGTGGACCAAGGGCAAGAGCTGCGACACATTCGGCCCGATCGGCCCCTGGCTGGTTACCGCCGACGAGGTGCCGGACCCGCAGAATCTCGCCATGTTCTGCGATGTGAACGGCCATCGTTTCCAGAATGGCTCGACCAAGACCATGGTCTATGGCGTGCGCTATCTGATCAGCTATCTCAGCCAGTTCATGAGCCTGCAGCCGGGCGATGTGATCTCGACTGGCACGCCGCCGGGCGTCGGCATGGGCCAGAAGCCGCCGCTCTACCTCAAGCCGGGCGACAAGGTGCATCTTGGCATCGCCGGCCTCGGCGAGCAGCGGCAGAACGTGAAGGCTTACGCGGGGTAAAAACCCATTACTCGTCATGCCCTGTCTTCGCAGGGCATGACGATTTCTGTGGTGTTGTTCTGATTGACTTCCACCGCCCGCGACCTATCTCCGCGCCTAACTCAAGCAGCGGAGGAAACCATGTCGCTATCCATCTACCAGGCTTCGGTACCGGTCTATCTGCGCGGCCTCGACCGTGTGGATTATTTTCTCACCAAGGGCGAGGAATTCGCCGCCGCAAACAACATCCCGCTGGCCGAACTGGCCGAGGCGAAGCTGGCGCCGGACATGTATTCGCTGATCCGCCAGGTGCAGTCGGTTAGTGACGCGGCCAAGGGCGGCAGTGCCCGTCTGGCCGGCCTGGAGCCGCCGAGCATGCCGGATGCCGAGACCACATTCCCGGAATTGCATGCGCGTATCGCCAAGACCGTGGCATTTCTCAAAGGCCTGGACCCGAAGGCTTTCGACACGGCCGCCGACCGCGACATCGTGCTCAAGACGCGGGCGCGCGAATTGCATTTCAAGGGGGCGAATTTCCTGCTCGGCTTCTCGCTGCCGAACTTCTATTTCCACGTCACCACCGCCTACGGCATCCTGCGCCACAAGGGCGTGCCGCTCGGCAAGATGGATTTCCTGGGGGGACAGTAGGAGGGCGGCTATTTCCCGTCGAGGCGCCGCGAGAAGATGATGCGCGGCTCCTCGATATAGCCCAGGCGCTCGTAGAAGGCGCGCACGCGCTCATTCTCCGGTCGCACCATCAGCATCAGCTTCGGCACGCCGCGTGCCCGCGCCCAGTCCTCGGCGGCCTGCATCAGCCGGCGGCCGAGGCCGCCGCGCTGCTGCGCCGGTGCGGCGGCAAGATAGTAGACCCAGCCGCGGTGGCCATCATGCCCCACCATGGCGCTGCCGATCACCGCGCCATCCTGTTCGGCGATCAGCAGGCTGGCTTCCTTCGAGCCGATGCAGAAGTCAATATCCTGGCCGGGATCGTTCCAGGGCCGGGTGAGGCCGCATGCCTGCCATAGCGCGATCACCGCCGTACGGTCGGCTGCCTGATAGGGACGGATAAGCATGCGGGTCAGCCGAAACTCTGATTGCCGTTGACCGGGAAGCGGCAGCCGAGGCGATAGCGCGAGGAGGGATGCAGGCAGCGCACCATGGTGACGGGCGTGTTGCGATTCCAGGTGCGCCGCGTCAGCAGCAGGCAGGGCTCGTCGGCCGGCATTGCCAGCCGCTCGGCCTGCTCATGGCTCGGCAGCACCGCATCCACCACATGCTCGATCTGATCATAGGGCACATGGCGCACCAGATACTCGCCGGGCGGTGTGGTGGCGAAATCCTGCCGCAGGAAATCCGGCGCCATGGCCGGGCTGACATAGCGGTCCTCAAGCTGCACGGGAATGCCGTTTTCGAGATGCAGGCAGACGACATGGAACACCGAAGCGCCGGCGCGCAGGTCGAGCCAGGCGGCGATATCGGGCGGTGCCGCCACGCGCTCGGCCAACTGTACCTCGCAGCGGTAGTCATGGCCGCGCTGGCGGATCTCGGCGGCGATATTGGCGATCTGCAGCAACGTTGATTGCGGCTTGTCCTCGGCAACGAAGCTGCCGACGCCGACCACGCGCACCACGCGACCCTGTTCCGCCAGTTCGCGCAAAGCCCGGTTCACGGTCATGCGCGCGGCGCCGAACTGCACCACCAGATCCTGCTCCGAGGGCAGGCGATGCCCGGCCGGCCATGATCCATCCTGGATCCTGCGCCGGATATGCTCCTTGATCTGCTCATAGAGCGCCAGGGCAGGCGCACCATTGCTTGCCGCCACCCGCAGCGGCGTGGCCTTCGCCGCCGACTTCGCCGCCGGCTTGCGCGGTGTGCCGGGTCGTGTAGCTGGGCGGGAGCGGCTTGGGCTGGCCTTGGCGGGCATGGCGGTGCGGCTCAGTGCGCCGCGGCCAGGGCTTCGGCGCGGATTTCCTCCGTGAGCCGGGCCTTGAGCTGCATGAATTCCGGCGTCGTCTTCACCGTGTAATGGCGCGGATGCGGCAGATCGACGATGGCTTCGCTCTTGATCCGGCCGGGGCGGGCGGAGAACACCACCACGCGGCTGGCCATGAAGATCGACTCATCAATGTCGTGGGTAACGAACATCACCGTTTTCTGCGCCTGCTCCCAGATGCCAAGCAGCAATTCCTGCATCAGCACGCGGGTCTGATTGTCGAGCGCGCCGAAGGGCTCGTCGAGCAGGAGGATCTTCGGGTCGTTAGCCAGCGCACGGGCAATGGCGACGCGCTGCTGCATGCCGCCGGAAAGCTGCTTTGGATAATGGCTCTCGAAGCCGCGCAGGCCGACCTGGGCGATGAAGCGCCCGGCGATCTCGTTCTGCTGCTTCACCGGCATGCCCTTTTCGCGCAGGCCGAAGCAGATATTCTGCTGCACGGTGAGCCAGGGAAACAGCGTGTAGCTCTGGAACACCACGCCACGGTCGGCGCCGGGGCCGCTGATCGGTTCGCCATCCAGCAGGATCTGGCCGGTTGTCGGCGTTTCCAGGCCGGCGACGAGGCGCAGCAGGGTGGACTTGCCGCAGCCCGAGGGACCGAGCACGGTGATGAAGTCGTTGTCGCCGACTTCGAGATCTACCGGCAGCAGCGCCTGGGTCGGCGGCGCGTTGCGCTTCACGCCGGGAAACACCTTGGTGACATTCTTGATCGACAGCCGGCTCACCGCAACAGACTCCACGAAAACAGGTGCTGGTTGACTTTCTTGAACACCAGGTCGGTGACCAGGCCAACCAGGCCGATCACCACGATGCCGGCGATGATGTTGTCGGTCGCCATCAGCGCCTGGCTGTCGGTGATCATATGGCCGATGCCCGATGAGGCGCCGATCAGCTCGGCAACGATGATATAGGTCCAGCCCAGGCCCAGCACCTGGCGCAGGGCCTCGGCGATTTCCGGCGCCGCACCCGGCAGCAGCACGCGGCGGATCACGCCGGTATCCTTGCAGCCGAGCGTGTAGGCGGCTTCCACCAGATCGCGGCGCGTGGCGGCGACGATCATGGTGATCATCAGCGTGAGCTGGAAGAAGCAGCCGAGGAAGATCACGGTGAGCTTCTGCGCTTCGCCGATGCCGACCCACAGGATCAGCAGCGGGATGAAGGCGGAAGCGGGCAGATAGCGGGCGAAGGAGACGAAAGGCTCGAAGAAAGCCTCCACCGGCTTGTAGGCACCCATGCTGATGCCGAGCGGCACGGCGATGGCAGCGGCGATGAGGAAGCCGCCGACCACGCGCCAGATCGTCATGCCGACATCGTAGGCGAATTTCTGGTCGGTGAAGAGGAAGATGCCGGTCTTCAAGGTCTGCCAGGGCGAAGCAAGGAAATGCTTCGGCACCGAGCCGGACCAGGTAAGCAGGGCCCACAGCCCGACGAAACCGACGAAGAAGGCAATGCCAAGTATGGTGCGGCTTTCGCGCGACACCGGAACGAGCAGCTTCATACAGACCTGCCAGGCATGCGTTGCATCATCGGATTCACTCGGGCTGTGGGCATTATGGTGCTTAGTTCAGGAAGCTGGTGTCAAACAGGCTGTCCATGTTGGTCGGCATGGTCTTGATCACGCCGATCTCCAGGAGCAGTGCCGCAGCTTCCTTGTTGAAGGCCTGGATTTCGCCGTTGAAGAACTTCTTGTTCGCCTCGCGGTCAGCCCACTTGATCATGGACTGCGACTTCTCGAACTGTTCGGCGGTCTGCTTCACGTCGGCGCCCATGATGGTGAAGGCCTTGGTCTTTTCCTTGGCAATCATGTCCAGCGCCTGGAAATAGCTCTCCACCAGCGCCTTCACGGCCTTCGGGTTCTCCTTGATGAACTTCGGGGTGCAGCCGAAGCTGTCGAACACCATCGGATACTGCAGGCTGTCGGCGATCAGCTTGCCGCTCTCCGGCTTGTCGCGCACCAGGCTGAGATACGGCTCATAGGTCACGGCGGCATCCAGGTTGCCGGTGCCGGCAACGAAGGCATTAGCGGCCGGTGCCGGCTCCAGGGTGATCAGGTTCACGTCGCTGAGCTTCAGGCCGTTCTTCTTCAGAATCCAGGCCAGCGTGAAATGCGGGTTGGTGCCGGGCGCCGAAGCGGCCACGGTTTTGCCCTTCAGGTCGGAGACCTTGGTGATCGAGTTGCGGGCGACGATGCCGTCCGAACCCATGCCCTGGTCCATCTTGAACAACTGGGTGGTGGCGATGCCGTTGGTGTTCCACACGATCCAGGTTTCCACCGTGGTGGCGGCGCACTGGATGTCGCCAGAGGCCAGCGCCAGGTGGCGGTCCTTCTGCGGGATCTTGCGGATCGTCACGTCGAGGCCGTTCTTCTTGTAGATTTCGGCTTCCTTGGCCAGCGTGATCGGGGCAAAGCCGGTCCAGCCGGAAATGCCGATCCCGACCTTGGTTTCCTGGGCCTGCGCCAGCGAGGCGGTGACGGCAAAAGCGGTGCCGATCAGGGCGCCGAGGGTCTTGGTGGATCGCAACATCGAGGTCTCCGTGTGGGTAGGTGGAAACAAAAACGCCCCGGTCGATTGACCGGGGCAGGGCGGACTTAACGTACTGAAGCAGTGGAGTCGTAGACGACCGGGAAGATCGGTGCGTCGAAGGCATCGCCATCGGCCATGGTGAGGCCGGTGAAGGGCGGCGAGCCTTTGCCGGCACGCTCGGCATAGACGGCATCGTCGCCGACCCAGCGAGCAGAGAAGACGCGGCGCATGCGGGGCGAGTTGTTGGCCGGTGCGCCATGCACGGTGCGGAAATTGAAGGCGATGGCATCGCCTGGCTGCATGTCCCAGCCGGCGATGTCGAGTTCGCCGCGCATCGCCTCGATATCCGGCATTACCTCGAAATTGTCATTCTCATAGAGCCGCGTGCCGTTGAAGCGCATCGGGCGGAAATCCTTGCCCCACAGATGCGAGCCGCGCACGCATTCCATCACCACATCGCGCGGCACCGGGTCGAGCGGGATCCAGAAGCTGACGCTCTGCTTGCCTTCGACGCAGTAATAGGGCTGGTCCTGGTGCCAGGGCGTCACCGTGCTGCCGCCGGGCTGTTTCACCAGCACATGATCGTGGAAGAAGCGCGCGGTGTTCGAACGCATCAGGGCGGCGGCCAGCTTGGCGGCGCCAGAATGCAGCACGAAATCCTGGAATTGCGGAATGCGCTGCCAGTTGCAGAGATCCTGGAAGAACGGCGCCGAACCGTCTTCCGGCTTCACGGTGCGCTCCAGCGGGCTCGGATTGGCCATCAATGCGGCGGTGCCGGCCTGCAGCGGCGCGATCCAGTCGCGGAAGGCACCGCGTACGACGATGACGCCATCCTTCTGGAAGTTGGCTATATCCTGCTCGCTCACAGGAGATTGTTCACCCCCGGGGCTTTTGTCATTGGTCGGCAATGCGCTCACGCCACTCATCGGTCCCCCACCTATCTGCCAGCCATCAAAATTGGTCTATACAGGTATGTGTAGGATAGCGGGTAGCACAAAGCGTGCCAAGCTATGATCTGCGCTGAACCGGGAAATTTGGCCTAAGTCTCGGGGGCGGCGGTGGAATCTGCGCCACTCTGCCCAGGAATTATGCGCTCTGGGTGAGGATCATTCGGGCGGCACCGCCGATGCCCGGCGGAAAAAGCGCTCGCGGCGCGGCAGGGGGTGAGACTGCCGACGCCGCTCGCCTTCGACAGCATGGCGGAGGCCAAGCCATCGTAGTCTGAAATTCAATCGGACCAGATCAGTGGCGAGAGCCGGAAGTGATGCTGGCGAAAGCCAGGGTAGCTGCGAACAGCGTGAAAGCCGCAACAACACCACAAAGATAAAATGTCTCGAACGTGGTCATGATCTGCATCCTGGGTACTGACTGTTGATGGATGCAGGTTAGGTCGCTGCAGATCCGGCGGCATTGACTCAGATCAAGACGCGGCCATCTTCGTGCCGCGTGGCGGGGCAGCGCTCAATCGAGCGTGTATTCGCAGAATTCACCGTAGTCGCAGGTGATCTCCTCGCCCTTGGCGATGGCGCGGCGGGCAAAAGTCTGTGGTGTGGTGTTGTCGGTGTTGGGATCGGCGGCGTGATTGATGAAGCGCGTGTTATCCAGGCTGACCACCCAGCCGCCTGGAATCTGCGGCGTGATGTAGCCATAGCGTTCAACGAAAGCGCGCGCCGGTGGCGGCAATTGCGCGACCACGTCTTCCGCTATGACGCGGTCGAAAGCCGGCTCGAAACGCCAGATCAGCGTACCGGCTGGAATCGCCTCGGCGGCGAACAGGCCGACACCTTCGATCGGGCTGGCGGCAGTGTAGGTGGCAACAAGCAGCATGGAATCGGCCCCGGTGCTAATGAGGTTCAAGCTTAGCATGAGGGCAAAAGAAAACGGCGGCCCGGATTGCCCGGACCGCCGTTCGCTCAAGCTTTATCGCTGCAGCTCAGCCGAGGCCGTGGCGCACGAACCAGGCATGCATCTTGGCCCAGCCATCTTCCGCCTGCGCCTTCCGGTAGGTAGCGCGGTAATCGGCATGGAAGGCATGCGGCGTGTCCGGATAGATCATGAAGTCGAAGGTCTTGCCGGCGGTGCGCAACGCGGCGCGCATCTGCTCGACCGTGTCGTTCGGGATACCCTGGTCGGCGCCGCCATAGAGGCCCAGCACCGGCGCCTTGATCGCGGCGGCGAGGTCCACCGGATTGCGCGGCTGGCGCTCGTTCGGCTGGCCGACGACGCGGCCATACCAGGCGACGCCAACGGTGAGGTTCGGGTTATGCGCGGCATAGAGCCAGGTGATGCGGCCGCCCCAGCAGAAGCCGGTGATACCGAGCTTGGCCTGGTCGCCGCCATTCTTCTTGGCCCAGGCAGCCATGGCGTCGAGATCGGCCATCACCTGCGCATCCGGCACCTGGCCGGCCACGGCAACGGCGGCCTGCATCTCGGTCACCTTGCTCATATCGGCCTGGCGGGCATAGAGGTCCGGCGCGATGGCGAGATAGCCGAGTTTGGCGAGGCGACGGCACACATCCTTGATATGCTCATGCACGCCAAAGATTTCCTGGATCACCAGCACGGTGGGGAAGGGGCCGTCCTTGGCCGGCATGGCGCGGTAGGCCGCCATCTGGCCGCCCGGTACCGGCACCTTCACTTCGCCGGCGGTGAGGCCGGTGGTGTCGGTGGTGATGATGCTCTGCGCCACCACCGGTGCGGCGGCAAGCGAGAAGCCGGAAATCAGGCCGGTGGCGACAAAGCCGCGCCGGGAGAAGTCCACCTTTGGCGCCAGGCTCAGCATTTCATTCATGGATGTGTTCCTCTCTGTGTGGGCTTGCGCGGCGTTGTGTGGATTCTCTGTCCGCCTGCGCGCCGGGCGGTATTTAGCTCCAGCGCCCACCCGAGCGTCAATCGCGCGATGGATTGCTCCCCAGAACGTTACTGGAGAAGGTTATTGAAGCAATTGGATGATCAGCCCGACGATGGCGAATATGGCCAGCCAGCCGGCGATATAGACCAGGATGCGGCGGCTTTTCCATGGCAGCCGCAGGGCGGCGGGCAGGATCAGCAGGGCAGCCATCAGTAGGCCCAGCAACTGGGCCCAGGATTGCCAGGACATACGCTGGTCTCCGCCCCGGAAGCGAGGGGCTTAGTCTTTCTGGCTGATACGCTGGGCGTCGTTGCCCTGCAGGCAACGGCGGTAGAGGCGGTCGGCCTCGGGTTCCTGGCGGCTCAGGTAGCGGATGTCCATCGAGCTGACGACGCGATAGGACACGGCATCATCGTCATTCGCCGGCTTGTTCTCGGCCGGAATGCTGCGCACCAGCGACAGGCTCTGGTCGCTGCCGCGGCGCAATTCCACCTTGTACGGGCCACCGTCAACACGCTCGCTGGCGCAGACAACGCCCAGTGCGCGGTCGAAATTCTTCACGCGGTTATAGCGCGGGTCAGGCAGGAATTCCGGCCCCATGCCCTCGGTTTTCACGCCAGTCGGGCGGTATTTGTGGATTTCGGTGGTGGCGGTGAGGATGCGGCCGAACGGGAAGAAGATTTCCACGTTGTCGTCCAGCTTGGCATGCTCGCCCATCTTGCCATTGATGATCGGCAGTTCAACGATGCGGTGGCCCGGAATGCGCGAAGCATCTTCGTTCAGCAGCAGCATGGCGCGGTCGCCGCGTTCGCGGGCGCGTTCCTGCTCGAAGGGAATCGGGGCGGTGGGGTGCCGGGGACCCTTCTGCGCCAGGGCTGGTGCGGCGGTCAGGAATACTCCTGATAGGGTGAAAACGGCACCAGCCAGGAAGGCGCTCTGAAGCGTCTTGGCGATCACTGCCCGCATGCCGTCTGCTCCCCCGAAAGGACAAATGCAAAGTCCTGGTCTACCGTGGTGACGGCGCCAAAACCGACGCGAGCATAGACAGGTTTTTTTTCTTTGCCAAGAGTCCATGTATTATCAAAGCGTTACCAAGAAATCCGGTTCCCCGCCGGGCTTTGCCAAGGGACCGCGTTGCGGCTATGGTACGCGCCGCTTGCCCGCGCTGCGCGTGGCAACCGCTGAAAACGGCGATTTGCGCCGCGGGTTTTGGTTTTGAGGAGCTTGGGCGTTGGCCGAGAAAGACACCTTTATCCAGGAAGTGGACGAGGAATACCGCCGCGACCGGATGATGCAGGCCTGGCAGCGGTATCGGGTGCCGATGATCGCCGCCGTGGTCATCCTGCTGGCCAGCGTCGCCGGCTACCAGGTCTGGCAGCATTACCGTTCCGAGAAGGCCGAGGCCGCCGCCCGCGCCTTTGTCACCGCCCAGTCGCTCGGCCAGGAAGGCAAGCATGTCGAGGCCGCCCAGGCCTTCGCCGGCATTGCCGCCTCGGGCGCTGATGGCTATGCCCTGCTTGCCGCCTTCCAGCAGGCCGGCCAGTTGGTCCGCGCCAAGGATATCACTGGCGCCATTGCCGCCTATGATGCCATCGCCGGCAATTCGGCCCATGCCAACGATTTCCGCGACCTGGCGCGCTATTACGCGGCGCTGAACGGCTTCGATGCCTTGAGCGTGGAGGAGCTGCGCCGCCGCCTCGGCAGCATTCCCGCCACCAGCCCCTGGGCCTCGAATGTGCGTGAATTGCTGGCGCTGACCGAACTCAAGGCCGGCGACCGCAATCAGGCGCGCAAGCTGCTCACCGAACTTGCCGACGACCCGAACGCTTCGCCGGGTGCACGTGGCCGCGCCAGCGAATTGCTCGCCGCCCTGGGCGGTCCGCTCAATCCGTGATGATGCATACTGGATGATGCCCACCGTGATGACGCCGACCCGCCTTAGCCGCTTCGCCCTGTTGCTCCTGCTGCCGCTGGCACTGGCCGGGTGCGATACCGTGGGCGATTTCTTCACGGTCAAGGACAAGCCGAAAGTGCCGGGCGAGCGTATCTCGGTGCTGGCTTTCGACTCCCAGCTCGATCCCGATCCGCAACTGGCACAGACGCCGGTGCAGCTGCCCAAGCCTTGGGCCAATGCCGATTGGCCGCAGCCGGGCGGCTATCCCAGCCATGCCATGCAGCATCTGGCGCTCGGCGACACGCTGCGCGAAATCTGGAGTGCCGATATCGGCACGGCGGGGGACGACGAGACCAAGATTCTCGGCCAGCCGGTGGTGGCCGATGGCCGCATCTTCACCAAGGATGCCGCTTCCAAGATCACCGCTTTCGATGCCAATACCGGCCGCCGGCTGTGGCGGGTCGACCTGACACCGAAGGGCGAGACGGAAGGCGCGCTTGGCGGCGGCATGGCCTATGCCGAAGGCAAGCTGTTCGTTGCCACTGCCTACGGCGACGTGGTGGCTTTGCAGCCCAATACCGGCCTGCTCTATTGGCATGTCGCTTTGAAGCTGCCGGTGCGCGGTGCGCCGGCCACCGAGGGCGGCCGCGTCTATCTCATTACCCAGGATAACCAGCTTTTCGCGCTCGAAGCCGAAACCGGCCGCCAGCTCTGGACTTATTCCGGCATCGTTGAAGCCGCCGGTCTGCTTGGTGCTGCCGCGCCGGCAGCCGAGGGCAGCACCGTGGTGGCGCCATTCTCGTCCGGTGAAGTGGTATCCCTGCGTGCCGAGACCGGCACGGTCGGCTGGTCGGAGCAGTTGGTGCGCACCGCCGGCCGCGTCAGCGCCATCGGTGCCTTGAACGACATCAACGCGCTGCCGGTGATCGACCGTGGCCGCGTCTATGCCGTCAGCCAGTCGGGCCGCTTCGTCGCGATTGATATCCGCACCGGCGAGCGCGTCTGGGAACGGGCGGTTGGCAGCGTGCAGACCCCCTGGGTCGCCGGTGAGTTCATTTTCCTGGTGACGGTGGATGCCGAAATCCTCTGTCTCAGCCGGCGCGACGGCAAGGTGAAATGGATTCGCCAGTTGCAGCGCTACAAGGATCCAACGGCGCCGATACGCAAGGGCGTGATCAACTGGTATGGTCCGGTATTGGCCGGCGACCGCCTGATCGTCGCCTCCAGTGATGAGCGCGCCTATGCGATCTCGCCCTATACCGGCGATCTGGTTGGCGCAATCAAACTTTCCGGCCCGGCGGCGGTGTCGCCGGTCGTGGCAGGGCAGACGGTCTATATCCTGACCGAAAATGCCCGCCTGTCAGCCTATCGTTAGGATTCCAATGCAGCGCAAAGTCGCCATCGTCGGCCGGCCCAATGTCGGCAAGTCGACGCTGTTCAACCGGCTGATCGGCAAGCGCCTGGCGCTGGTCGATGATACGCCGGGCGTGACGCGTGACCGCCGCGAAGGCCAGGGCCGGCTGGGCGATCTCGAATTCACCATCATCGACACCGCCGGCCTCGAGGATGCGGAAGACGAAACCATGGCCGGTCGCATGCGGCGCCAGACCGAACAGGCCGTGGCCGAATCCGACGTGGTGCTGTTCGTGGTGGATGCCCGCGCCGGCGTGACGCCGCTCGACTCCCATTTCGCCAAGTGGCTGCGGCGCCAGCGCAAGCCGGTGGTGCTGCTGGCCAATAAGTGCGAAGGGCGTGGCGGCGTGTCGGGGTTGGCCGAAGCGCATGGCCTGGGGTTGGGCGAGCCGCTGCCTTTCTCCGCTGAACATGGCGAGGGCCTGTCGGAACTGTTCGATGCCCTCGCGCCGCATATCGCCATCCCGGCGGCGGATATCGAAGCCGTGCCCGATGACGGTGAATTGCTGCCGGTCGATGTCGATGTGGATGTCGAGACGCCGGACGACCCGACGCGCCCGATCCAGCTCGCCGTGGTTGGTCGGCCCAATGCCGGCAAGTCGACCCTGATCAATGCGCTGCTGGGTACCGACCGCATGCTGACGGGCCCGGAGCCGGGCCTGACACGCGACAGCATTACCATTGCCTGGGAATACCAGGGCCGCCGCATCCGCCTGGTGGATACCGCCGGCATGCGGCGCAAGGCGCGGGTGGAGGAAAAGCTGGAAAAGCTTTCCGTCGCCGACTCGCTCTATTCCATCCGCATGGCCCAGGTGGTGGTGCTGATGCTGGACGGCCATCTTGGTTTCGACCGCCAGGACCTGACCATTGCCGACCATGTGCTGAGCGAGGGCCGCGCCCTGGTCATCGCTGTGAACAAGTGGGATCTGGTGGAAGACCGCGCCAAGGCTTTGCGCGAGATCGAGGACCGGCTGCAGACCTCGCTGCCGCAGGCGCGCGGCATCCCGGTGGTAACGCTCTCGGCGCTCACCGGCCGCCATCTCGACCGCCTGCTGCCGGCGGTGATGAAGCAGTATGAGCGCTGGAACACCCGCATCGGCACGGCGGCTTTCAATCGCTGGCTCGAACACATGCTGTCCAAGAACGCACCGCCGCTGGCTAATGGCCGGAGCGTGCGCATCCGCTACGGCACCCAGGTGAAGACCCGGCCGCCGACGCTGTCGCTGTTCGCCGGCCGCGCCGAAACCATCCCCGAGACTTACCAGCGTTACCTGATCAACGGTTACCGCGATGCCTTCGATCTCGCTGGCATCCCGATCCGCATCATCCTGCGCAAGAGCAAGAATCCTTTCGACACCAAGAAGGACTAGGGCCTTGGGCAGCTATCGCGGTTCCTGCCATTGCGGCACCGTGACCTTCCGCATCGACGCGGAAATCACCAAGCTGACCACCTGCGACTGCTCGCTTTGCGTCAAGAAGAATGCGCTGATGACCAAGGTGCATGAAAGCGCCTTGACCATTACGGCGGGAGAAGAGGCACTGACGCTGTATCAATGGAACACGCGCCGGGCCAAGCATTACTTCTGCTCGCGTTGCGGCATCTATACCTTCCACCGCAAGCGCGCCGCGCCGGATCACTACGGCGTCAACATCCAGTGCCTAGATGATTTCGACCACAGCAAAGTGCCGGTACGCGCCACCGCAGGCGCCAATATGACCGTGGTGGACCCGGCGCCGCGCCCGGAATGGCCGGGGCCGCGGGAGTAAAGAGTGCGCCAAAACTAATGTCGTCATGCGCGGACTTGATCCGCGCATCTTTGGCATATGAAATGGGATGCCCGGGTCAAGCCCGGGCATGACGACAGGGGGCGTTACTTCTTCCAGGCGTGCAGCCGCTTTGCCGCCTCGATCATGCGGTCGGTGGCGCCGGCAAACGAGAAACGCATGAAGTAATGCCCACGGCCACGATCGAAATCGAAGCCCGGCGTAGCGGCAATGCCGGTATCCTGCAGCAGCCGGGTGCAGAAATCCTGTGCATCATTGGTGAAGCGCGAGATATCGGCGTAGATGTAGAAGGCGCCATCGGCCGGCGCGAGCTTGTCGAAGCCGGCCTTGGGCAATTCGTTCAGCAGGATTTCGCGGTTCCTGGTGTAGCGCGCCACATTCTGCTCCAGCTCGTCATAGGCCGAGAGCGCGGCGATGCCGGCGACCTGGCTGATGCCCGGGGCGGAGATATAGAAATTCTGCGACAGGCATTCCACGGCGCGGATCAGTTGCGGCGGCAGCACCATCCAGCCGAGCCGCCAGCCGGTCATCGAGAAGTATTTCGAGAAGCTGTTGATC
Source organism: Ferrovibrio sp. (assembly GCA_017991315.1). GTDB lineage: Bacteria > Pseudomonadota > Alphaproteobacteria > Ferrovibrionales > Ferrovibrionaceae > Ferrovibrio > Ferrovibrio plantarum. The sequence goes on along the minus strand of JAGOQS010000002.1, from coordinate 56,084 downwards.
ACGATGGCCTGGTCGGTGAGTGCCAGCACGGATTCCGCGCGGCCGCCATAGGTGATGCCGTGATAGATTTCATCGACGATCAGCCAGCGCTGCCTGGCGGCGCAATCGCGCACCAGGGCGGCAAGCGAGGCATGGTCGAGCATGCAGCCGCTCGGATTGGCCGGGCTCGCCACCAGCACGCCCTTGGCGTTGGGCGCCGCCGCCTGGATGGTTTCCGGCGTCGGCTGGAAGCGGGTTTCGGCTTCCGTCACGATCATCTGCGGCACCAGATCGACCGCCTTGAGGATGTTACGGTAGGCCGGATAGGCCGGTTCGCCGAGCGCCACTTCGTCGCCGGCATCGAAGGCGGCGAGGAAGGCAAGCTGGAAGCCGGCGGATGAACCGGTAGTGACGACGATGCGTTCGGCCGGCACGTCGAGGCCATAATACTGGCGGTAATGGCCGGAGATCGCCTCGCGCAGTTCGGGAACGCCGAGCGCCAGCGTGTAGCCCAGCGGGTTGGTCTGCGCGGCTTTCGTCGCCGCTTCAATCGCGGCGCGCGGCGCTGGCGTGGAAGGCTGGCCCACTTCCATGTGAATCACATCGCCGCCGGCGGCTTCGCGCGCGGCGGCGGCCTTCATCACTTCCATGACGAAGAATGGATCGATGGCGCCGCGCCGCGAGGGCAGGGGGCCGGCAAACGGCTTCAGAACGCTGGACATCGCGTCACTCCAAATCAGAATTCATCGCCGGCACTGAGGCCGAAGCCGCGCGGATCGGCCCCGCCACGGCACGTCTCGGGGCTGCGCGGCACGCCATTGCTGCACACCGCCATGGTAACGCGGCCCAAACGGCGCACTTCCACCGCTGGCACGCCGCGCTGGGTGATGGCACCAAGCATGGCGGCATCGACACCGGCTTCATGCATCACCGGCGCTTGCGGACCGGGCTGGAACAGGCGCGGCTTGGCGATCACCTGATTGATCCGCTGCTTGCCTGTAAAGGCCTCGATCATCACTTGCGCCAGGGCGGCAGGGCCGGGGGCGCCGCCGCTCACCGCGCCAGCGGCGAAGCTCTGCTTCGCGGTGTAATTGGCGGCGACCATGGCGGCGAGGAAGGGCGTTTCATCGCCTGCAATACCAGGGGTGGCGGCAAACAGGATGCCGGTTTCGCTGCCGATCTTGCGGCTGCCGAAGGCACGGCCAAGGCCGATGGCGCAGGAAACCGCCCGGCCATCCTTGTCGATGGCGGAGATGCTGGCCGAGCCATGCTCGAACAGCGGCGCGTTGCCTTCCAGGCCGCGATAGGCCTGGCCGATGGATGTAGCGAATTCACGCGGCTTGGCGCTGCCGACGCTCTGGATGCTGAAAGCACTGGCCGGGCTGAAGCCCTGTTCCACCAGCCAGGCGGCGGTGGCGCCGCCACGTGCATTCGGCGAGGCATAGACCGTCATCGCGTACTGGAACGGCAGTTCTATCGGCTTGGTCACCTGGGCGGCGAAACCGCGCAGGTCATCTTCCTTGATCGCACCGCCGATGCGGGCGGAATCGGCCACGATCTGACGGGCCACCTGGCCCTGGTAGAAATCGGTCGGGCCGGCGCTGCGGACGCGGCCAAGCACGAAGGCGAGTTCGTTCTGCACCAGCAGATCGCCCTCGGCGCGCGGCCTGCCGCCGGGGCCGGCCAGCAGCCGGGCCAGAGCGGGATCGCCGAGCGCCGGCGGATTGGCTTCCTGCACCGACTGCACGAAGGCGCGGCTGGTCCGTTCGCCAAACCGCGCCAGGGCCTCGGCGGGCGAGACCACGGCTTCCCAGCGCAGGGTTCCATAGACGCCCTGCAGCATGGCCAGGCCGCGCAGCAGGCCGGGGATCGGCACAGCGCCGCCGCCGGCCGGCAGACGCGGCAGGAACTCGATGGTATCCGCCCGCTTGCGCGCCGGGTCCACCGCCACGCAGAGGCCGCCAGCGCCGAGCGATACGGCGGTGGGATAGGTGACGGCCATGGCCAGCGTACCGGCGGCCACGGCATCGGCGGCACTGCCGCCTGCTGCAAGAATATTACGGGCGACCAGCGTGGCGCGCGGTTCATCGCTGGTAACAACACCGGTGAAACCTTTTGCCGCTTCAGGCGTTGGATCACTGGCTTCAGCAGTTTTCTTGCCGCAACCAGCCAGCACCAGCAGGGCTAGTACCAGGGCGAGGGAAGGGGCGGTGCATTGACGCAGGCCGGCCCGCTGCCTACCTTTCTGGGGCTGGCACGAAACCACCAGCCGGTTCGGACTCGAATTCATCATGGCTTTACGCTGGTCCTCTCTGCGCCGACCCTTGGCGGTCGGTTGCGCCCTTGTCTTCGCCATTGCCGCCCTCCTGCCCACCCTCGCGGCGGTCATTTCCGGCGAGGCTTTGGCGCAGCGGCGCGGCGTGTCGCTGGTGCGCGATGCCGAGATCGAAAATACCATCCGAGCCTATGCCTTGCCACTGTTGGCGGCGGCCGGATTGACCGCCGACTCGGTCCAGGTGCATCTGGTTAACGACCGCTCGCTTAACGCTTTCGTGGCCGGCGGCCAGCGCATTTTCGTCCATACCGGCCTGCTGCAGCGGGCCGAGCGCCCGGCCCAGGTGATCGGCGTGCTGGCCCATGAAATCGGCCATATCTCCGGCGGCCATCTGTCGCGGATGGAGGACTCGCTCAGCAATGCCTCGGCGCTGATGATCGCCTCGATGCTGCTGGGTGTGGCGGCGGGTGTTGTTTCCGGCAGTTCGGATGCCGCCGTGGCCGGCATGCTGGCCGGACAGCAGATCGCCGAGCGCAACTTCCTGTCGTTTACGCGCGGGCAGGAGGCGGCGGCCGACCAGGCCGGCGCCAATTTCCTCGATGCGACGCAGCAGAGCATCATGGGCCTGGTGGAGTTCATGAAGATCCTCGCCAACCAGGAAGCATTGCAGGCGGAACGCCAGGACCCCTATGTGCGCACTCACCCGCTTTCCGCCGACCGCGTGGCGGCATTGACGGCTCGTGCCGAGCAGTCGCGCTATGCCAAGGTGCCGGACAACCCGGAGAATGTCGAACGCTTCAAGCGCATGCAGGCCAAGCTGATGGGCTATCTCGATGGCCTTGGCGCCACCCTGCGCAAATACCCGGAAAGCGATACCAGCCCCTATGCGCGCTATGCCCGCGCCTTCGCCTATTTCCGCACCCTGGATTTCACCCGCGCCCAGGCCGAGGTGAACAGCCTGATCGCCGAGTTTCCGAATGATCCCTACTATCACGAACTCAAGGGCGACATCCTGATCGACATGGGCAATGTGCGCGACGCTTTGCAGCCGCATCGCCGCGCCCATGAACTGGGGCCGCGCGAGCCGCTGCTGGCCTATGGCTATGCCCGCGTGCTGGTGGCGTTGGAAGATAACAGCCTGCTGCCGGAGGCTGTCACCATCCTCAAGGATGTGGTGCAGCGCGAACCGGAAAGCTCTGCCGCCTGGCAGCAGCTTGCCATTGCCTATGGCCGCAGCGGCGATATCGGCATGGCCTCGCTGGCCAGTGCCGAGCGCTACCTGGTCGAGGGCGCGCTGCGCGATGCTCAAGGGCAGGCCGAGCGTGCCCAGCGGCTGCTGAAAGAGGGCACGCCGGGTTGGCTGCGGGCGCAGGATGTGATCGCCGCCGCCAAGGAACGCCGCCGCGAGGCGCGCAACCGCTGAACTATCTGCCCAGAGCCGGGGCTCACCGTTTCGTGGCTTGTCTCCGGCTGCTGCCTGCGGCCATAGTCCGCAACCATTTTCACTGTGTTTAAGGAAATACCATGCCGCTGTTGCGTCGCCTGCTGATTGCCCTCCTGCTGCTGGCCGGTTTCGTCGCCGGGCCGGTAGCCGCACAGCAAAAGGCCGAGCCGGTGCCGCAGGAGCTGCGCGATGCGGTGAAGGAAAGCCTGCTGGAAAGCCCGCGCCTGCTGGAAGTGCTGGTGCGGCATCCTGAGCTGATCAACGAGGCCTGGCAGGAGTTGAAGCAGCAGGAAGCGGCGATCAAGGCGGCGCTGACGGAGAACCGCAAGGAAATCTTCGACGACGGCGTGTCCCATGTCGCCGGCAATCCCAAGGGCGACGTGACGCTGGTGGAGTTCTTCGATTACCGCTGTGGCTATTGCAAGCAGGTGCAGCCCTCGGTGCTGGCATTGCTGAAGGAAGACAGCCGCCTGCGCGTGGTGCTCAAGGAATTGCCGGTGCTGGGCCCGGATAGCGTCGTCGCCGCGCGCGCCGCCATTGCGGCACAGCAGCAGCCAGGCAAGTATTTCGCTTTCCACAACGCGATGATGGAGCATCGCGGCCAGTTGCCCGAGGCCGAGGTGTTGCGTATCGCCAAGGCGAGTGGCCTGGATGTCGCCAAGCTCAAGGCCGATATGGCTGCCCCGCGCGTGACCGAGGTGATCGAGCGCAACCTGGCGCTGGCGACCAAACTTGGCATCCAGGGCACCCCGGGTTTCGTGATCGGCGACGAGATCGTGCCGGGTGCCATCCCGCTGGAGGCGATGCGGCAACTGGTGAAGCGGCAGCGCGGCGGCTAAGCCGCCATTCGGCGGCCCCTTGGGGAAAATTGACAGCGCCGCCGGCTGCCCTTATGGTCCGCCCGCGAAATTAACTATTTGTCGTGGATTGCCGCCATGCGTGCCGAAATCAAGGCCGTAGCCGATGAGATCAAGCAGTCGCTGGAACTGCTGAGGAGGTCTCTTTGACTGGGATAACTCGGTTAAACGGCTCGAAGAACTGAACGCCAAGGCTGAGGATTCCAGCCTTTGGAACAACCCCGCCGAAGCCCAGGTGGTGATGCGCGAGCGCAACCGCCTGGACCGCCAGATCGGCACCCAGCGCAAGCTGGAGCAGGCGCTACAGGATAATATCGATCTGATAGACCTCGGCGAAGCCGAGGGCGACGCGGCTGTTGTTGCCGAGGCCGAGGCGGCCATCGGCGCGCTCGGCGCCGAGGTAGAGAAGGCGCGGCTTGAAAGTCTGCTCTCGGGCGAGGCCGATCCCAACGACGCTTTCCTTGAAGTCCATGCCGGTGCCGGCGGCACCGAAAGCCAGGATTGGGCCTCGATGCTGCTGCGCATGTATGTGCGCTGGGCCGAGCAGCATGGCTACAAGGTGGAATTCCAGGAAGAGAGCGAAGGCGAAGAAGCCGGCATCAAGTCCGCCACCATCAAGGTCAGCGGCCCGAATGCCTATGGCTGGCTGAAGAACGAGACCGGCGTACATCGCTTGGTGCGTATCTCGCCGTTCGATTCCAATGCCCGGCGCCATACCAGCTTCTCGTCGGTCGGCGCCTATCCGGTGATCGACGACAGTATCGAAGTCGATGTGCAGGAAAAGGACCTGCGGGTGGATACCTACCGCGCCTCGGGCGCCGGTGGCCAGCACGTCAACAAGACTGATTCTGCCGTGCGTATCACCCATATGCCGTCCGGCATCGTGGTCGCCTGCCAGACCAACAAGAGCCAGCATCGCAACCGCGATGAGGCGATGAAGATGCTGAAGGCCCGGCTCTATGAGCGCGAGTTGCAGAAGCGCGAGGCCGAGAAGCAGACCGTGATCGACAGCCAGACCGATATCGGCTGGGGCCACCAGATCCGCTCCTATGTGCTGCACCCCTACCAGATGGTGAAGGACCTGCGTACCAACGTGGAAACGTCCGACAGCCAGGGCGTGCTGGACGGCGACCTGGACAGGTTCATGGCTGCCCAGCTAGCATCCAAGGTCGGGGCCAAGGCCGACTAGAAGCCGCGCGGCCCCGCCAGAGCAGTCTTGCTCCAAGGCCGGGGAGGCGAGGGCGTGCATCAGACCATCGAGATACCGCTATGGTTCGCGGTGCTGGCGGCGATCCTGGCCGCCATCGGCCTTGCCGACCGTCTGCTGGTGCCGGGTGTGCGCTGGTTCCTGCGCCGCCGTCTCAACCGGGTGATCGACGACCTGAACCAGCGGCTGCAACTCAAGCTCCGCCCGATCACCCTGACCCGCCGGCAATCCCTGATCGACCGGCTGCTCTACGATCCGCAGGTGGTGGCCGCCGCCGAGGCGCATGCGCGCGAGCGCGAAATGCCGCGCGAGGTGGCGATGGCGCAGGTGGAGAAATACGCCCGCGAGATCGTGCCGGCCTTCAATGCCTATTTCTACTTCCGCATCGGCTACTGGCTGGCGCGCCGCCTGGCCCGCACCCTCTACCGTGTCCGCGTCGGCTTCACCGACAGCGCCGGGCTGGATGCGGTGCCGCGTGATGCCACCGTGGTGTTCGTGATGAATCACCGCTCCAACATGGATTATGTGCTGGTGGCCTATCTCGCCGCCGACCAGGCAGCGTTGAGCTATGCCGTGGGCGAATGGGCGCGGGTCTGGCCTTTGCAGCAGCTTATCCGCGCCATGGGGGCCTATTTCATCCGTCGCAATTCCAACGATCCGCTGTATCGCAAGGTGCTGGAACGCTATGTGCAAACGGCCACTGCCGGCGGCGTGCCGCAGGCGATCTTCCCGGAAGCCGGCCTGACCCTCGATGGCCGCATGCGCCCGCCCAAGCTCGGCTTGCTGGATTATCTGGCCCGCGCCTTTGATCCGGTGGAGGGCCGCGACGTGGTGTTTGTGCCGGTTGGCATCAACTACGACCGCGTGCTGGAAGACCGCAGCCTGCTGCGCAAGCTCGACCCCGACGCCAAGCGGGTCAGTGCCAGCGCCGCTGTTGGCACTGTGCTGCGCTTCGTCGGCCGCAACCTGCTGCGGGCGATTTCTGGCCGCTGGTATCGTTTCGGCTATGCCTGCGTCAATTTCGGCACGCCGCTATCGCTGCGCCACTGGCTGCAGGAACGTGGTGCTGGTGATCTGCGTCTGGTGGAGAAGGACGCGCGCTCCAGCCATGTCGCGGCGCTGGGTGTGGAATTGATGCAACGTGTCGGCGCCGTGGTGCCGGTGCTGCCGACCGCGCTGGTAGCGCAGGTGCTGCTCGGGCTGAGCGAGGGCGGGGCACTTTCCAGTGTCGAGATCAAGGCGCGCTGCCTGGAATTGATCCAGCGCCTGGAAGGCAACGGCGCCCGCATCTATGTGCCGCGCGGCGACCTCGACTATGCCATCGAGACCGGCTTGCGCATGCTGAGCCTGCGGCGCATCATCCTGCGCGATGACACCGGGCTCTACCGCCTCAACGCCGCCGACCGGCCGATTCTCGGCTATTACGCCTATTCGATTGCTCATCTGCTGCCATGATTGCCGGTTCTGAAGCGCAGCGCGTGGTGCTGCTGCATGGCCTGTCGCGCACCCGGCGTTCGCTGGCCCGGTTGGAGGCTGCTCTGCGCGAGGCCGGCTATGAGGTGATCAACTGGGATTACCCGAGCCGACGGCACAGCATCGCCGAACTGGTGGTGTTGTTTCGCGCACTCTGCGATGACCTGGCCAAGCAGCCGAAGCTGACACATTTCGTCGGCCATTCGCTCGGCGGCCTGATCATTCGTGCCGGCCTGGCTGGCTGGCAACCCGGCTTCGCTCTGGGCCGGCTGGTGCTGGTTGCTTCGCCCAATCGCGGTGCCGGCATCATCACCCGGCTCACCGCCACGCGGTTGCTGGCCGATCTGCCGCGCCTGTTCGGGCGTCCGGCGCTGGAACTGGGGCGCGATGCCTCCTGGCTCGGCAGCATCGGCATGCCGGCGGCCGATATCGGTGTGATCGCCGGCACACGCGGCTTTCATCCACTCAATCCGGCTAGCTGGCTTAACACTCTGCTGGCCGGAGAGGTTGCCCATGACGGCACAGTGGAACTCGATTCCGCCATGCTGCCGGGCATGACGGATTTCCTCAGCGTCGATGTGGCGCATACCTTCATCTGCGATGATGAACGGGTGATCGCCGCGGTGCGGCGGTTCCTGGAAGCAGGCCGGTTCGGAGAGTAATTTTCGAATGTCACTCTCGCGTAAGCGAGAGTCCCATTTCATGCGGCAAAATGGGATGCCCGCTTTCGCGGGCATGACCGGTGCGGGGGGCTAGCCTGGAGCTTACGAGCTGGCGCGCAGGGCTTCCGCCTGCTTGTCGGCCTTCTCGATCTTTTCGGCCTTGTCAGCCTTTCCCGGTGCCGGCTGCGGATCCGGGTTGTGGGTGATCTGCGTCACCACGCTGAACTTCGCTGCTGCTTCGCGCGGGTTCTCGGCGAACTTGCATAGGCCTTCGATCTTGGCGCCGGCGGCGATCGAGAGCAGCTCGTGCCAGATATCGCCGCGCACCCGGGCGGTCTTGTCCAGTTCCACCGACTTGGCGCGGATGCGGCCGATCACCTCGCCGCGGATCAGCACATGATCGGCCACCACTTCGCCGACCACGCGGGCATTCTCGCCGATGGCAAGGCGCTCGGCAGTGACATCACCATTCACCACGCAGTCGATCTGGACTTCGCCTTCCGAGGCGAGGTCGCCATTGACCGTGAGGCCGACGCTGAGGAGCGACGGTGGGGCCTTACTGGCGCCCGGCGTTTGTGTCTTCTTGCTGCTTGAAAACATGATAGCCCGCCTCGATGAATTTGCCCGGATCGACAGGTTCGTCGTCGAGCAGAATTTCGTAATGCAGATGTTGCCCGGTGGAACGGCCCGTGGAGCCCATGGTGCCGATACGCTTGCTGTAGGTAACCACGTCACCCACCTGCACGCCAATCGTGTTGAGGTGAGCATAGCGCGTCTTGATGCCAAGACCATGGTCAATTTCCACCGCGCGGCCATAGGGGCCCTTGCGGCCGGCAAACACCACCACGCCGGCGGCGGTGCTCAGCACCGGGGCGTTGCGCGGGCCGATCAGGTCGAGCCCGGCATGGAAGGCCCATTGCTTGGTGAAGGGGTCCATGCGGCGGCCAAAGCCGCTCGACATTTCCGTTTCATCTGGGTTTACCGGCAAAGCCAGCGGCAGGCGCTGGGCCAGGGCGACCAGTTCGCCCCAGCGGCCGAGCTTGCCTTCCAGCTTGGCCACGTCGCGGTCGATCGGGTCGGCCAGCGCCAGCGAGGCCGCCGCGGCGTCGGCTGCCGGAGCCGTGCCCGGTGTGGCATCGGCCACGGTGCGCAGCGGGCCACCGATGCCCACTTCGGCGCGGGCGGCGGCATGGCGCTTGAGCAGGGCTTCGATATCCAGGCCGGTGCCGCGCAGGGTCTTTTCCAGCGTGGCAACATTTTTGTCCGTGCGCTGATTGAGATCATCCAGCACGTCGCGCTGGCGACCCCGCAGGGCCAGGATGCGGCTCTCGATCTCGCCGGCCTTCGGCGCCGGCTGTCCGGCGCCCTTCTGACGGCTGCTGCGCAGCATCGCTTCCAGGTCTTCGATATTGCGCGGCGACGCATCAGCGGTGTCCGCCGCTTCAGGCTTCACCGGTTGCGCCTTTACCAGCTCAACGGCCTTGTCCGCAGGCTTTTCGGCTGGCTTGGCTTCGGCTTTTGCATCGGCCTTGGTCTCCGGTGCCTTTGGCAGCGCGGCACTGGCCAGGGCATTGCCAGGCTTATCAGCAGCCGGCTTGTCGGCAGGGCGGGGGGCGGCCTTGGCATCGGCGGTATTGGTGGCAGGGGCATCGGCCTGGGCTTTGGTGGCCATGTCATGCAGGCGGCGATAGCGGTCTTCCAGATCACGCGAGGCGATCAGAAAGTTTTCCTGGTTGCGCTCGAAATCCTGGGCCAGACGTTCATAAGCGATGGTGAGTTCGGCGATGCGGCGGTCGCGGCTCTCGAGCAGGGTGTCGCGGTAGATCGCGTTCACCGAGGCATAACCAATCCAGCCGGCGAAGGCGAGTACGCCGATGCCGAGCATGAGCTGGGTGCGTCCGGACAGAGCGACATAGCGAACGTCGCCGCGACTGCGGAAAATAATTTGCCGCTCCGGAAAATTGCGGTCGCGCCACTCCCGCCATTGCCTCAATGCGCGTCTGCTCACCGGCCCCCCGTTCGCATCTATCGCCGATTGCTCTAAACCAGCGTAATTAGGACGTATTTGGCTTGGTTAATGCAAGCCAGTATCTGTTGCAAATTGAAAGAAACGCGCAGCAAACAACGGGGCGATTTTGTCGCGCGGATTATGCACAGGGTGTGGATAACGCCTGCAACCGATTGATTCTCAAAGAGCCTGCACGGCGGCTAAAACCTCCGCGATATGACCTGGCACTTTCACCTTGTGCCAGATTTGGCGAATCTTGCCGCTGCCATCGATGAGGAAGGTCGCGCGCTCGATTCCCATGTATTTGCGGCCATAGAGGCTCTTTTCGACCCACACACCATAGGCTTCGGTCACCGTGCCTTCTTCATCGGATGCCAGCTTCACCGACAGCTTGTGCTTGGTCTTGAACTTGTCGTGTTTGGCAACGCTGTCGCGCGAGCAGCCGATCACCACGGCGCCGAGCTTGTCGAACTTCGCCTGCGCGGCAGTGAAGTCGAGCGCTTCCTTGGTGCAGCCGGTCGTATCGTCCTTGGGGTAGAAATACAGCACCACCGGCTTGCCCTTGAACTGGCTGAGCGACAGCTTGCTGCCGTTATCGCCGGGCAGGGTGAAGGCCGGGGCCTTGTCGCCGGGTTTCAGTTCAGCGTTTTTGCTGCTCATCTGGGTCTGCTCCTGTAGTGGCATCGCCGCGAAGGGAGTCGGCGAGCGCAAGATAGGGTGCGGCTGGCGCCTCCACCAGAGCCTGATAGAGCTTGAACACCGCTGCCTGCGTCGCCTCGAGCCGCTGCGTCAGGCGCGCCAGGTCCGGCTCGCCGAGCAAGGCGGGCAGCCGTTTGGCCAGCGCAAGGGGCCATTGCTCTGGCCGTTTCGCCGCCGGTCCTGCCAGCCGCGTCAGCGCCAGCAAGTGGCCCTGAAACTTGGCTGCCCCGATCAGCATGTCCGCAGCCGGCATCTCGATGCAGCCCGTGTCGCGCAGCGCCTGCAAAGCCTGCAGCGGCGTGGGATCGAGAATCGCGGCGGCCGTGGCGCCATGGCGCAGTTGCAGATACTGGGTGATGAATTCGATATCCACCAAACCGCCGCGTGCCTGCTTCAGCGCCCAGGCATCGCGCGCCGGCTTGGCCCGCGCCAGCCGGTCGCGCATATGCGCCACATTGGCCAGCAATTTCTTGGGGTCGCGTTTCATGGCAAGCACGGCCCGGCGTACGGTATCGAATTTCTTCGCCAGTGCCGGCGGGGAGGAAATGACACGCGCTCGGGTGAGCGCCATATGCTCCCAGGTCCAGGCTTCCTTTTCCTGGTAGTCCTTGAAGGCCTTGAGGGCGGTGGCGATCGGCCCGGCATTGCCCGAGGGCCGCAAGCGCATATCGACTTCGAACAACCGGCCTTCGCCGGTCATCGCGGTGATGGCATTAATGAAGCGCGGGCAGAGACGGGCGAAATAGAGTCCCGGCGTCAGCGGCCGCTTGCCATCTGATTGCTGCGCCTTGGCCGGATGATCATAGAGCAGCAGCAGGTCGAGATCGGATTCCAGCGTCAGTTCGCGGCTGCCGAGCCGGCCAAAGCCGATCAGCGCCACCTGGGCACCGGGCACCACGCCATGATGCTGGGCGAATTCCGCCTGCACATGACGCAGCAATTCGTCCAGCACGGTATCGGCGACGGCGCTCAGCGCCCGGCCGGCGGAAGCGCCATCCAACTGGCCGCGCAACAGGCCGATGCCAACTTGCAGCCGCAACTCGCCGGTCCAGCGCCGGGTCCAGTCCAACACATCCTGGAAGTCGCGTGCCGAACCGAGTTGGCGCGACAGCGAGACGGCCAGTCGCTCCGGTGTGAAATCCGGCGGCGTCTCGGCATATTCCAGCAGGCTGTCGAACAAAGCCGTGTTCTGCGCCAGGCTTTCAGCGAGATGCGGGGCTGCGGCGAGCAGTTCGGCCAGCACGTCGAGTACCGCCGGATTGCTTTGCAGCAGGCTGAACAACTGCACGCCGGCTGGCAATTGCCCGAGGAAATGATCGAAGCGGCGGATTGCCTCGTCGGGGCTGCCGGTGCGGCTGAAGGCTTCCAGCAATTGCGGCATGATGGCGGTGAGTTTCTCGCGCGCTCGTTCCGAACGCATGGCGCGATAGCGGCCGAAATGCCAGCCGCGCACCATGGCGGCGATTTCCGGCGGCTGGCTGAAGCCGAGGCCCTGCAGGGTGGCCAGCGTTTCCGGATCGTCGTCGGTGCCGGTGAAAACCAGGCTGCCCTGGTTGCTGCCTAAGCTCGGCGCTTCGGCGAACAGCTCGTCGTAATGCGTCTTCACGCGGGCAAGCAGGGCCAGCAGCTTGGCGCGGAAGGCAGCGGCACTGGTTTCGCCGAGGAAGTCCGCCAGCTTCGCGATACCTTCCGCATCATCGGGCAGGGTATGGGTCTGTTCGTCGTTCACCATCTGCAGCCGGTGTTCAACCTTGCGCAGATAGCCGTAGTCGGCGATCAGTTCCTCGGCCGTGCCGGGATCGAGCCGCTCGGTGGCAACCAGGGCATTGATCGCTTCCACCGTGCCGATGGCGCGCAGCCGGCTGTCGCGGCCGCCGGCGATGAGCTGCTGCGTCTGGGCGAAGAACTCGATCTCGCGGATGCCGCCGCGCCCGAGTTTCAGATTGTGGCCCTCGATGGCGATCTCGCCATGACCCTTATGGGCATGGATCTGGCGCTTGATCGAATGGATGTCCTCGATGGCGGCGAAATCCAGGTTCTTGCGCCAGACATAGGGCGTCAACCGCTTGAGGAAGCCGCGCCCGGCCTCGATGTCGCCGCCGACCGGCCGCGCCTTGATCATCGCGGCGCGTTCCCAGTTCTGCCCAAAGCTTTCGTAATAGGCTTCGGCTGCCGCCATGGAGAGCGCCACCGGCGTCGAGCCTGGATCGGGCCTGAGCCGCAGGTCGGTGCGGAACACATAGCCATCAGCGGTCTGCTCATGCAGCAGACGCACCATCTGCTGTGTCAACCGCACATAGCATTCCAGCGCTGTCTTGCGACCGCGATAGCGCACCACTTCCTGATCGAACAGCATGATCAGGTCGATATCGCTAGAATAGTTGAGTTCCCGCGCGCCGAGCTTGCCCATCCCGAGCGCCACGAAGCCGGAACCCAGGCATGGTGTCTTGGGGTTGGGCAATTCGACGTCGCCGCGTGCGGCGGCATCTCGCAACACCGCGCCGATGGCCAGGTCGATGGCCAGGGCGGCGAAGTCGCTCAGGTTCCCGGTCACGGTTTCCAGCGGCCAGAGTTGTGCGATATCCGCTACCGCAATGATCAGCGCCACCTGGCGCTTGGCGCGGCGCAGCGGCAGCATCAGCGCCTCTGCATCCTCGGCAGTGGCGGCGGCCTTGTGCAGAATATCGAGGGTTTCGCCGAGCGCGACATCTGGCCCCTGGCGCAGCAGGGTCAGTACCGCCTGCGGTTCATGGCGGGCCAGGTCGCTCAAATACGGACTGTGGCTCCACAGGCAGTCGAGCAGGCGGCGGGCCGGGGCCTTGGCGGATTCGGTTCCCAGGGCCTTGGCCAGTTTAGCGCAGGCGCGGTCTTCGGCGGCAAGATCGGCCAGCATCGACTGCCAGGCATCTAGGCCACGCGCCACGGCTTCCCCATCCCGGGCCGGCGGCAGGCGTGACCATTCCAAAGATGGCAGTTTTGCCATGGCGTTTCCCTCGAAATCCGGGGCCAAGTTCGGCTAAACTCACCTACCGGTCAAGCATTCGGCCGGTTCCGCTAACGCGTTGGAAAGGCAAGCTGCTTCGCGATGCTGCGCTGGAGTCGATTGTTCATCCGCACTGTGCTTGGCCTGTGCGTGGTCACAGGCCTGCTGGCTGGCGCCCTGGTCTGGCGGGTGAGCCGCGAGCCGTTGTCGCTCGACTTCCTGGTGCCGTATTTGCAGGAAAGCCTGAGCCTTGCCGATATCGGCCTCAAGGTCAGCTTTTCCGATGTGGTGCTGGCCTGGAAGCAGGATGAGCAGGCGCTGGGCCTGCGTATTGTCGACACCACCATTTCTGGCGAGCGCGGCCAGTCGATGAAGCTGCCGGAAATCGATATCGGCTTGAGTGGCGCTTCGTTGCTGCGCGGCGTGCTGGCGCCTACCTACATGCGGGTGCGTGGCGTTGATGCGCTATTGCTGCGCGAGGCCGATGGCCGTTTCCGCCTCGGCCTGCCCGAAGCCCAGGAGCCGGCAGCGGATGCGGTGGCGGAACCGCAGCCAGGCAGCGAAGACTTCATGCCGCTGCTGTTCGCCAATCTGTTCGAACGCCTGTCGCAGCCGGTGGACCTGAACGATCCGCTCGGCCAGATCAGCCAGGTCTCAATGGAGATTTCCCGGCTGGTGATCATTGATCGCAAGCTGCGCCGCCGCTGGGAGGCGCCCGGCGCCTGGTTCCAGGCGGATCGCGGCGAGAACAGCGTGCGGGCGCAATTGCAGGGCAGCCTGGCCTGGCGCAACAAGTCTCTCAGTCTGGCGCTGACGGCGGTCTATTCCGCCGCCGACCGCGCCGCGCAGGCCTATCTGCGGTTTGATGGTGTCGAGCCGGCCGACTTTGCCGATCTGGTGCCGGATGTGAAGGAACTTGCCGGTCTGCATATGCCGCTGGCGGGCCAGCTTTCCTTCCGACTTGGGCAGAGCGGCGATATCGCCAACCTGCGCTACGACCTCAATGCCGGTGCCGGCCTGGTAGAATTGCCGGAATTGTGGAAAGAGCCGCTGCGGCTGCGCGAGGCGCGGATACAGGGCGCGATGAATGCGTCGGCCACGCCGGGTATTGGCGATACCCTGGCCATCGAAGCAGCGAGTTTCCATTTCGAGGATGGCGTGCGGCTTGGTTTCAGCGGTGAATTGCTTCGCCCGGCGCCCGGCGAATTCGCCCTCGATATCAAGGGCCAATTCACCGACCTGGCGATGGATCGCCTGAAGCTCTACTGGCCGCAGGATGCCGCGAAGAATGCCATCGACTGGATTTCCGCGCATATTCGGGGCGGGCGGGTGCCACAGGCGGAATTCGCGGCACAGCTCAGCCCGGCGATGCTATCAGGCAAGCAGAAGCTGCCCCGCAATGCTGTGCGACTGGCGTTCAGTTTCGAGGGGCTCAGCGTCGATTATTTCGCCCCGCTGACGCGCCTGACCGAGGCGCGCGGCGATGCGGTGCTGGATGCCGACGAGTTCAATCTCACGCTGGCCAGTGGCAAGGTCGGACCGCTCGCCACCAGCAATGGCAAGCTGCGCATCAACGGGCTGCAGGCGCGCGACCAGTTCGCCGATATTGCCGTGACAGCGGCCGGCGCGAATAGGGAATTGCTCGGGCTGATCGACCAGAAGCCGCTCGGGTATGCCACCCAGCTTGGCATCAAGCCGGCAGTGGTGGAAGGCCAGGGCCGTGTCGATGTCACGTTCAACTTCCCGCTCGAACACAAGCTGAAGCTTGATGACGTGAAATTCACCGCCAAGGCCGACCTGGTCAATCTGGCGATCCCGGATATCTACGATCGTTTTGCCCTCACCAATGGCACCATGCAGCTCAAGGTCGATCCCAAGGGGCTCGATACCGATGGCACGGCGGCGCTGAACGAGGTGCCGGTGCGGCTGCACTGGCGGCAGGAATTTGATTCGCGCCAGGCTGTGACGGCGCGCTACCGCATTTCAGGCCGTGCCGACAACCAGGGGCGCAAGGCGCTTGGCTTCGATCTTGAGTCGATGATCGATGGTCCGGTCGATGCCCTGGCTGAGATCGAAAGCCGCCGTCTGGGCAATGAGACGGTGATCCGGACACAGTTGGATCTGACGCCGGCGAAACTGGCAATCAGCGAGATTTTTTGGGAGAAGCCGGTGGGCAAGACTGGCGCCGCCCAGTTTACCGCGCGGCTGAAGCCGAATGCGCCTACCGAATTCGAGGGATTGCGCATCACGGCGGATCAGTTCGTCGCCGATGGCAGTGCGTCCTTGGCAACTGATGGTGCCTGGTCGCTCAAGCTCGGCTTGCTGCGGATCGGCGAGAACGAGGCCAATGTCAATCTGCGCCGGGCCGCCAATGGCGATACGGTGCTGCGAGCCGAGGGCAAGCATTACGACCTGACGCCTTTTGTGAAGGCGATGGATGCGGATACCGGGGAACCACAGCCGCAGCCGCTGCTGGACCTGCGGCTGCGCTTCGACGATGTGCGGCTGGATGAAACCACGGCGATGCGCAATTTCGCGCTTGATTTGCAGCGGGGCGCGCTGTTTGCCGAACAGCTTGATTTGTCGGGTGCCTTCCATGGCGGCGGCACGCTGGCGGTGCGTATCGCGCCGGTAGCGGACAAGGCCAAGCGGCAGCGGCAACTTACGGTGCGCAGCGACAATGCCGGTGCGGTATTCAATTATCTCGGCGTCGAGAAGATGCAGGGCGGTAATCTTACGGTTGATGGCGTCTATGACGATGCCAAGCCCGGCCAGCCGCTCGAAGGGGTGCTGAATGCCCGGCAGTTCAAGGCGGTGCAGGCGCCGTTCCTCGCCCGGTTGCTCGGCATCGGCTCCTTCACCGGCCTTGCCGCACTGCTTTCAGGCGAGGGGATCAATTTCGACACGGCGCATATCCCGTTCACACAGAAGGACGGCGTGCTGACCTTGCAGCCCAGCCGAATCCGCGGCCCGCAGCTTGGCATCACCCTGGAAGGCACCATCAACCGCAAGACCAATCACGTCAGCATCAATGGCACAGCCGTGCCGGCCTTCGTGCTCAACACGATCCTCGGGCGTATTCCGCTGCTCGGCGACCTGTTTATCGGCGACGGGATCATCGGCGTGAATTTCGCCGTCAGCGGCCCGAAGGAAAAGACCGAGATGAGCATCAATCCGCTCTCGGCTATCGCGCCGGGCTTCCTGCGCCGCATCTTCCAGGCCAGTGGCAGCAGCAACTCCACCGGCGACGTGCCGGTAGAAGTCCCACCGCCACCGCAGATCGCGCCTTAAGCGGCGGCTTTAATCCGCTGCCTGCACCAGCACGTGGCGCTTTTTGCCAAAGGATAGGCGGAGCTGGCCATCGGCGCCGAGATCGGCCAGTGTGATGGCGCGGGTTTCCTCCGCCACCGGCTGGTCGTTGAGTCGGATGGCATTGCCGCGAACATGTCGGCGGGCTTCGCCGCCGCTCTTGGCGAAGCCGGCTTCCAGCACAAGCTGGAAGGCTTCAATGCCGGCGGCAAGCCGCGCACGCGGCACGGCAATGATCGGCAGGTCGCCGCCGAATTCGCCCTGCTCGAACGCCTTGCGGGCGGTCTCGGCAGCGGCTTCGGCCACCTCGCGGCCATGGCACAAAGCCGTGGCTTCGGTGGCCAGCACCTTCTTGGCATCGTTCAGTTCGGCGCCGCGCAGGCCTTCCAGGCGCTTGATCTCGTCCAGCGGCAGGTCGGTCATCAGGCGCAGGAAGCGACCGACATCGGCATCTTCGGTGTTGCGCCAGTATTGCCAGTAATCGTAGGGCGCCAGCATGTCTTCGTTCAGCCATACAGCGCCGCTGGCGGTCTTGCCCATCTTGGCGCCGGACGCTGTGGTGAGCAGCGGGCAGGTGAGGCCGAACAATTCCATCTCGGCGGCACGGCGGCCAAGCTCGACGCCGTTGATGATGTTGCCCCACTGGTCCGAACCGCCCATCTGCATGTTGCAGCCATAGCGGCGGCCAAGCTCCACGAAATCGTAGGCTTGCAGGATCATGTAGTTGAATTCGAGGAAGCTTAAGGGCTGCTCGCGGTCCAGCCGCAGCTTCACGCTGTCGAAGCTGAGCATGCGGTTGACCGAGAAATGCCGGCCATAGTCGCGCAGGAAGTCGATGTAGTTGAGGCCATCCAGCCAGTCGGCGTTGTTCACCATGATGGCATCGGTGGGGCCGTCGCCGAATGTCACGAAGCGGTTGAACACCCGCTTGATGCTGGCCATGTTCTCGTTGATGGTCTCGACCGTGAGCAGCTTGCGCTGCTCGTCCTTGCCGGACGGGTCGCCGACCTTGGTGGTGCCGCCGCCCATCAGCACGATGGGCTTATGGCCGCATTGCTGCAGCCGGCGCAGCATCATGATCGACAGCAGATGGCCGGCATGCAGGCTGGGGCCGGTGCAGTCGTAGCCGACATAGGCGATGATGCCGCCGGGCGCTTGCGCCTTGGCGTCGAGCTGCGCCGGTTCCGTGCATTGATGCAGGTGGCCACGCTCGGCCATGATGCGCAGGAAGTCGGATTTGAACTCGGTCATCGTCATCACCAATACTGCCGGGAAAAGCGGCGTTGGTTTACCATAGGCCCGGCTGTAAGCCTAGTTCTGGAGTTCCTGTCTTGTCCCAGCTCCCCTGGATCATCGGCTTGATGAGCGGCACCTCGATGGATGGCGTCGATGCCGCGCTGCTGCGCTGTGATGGCGGCAATCTGGGCGGTTTCGGCCCGGCCCTGACGCTGGCCTACAGCGATGCCCAGCGGCAGGCCATCCGTGCCGCGCTGGGCGAGGGTGGCCATGGCGCCATGACGCTGCGCCGCACCCTGGCCGAGGCCCATTCCGAAGCGGTGCGGCGGCTGCTGGATGAAGCCGGGCTGCGTCCAGAGGACATTCGCCTGCTCGGGTTCCACGGCCAGACCCTGCTGCACCGCCCGGAGCGCGGTCGCACCTGGCAGGCCGGCGATGCCGCTCTGCTGGCGCGGCTGACCGGCATCGACACGGTGGCGGACTTCCGCAGCCAGGATGTGGCTTTGGGCGGGCAGGGGGCGCCGCTGGTGCCACTCTATCACGCAGCATTGGCGCGCTGGTCGAAACTGGAATTGCCGCTGCTGGTGCTGAATATCGGCGGCGTTGCCAACATTACTTATATCGGTGGCCCGCGCGACGAGGACCTGCTGGCCTTCGATACCGGGCCGGGCAATGCGCTGCTGGATGACTGGCTGCTGCGGCATACCGGCCAGCGCCTCGATGAAGGCGGCAAGCTTGGTGCCCAGGGCGAGGTGGATGAGCCGACGCTGGCGCGGCTGCTGTCGCATAGCTACTTCCGGGCCAGGCCGCCGAAATCGCTCGACCGCGATGATTTCAGCGCCGAAAGCGTGGCGCATCTCTGGCCTGCTTCGGGTGCTGCGACGCTCACCGCCTTCACCGCTGCTGCCGTGGCGCGTGCGCTGGAGCATCTGCCGAGCCGGCCGCTGCGCTGCCTAGTCACCGGCGGCGGGCGGCATAACCGCACCATGATGCGCGAACTCGCTGAGCGGCTGGCTATGCCAGTGGAACCGGTGGAAAGCGTCGGCTGGCGCGGCGATGCGCTGGAAGCGGAGGCTTTCGCCTATCTCGCGGCGCGTGCCGCAGCCGGCCTGCCGCTCAGCCTGCCGGGAACCACGGGCGTGCCGTTTCCGGCCAGCGGCGGGCGGCTTTACCACGCCAAAAACTGATCTAGACCTGGGTCTGGTTGCCCTTGCCGGGTATCGGGCGCGGGCCGGCGGAAGCAGCGAGCGCCGCTTTCACATATTTGTCGGCAGCAGAGGTGAGTTCATCAAGCTTGCCCTCGAAGAAGTGATCCGCGCCGGGCACTTTCTTGTAGTCGATCTTGATGCCCTTCTGCAGCGACAGCCGTTGCGCCAGCTTGGCTACATCATTCTCGGGCACGATCTTGTCGTCGGTGCCCTGGATGATCAGGCCCGAGGACGGGCAGGGCGCCAGAAAGCCGAAATCGAACATGTTGGCTGGTGGTGCCACCGAGATGAAGCCATCGATCTCCGGTCGGCGCATCAACAGTTGCATGGAGATCCAGGCCCCGAAGGAGAAGCCGGCGATCCACACGGCCGAGGCATTGGCGTTGTAGGTCTGCAGCCAGTCCAGCGCCGAGGCGGCATCGGAAAGTTCGCCTTCGCCATTATCGTAAGTGCCCTGGCTGCGGCCGACGCCACGGAAATTGAAACGCAGCACGGAGAAGCCGCGCTTGGCGAAAACATGGAACAGATTGTAGACCACCTTGTTGTTCATCGTGCCCCCGTATTGCGGGTGCGGATGCAGGATCAAGGCGATCGGCGCATTGGCCTCCGAGCCATGCTGGTACCGGCCTTCGAGGCGACCATCTGGGCCGGGGAAAATGACATCGGGCATGGGCGGAACTACACCTGGGCGGCGGTCGTTGATTTAACCAGTTGAAACCAGCGGGATTTTACCATAAACGCCGGTTCCGGATTCAAGCTAAAAACGATCCATCCACAGCCCTTGATTGGCCCCTGACAATGCCGCAGGCCCCGCTCTACCTCGATTACAACGCCACCGCACCGCTGCGGCCAGAGGCGCGCGAGGCCATGCTGGCGGCCCTTGCCGAACCCGGTAACCCTTCGTCGATACACGCTTTCGGGCGCCGAGCCCGGGCTGTGAAGGAGACCGCGCGGGCCCGGGTTGCCGCCCTGGTGGGGGCGGAACCGGCCGAGATTCTGTTCACCTCCGGGGGCACGGAAGCGAACAACCTGGCGCTCGCCCGAGCCCCCGCAGCCAGCCTGATTGTCTCCGCCCTGGAGCACGACTCGGTGCTGGCACCCGCCCAAACCCTGGCCCGAGTCGGGGGCAAACCGGTCTACATTCTGCCGGCTCTGCCCTCCGGGCTTGTCGACCTGGCGGCGCTGGAGCGGCTGCTGGCCGAGGCGCCCAGGCCGGCCCTGGTGGTCCTGATGCTGGCCAACAACGAGACCGGCGCCATCCAGCCGGTGGCCGAGGCGCAGGCTCTGGTGCGCGCCGCCGGTGGCCTGCTGCTGGTGGATGCGATCCAGGCGGCGGGCAAGCTGGCGGTGCGTTTCTCGGGGCTGCAGGCCGACATGATGAGCCTGTCCGCCCACAAGCTCGGCGGGCCGACCGGGATAGGCGCCCTGGTGCTGCGCGGCGACCTTGCCATCGAGGCGTTGCAGCTTGGCGGCGGGCAGGAACTCGGCCGCCGCGCCGGCACGGAGAATCTCTCCGGTATTGCCGGCTTCGGCGCTGCCGCCGAGGCCGCCCAGCGTGATCTTGGCCAGGGTGATCTCGGCCATATGGCGACGATTGCCGCCTGGCGCGACAGCTTTGAGGCAGCGGTTCGCGCGGCGGCGGCGGATGCAGTGATCCATGCCGGCGGCGTGGCACGGTTGCCCAATACAAGCTGCATCGGCATGCCCGGCGTGGCGGCGGAATTGCAGGTGATGGCCTTCGATCTCGCCGGCCTGGCGGTTTCCGCCGGTTCGGCCTGTTCGTCGGGCAAGATGAAGCCGAGCCATGTGCTCAGCGCCATGGGCAGCGGCGAGGTGGCGGCGCGCGAGGCGGTGCGCTTCAGCTTTGGCTGGAACAGCGCCCCGGACGATGCCGGCCGCGCCGCCGAGGCCTGGATTGCGCTCTATCGCCGCAAGCGGGGTTAGTTGCCCAGAATGGCGCTGGGCGCTATATCAGGCGCGTCCAGTCAGGAGCCGCTCCCCATGCCCAAGATGACCTTCATCCAGACCGATGGCAGCCGCCGCGAGGTGGATGCCCCGCTCGGCCTTTCGGTGCTGGAAGTGGCGCACAAGCATGGCATCGATATCGAGGGCGCCTGCGAAGGGTCGCTGGCCTGCTCCACCTGCCATGTGGTGGTCGATCCGGAATGGTACGGCAAGCTGCCGGCGGCCAAGCCGGACGAGGAAGACATGCTCGACCTCGCCTTCGGCCTGACCAAGACCTCGCGGCTCGGCTGCCAGTTGCTGATCACCGAGGCATTGGACGGCCTGGTGGTGAAACTGCCCACCGCCACGCGCAATATGATGGGTTAGGCCCGGCTAACTCCGTTCAAGCGCCTGCACCAGCGCTAGGCCGGCCCAGGTGGCCAGCAGGCAGGCAATCACCGACACCGCGATATTGCCCCCGGCGCGCAGGATCAGGCCGTCCCGCAGCAGGGTCAGGGTTTGCAGGCTGAAGGTGGAAAAGGTGGTGAAGCCGCCGCAGACGCCCATCATCACGAACAGCCGCGCATTCTCGGTCCACAGGCCGCGCCCGAGTACCAGGGCCGCCGCCATGCCGATCACGAAGCTGCCGAGGATGTTGACCATCACCGTGCCCCAGGGAAAGCCGGTGGTGTGGCGTCCGTCGATGGCATTGGCCATCCAGTAGCGCGCAATGCTGCCGAGGGCGCCGCCGGTGGCGATGAGGAGATAGGCCTGCATGGCGCCCAGGCTAGCTGAAGGGCCGAAAAGCGTCAAAGTTTCCGCAGCTTGCTCTTTCACTGCGGCGGCCATCGCGTTAACCTCCGGCCCATGACCGCCTCCAATGCCTTCATGGACCATGCTGCCGAGCTTTTCGCGCCGCTCGGTCCGATTGCCGTGCGCCGCATGTTCGGTGGCGCTGGCGTATACTGCCGCGGCATCATGTTCGCGCTGATCGTCGACGACACGCTCTATCTCAAGGCCGATGCCGAGACCAAGGGCGACTTTGAAGCACGTGGGGTCGGCCCCTTTGTGTATAACGGCCGCGGCAAGCCGGTGGCGATGAGCTACTGGCAATTGCCGCCCGACCTGATGGACGATCAGGACGAGTTGCTCGACTGGGCGCGCAGGGCCTATGCCGTGGCGCGCAAGCAGAAGGCGGAAGAACCGCCGCCGAGCCGTCGCCCGACGATGGCGCGTCACCGGCGCTAGGCGGCGATCAAGCGAGACCCATAATCACAACTGCATTGGGGTTACTTGCCTGACGCTATCTCAATCCCTGCGGCCTTAAACATCTGCAACAAGCGTCCGACCTCGGTGCTGGCCAACGTCTTGGTCAGATTTTTGTTAATATCCAATGCCATCTCGCGGAAAGTTATGATCTTTACCGGGTTTCCACCGATTGCATCCTGAAATGGCTGATGGTTCTCCCAAACAAGCCTATCGCCCGACAATTTCGATACCGCCGTCATATATACGAAGCGATCTGTTCCGGTCGCCTCATGAACAGCCTTCATGAAGGCTTCGGACCAAATAGGCTCAACCAGCTCTCTAAAACTTTTCCACGCCTCTCTTCCTCTAGCCTTCTTTTTCTCAGCAATCATACGGATTTCGGAGGCTGGATTGAATCCATCCTGCCAGCTTTTGCAGCTAACGACGATTACTTTGTCGATACCGGTCAGTCTTGGGTGAATGCCAATCACGTCAATATCACTGTGATTTGAGTGTTTATTCTTGATGAACTGGGCGTGATCTTGGCGGGGTAGGAATTTGAGGTTGTGGCGTACGAAGTATCCTTTGTGGATCAAATACTCTTCGACTATCTGCTCTAAAATGTCTTCCTTCGTAGCCATAAAATTTCTCCACAAAAGGGTGGGACACAAATCTTGGTATGCAGATCGATTTCTGCCAATGGAAATAAGTTTAAGTGCGCTCCATTTCGCCGCGTGCCAGCCGCATGGCTTCTGCCAGCACGGCGCGGTCGCCGATGTGATTGGCCAGCAACAAAGCCAGCTTGGCGGTTGCCAGCCTTGCCCGGCGGTCATCCAGTCCTTGCGTCATGGCGACAAGCTGTTCGTAGAAGCCATCCGGATCGGGGATATTCGGTTCGGTGTTCAGCATGATGCCTCAGCCCTCATCCGCCTGCGTGCCCTTGAAGCCTTCCGGCGTGTAGCGCGCACCGGCGGCGAAGCCGCGCGGCAGAATGGCCTCGATGGCGGCAAGATCGGCGGCACTGAGCGCGATATCCAGCGCGCCGAGATTCTGTTCCAGATAACTCTGGCGCTTGGTGCCGGGGATCGGAATCAAATGGTCGCCGCGTGCCAGCACCCAGGCCAGCGCCATCTGCGCCGGTGTGGCGCCGCGCTCAGCCGCCAGCTTCTTGAAGCCGGCGAGTGCTGCCTGGTTGCGCGCCAAGGCTTCGGCCTGGAAGCGCGGATTGGACTTGCGGAAATCGCCATCGGGAATCGCTGCGGCATCCTCGAACTGGCCCGACAGGAAGCCACGGCCGAGCGGCGAGTAAGGCACAAAGGCGGTGCCGAGTTCGGCGCAGGCGGCGAGCATGCCGTCTTCCGGTTCGCGGCTCCACAGCGAATACTCGCTCTGCACGGCAGCGACGTGATGCACCTTGGCGGCGCGGCGCAGATTGGCGACCGAGACTTCCGACAGGCCGATATGGGCGATCTTGCCCTCGCGCACCAGCGCCGCCAGGGTCTCGATCACCTCCTCGATGGCACGGCCTTCCTCGTTGCGGTGGATGTAGTACAGGTCGATGCGCTCAAGCCCCAGCCTTTTGAGCGAATCTTCGACCGCGCCACGGATATAGGCCGGCGAATTATCGATGCGGCGCTCGTAGCTGTTTTCCTTGCGCACGATGCCGCCCTTGGTGGCGACCACCACCGGTTGGCGCCATTGCTTGAGAAAGCGCGCCAGCAATGCCTCGTTGCGGCCGAAGCCATAGATGTCGGCGGTATCGAAAAAGCTGACGCCGCGCTCGGCGGCGTACAGCAGCACGCGGAGCGATTCCGCGTCATCGGTGGCGCCATAGAATTCCGACATGCCCATGCAGCCGAGGCCGAGCGCCGATACCATGGGGCCATGCCGGCCCAGCTTGCGTTGTTGCAGAGCCACGGTTGTTTCCTTCCCAAAAATCAATCTAGGTGTTCTGTAGATGCGACGATGCGCCAGCCCTCAGGCAATTTTGCCAGATTGTAGGATTGCCGCCAGCTTTTCAGCACCGCGCCGTCGGCATCGAGTAAATCCCAGGTAACGCTGCCAAGCATGGCGCGGCCACCAATAGGCGTGACGGCAAGCTCGCGGTAGCGGCAGGCGCGGCAGCCGAGGCTGGCATAGCCATCCACCGCCTGCTGGAAAAAGGCCTCCAGATCGGGCCGCGATTGCAGCACCTGCACCACGCCATCGCCCCGGATCGCCAGACCGGGCACGGCATAGAGCGACACAATGCGGGGCCCGCTGAAGCTGGCGAAATTCTCCACGAATTGATCGAAGAACGTGGCGGCTTCGTGCCGCAGGCCAGTTTCATCCATGCGCAGCCTCCCTGCTGGCCGGTCAGATGGCGCCCTGTTTCCAAGGTCAAGTCAGGCTTCAGGTCAAGCCGGGTACCACTTCGCCTTTGACTTCGCGCGAGTGGCCGCGGAACAGGCCGACCAGCGTGCTGTCCTGGTCGCGTACCTCGATATCGTAAACGCCGCTGCGGCCGGTATGCGCTGCCTCGCGTGCCGTCGCTGTCAGCACGCTGCCGGGCGCCACCTTGGCGGTGAAGCTGATATCGGCACGCTGCGCCAGGGCCACCCGGTTGTAGGAATTGCAGGCGAAGGCAAAGGCAGCATCGGCGAGCAGGAAAATATAGCCGCCATGGCAGATGCCGACCGCGTTCAGCATCTTTGGCTGCACAATCATGCGCAGCTTGGCGCTGCCGGGACCGATCTCGAGCAGTTCCACGCCGAGTTCGCGCGTTGCCGTATCGGCGGCGGCCATGGCACGGCCGACCGCCTCGGCGATTGCTTGCGGATCCTGTGCCACCGGCCTACTTGCCGGTGAACTTGGCCGGGCGCTTCTGCAGGAAGGCGGTGACGCCCTCGATGAAATCGCGGCTGCGGCCGGCGACGCGCTGCGCCTCAAGTTCGACTTCGAGCTGCTGGTCCAGTGTATTGGAGGCCGACTGGCGCACGATCTTGCGGATCAGGCCGAGGCCGACCGTGGGGCCATTGGCGAATTTGGCCGCGATGGCACCGGCCGTGCTCATCAGCTCGGCATCCTCGACGCACTTCCAGATCAGGCCCCATTCGGCGGCGGTTTCCGCCGGCAGTTTCTCGCCCAGCATGGCGAGACCAAGCGCCCGGGCCGAGCCGGCGAGGCGCGGCAGGAAATAGGTGCTGCCGGCATCGGGCACCAGGCCGATATTGCAGAAAGCCTGCAGGAAGGTGGCGGACTTGGCGGCGATCACGATATCGCCGGCCAGCGCCAGGCTCATGCCGGCACCGGCGGCGGGGCCGTTCACGGCGCAGACGATGGGCATGCGGTAATTCGCCATGCGGCGGATCACCGGATGATAGCGATCATGCAGTGCCGTGCCGAGATCGGGCGGGCCATCACCCTGGTTGAGGTCGCCGCTGGCAAGATCCGCACCGGAGCAGAAGCCACGGCCGGCGCCGGTGAGCAGCACGGCACGGCTTTCGCCGTCATTCTCGATGTCGCGCAGCGCGGCATTCAATTCGGTCATCAGCTCCAGGCTGAGCGCGTTGAGGCGATCCGGCCGGTTCAGCGTGATGGTGGCGACGCGGTCTTTCTTCTCGACCAGCAGGGTGGCGTAAGCCATGCGTTTCTCTCCCGAAAGCGGTTATCGAACGGATGTTAGCCGAGCCGCTGCGGCGGCAAAAGCCTGACGTGGCGTAAGCATGCCATGAAGAAAGGGCGTAAGGCTTTATCGCCCGGTGAAGGCTGCTGGGCGCTTGGCAAGGAAGGCTGAAACGCCTTCGGCGAAATCGGCACGGCGACCGGCGGCGCTTTGCGCCAGGGCCTCGGCTTCGAGCTGCTCATCAAGGACGGCATCGGCGCCCCGGCGCAGCAGGCGGCGGGTGGCGACCAGGCTTGCGGTGGGGCCCTGTGCCAGCCGGCGGGCGATCCGCGTGGCTTCGGAGAGCAGGTCGGCATCCTCGACGCAGCGCCAGATCATGCCCTGCGCCGCAGCGTCCTCGGCGCTTACCACTTCGCCCAGCATCGCCATGCCCAATGCGCGGGCCGGGCCGATCGTGCGCGGCAGGAAATAGGTGCTGCCGACATCGGGCACCAGCGCGATGCGGCAGAAGACCTGACTGAAGCCGGCGGAGCGCGCTGCCAGCGCAATATCGGCAGCCAGTGCCAGGCTGGCGCCGCCGCCGGCCGCAATGCCGTTCACGGCGGCGACAATCGGCATCGGCAAGGCGTGCAACTGGCGCACCACCGGATTGAACCAGTTGTGGATCACATCGCCGAGGTCGCTTTCGCCCGGCTCGATGCCGCCGCCGGAAAGATCGGCGCCGGCGCAGAAGCCGCGCCCGGCGCCGGTCAGCAGCAGGCAGCGGTTGGCCTTGTCGGCGGCGATTTCATCCAGCGCCGCACGCAATGCCAGCATCAGGTCGACGCTCATGGCATTGAGCCGCTCGGGCCGGTTCAGGGTGAGGCGGACGACGCCGTCGTCGCGTTCAAGCAGTATCGGGTTCATTGCCCTGCGGCGGCGACGATCAGGTCGCGCTCGCTCAGCACGCGGTCGCGGCCAGCGCGCTTGGCGGCATAGAGCGCGTCATCGGCGCGCTGGATCAGGCCGGAGAGGGTTTCGCCCGGGCGGTATTGCGCGGCGCCGACGGAGATGGTGACGCGGCCCAAATCCTGGCCGCTGGTGCGCTTCACCAGCTTGCGCGCGGCGATGGTGCGGCGGATTCCATCGGCGAGCTTGATCGCCTGTTCCAGCGTGGTGAACGGCAGCAGGATGGCGAATTCCTCGCCGCCATAACGTGCCGCCACATCCTGGCCCTTCACATTGTCGGCCAGCATGCGGCCAACAAGCTGCAGCACTGTGTCGCCGGTCTGGTGGCCATATTCATCGTTGAAATGCTTGAAATGGTCGATGTCGAGCATCAGCAGCGACAGCGGCGCCTGGCCTTTCAGCGTGTCCTGCACCAGCAGATGCATCGATTGCTCGAAGGCCTTGCGGTTGGCCAGGCCAGTGAGCGGATCGGTCAACGCCTCGCGCCGCGCCTGCTCGAAGCTCTGGCGCAACTGCTGCACTTCCGCCGTGGCCTCGGCCAGCCGGCTTTCCAGATCCTTGTTGCGCTCCTGCATGTCGCGGGTATCGAGCAGCATGGTGTCCACCAGGCTGTCGACACCGGCAGGGCTATCGGGCAGGGCATCAAGCTGGCCGGAGAATTGTTCGAGCTGGCTGCCATAGGCGCGGGTGTTCTGTTCCGCCTGATCGATATGGCCGCGCAATTCATGCATCACCGCATCCAGCTTCTCGGCGGTGTGGCGCGAGGCATGGAACAGGCGGGCCGGCGACAGATGCTGCTCGTAGAGCGCCAGCACCACCTCCGGCGTGAAGCGCTGCTGGGCGGCAACGATGCCATCCACGGCGCGGGCCAGATTATGGTCGCGGCCGGCATGGTATTCGTACCAGACGGTGAAGTTGATCGGGGTGGGCGCAATGCCGTGCTTGGCCATGCTCGCCACAGCCGCGTGGGCAAACTCAGCCGCCCGGTGCATGTCTTCGGAATACACGCGCCAACTCCCCCTCAAGAGGCTTCCATATGAAGCCAGGTGCCGGGCCAATGCAACGGCAGCGCGTCGGATTTAGCAAGATTTTGTCACAAACGCTTCATGCCTGGGCGAAGGCCCTGAAAACAGGCAGCCAGCGGTAGAAGTTGCGCAGAAAAAAGCCGCCAGCAGGCCCCATGTAAGCCGCCGTCAGACCCCGAGATAGCGGTGCTGCACGTCCGGATTCGCGGCCAGATCGGCGGACGAGCCCTCCCAGACGACGCGGCCCTTCTCAATCATGTAGTGGCGGTCGGCCAGCCGGGTCAGGGCCTCGACGTTTTTATCCACAATCAGGATCGACTGTCCGGCTGCCTTCAACTGACCGATGCAGGCCCAGATTTCCTGGCGGATCAGCGGCGCCAGGCCCTCGGTGGCTTCGTCCAGGATCAGCAGATGCGGGTTGGTCATCAGTGCGCGGCCGATGGCCAGCATCTGCTGTTCGCCGCCGGAAAGCTGGTTGCCCATGTTGCCGGCACGCTCGGCGAGGCGCGGGAACAGGGCAACCACCTTGTCGTAGCTCCAGGGCGCCTTGAGGCCCTGGCGGTTGGCGGCGGTGGCGACCAGGTTTTCGCGCACGCTCAAATTCGGGAAAATCTGGCGGCCTTCCGGCACAAGGCCGATGCCGGCCTTGGCGACGCGATAGGCCGGCTGCCGGGCGATCTCGGCACCACGGAAGGCGATGCGGCCCTCGGCCGGCGGGGTCAGGCCCATGATCGAGCGGATCGTGGTGGTCTTGCCCATGCCGTTGCGGCCCATCAGCGTCACGACCTCGCCGGCTTTGATCGCCAGCCGCATGCCAAACAGTACCTGGCTGCGGCCATAGAAGGTGTCGATGCCATCGACTTCAAGCAGGCTGGTCATGGCTGGGCCTCGGCGCCGAGATAGGCTTCGCGCACCTGTTCGTTGCGGCGGATTTCGTCCGGCGTGCCGGTGGCGATGCCACGGCCATAGACCAGCACGGTAATGCGGTCGGCCAGCGCGAACACCGCCTCCATGTCATGTTCGATCAGCAGGATCGAGACCGAGCCTTTCAGCTTCAACAGCATCTGCACCATGCGCTGGGAATCCTCCGGCCCCATGCCGGCCATCGGCTCGTCCAGCAGCAGCAGCTTCGGCTTGGTCGCCAGCGCCATGGCCAGTTCGAGCTGGCGATGCTCGCCATGGCTCAGGGCATTGGCCGGCACATGGGCGCGCGCTTCCAGGCCGACCAGCTTCAGGGCTGTCATTGCCGGCTCGGTCAGGCTCGGATCGCTCGCCGCAGGGCGCCAGAAGCGGAAGGAATGGCCGTCATGCGCCTGTACCGCCAGGGCGACATTCTGCAACGCGGTGAAGGCATGGAAGATCGAGGTGATCTGGAACGAGCGGGCGAGGCCGAGATGCGAGCGGCGATGCACCGGCAGGTCGGAAATCTCGTTGCCCAAGAACTTGATCGAGCCGGCATCGGCTTTCAGTTCGCCGATCAACTGCCCGATCAGCGTGGTCTTGCCCGCGCCATTGGGGCCGATCACCGCATGCACTTCGCCGGGCCGGATATCGATGGAGAAATTGTCGGTGGCGAGCAGGCCGCCGAACCGCTTGATCAGGCCGCTCACCTCAAGCACAGGCTGGTTCATGACAGCCTCCGCAGGCCACGGTTGGCCACCACAGCAAGCGCGATTGCCGCTGCAATCAGCGCCGCCGGGATGTACCACAGGTCATCGTAGAACAGGTGGATGCCATGCAGCAGCACGAAGCCGCCGAGGATCGCCAG
Organism: Ferrovibrio sp.; assembly: GCA_017991315.1. Taxonomy (GTDB): domain Bacteria; phylum Pseudomonadota; class Alphaproteobacteria; order Ferrovibrionales; family Ferrovibrionaceae; genus Ferrovibrio; species Ferrovibrio plantarum. The sequence continues at coordinate 26,207 of JAGOQS010000002.1, read as the reverse complement.
CAGGATGCCGCCATGGCCGCGCTGCAGGGCGCCATCGATGCCGCCGCGCGCGAAGATCACCACCAGCACCAGCAGCGGGCCGAAGAACAGCTTCCAGTATTCGCTGTAGCTGGAGAGGATTTCCTCCAGCGCCAGGAAGCTCAGGGCACCGAACAGCGGCCCGAACAGACTGCCCATGCCGCCCAGCACCACCATGACGATGAGGTCGCCGGAGCGGGTCCAGTGCATCAGTGCCGGGCTGACGAAATCGGTGTGGTTGGCCAGCAGCACGCCGGCCAGGCCGCAGGTAGTGCCGGCGGCGACAAAGGCGGCAAGGCGGTAGCGGAACACCGGGAAGCCGATGGCGGCCATGCGGCGGTCGTTGCTCTTGGCGCCTTGCAGCACCATGCCAAAGCGTGAATTCACCACACGGTGACAGAGATACAGCGCCAGGCAGAGCAAAGCCCAGCAGAGATAATAGAAGCTTGGGCGATGCTTGAGGTCGATCAGGCCGGCGAAATCCGAACGCCGCAGGATGGTGAGGCCATCGTCGCCGCCATAGGCATAGGCGCCGTTGCCCATGTAGTAGACGAGTTGCGCCAGAGCCAGGGTGATCATGATAAAGAAGATGCCGCGCGTGCGGAGCGACAGCAGCCCCATGATCAGGGCGACGAAGGCGGACATCGCCAGCGCCAGCGGCCATTGCAACCAGGCCGCATAGACTTCGTGCTTGGCCATGATGCCGACGGTGTAGCCGCCGACGCCGATGAAGGCGGCATGGCCGAAGCTGACCAGGCCGCCATAGCCGAGGATGAAGTTCAGCGACACCGAGGCGAGCGCCAGGATGACGATGCGGGTGAACAGCGTCAGCAGGAACGGGTCCTGGAATACCTGCGAGGCGGTCGGCACCAGCGCCAGCAGGGTGAGCAGGACCAGGGCAACGACTGTACTGATGGAAAAGCGTGTCTGCATGGTCAGCGCCCCGGCGTGCCAGGGGCCGGGAACAGGCCGGCCGGGCGCAGTACCAGCACGCCGGCCATCAGGATATAGACCAGCATGGAGGAGAGCGACTGTGCCAGGAAACCTGCCTGCGACGGGTTGAGGAACTGGCCCAGGATCTGCGGCAGGAAGGCGCGGCCCATGGTTTCCAGCACGCCGACCAGCACGGCAGCGATGAAGGCGCCACGGATCGAACCGAGGCCGCCGATGACGATGACCACAAGGCAGAGGATCAGCACATTGTCCCCCATGCCGATCTGCACCGTGGCAATCGGCCCGGCCATCAGGCCGGCAAGCGCCGCTAGCGCCGAACCGAGGCCGAAGACCAGGGTGAACAGCAGCTTGATGTCGATGCCGAGCGCGCCAACCATCTCGCGGTTCGAGGCTCCGGCGCGGATCAGCATGCCGAGCCGCGTCTTCTGAACCAGCAGATACAAGATGCCGGCGCAGAGCAGGCCCATGGCGATGATCACGAAGCGGTAGGTCGGGTAGGGCAGGTCGGGCACGATCTCGATCTGGCCGGCGAGGATGGCGGGTAGTTCGATTGCCATGCCGCCGGCACCGAAGATCAGGCGGGCGAATTCATTGAAGAACAGGATCAGGCCAAAGGTCGCAAGCACCTGATCGAGATGGTCGCGCGCATAGAGGCTGCGCAGCGCGACATATTCGGTGGCGATGCCAAGCAGCAGGCCGGCGGGCAATGCCAGCAGCGCGCCGATGTAGAAATTGCCGGTCCATTGCACGAAGACGGCGGCGAAATACGCGCCCATCATGTAGAGCGAACCATGCGCCAGGTTCACCAGGTCCATGATACCGAAAACCAGGGTGAGGCCGGCGGCGAGCAGGAACAGCAGCAGACCGATCTGCAGGCCGTTCAGGAATTGCTCGAGGATCAACAACAGCATGATGGGCGCTTTACGCTTTCGCTAGAGGGTTACTTCATCGGGCATTTGGCGGCATGCACATCCTGGTGCGCGGTCATCACCGTGCTGATGGTGCGCAGGTCGAAGCCGCCATCGGCTGTCTTGTAGACTTCCTGCTGGTAGATGTTCTGGATCGGGAACTGGTTGTTGCCGAACTTGAACGGGCCGCGCACGGAATCGAACTTGGCCGCTTTCAGCGCCGCGCCGACCACCTGCTTGTCCTTCAGGTTGCCCTTGGTCGCGGCCACCGCCGAGGCGATCAGGTTGATCGCGTCATAGCTCTGGGCGCCGTAGAAGGTCGGGCTGGAGCCATGCTTCTGCTTGAAGTCGCCGACCAGCTTCTGGTTGGCGGCATAGGGCAAGTCCGGTCCCCAGGTCATGGCGAGGAAGGTGTCCTGCGCGGTTTCCTTCTGCAGTTTCAGCGACACGGCATCGACCGTGAAGGCGGAATAGAGCGGCACCTCGGCCTTGAGGCCGGCCTGGCTGTATTGCGTGAAGAACTGCGCGCCCCAGCGGCCGGGGAAGAAGACATAGACCGCATCCGGCTTGGCGGCGCGGATCTTGGTGATCTCGGCGGAGAAGTCGAGCTGGTCGGGCCACTTGGTCATGTCCTGGCCCACCACCTGGCCCTTGAACAGGCTTTTTACGCCATTGGCGCCATCCTGGCCGGCGGCATAATTCGGCGCCACGATATAGAGACGACGCGCGCCCTTCTGGTTCAGCAATTCGCCGACGCCCATATGCGGCTGGTCATTCTGCCACGAAGCCGAGAAGAAATACGGATTGCACTGCTCGCCGGCAAGCTGCGACGGGCCGGCATTGGCGCTGATCAGGAAGGTCTGGTTGTCGGTGGCGATCTTGTAGGAAGCCAGCAGCACGTTCGACCAGATATAGCCGGCGAGGAAATCCACCTTGTCGCGCTGCAGCAGCTTCTCGGTCTTCTGCTTGCCGACTTCCGGCTTCTGCTCGTCATCCTCGAACAGCACCTCCAGCGGCACGCCGCCGGCCTTCTTGCCGAGATGCTCGAGCGCCAGTTCCACGGCCTGCTTCATGTCCTGGCCATAGGCGGCATTGGGGCCGGACAGCGTGGTGACGAAACCGATCTTGATCTTCTTGGCCGGCTGCGCCTGGGCAGGCAGGGCGCTAAGGCTGCCGCAGGCCAGCATGGCGGCAGCAAGGGCGGTGGTGCGGAAGGAAAGGGCGGACGGACGCGGCGGCATGACGATCTCCTGCAGATGCAATGGCGGCGCTGCCGGCTGCCGGCCGGCGCTGCCTGGTTGAAAACACATTGCCCTGCGGATGTTCCCCCTTGGCCGATACGTTACGGACGAATGTCAGTCAAAGCAAATGGCGGCCCGGAGAAATCCAGGCCGCCATCGCAGCGTTACTTCATCGGGCACTTCGCGGCATAGGGATCCTGGAAATCCTTCAGCACGGTCGACACGGTGCGGATGTCGTATTCGGTATCCGACACCTTGTAGACTTCCTGCTGATAGATGTTGTGGATCGGGAACTGGTTGTTGCCGAACTTGATCGGGCCGCGCACGGAATCGAACTTCGCCGCCTTCAGCGCCGCGCGCACCGCTTCCTTGTCCTTCAGGTTGCCCTTGGTGGCGACCACGGCGGAGTTGATCAGGTTGGCGGCGTCATAGCTCTGGGCACCGTAGAAGGTCGGGGCCGAGCCATGCTTCTTCTTGAAGTCGCCGACCATCTTCTGATTCGCGGCATAGGGCAGATCCGGCGCCCACCACAGGGTGAGGAAGGTATCCAGCGCCAGGTCCTTCTGCAGTTTCAGGGTCACCGCGTCCACCGTGTAGGTGGAGTAGAGCGGGATGTCCTTCTTCAGGCCGGCCTGGGCATACTGGGTGTAGAACTGCACGCCCCAGCGCGAGGGGAAGAAGACGAAGACCGCATCCGGCTTGGCGGCGCGGATCTTGGAAATCTCGGCCGAGAAGTCGAGCTGGTCAGGCCACTTGGTCATGTCCTGGCCCACCACTTCGCCCTTGAAGGTGGCCTTCACGCCGTTGACCATGTCCTGGCCGGCGGCATAGTTCGGCGCCACCAGATAGGCCTTCTTGGCGCCCTTCTGGTTCAGCAATTCGCCCATCGCCATGGTGTTCTGGTCGTTCTGCCAGGAAGCCGAGAAGAAATACGGATTGCACATCTCGCCGGCGAGCTGGGAGGGGCCGGCATTGGCGCTGATCAGGAAGGTCTGCGCATCCACCACCGGCTTGTAGGACGCCAGCAGCACGTTCGACCAGATGAAGCCGGCGACGAAATCCACCTTGTCGCGCTGCAGCAGCTTCTCGGTCTTCTGCTTGCCGACTTCCGGCTTCTGCTCGTCGTCTTCATAGACGACTTCCACCGCGATGCCGCCCATCTTCTTGCCGAGATGCTCGAGCGCCAGGTCGAAGGCGTTCTTCATGTCCTGGCCATAGGCGGCGTTGGGGCCGGACAGCGTGGTGACGAAGCCGATCTTGATCTTCTTGGCCGGCTGCGCGGCAGCCTCCATGGCACCGAAAGCCAGCGGCGCGGCCAGCGCCAGGGCACTGGTCATGCGAAGCAGCGTGGACAATTTCATGTTTCTCTCCCCTGATCCGGCGGGAGATACCGGGCCGGCCACCCCGGCCGCGCCTTGCCCCCACCGATTATTCCTCACCCGGCTGGCCGCAGTCTCAGCCACTGCCCGCCATCACGCGAAACCGTAATGGCAGCTAGGGCTTAAGTCCACGCCGAGCCTCGGCTGCGGGTATTGGCACTGGCAGGAAAATGGTCGAAGCGGGCGGTTGGCCACCGCGCGCAGCATGGGCTTGCGCCCTTTCACCCCTCCCAGGCCGCTCGCGCAACCATTCCTGCATTATAATGCAGATCGAGTGAGTGAGTGAAGCAGTATTTTGCCGGTCAAACTTCGACTACAGTAATCTCTCAGGGTCCTCGCATTGCAATCCATACTTTTTAAGCAAATCAGGCAAATAATATACTCTGGTAATAAATCGAGAATATTCAAAATTCTCTCTTAAAAGCAAATCGGCTTCGTACATTTTGTCTTTTGGACCGTCGTAAACGACGGCAATTAATCCTTTAATATTCTTTTCCTCGGCTTTCTCTACAGTTGATAGCAGAAGATTTATTTGGCTTTTTGCATTTTCTATTATTTTTCTCATCCGCGCCAAGCTGCCATTTATATGGCTCGGCTGAATTGTTAGCATTTTTATTTCAACCAAAAATGTATCCGTATTGGTTCTGACTATTCCGTCTATGTGAAATGGGCGGCCTTGGGAGTTTACAATCTGTACGTTTTTGGTAACTGCCCCTCTAAATTCATTTTGTAGTTCTTCAAGAACAAGCCCTTCAAGTAGAAGAGCTGAAGCAATCTTTTCGGAGAGCTTAGAGTTTTTTGTATTTTCTTTTTCATGGAGAGCGTTGGGTGCTCTGTTGCCCACTGTTGTTTTGAACGAGATGGGTGAATTCTCTACTACCGAATCCACAAGTGGCTTTGTCTCTATTTCTTTATGTTGCTGACTGCCGCCTTGAGCAATAGATGCAATTGCTGGTTCGGAGGTATCGTCAAGTATCTGGTAAGCTTTGCTTTGGGTAGAAGGGTAAACAACGCTCTGCATAAAGCTTTCATCTGAGCGATAGTCTGTTGGAGCGTATAATTTGGAATGATGTTTTATTACCAGCCAAAAAAATACAAAAAAGCACTGCGCACGGGAACAAGATGATAAATGCAATTAAGAAATTCTGATTAACTTCAGATATTCGACCAACCGACGTGCCCAAAAGTAGAGCGCTCATCCCATAAATTAATGAAATAAATAATGCTATTATTCCCAGTGGATTTTTAGCGAGCCATTCAAGTTTTTTCGGGTTTTCACCCATCTTCAGTTCCCTGCATCAATGAGTTTCAGGATTAAAAAGCGGCTTGCACCGTAGCACGGGTGCGATTTACCGCGCTCAATTTAAATCAGGAAAATTAGTAAGCTAAAGCGGCCTAGTCGAGCCACGCATAAGCCGCGCCGAGCATCGCCTGCACGCCGGTCTTGAGCGTCGGGTGAATCTGTGGCGCGAAGAACGGCGAGTGGTTCACCGGCAGCGGCTCGCCTTTTTCCTGCGCTGCCTGCCAGATGCCGTGATCGGTGCCGCCGATCAGCCAGAACACGGACGGCACGCCCCAGGCGGTGCCGAACAGGCCGAAATCCTCGCTCCCCGTCAGCGGTTCGGGCAATTCCACCGGCGCGACGCTGGCATGGCGGCTCATGCCGTCGATGGTGCGTGCGGTCGCGGTCTCGTCGTTGATGGTGACCGGGAACTGGCTGATCGTGGTGAAGGCCGGCGGCTTCGGTGCGTTCGAGGCGGTGGCTTCCGCCTCGATGATGCGCTTCACCGAAGCCAGCACGCGCTGGCGCACCTGTTCCTTGAAGCTGCGCACGTTGAGGCGGAGGATCGCTTCATCGGGGATCACGTTTTCATTCAGGCCCGACTGAATCGTGCCGACCGTGACCACGGCTGAATCCATCATCGCCACTTCGCGGCTGACGATGGTCTGCAGCCGCATCACGGTGGCGGACGCCATCACCACCGGATCGACGCTGTTCTGCGGCTGCGAGCCATGCGCGCCGCGACCGAACATGCGTACCTCGAAACTGTCGGCGGCCGACATCGCCGTGCCGGGGCGGTAGCCGATCTGGCCGGCGGGCAGCGGCACCAGATGCTGCCCTAAGCACACCGTCGGCTTCGGGAAACGCTTCACCATGCCATCGGCCAGCATGCCGCTGGCGCCGGCACCGATTTCCTCGGCCGGCTGGAACACCGCCATCACCGTGCCGCGCCAGCTATCGCGGGTTTCGCTCAGGATCTTCATCACCGCCATCAGCCAGGTGACATGCATGTCATGGGCGCAGGCATGCATGATCGACACCGACTGGCCGAAGCGGTCGATGCCGGTGGCGGTGCTGGCATAGGGCAGCCCGGTCTTTTCCTTCACCGGCAGGGCATCCATATCGGCGCGCAGCAGGATCACCGGGCCATCGCCATTCTTCAGCAGGCCGACCACGCCGGTCTTGCCGATGCCGGTATGCACCTCGGCGCCGCAAGTCTCCAGCCATGTGGCGGCGATGCCAGCGGTGCGCACTTCCTGCAGCGACAATTCCGGGTTGGCATGCAGGTCGAGATAGATCCGCTCCAGTTCCGGCAGCAGGCCATCGATCATCTGGAACGCCTTGGCGGAACGGCTGATATTCTGCGCGGTCATCGTGGAGCTTTCTGTTCTGGGCTATTGCAGGGCGGGAAAGGCGGGAGCCTGGCCGGCGAGCGCGCGCGGCAGGCCGAGGCGGGCGCGGCAGGGCGCGTCCTCGCCCAGCAGCGCGTCGAACTGGTCGAGCAGGCCGAGGATCATCTGGCTGATGCGCAGGGCATCGGCGGGCGGCAGGGCATCGGGGATTTCGAGCAGGGGGAGCAACTGCGTGATGCGGCGCTGCAGGCTCTGCGCCTGGGGCGGCAATTGCGCAATCGTCGGGTCGCTATCGGTATCGCACCAGCGGCACATAACCTGAGCTTGGCAGGCTTGCGGACCTGACTCAAGCAGGCAGGTTGTGAAAATGAAACACCCCGCCCCGGTATTGCTGGGGCGGGGTGTTGAAGCGGTTCAGGCCAGGATTACCGCCTGGGGATTACCGCCCGAGATAGGACTTCACGGTATCCTGTGCCACCTGCTGCAGATGCGCGGTCACGTCCGAGCTGAGGCCGGCGCTGTATTTCAAGCCGACCGGCGACTTGCCGAACAGCGTGGCATAGGTGACGGCGGCGGCGAGGTAGGTGCCGGGCAGGCTGGGATGGCGCTTGTCGGCGACATAGAGATTGAGGTCCGGCTTCTGCGCGATGGAGCGCGCGAAGGCAAGGCCGGCCGGGATCACCAGGGCGCCATTGTCATTCGCTGCCTTGGTATAGGCCTCGGCAAGCTGTTCGGTCATCTCCGGCTTGTCCTGGTAGGCCCAGGACATGAAGAACACCGGCTTGGCGCCATGCTTGCGCACGGTGTCGGAATGCTTCTTGGTGTATTCGGTGAACACCTTCGAAAGCGTCGGATGCACCGGGCACTGGCTGCAATCCATCATCACCGCCACTTCAAACAGCTTGTCGGTGGGCGGGTTGAACACCACTTCGTTGTTGGCGACGAAGGAATAGCGGCCGACGCCATCGGGGCGGAAGTAGGAATTCACATCATGCCAGTCGAGGCCGGAGCCGCTGATCGTCACCGACGAGCCGCGCACGCGATGCCCCTGCATGCCCTCGGCGACCATGGCGCCGACATGGCCGTGCATCGAGTTGTTGTAATAGAAGAAGCTGTTGCCGATGAAGATGATCGAGGCCGGCGGATTGCCGCCCAGTTCCTTCAGGGCCGGCTTCGATTGCGCCATGCCTGCCGTAGCGGCAAGCGAGGCGGCGACAAGCGTGGTCAATGCGAGCGTAAATTGCCGCAGTTTCATGGCCGTTTCCTCCGATCTGTCTGGTTATTCAGCCAGAGGCGATGCTAGGACCGGGCTAGCTGCGGCGTCAATCGTCCTTTGGATCGGCGGGTGCCGGAGCGATGTAGAATTGCGGCAATTGCGCGCGCACCACCTCGCCGCTGCGATTCCAGGAATGGCAGCCATCCAGATAGTAAGGCGGCTTGTCGCCTTCGCTGTGCCACATATTGGCGGCGCTGCGCTTCTCCGGCTCATGGCCGCTGGTGATGGTCTGGAACGCCACCGTCGCGATCACGTCGAGCAGCTCCACCATATGGGTGCAGCCCTTGGTGCCGCCCAGCCGCTGGCGCGTCTGCATGCGCCAGCCGCCGCCGATGCGCAGGCCGACGAGCTGCTGGAAACGCGGCGCCACATCCTGGCAGGGCGAGTAGGGGGCGGCATCGGTGACGGCCTCCACTTCCTTCACGATCATGTCGTCGCCGAAAGTGAGACGGATGCTCATGGCATGCACCGGCCGACCGGCCGGCATCTTGCCGCGGTAGAATTCCTCGTAATCGTAGGCCTTGGTGTCGCGGATATGGGCTTCCACATCCCAGAGGCCGTCATCACGGCGGAAACCCTGGGCCTCGATGGCGCGGGTGTGGAAATGCCGGCGCGGGGCCGGAGCGGAAAGCGGCATGGGGAGAACTCGGCTTTTCTTTGTGTTTGCTACCGCCAGCCTATACCAGCCGGGCAGAGCCCGTAACAGTGTTTTTTGACCCGGTTTTCCAGCCGCTCAGTCTTCCACCTTGGGATATTTCGCCACCACTTTGCGCAGGCCGTCCTGCAGGGTGAGGCCGGCCTCTGCCGGCATGGTGCTGAATTGCAGGGTGCAGACCAGCTTCAGCGCGGCGCGATGTGCGGCCACGGCTTCATGATTGTAGATACGGTTCATGCGGAAGCGGTACAGCAACTCGCAGAGGCTGTCCGCCACTTCGGTGATGATGGCATGGCCGAAACTGCTGCCGAGATCGCGGATATGTACCGCCTTGCGGTAAGCCGCTTCGCTTGCCTTGTCGCTGGCCGGATCGGCATCCAGCAGGGTGAGCAGCTTGTTGAGCCGCTCGAGATCGGCGGTGACCCAGCCGAAATACTTCTCCTGCTGGCTTTCGATGAAACTTTCCGCTGCCTGCAAGGCTTCGGCCGCACTCTTGCCGCCTTCGCGTTTGGCAAGACGGGCAAAACGCGACGTGACTGTAAGCAGAAGCGCGGGGGTGTGAGGCTCGTTCATGCCTTGGTCAGGCTGTTTTGCTGCGGACCGGGTATGGTCGGCAGTTCAAGCCCGTCATCGGAATCGTCAACAAGGGCGCGGCGGCGCTCCGGCCCCATATAACGGCTATCCTGATTGAAGCGGCGGTCGGGACCGATATAGTTCTCCGACATCACATAGGGCCGCTGGTCATCGGCCACCCAGGCCAGGCGGTCATAAAGCTGTTTCGGCGAGATCGGTTTGGCCAGCACGAAACTGGTGCCGCAATCCCGCGCATGGGCGACATGGCGCTCCTGGGTGTGACTGGTGAGCGTGATCACCGGCACATAGCGGTTCGGGTTCATGCCATCGGCGCGGATCCGCTTCACCAGATCGAAGCCATCCAGTTCCGGCAGCAGGCAGTCGCTGAAGATCAGGTCGAAGCTCTGGCTGCGGGTGATCTGCAAGGCTTCGCCGCCGTTATTGGTCGAAACCACCGAGCGCACACCGAAAGCATGCAGCACGCCCTTGAGCAAGCTGTGGAAATACGGATTGGGGTCAGCAACCAGGAAGGTGAAGTTGGAGAGGTTCAGACTGGGCAACGGCATTTCGGCATCCTCGATCCGCTTTTCTGCGATCGCTGCCGACGACTTTAAGCCTTGGGAGCGGAGCAACCCAAGGTAACAATTCAGTACAATCTAGACGAAAGCTGATTGATTCTGTCCCTAATCTATCAAGGGCTTAGAGGGATTCAGCCTATGCCCCTCCAGCGTGTGAGGGCCATCACCGCGCCGCCGGCGAGCAGACCCCAGAAGGCGCCGCCGATGCCGAGGAAACTCACCCCCGAGGCCGCGACCAAGAAAGTGATCACGGCGGCTTCGCGGTCGCGTGGTTCGGCCACGGCGCCCATCAGCGAATTGCCGAAGGCACCCAGCAGGGCGAGGCCGGCCACTGCCTGGATCAGCAGCGGCGGTGCCGCGATCAGGAAGGCGGTGGCCGCAGCGGCGCCGAGACCGATCAGTATATAGAACAGGCCGGCCACCGTGGCGGCCCAGTAGCGGCGTGCCGGATCGGGATGGGCTTCCGGCCCGGCGCAGATCGCGGCGGTGATGGCGGCGAGATTGACGCTGACGGCGCCGAAGGGCGCCGCCGCCATGCTGAACAGGCCGGTGGCGCGGAACAGCGGATTGGGGTCGGGCTGGTAGCCATTGACCCGCAGTACGGTGATGCCAGGGATGTTCTGCGACGCCATGGTGACGATGAACAGCGGCAGCGCCACGCCGATCATCGCTTCCGGCGTGAAGCGGGGCATGACGAATTGCGGGTTCGGCCACAGTGTGGCGGGATCGAGTTGGATCGGCGGTGTCGCCACGATGATCAGCACCACGGCGACCAGCACCGCCACCGGCACCGCCCAGAGCCGTTTCCAGCGCGCCATCAGCGCCCAGCTCACCACGATCAGCAGCCCGAGCAGCGGATCGGCGGCCACCGCCTTCACCGGCGCCAGGCAGAGCGGCAGCAGCACGCCGGCCAGCATGGCATTGGCCAGCGGCGCCGGGATCGCCGCCACCCAGCGGCCCAGCGTCTGCCACAGGCCGGCAATGAAGATCAGCAGGCCGCAGATCAGGAAGGCGCCGGTGGCGGCGGCGAAGTCGCCGCCCGTTGCGGCGCCAGAAGCCGCCAGCAGGGCGGCGCCCGGCGTGGTCCAGGCGATGCTGACCGGCATTTTCAGGCGCAGGCTGACGATCACCGCGCACAGCCCCATGGCGATGGACACCGCCATCAGGCCGGATGCCGCCTGGGCCGGGCTGGCGCCCACGGCGACAAGGCCCTGGATGATCACGGCGAAGGAGGAGGCGAAGCCGACGAAGCCGGCCAGCAGGCCGGCGGCAAAAGCTGAGATCGAGAAAGCAGCGAACATGGGGATACGGCACGTATTGGAGACGGGCGCATATCCTAGGCCGAAAGTCGGAAACGGCGGAAGGCTCGGCTGGGGCCGCCTAATCCTGCTCGCCGCCGGCCAGCACCAGGCTAGCATTCGCCATGGCGAGCTGGTCGGCAATCACGCCAGGCGGTTCGGCCTCGGTCACCATGATGTCGAAAGCGGCGAGGTCACAGACCTTGACCAGACCGGACTTGCGGAACTTGCTGCTATCGGCCAGCAGCAACACGGTCTTTGACAGCGGCATCATCACGCGCTTGAACTCGGTTTCGAACAGGTCAAAATCCATGCAGCCATGTTCGGGCGTCACGGCGGCCACCGAGATGACGCAGATGCTGGGCGTGAACTGCGACACGAAGCGGATCGCATCGGCGCCGATCAGGGTCTGATCCTCGACGCGCAATTCGCCGCCCGGCAGGATCACGCGGTGCCGGCCGCTGCCGGCGGAAAGAATCTTCGCCACTTCCAGCGACAGCGTGATGATGCTGAGGCCGCTGCGCTTGGCCAGTTCGCGGGCCAGGAAGCAGGAGGTGGAGGAGTTATCGAGGAACACCGTGGACTCATCCGGGATCAGCCGCGACGCGGCGATGCCGATGCGGCGCTTGGCATCCGCCATCTCGCGCATGCGGCGCTGGAACGGCGCTTCCTTGCGCTCCTCGTTCAGCCGCGCACCGCCATGGAATTTCTCCACCAGGCCCTGCTGTTCCAGGAAGCGCAGGTCGCGGCGGATGGTCTCGTCAGAAACCTGGAACTGTTCGCTCAGGTCCTGAATCGAGGCGGACTCGGTCTTCTGCAGCCATTCGGCAATGCTGCGTTGCCGGATATTCAGCGTGCCACTATCGCGCATCGCCACGCCCCGTTCGGAAATGAGTTCAAGTATAAATCGCCTGACCAGAGGCGGCATTGAAAAGCCGCGCCCGGCCAGTGTCAATCGCAAGCCCGACCTCGGTGCCGACTTCCGGCACGCCTTCCACCGGCAGGCGTGCCACCATGCGGTCGACGCCGACACGCAGTTCTGCCAGCGCCTCGGCGCCAAGCAGTTCGACGCGCTCGACACGGCCGGTGAGGGTGGCCGCATCGAGCGGTGCAACGGCGATTTCCTCCGGCCGCACGCCGAGCAGCACCTCGCCGCTGCTCTGGCCCTGGCCAAGGCCGAGCGGTTTGAGGAAACCCGGATGCGACAGCCCGCCGCCATCGAGTTTGCAATGCAGCATGTTCATTTCCGGCGCACCGATAAAGGAGGCGACGAACACGTTGCTGGGGCGGCGGTACACATCCATCGGTTCGCCGAGCTGCTGAATACGGCCATCCGCCATCACCGCGATGCGGGTGCCGAGCGTCATCGCCTCCACCTGGTCATGGGTGACATAGATCACCGTGATGCCGAGTTCGTTATGCAGGCGCTTCAACTCGCCGCGCATGCGGCCACGCAGCTTGGCATCCAGGTTGGAAAGCGGCTCGTCGAACAGATAGACCTTCGGCTTGCGCACCAGGGCGCGGCCGATGGCGACGCGCTGGCGCTGGCCGCCGGACATTTCCTTCGGCTTGCGCTGCAGCAATTCACGGATGTTGAGGATGTCCGAGGCTTCCAGCACGCGGGCCTCGATCTCCTTCTTCGACAGCTTGGTGGTCTTCATCAGGCCGAAGGCCATGTTCATATAGGCAGTCATATGCGGGTAGAGCGCATAGGACTGGAACACCATGGCGATATCGCGGCGCTGCGGTTCCACTTCGGTAACATCGACGCCATCGATCAGCAGGTTGCCGGCGGTGATGTCTTCAAGGCCGGCGACCATGCGCAGCGTGGTGGATTTGCCGCAGCCCGATGGGCCGACAAGCACCATGAAGTCCTTGTCGGCGATTTCGAGGTCGAGCGCCTGCACCGCGGTCTGGGTGCCATAGCGCTTGGTGATCTGGCGGAGCGAAACGGTTGCCATGACTGGGTCCTTACTTACTTGAGGCCGGCATGCATGAAGCTGTCGACGAAGCGGCGCTGGAAGATGACGAAGAGCAGCAGCAGTGGCGACACCACGATCACGGTGGCCGCCATCAGGCGGGTCCAGTCGGCGCCGCTATCGGATTTGGCGAGCAGGCCGAGGCCGATCGGCATGGTGCGCACGGCTTCTGAGTTGGTGACCAGCAACGGCCACATATAGTCGTTCCAGTGCGTCACCACGGAGATGATGCCGAAAGCGACCAGGGTGGGGCGCACCAGCGGCAGGTAGACATGCCACAGTGTTTCGAAATGGCCGCAGCCATCCAGCTTGGCGGCATCGCCGAGTTCGGTCGGCACCTGGCGGAAGGCCTGGCGCAGCATGAAGGTGCCGTAGCCGCTGGCGACGAAGGGCACCACCATGGCCGGCAGGCTGTTGAGCAGGCCCATCTCGCGCACGGTGACGAAGTTGGTGAGGAAGATGGCGTAGATCGGGAACATGATCTGCAGCAGGAACAGGCCGAAGATCACGTTCTTGCCCGGGAAGGTGAGGCGGGCGAAGGCATAGGCGGCGAGCGAGATGGTGACGAGCTGGGCTGCCAGGATCGAGCCGGTGACCAGCACCGAGTTGATCAGGTAGGTATCGAACGGCGCCACCGCCAGGGCCGCCGGGTAATTGTCCCAGATGAAGGATTTCGGCAGCACGCCGGCCTTGGGGTCGAACACCTCGATACGGGTTTTCACCGAGGTGATGAGGATCCAGGCCAGCGGGCTGAGCCACAGCAGGCTCAGCGGGATCAGCACGAAATGCAGCCAGTTGCGCTTGAGGGTTTTCGTCATGGTCAGCGCCCCAGGTAATGCACGCGGCGCCCGATGGTCGAGGCGATCACCGCAATCAGGCCGCCGATGAACAGCAGCAGCATATTGGCCACCGTGCTGGCGAAACCGATATCCTGATACTGGAAGGCGTTCTGGTAGATGTAGAAGGTCAGCACATTGGTCGCATCGGCGGGTCCGCCCAGCGTCATCACGAACACATAATCGAAGATCTGGTAGGAATGCAGGATGCCGATGATGATCACGAAGTAGATCGTCGGCGAGATCAGCGGAATGGTGATGTGGATAAGCTGGTGCCAGGCCGACACGCCATCCAGCTTGGCGGCTTCATAGAGGTCGCGCGGCACAAGCTGCAAAGCGGCGAGCAGGATCAGCATGAAGTAGCCGGAATATTTCCAGATGCTCATCACGATGATCGCCGGCATTGCCCAGTCGGAGGAATACAGCCATTCCAGCTTCGGCAGGCCCAGCGCGTCCATCATGCCGTTGATCGGGCCGTAGCCCGGCGCGTAGAGGAACACCCAGACCATGCCGGCGGCGACCGACGGGATCATCACCGGATAGAAGAAGGCCGAGCGGTAGATCGCCATGCCGCGGATCTTGCTGTCCAGCGCCACTGCCAGCAGCAGCGCGCAGGTCAGTGCCAGCGGGATGGTGATCAGGGTGTAGAAGGCGGTGTTGCGGAAGGATTTCCAGAATAGTTCATCCTGGAACAGGCGCTCGTAATTCTCCCAGCCGAGATAAATGATCTTGCTGGAGCCGAGCATCACGTCGTGGAAGCTGAAATACAGCGAACGCAGGATCGGCCAATAGGTGAAGGCGGCTAGAAAGACGAGGGAGGGCAGCAGCATCACCGCTGCCACCATCGCTTCGCGCATTGGGGCCGATAGGATACGTCGCATACAGGATAACTCGTGCGGAATTGCCAGGCAGGATTACCGGGCAGGATTGCCGGGACAGGTGAAGCGGAAAAGCCGGCCGGCGCGGTTGCGCCGGCCGGCTGCGACCGTTAAGTCCGGCGCCGCATCAGGCGCTGGATTTCCTGGTTCGACTTGGCGTTGGCTTCCTTCAGCGCGGCGGTGGGGTTGATCTCGCCGGCCAGCGTGCGGTCGAGTGCGCTCTTGAGGAATTCGCGCACCTTGTGATAGCCCGGCACCTGCAGGAAGGCGCCGGCATAGGCGGCCTGATCCAGCGCCACCTTGGCCGCCGGCACCTCGTTCACGAACTTCTTCAGCTCGGCGCTTTCCCACGACGACTTGCGCGCCGCGATATAGCCCGTGGCCTGGCACCATTCGGTCTGGTTCTTGGTGTTGGTCATCCAGCGCGCGAAGGTCCAGCTTGCCTTCAGGTGGGCGTCCGGCTGCTTCTTGGCGATGAAGATCGGGCCGCCGCCGATGGTGGCGCCGTAGGTCTTGTTCTTCGGCATGAAGGCCACGCCGACATCGAACGGCGAGGACTTGCGCAGGTTGGTGAGCGAGCCGGTGGAGTGGTAGAGCATCGCGGTACGGCCGGCCATGAAATCGTTGGCCGAGCTTTCCCAGGTGGAAGCCGCCGGCATCACACCCGCCTTCACCATCTTCACCCAGAATTCCAGGGCGTCGATCGCTTCCGGCGATTCGAACAGCACCTTGTCCTTCTGCCACGGCACCAGGCCGTTCTGACGCACATAGCTCTCGAAGATCCAGTCATGCCAGCCGCCGCCGATGGTGAGGCCCCACTGGGTCACGTCGGCGCCCTGGCGGATAGTCAGCGCCTTGGCGGTCTCGAGCAGTTCGTTCCAGGTATCGGGGATCTTGGTGATGCCGGCCTTGGCGAAGGCGGCCTTGTTTACATAGAGCACCGGGGTGGAGCACTGGAAGGGCAGGCCGTAGAGCTTGCTCTCGGATTCGCAGATGCCGAGGAAGCCGGGCAGGAAGTCCTGGTAGATGTCGTCGGCCTTGGCCAGCGCGGTCACATCGGCCAGCGCATCCATGCCGAGGAAGGTCTGCAGCGCCGAGTTGATCGGCAGCCAGGTGGCCGGCGGATCGCCCACGCCCAGCGAGGTCATCACCTTCTGCTCGGTATTGTCGTAGCTGCCGGCGTAGATCGCCTCCACCTTGATCTTGTCATGGGCGGCGTTGAACTCGTTGATCATGCCGGTGACGATGCGGTTGATATCGCCCGACACGCCGATCGGATACATGAACTGCAGCTTCACCACGTCGCTGCCTTGGGCGAAAAGCGGGCTGGAGCCGAACATGCCTGCCGCCGAAACCGCCGCAGCACTTCCCTGCAGGAAGTGGCGCCGGGAAATCTGGGATTTCATCTTGGTCATCGTTGAGTTCCTCGTGGTTGGTAGCCGTTGATCCGGTTCTCGTACGCCACTCTTGTTGCCCCGGCCGGACCTTGCTGCCGCCAGCCGGTCGGGAAGTGCCGGCTGGGGGAACAGCACGATCCGTGCCATTGTTTACGCTTTGATGATCTTTTGATGAAAATTGTGAGTTTTGTTGGTTTTTGTTGGTTCGTGTCCCCCGTTTATTTTTCATCTTTAGCAAAGATGGTCGATTTCCGGCACTTATTCAGCCAAAATTTTACGCAAAATGCCACAAAATAAATCTGGCATTAAACTAAAAGCTCACATATTTCCTCATGTTGCAGTGCGATTGGACTTGGATGCCACCAGGAGGCGTAAAAATGCTGATAGCGCAAATCACCGATCTGCATGTGACGCGCGGGGCTGAGTTGCTGGCCGGCCGGGTGGATACCCATGCCGCTTTTTCGCGCTGCCTGGAGCGGCTGGCGAGTCTCGATCCGCGCCCCGACCTGCTGCTGGTGACCGGCGATCTCACCGAGACGGCGACGGATAGCGAATATGCTTATCTCAAGGCCGGGCTGGATGGCCTCGGCCTGCCGTATCTGGTGGTGCCGGGCAATCACGACGACCGCGCCGCCATGCGCCGCGCCTTTCCGGACATGCTGCCGGCGGCCGAGGCGGACGCGCCGTTCTGCCATGCCACCACGCGGGATGACTGGCCGCTGCGGCTGATCGGCATCGATTCAATCGTGCCGCGCCGTTCGGAGGGCGCGCTCGACGCGGCGCGTCTGGCCTGGCTGGAAGCGGAAGTGGCGAAGGCGAGCCCGGAGCAGCCGGCCCTGCTGTTCATGCATCATCCGCCATTCCGCACCGGCATCGCGCCAATGGATGCCTGCGGCGTGCTGGAAGGCCTCGAGGCTTTCCGCGCGCTGGTCACGCGCCACGCGCCGCGCATCGTCGGCATTCTCTGCGGCCATGTGCATCGTGTGATCCATGCCAGCATCGCCGGCGTGCCGGTGCTGCTGGCGCCGTCGTCCGCGCACCAGATCGAACTCGATCTGCGCGATGATGCGCCGCTCGGCTTCTGCTTCGAGCCGTCAAAGATCGCGCTGCACGATTGGCGCCCGGAGCAGGGGCTGGTCAGCAACTATGTCTATGTGGAGCGTTTCCCAGGGCCGTATCCCTTCAAGTAGGGGGCGGCTTTTCGTGGGGAATGGTGCCGGATGAGGGGATTGAACCCCCGACTTTCATTTTACAAAGAGACTGCGTTCCCGGCTAATTTGGAACAATATATTTATTTTTCACCAACTTAATATTTCAGAGTGATTAAAAAAACATGCGCCCTTTTGCACATTGGTATGAATTTGAATGACACACGGCCACTTCATCGAATGCGTTTTGCACTAACTTGGCACATTCGGACTACATGAGATCATTGTGACTGGATGTGAGAGACACCTTTTACAATTCATGGAACTCGGAGTTTATGTCGATTTAAGAATGGTCTGTCCGTGTTAGGAACGTCGCGTTTACTCCAAGCCTTTTTCCAACCTTTAGCCTCTCCATGACGGTTTAACAGGTACTGATAAAGTTCATCATGAGGAACCATAAACCAGCTTCTTTGACTAAGTGGTGCCCACGGTCGATCTGGAAAAAGCATCCAAATATCAGCATTGCCATATCGTGGGTAATCGACAAGCATTCGCCCCTTTAATTGAACTGCCCGTATATCACCAGCGGATGAACGCACTAGGAGATCCTCTCCAGCGACATCCACTTCGGGTCGATAAACACGATAACCGCAGCTAATCAAAAGCGCCGTTGCCTCAGCTCTATTAGCTGCTTCGATTTCACGATCTGTTATAGACATTTGCGATCACCGGTTCGGGCAAAGAGCGCAGGAACTGTTTAAATTTAAAGCGTTCCTCATCGGTCATTATGAATGATGACGTGGGGTAATTATTCTGAATCTCTCTGCTTACACGATCATCATCCACATACTGCAATAGATACGCTATAGCAGGGTTGAAGCGACGCTTCTCCCAACCAGAGGCTTCATGCAGAAGGCGTGTTGCGCTAAGCCGACTATTCTCTAGCAGTAATTTTGCTAAAGCCCCTGCATCTTGTTCAGGCTTGTTGCCTGTGAATGGTGGGTCAAAAGTCCAATACAGATTGTAGTCAATTCGAACACGCGCAATGGGATGCACTATTGCAGCAGTGCAAATCACGAATCCATTGTGCTGAAGTTCATAAAGTGCCTCGCGGAGATCGCCGGGTTGAATCGTAGAGAACTCATTCTGGATTGACACAAAATCGTATAAATTCATCATTCCATCTTTGCTGTTCTTGATAAACCAAGCCGCCACTTCTACCGCCGTGTTTCCGATTATTTGGCGAGTATGAAGTTTAGCCTCTAACGCAGTAATCCGAGCTTCGGTGTCGTTAACGGCTGCGGTGATTTCAGCTTGCCACCTTTGTATTGCACGCTGCATTTCATCTGGGTGCGTGTAGCCGTATAAATGCGCCAGCGCAGCAGTGACTGGAGTGGCTTGAGCCAACATCTCCATCAAAAGCCTAATAGCCGCTTTGCCAGTGGGCTGGGTATTCGGCGGGTTCACTGTCACAGCATCCCCCTTCCATCACATGCCAGCAGCAATGCCGGCGCTGCTCACTAGATGGTGATCGGCAGCCTAGCTAAAATGGCAGAGTCATGGGATTCTTTTTCTCGGAAAACCGAAGAAATAAGCCCGACCTTCGGTCTGCATAACAGTTAATGCACAGTGAAAACGCAGCCTAAAATCAACCACCGGCTAATCATTAAATCGTTGATTTATATGGAAAAAGTGGTGCCGGATGAGGGGATTGAACCCCCGACCTTCGGTTTACAAAACCGCTGCTCTACCGCTGAGCTAATCCGGCGCCGGAAATACCGCGCCGTTCTAGCCAAGCGGCGGCGCCAGGGCAAGAGCGGGCTGGGTGGGGGCGAGGTGGTCCCGGCGGGCCTCTGGAACCCGTCCCGGCGCCTAAGCCGCTGGAAGAATTGGCGCCAAGGACATCTTGCAAATGGTTCGCAGTCGCCCTACATTCCTCGCGTCTGATAATCAGTCGCAACCGGATTCCGCCGCCGATGTATGTCTGCCTGTGCCATGGATTGACCGAACGCGATGTGCGGGGCGCCATCGACCAGGGCTGCCGTTCGGTGGCGTCGGTCTACAAGCATCTGGCTGAGAAGCCGCAATGCGGCAAATGCGTCGGCGATGTGCGCTGCATGATCCGCGCCGCCTGCAACACCAACCACAATGCCAGCCATGCCGTGCCGCTCGGCGCCGTGGCCCAGGCCGAAGCCTGAAATTCCATCCGCATTATCCGATTTAACCGCCAGGCGCTGTAACGCGCTCCAGCCCGCCGGTGAAGCGTGCCATGGCGGCGCGGTCCTGGCTTTGCAGCAGGTGGTGATCGACCCGCCAGTCCGGCCAGCGGCGCAGCAGCTCGCCATGCAGGGCGCGGGCTTCCTGCAGGCGACCGAGTTGCGCCAGCGCGGCGGCACGCCAGGCGAAGGCATCGGGAAATTCCGGATTGATCCGCAGAGATTGCGCCAGTCGCTCTTCGCTGAGGGCGAAGTTGCCCAGCAGCAGATGCGCCATGCCGGCATAGAGATAGGCCCGGTCGATGGCATTGGCACGCGGTCCCAGGCGGATTGCCAGTTCGGCATGGTCGGCGCCAGCCACCGGGTCGCCGGTGAGGATGCTCATATGCGCGGTCTGGGCATGGGCCGCTGGATGGCCGGGATTGAGTGCCAGCACCACGCGCATCGCCAGCAGGCCGCGATGGTAATCGCGCCGTCCCTTGTGCAGCAGCGCCACGGTGAAATGCGCTGTTTCGTTGCGTGGGTCGCGCAGGATCGCGGCATCCAGCAGCCGCAGCGCCTCGGCATGATCGGCATCGCGCTGCTCGCTCCAGCCGCTGATGACTTTCATGGCGATGCCATGGGCATAGCCGGTGAGGGCGTCGGTTGAGTGGGGATCGAGGGCGCGGGCGGTGGCAAAGCGGCGGATCGACTCTTCCGCCTTGGCCTTGTTCGACCCGCCGCGCAGGGCATCCCAGCCGGCCTTGATTTCCGCCTGCACCGCCGCATCCGGTTTGCCGCGCGGCGGCAGGTCCTGGCTGGCGGCATTGAGTTTCGCCACGAAAACACTCAAGGCCATGTCGCGTGCCAAGGCCGGGGTGATACTCTCCACGCGCCGGCTTTCCACCCAGATGATGCGGCCATCCTTCGCTGCTTCGGCACGCAGGTTGAGGCTGTAGCCATCGCGTTCCTGGCGCAGGCTGCCCTGTATCCTGGTGCCGCGCCGGCGGTCAATCGCCGCTGCCGGCAGCCCGGCGAGCGCGGTGGCGAGGTCGTCGGCGAAGGCCTGGGCCTGGCGCGCGGTAGCATCGCTGCGATCCAGCACCGCCAAGGGCGCCAGTGTGAAGGCGAAACGCGGCACGTCGGCTTGCGGGGTGGATGCGGGGCGCAGCAGCCCGGCGACCAGGGCGATCACGGCGCAGGCGGCCGCCAGGCCATAGGGCAGGCGCCAGCCGGCAGGCGGCGATGCGGCTTGCGCTGCCGCAGGGCCGGGGATTTTCGCCGCCTGCGGTGTCAGCGGCGCGGCTTCCAGTTGTGCCAGGAAGGCCAGCGTTTCCGGGCTTGGCTGCACACCGAGTTCGGTATCCAGCATGGCAGCGAAATCGCGATGCGCCTGCTGCGCCGCTGCCAGGCCCTTGAAGCGGGCGATTGCCTCCAGCGCCAGGCAATGGGCCGCTTCATCGAAGGGATCAAGCTGTTGCAGTTTCTGCGCCGCAATCAGGGCATCGGTGGCGGCCCCGACGGCTATGCTGGCACGCAGCGACCGGCCCAGCAATGCCAGGGCCTTTTCCCGCCATAACACCCGATGGACGCGCAGCCACTCCTCCCAGGCACTGGATGCGATGTCCAGCCCAGCCAGCAAGTCGCCGCGCAGCAGCGCGACCGCATTGCGCAGAACATGGCTGTCATCGGCAGTCAGCGCCGCCTCGAGGTCGGCCAGATCGGTGCTGAAATGCGCCGGCTGCAGCGCGATGCGCAGGCGCCCGGCCTGCAGGATCGCGTCGGCATTGGGGCCAAGCTGGCGGCGAATGGTCAGCAGGGTTTGGCGCAGGCTCTGGCGGGCCTGGTCGTCGAAACGCTCGCCCCATAGCAGGGCGGCAAGCTCCTCGCGGGTAGCGGCATGGCCGGGCTGGGCGGCCAGATAGGCGAGCAGGGCCTGCGCCTTGCGGCCCAGGCCATCGGTAATCGACTGGCCTTCCAGCCTGGCTTGAAATGGCCCCAGCAGGCAGAGATGCAGGGCGCGCTCAAGCCTGGGCGGGGAGGTTATTCTCGCCGAATATGTCATGATCTGGCCCGCATACCCTCGAGATTTAGCGGCGATAGCCTATTCAGCCATGAAAATATGGCCATGCGTGTGAAATTTTCAGCGGGTGCTGGTGCTTTTTGACGCTGCTTTGACGGCGCGGCAGCAGATTAACGGCAATGCCGATGTGCCGCCTGCCGTCTTTGCTGATGCTGTTGCTCGGGCTCGCCGCGATAGGGGTGGGGTCATCCTGGGCGCAGCCCGCCGCCTATCGCGACTATGCCGAATTCTATCTGCCCGATGGCGGGAGGGCGGAGGGCGGGGACAAGGTGCCGCTTGTCATCATGCTGGAAGGCACCGGTGGCAGCCGCGCCTGGGTGCCGAATGCCTGGACGCCCTGGCTGAACCAGCGCGGTATCGCCACGGTGCAGATCCGCAGCGCTGCTGCCCGCAAACGGCCGAACGGCAACTGGTCCGGCACCGGCTGCGACCTGTTCTACCGCTACGATGCCGCCGAGGTGCTGGAACTGGCCCGCCTGGAGCAGCCGCGCATCGACACCATGCGCTATGCCGTGATGGGCTTCTCGCGCGGCGGCACCGAGGCCTTGAACACGCGCAAGAGTTTCCCGGCCGACCGGCCACCGACGGCGGTGTTTTCCTTCTATCCCGGCTGCGAAGGCTATTGTCCCAGCGACTACACGGCCGATGGTCCGACCCAGGTGCATATCCTTTACGGCGACGCCGACGATTGGGGCCAGCACAAGGACAGCTACGGGCGCTGCAAGCGGCTTGCCGGGGGCAAGATCCAATTTCATGCCTTTGCCGGCGCGCCGCACGGCTTTGATGGCACCGCCAGCGGCGCCTTCACGGCCAGCAACATGCGTTTCGGCTACGGGCCGCACCCGGAGGCGCGCGAGCAGGCCCGCGCCCTGGTGTGGCAAGTGTTGAGCCAAGCCTGGTCGCTGCAATTCTAGGAGAGAGACATGCAAGGTTTCCGCGTCCTGTTACTGCTCTGCCTGCTGCTGTCTGGCTTCCCGGCAGCGGCGCAGCCGCAGGAAATCATGCTGAAAAGTGGCGAGAGCACGGATGTTTTCGAGGTCTACTGGATCGACACGTCGAATTGCCGGTCGCAGTTGAACCGCATCCTCGGTATCGACATCCTGAGCGGACCGGAGGGCTTGAGCGCCAGTATCCGCGAGCAGACGGTGACGGCGCGGCGGCAGCATTGCAGTCAGCAGGTGCCGGGCGGCTGGGTGGTGTTCACGGCGGGCAATGTGGCAGCGCCGGTCAAGGGGCCGGTGCAATTCCGCGTGCGCTATGACACGACCGAGGGCCAGCGCCAGTCCAGCCACACGCGGCAGGTGGCGCTGTTTCCGTAAGCTGTTTCATGAACCGGTATAGGGCGCCGAATTGGCGAAGATGTTGGGCATTTCGCGCTCGATCCGCTGCCAGTCGGTGGCATCCTCCATCCAGAAGATCACCAGGCCATTGCGGTCGGTAATGATGGTGCCGGGGACCCGGCGCAATGATAGCTGGCGATAAAGATTCTGTTTGTTGCCAAGCTGGCCGCCCTCGCGCGGATCGAACAGCGCCGCATCGTCAATGCTGCCGCCGAGATACTTCCGCCCGGTGGCAAAAGGCTCGCCGTAGACCACCAGCAGCCGGTTCATATCGGGATGGTCTTTGAATTTTTTATAAAAGGCCGTCATCTGTGGCATTTCGCGCTGGCAGGGCCCACACCACGAGCCCCAGAAATGCAGGAAAGTGATGCGGCCCAGGCTTTGCCGAAAGCGGTATTCCTGATCATCGGCAGTCCAGAGCGGGAAATCCGGCAGCCTTTTCCACATATCCGCCTTCACCTCGGCCGTGCGGGCCATCTCTGCGGTGGGAAATTTCAGCGGGCCGGTGCTTTGTGCCCTGGCAATTGGAGGCAGGCTGGCGGCGAAGAGCAGGGCCGGCAGGCCGAGCAGGGTGCGGCGGGCAAGCGGCATGATCGTGCCTCCCTTGAACTTAAGATGATTGTGGTAAGCCTGAGGAAATCAGGCGCCGATTCCAGTTTGGTGCGGCAGATAAAAAGTATGAAACCGCCACCCTGTTTGCTGGCGTGAAATCATCGTCAAATCATGCGTTCCGGGCACGAAACCGGACATTTTCGCGAGTGCTTCGCAGTTGCCGCGACTATCTTCGCTAGTCACTCGCAACAGCAGGCTTTTGTATTGCGCGATGCGGATGTGGCGCTTATGCAAAACCCAATCGGGTGAGCAATAGGAGAGCGCCATGAAGGGCGACAAGACCGTTATCAAGCATCTCAACACGGTGCTGAAGAATGAGCTGACCGCCATCAACCAGTATTTCCTGCATGCGCGCATGTGGAAGAGCTGGGGCTATGAGAAGCTCGGTCATCACGAATACAAGGAATCGATCGACGAGATGAAGCACGCCGATCAGATCATCGAGCGCATTCTGCTGCTCGATGGCGTGCCCAACCTGCAGGATCTCGGCAAGCTGCGCATCGGCGAGACGGTGCCGGAAGGGCTGAAGGGCGATCTCGATCTGGAGCGCCAGAATCGCAGCGACCTGGTGGCTGCCATCGGTGCCTGCGAAAACGCCGCCGACTACATCAGCCGCGACGTGCTGCGCCACATCCTCAAGGAGACCGAGGATCATATCGACCATCTCGAGACTCAGCTCGGCCTGGTCGACAGCCTCGGCATCCAGAACTTCCTGCAGTCGCAGGTCTGAGAACGCTGATCCGCCTCAGCCGTCGCGGGCGCACTCATAGAGTGCCACCGCGGCGGCGGCCGAGACATTCAGGCTCTCCACCTTGCCGGTCATCGGCAGCTTGGCGAGGAAGTCGCATTTCTCCCGCGTCAGCCGGCGCAAACCCTCATCTTCCGCGCCCAGCACCAGGGCCACGCGCTTGATGCCGGCCACCGCCTGCGCCAGGGTCTTGTCGGTTTCCATTTCCAGGCCGACGCGCCAGAAGCCATATTCGGCAAGCTGATCCAGGGCGCGGGCGAGGTTGGTGACGCGGATCAGCGGCAGTACCTCCAGGCCGCCCGAAGCGGCCTTGGCCAGGGCGCCGGTGGCTTCCGGCGAATGGCGGTCGGGCAGCACCACGGCCCGGGCGCCGAAGGCCGCCGCCGAGCGGATCACCGCGCCGATATTGCGCGGGTCGGTCACCTGGTCCAGCAGCACCACGATTTCGCGCGCCCCCGGGGTCAGGCCAGCCTGCGGCTCGGTCAGGGATTCGATGCCTGGATCGTCCAGCGGCTCGACCTGCAATGCCATGCCCTGATGCACCGCCTGGGGCGGCAGCAGGGCGTCGAGGCGGGACTTATCCACAATCTCGGGCTGGGGCTGGGCGGGCAGGCGGGGCTGCACCTGGGCCAGGGTTTCGCGGGTCAGCACCAGGCGGCGGCAATAGCGTTCCGGATTCGCCAGGGCCGCGAGGCAGGCATGGGTGCCGTAAAGCCATACCGGGCCACTGCCTGGCGGGGCTTTGCGGTGGTGCCCATGATGGCCTGATTTCTCAGGCGTATCATGGCGTTGGCCAGGGTTTCTGGCCTGTTGTCGCGCTTCGTGTTGCGCGGGTCGGGAATTACGGGGGGGCTGATGCTTGCGCCGGCTCATGGCCGCCTTTATATTCCGCCGCGATAGAGGCAACAACATTGCCGTTCCGAGCCCAGTGTATCGGGGGGAGAGTGGCGATGCTGAGCCTTTTGTCGCGTTTTTTAGCCGATGCCGGTCGTTGGTTTGTGTGGTTTTTCCCTTGCCGGGAAAGGTGCCAAAGGAAGCGATTGGAGAGGTGCCCGAGTGGCTAAAGGGGACGGACTGTAAATCCGTTGGCGCACGCCTACGCTGGTTCGAATCCAGCCCTCTCCACCACCTTACGCGCTGAGGCCGTGCAAGCGGTCGCCAGGCCTCCAGGTGGACGGTATGAAAACGCGGTATTGGCGGGTGTAGCTCAGTGGTAGAGCCCCAGCCTTCCAAGCTGGTTGCGTGGGTTCGATTCCCATCACCCGCTCCAGCCTTAGGTGAGTTTGAGTACTGAGCGGACAGCAGATCAACAGGTCACGGCTGAAGCCGGGCCGGACAGAGCAGGACGAGAGCCATGGGCAAGGCAAAATTTGAGCGCAACAAGCCGCATTGCAATATCGGGACGATTGGTCACGTTGACCACGGCAAGACGTCTCTGACTGCGGCGATCACGAAGGTTCTGGCGGAAGCTGGCGGC